>JAHDVS010000021.1 GCA_023382435.1 Thermoleophilia bacterium
TGCCGAGGAAGTTGCGGAAGACGTCGGCGACGGTGACGCCGCGCGCGTAGTGGCAGGCCTGCTCGCGGTTGAGCGGGCTGACGACGTCGTCGGGGCCGAGCGCGAGCCCGGCCCCGGCGGCGACGGCCTCCTGCTGGTTGCCCGTGTAGACGGAGCCCGGGACGCGCCCCTGGCGGTAGAGAGCCATGATCCGGTCCTCCGCGTAGCGCTGGAGCAGCATCAGGCGGAACAGCTCGAGGCGCGTCTCCGGCGGCACCCCGGGCGCCTCGACCGCCGGACTGGCAGCGTGCGGGGCGTCAGTAGGCAAGGAGCTCCTCCAGGGCCGCGCGGACGGACGCCGGCGACGGCAGGTAGGCGTCCTCGAGCTCCGGCGCGAACGGCACGGGCGTGTCGGGCGCCGCGACGAGCACGGGCGGCGCGTCGAGCTGCTCGAACGCCTCGCGGGCGACGAGCGAGAGGACGAGGCCCGCGCAGCCGATCGAGCGGGAGGCCTCCTGGAGCACGAGCACTTTGGAGGTGCGCGCGATCGAGGCGAGGATTGCCTCCTCGTCGAGCGGCCATAACGTGCGCAGGTCGAGGATCTCGACGTCGAGATCCTCCGCGGCCTCGAGCGCGAGGCCCACGCCCGCCCCGTAGGTGACGACGGTCGCGCCGGAGCCGGGCCGGGCGATCCGTGCCCGCCCGAGCGGCGTGCGCAGGGCCCGGTCGGGTTGCTCGCCCCTGGCGCGGCGGTAGAGCGCCTTGTGCTCGAGGTAGAGGACCGGGTCGTCGTCCTCGATCGCGGCGCGCAGGAGCCCGTAGGCGTCCTCTGTGCTGGCCGGACAGACGACCTTGAGGCCGGCGGTGCCGACGAACCAGCCCTCGGGGCAGGAGGCATGGAACGGCCCGCCGCGCACGCCGCCGCCGAACGGGGCGCGGAGCACGAGCGGCAGGCGGATGCCGGAGCGCCAGTGCGTCTTCGCCGCGAGCGTCATCACGATGTCGAACGGGCAGGTCAGGAAGTCCGCGAACTGGAGCTCGACGACCGGCCGTTCGCCCATCCAGGCGGCGCCGACCGCGGCGCCGACGAAGCCCTCCTCGCTGATCGGCGTGTCGATCACGCGCCCGTCGCCGAACTCCTGCCAGAGCCCGCGCGTGACCCCGAACGGGCCGCCGAAGCGGCCGATGTCCTCGCCGATCAGGAACACTCGCTCGTCCGCGGCGAGCGCGTCAGCGAGGGCGAGCCGGATCGCGTCGAGGTACGTGATCTCGCTCATCCGACCGGTGGATGAAGTCGTTGCAAAGCGGGCACGGAGTCCTGACGATACGTGAACCTCACGCGCGGGTTCCCCCGCTGGTCTCAGTACCCGGATGGCGCGGTGGAGCGGCGCTCGGGTCGGGGCGCGCTCACGCCGCCAGACCGCCGTCGACGAGCAGGGCGGCGCCGGTGACGTACGAGGCCGCGTCGGAGGCCAGGAACAGTGCGGGCTCCGCTACCTCCTCGAGCGTTGCAAGCCGGCCGAGTGGGGTCTGCCCGAGCACCTCCGCCCGCAGGTGGTCGACCGCGAGCATCGCCCGGGTCAGGTCGGTCTCGACGTACCCCGGGCAGATCGCGTTCACCCGCACCCCCCGCGACGCCCACTCGCGCCCGAGCGTACGGGCGAGGTGCACGACCGAGGCTTTGGAGGCGCCGTACGCGGCCGTGCGCGGGCTCCCGATCAGTCCGATCGCGCTCGCGACCAGCACGACCGAGCCACCGTGCTCGAGCAGCACCGGGGCGGCGGCGCGCACCGTCAGGTACGAGCCCGTCAGATTGACGTCGAGGATCTGCCGCCAGGCCTCGACGTCGTGGTGCTCGGTTCGCTGGCGCACCGGGGAGATCCCGGCGGCACAGACGACGACGCTCGGGGGGCCGAGCACGGATATGACCTCGGCCACCGCGCGTTCGCAGGCGGCCTGGTCGGTGACATCGAGCTCGACCGCGAAGCCCCGCTCTCCGATCTCGGCGGCGACGCTCTCGCACTGGGCGCGCGTGCGCGCGGCCACGGCGATCCTTCCGCCCCCGGCCGCGAGCCCGAGGGCGATCGCACGGCCGATACCGCGGCCGCCGCCCGTGACGAGGCAGACGCGGCCCTCGAAGCGCTGCGGGACTCGATCCTCCACCGCGCTCACACCCGGAACTGCTCGAGACCGAGCCCGATCTCGCGCTTGCTCGACTCGAGCTCGATCTCGAGGAGCCTGATCCCGTAGGGCATTGGAGACCTCCCGGTTCCGGGCGAGGCGGGCCTCGCATCCACGATTGACGACCGACCGGTCGGTCGAGTATCGTAGGCGGCGTGGCTCCCCCTGTCAAGGCCGACGAGAAGCGGCGCGAGCTGGTCGGCAGGGCCGCCGATCTCTTCGACCGGGCCGGCTACCACACGACCGGCGTGAGCGAGCTCGCACAGGCCGTCGGGATCCGCAAGCCGACGCTGTACCACTACTTCTCGGGTAAGGACGAGATCCTGTTCTCGATCCACGAGGAGTTCATCGATCTCCTGATCGAGCGGCAGGAGGCGCGCCCCATGCTCGGGGCGCAGGACGGGCTGCGCGAGGTGATGGCGGACGTGCTCGGCCTGATGGATACCCACCGGGGCCACGTGCGGGTGTTCTTCGAGCACCACCGGGAGCTTTCGGCTGCCGACCGGGAGACGATCCGGGTCAAGCGCGACCGCTACCAGTCGCTCGTCGAGGACGTGATCGCCCATGGGATCCGGGACGGTGAGCTGCGCGACGTCGATCCGCGGCTCGCGACCCTCGCGGTGTTCGGGATGTGCAACTGGGCCTACCAGTGGTATCGGGCGGATGGCCCGCTCTCGAGCCGCGAGCTCGCGGAGGTCTTCTTCGATCTCCTGTTCAACGGACTGAGGAGGTAACGGTGCGGACGGCGGACGAATATCTGACGGGGCTGCGCGACGGGCGCGAGGTCTGGTACCGGGGGAAGCGGGTGCCCGACGTGGTCGAGCATCCCGAGCTGGGCGTGGGCGCCCGGCACGCGGCGCTCGACTTCGAGTTCGCCGACGACCCGGAGAACCACTCGCTCGCCGTCACGGACGGCCACTCGACCTATTACCACCTGCCGCGGGACACGTCCGCCCTCAGGCGGCGCTCGCTCCTGATCGAGAGCTCGACCGCGTTTGCCGACACGCTCGTGATCCTCGTCAAGGAGATCGGCACGGACGCGCTGTTCGCGCTCCATCGCGTCACGCACGGCACCGACTGGTACGGGCGCGTCGAGGACTACCATCGCCACTGCCGCGAGGGTGATCTGGCGCTCGCGGTTGCCCAGACGGACGTCAAGGGCGATCGTTCCAAGGGGCCGTCCGGCCAGGTGGATCCCGACCTCTACGTGCACGTCGTCGACCGCCGGCCCGACGGGGTCGTTGTTCGCGGCGCGAAAGTTCACACGACGTCGTGCCCGAACGTGGACGAGGTGATCGCGATCCCCACCCGGGCGCTGAAGCCCGGGGAGGAGGACTGGGCGATCGCGTTCGCGCTCCCGGTCGCGACACCCGGGGTGAAGCTGTTCGCCTCCGACTTCCTGCACGCCGACCGCGATCCGTGGACGCGACCGGTCTCGCACCGCCACAAGCTGACGGAGACCCTGACGGTCTTCGACGACGTCTTCGTTCCGAACGAGCGGATCTTCCTCGACGGCGACCTCGCGCTGGCCGGACGGCTGGCGCTCGAGTTCGTCGAGTACCACCGCTTCACGGCCGTCTCCTACAAGCTCCCGCTCGTCGACGCGTTCGTCGGGCTGGCCATGCTGCTCGCCGAGGCGAACGGCATCCAGCGCGCCTCCCACGTACGCGACAAGCTGGTCGCGCTCGTCGGGTACGCGGAGACGGTGCGCGGGCTCACGCACCTGGCCGCCGACCGCTGCCGCGTGGACGGGCCGACGGGGATCGCCTACCCGGACCCGATGACGACGAACCTGGCCAAGTGGACGTTCGCCCGCGACTACCACGCGGCCGTCGAGAAAGTGATCGACATCGCCGGAGGCCTGCTCGTCACCGGGCCCGGCGGTGACGACTGGCGCTCGGAGGAGGTGCGCCCGTACCTCGAGAAGTACTTCGCCGGCGCGGTACCGGCGGCCCAGCGCCTCGCGCTGATGAACCTCGCGTCGGACCTGCTGGCCCGCGAGTACGCGGGCTACCAGAGCGTGCTCGCGATCCATGCCGAAGGCTCGCTCGAGGCCGAGAAGCTGATGATCGCCCGCTCCTACGACAGCGGGGCGGCGGTCGCGTACGCGCGGAAGCTGGCAGGCCTTTCCTGATCGCAGCGCGATATAGGGGTCTGACCCCTCAATGTGCGCTTAACACGACCGCCCGCTCGAGGGGTGGGGCAGGACCCGCCCCCACACGTGTCGTCCTAGCGCGTCTGCGGGAAGCCGAGGTCGATCCTGCTCGTCGCCGGGTCGGGCCAGCGGCTCGTCACGACCTTGCCGCGGGTGTAGAAGTTGACGGACTCGGGGCCGTACGCGTGGGAGTCGCCGAACAGCGACGCCTTCCAACCGCCGAACGAGTAGTAGGCGACAGGCACCGGGATCGACACGTTGATCCCGACCATCCCGGCCGTCGCCTCGAACTGGAACTGCCGGGCGGCGCCGCCGTCGCGGGTGAAGATCGCGGTGCCGTTCCCGTACGGGTTCTCGTTCACCAGCCGCACGGCCTCGTCGTACGTTCCGGTCCGGACGACCGAGAGCACCGGGCCGAAGATCTCGTCCCGGTAGCAGTCCATCTCGGGCGTCACGTGGTCGAGCAGCGACACCCCGACGAAAAACCCCTCGCCGGGCACGTCGAGCTCGCGCCCGTCCGCTATCACCGTCGCACCCTGCTCGCGCCCGCGCTCGACGTACGAGGCGACCCTGTCGCGATGCTCGCGCGTGATCAGAGGCCCCATCTCCGAGCCCGGCTCGAGCCCCGGCCCGACCCTCACGGTCGGCAGCCGGTCGCGGATCGCCTCGACGAGGGGGTCGGCGACGTCACCGACAGCGACCACGACCGACACCGCCATGCAGCGCTCGCCCGCCGAGCCGTACGCGGCGCTGACGGCGGCGTCCGCAGCCATGTCGATGTCGGCGTCGGGCAGAACGACCATGTGGTTCTTCGCGCCGCCGAGCGCCTGCACGCGCTTGCCGTTGCGGGTGCCGGCCTCGTAGATCGAACGGGCGATCGGGGTCGAGCCGACGAACGAGACCGCCGCCACGTCCGGGTGCTCGAGCAGCCGCTCGACCGCGACCCGGTCTCCGTTGACGACGCTGAACACCCCGGCCGGTACGCCCGCCTCGTGCAGCAACTCCGCCACGTAGAGCGACGCGCTCGGGTCCTTCTCCGACGGCTTCAGCACGAAGCAGTTGCCGCACGCGAGCGCCGGCGCCCACATCCACATCGGCACCATCGCCGGGAAGTTGAACGGCGTGATCCCGGCGACCACGCCGAGCGGCTGGCGGATCGAGTAGACGTCGACGCCGGTGGACGCCTGCTCCGAGAAGCCGCCCTTGAGCAGGGTCGGGATGCCGCACGCGTGCTCGACCACCTCAAGCCCGCGCGCCACCTCTCCCATCGCGTCGGACAGCACCTTGCCGTGCTCCGCGGTCAGGATCCGCGCAATCTCTTCGCGGTGCGCATTGACGACCTCGCGGATCCGGAACATCAGCTCCGCGCGACGTGACAGGGACAGCGCACGCCATTCGGAGAACGCGGCCTTCGCAGCGGCGACCGCGCGGTCGACCTCCTCGACCGAGGCGAAGTCGACCGCCCCCGTCTGTACCCCGGTCGCGGGGTCGTAGACGGGTCCGCTCAGCCCGGATGTCCCGGCGGCCGCCGCCCCCGCGATCCAGTGACCGATCCGCCTCGGCCCCCCGGCCTCGTCACCGCGCTCGCGGCCCGACGAGGGCGCGGCCACGCTCTGCTCTGCCATGCCGTCCTCCTCACTCGAGGCGTTGCTTTCCGCCCTGGAGGATAGACGCGCGCAAGCCGGGGTCGCTATAAGCTCAGGCCGCGGACGACCGGACAGAAAGGAGCAGACGAGCCAATGGGCGTGATCGCCAACAACCCGAAGCTCTACGACCTGATCGACGCGAGCGCGGAGGTCGAGCGGCTAGCGACGGGCTTCACCTTCACCGAGGGGCCGATCTGGCATCCGGACGGCTACATCCTCTTCTCCGACATGCCGATGGACGTCCGGCGCAAGTGGAGCGAGGCCGACGGAGTCGTCGAGGTAATGAGCCCCGCCAACAAGTGCAACGGCATGACCCTCGACGCCGACCTGAATCTGATCGTCTGCGAGCACTGGACGAGCCAGGTCGTGCGCGCGAAGCTGAACGCGGACGGGACCGAGGCGAGTCGCGAGACGATCGCCTCCCGCTACGGGGGCAAGGAGTTGAACTCCCCGAACGACGTCGTCGTCAAGTCCGACGGCTCGATCTATTTCTCCGACCCCACCTACGGGCGCTTGGACGTGTTCGGCAATCCGCGCGACCAGGATCTCGATTTCCAGGGGGTCTACCGGCTCCCCGCCGGCGGCGGCGAGCTCCAGTTGCTCGCCGACGACTTCACCCAGCCGAACGGCCTCTGCTTCTCCTCCGACGAGTCGACGCTGTACGTCAACGACTCCGGCGTGCTCCACATCCGCCGCTACTCGGTCAACGCGGACGGAACCCTCTCCGGCGGCGAGGTGATCCTCGCGGACATCGGCGATCCCGACGACTTCGACGCCGGTATCTGCGACGGCATGAAGTGCGACGAGCGGGGCAACATCTGGGTCACCGGGCCCGGCGGCATCTGGGTCGTCTCGCCCGAGGGCGAGCACCTCGGCACCGTCGAGTTCCCCGAGCACACCGGCAACCTCAACTGGGGCGGTCCGGGCTGGGACGTCCTGTACGTCCCAGCTTCGAGCTCCCTGTACCGCGTCCGGTGCAACGTGAGCGGCAACCGCGTCAGCTACATGCGCTAGGAGGAAGCGATGGCCGTCAAGTTCGACCCGAAGCGGAGCGCCCTGATCATCCAGGACCTCCAGAACGATGTGATCATGCCCGGCGGGGCCTTCACGAAAGACAACCCGGCGCCAGCCGAGCACGCGAAGACGCAGAAGGTCGTCGCCAACGTGAAGCGGCTCGCGAGCGCCGCCCGCGCGGCCGGCGTCCCGGTCATCCACGTCTGGTACATCGTCGAGCCGGGAGCGCCCGGCCTGAAGCTGAACGCTCCGCTCTTCCAGTCGGTCAAGGACACCGGCGGGGTCGTGCGCGGAACGAGCGGAGCCGCCCCGGTCAAGGGCCTCGAGCCCAGGAAGGGCGACCACGTCGTCGAGAAGAGCCGCATGAACGGCTTCCACGGCACGAACCTCGACAACCTGCTGCGCGGCTTCGGCACCGAGGACCTGATCATCACGGGCGCCTGGACGAACTTCTCGATCGAGCACACGGCGCGGCATGCCGCCGACACGGGCTACCGCCCGATCGTCGTCACCGACGGCACGTCGACGATCGACGACGAGTGGCAGAACGCGGCGCTCAACTACGCGCTCCAGATGATCGCCGACCGCGCCTCGACCGGCGAGGTCGTCGCGGTCCTCGAGCGGGCCGCGAAGAAGAAAGCCGCCGCGAAGTAGCCGTGCGGACGCGTGCCGCGCTCTTCCGCGAGCCCGGCCGTGCATTGGACGTCGCCGAGGTCGAGCTCGACGAGCCCGGCCCCGGCGACGTCCTCGTGCGCGTCGCCCGGGTCGGGCTCTGCGGCTCCGACCTGCACGTGCTGCGGGGCGAATGGCGACGACCGACCCCGATGGTGCTCGGGCACGAGGGCTCGGGCATCGTCGAGGCAGTGGGCGAGCGCGTTCGCGGACTTGCTCCCGGCGACCACGTGGTCCTCTCGTGGGCGCCCTCCTGCGGGGAATGCGGTCCCTGCCGGCGGGGCCGGCCGGTCGCGTGCGTGCCGCTGCGGGCGGGAATCGCGGCCGGCACGCTGCCCGACGGCACCACGCGCATGCGACTGGGCGACGAGACGGTGTACCGCATGACCGCGATCGGCGCCCTGGCCGAGCGGATCGTCGTACCGGCGAAAGCGGCGCTGCCGCTCCCCTCCGACCTGCCGCTCGAGCACGCGGCGCTGATCGGCTGCGCCGCCCTGACCGGCGTCGGCGCCGTGCTCAACCGGGCCCGTGTCGAGCCGGGCGCGAGCGTGCTCGTGGTCGGCGCCGGCGGGGTCGGACAGTTCTGCGTGCAGGGGGCACGCGTCGCCGGGGCCACCACGATCGTCGCCGTCGACCCGCTCGAGAGCCGGCGCGGGCAGGCGATTCGCCTCGGCGCGACCGCGGCGTTCGCTCCGGGGGACGTCGCGGCCGCGCTCGAGCGCATCGCCCCGGACGGGCTCGACTACGCGTTCGATGCCGTGGGCGGGAGTGCCACGTTCGATCTCGCTCTGCGCTCGACCCGCGGCGGCGGCACGGTCGTCGTCGTGGGGATGGCGCCCGCCGGGACGACGCTCGCGCTCGACCCGTTCCAGCTCACGAACGAGGAGAAGTGGGTGACCGGGTCGCTCTACGGCTCGGAGGACCCGGCACTCGCGTTGCCGACCCTGCTCGAGCACGTCAGCGCCGGACGCATCGATCTCGAGCACATGCTGGGGCCCGTGTATCCGCTCGACGCCGTCAACGAGGCGATCGAGGCGATGATCGGCGGCGCCGCCGGTCGCGTACTCGTCCGCCCCTAGCCCCTCGCCGCTTTCGCCGCGTCGTTAACCTCACGGGCGACGCATCGATCGACACGGGAAGGGGACGGCACGCTGTGGCCAGGAAGCGCAAGACGATCTTCGACGCGATCGCCTCGGGGGACCCCGCGCGGGTCAAGCGGCATCTGACCCGGGACCCCGAAGCGCTCGAGGAGCGCGACGACGAGGGCAGAGCGCCGCTCATACGCGCTCTCTACGAGGGCCACGACGACGTCGCGGCCGCGCTGATCGATCGGGGGGCCCCGATCGGGGTGCACGAGGCGGCCGCGCTCGGCGATGTCGACGCCCTACGCGGCGCGATCGGCCGCAGTCGCAGGCGCGCAAACGAGCTCTCCGCGGACGGCTTCACGCCCCTGCATCTCGCTGCGTTCTTCGGCCGGACGGAGGCAGCGCGCCTCCTGATCGAGAAGGGAGCCGACGTGGATGCTCGTGCGACCAACCGCCGCCTCGTGTCCGTAACGCCGCTCCACAGCGCCGCGGCGGCGCGCCAGACCGCGACCGCGGCGCTCCTGCTCGAGTCGGGTGCCGACCCGAACGCAACCCAGAACGGCGGCTGGACCGCGCTCCACTCCGCCGCCGCCAACGGCAACGCCGAGCTCGTCGGGATCCTGCTCGAGCGCGGCGCCGAGGCGATGCGGATGGCCGACGATCGCACCCGGGCGATCGACTTCGCGATCGAGAAGCGCCATCACGACGTCGTCGAGCTACTGCGTCCCTACCTCCCCGCGCGGTGAGCGACAAGGTCGTCCTCGTCACCGACTACACGTGGCCGTCGACCGATCCCGAGGCCGAGGTGCTCGCCGCTGCCGGGGCACGGCTGCTCGTCGCCCGGACGGGAGCGGAGGAGGAGCTACTCGCGCTCGTGCCGCAGGCGGACGCGATCCTTACCTGCTTCAAGCGGGTCTCCGCCGATGTCGTGCGGGCCGGGGAGCGGCTCCAGGTGATCGGGCGGTACGGGATCGGCGTCGACAACATCGCCGTCGACGAAGCGACCCGGCTCGGGATCCCGGTCACGAACGTGCCCGCCTACTGCGTGGACGAGGTCGCCGAGCACGCGCTCGCGTTGCTGCTCGCTCTGGAACGGTCGATCTGCCGCTACGACGCGGGCGTGCGCCGGGGCGACTGGACCCTGACGCAGGGGCTGCCGCTGCGCCGCGTCGCCGGCAAGACGCTCGGGATCGTCGGCTTCGGGGCGACCGGGCAGCGTCTCGCTCGCAAGGCGCGCGGGCTCGACCTCGCGATCGTCGTCCATGACCCGACCGCGACGCCGGAGGAGCTCGCGGAGCACGGCGTCGAGGCGGTCGGGCTCGGCGAGCTCGCCGCCCGTGCCGACTACGTGTCGCTGCACGTGCCGCTCACGCGGGCCACACGCGGGCTCGTCGATCGCGCGTTCCTGCGCGGCATGAAGCCGACCGCCTACCTCGTGAACGTCTCTCGCGGCGGCGTCGTCGACCACGACGCTCTGCTCGAGGCGCTCCGGGAGCGCTGGATCGCGGGGGCCGGCATCGACGTGTTCGAGCCCGAGCACCTCCCGCACGGCCACCCGCTGCTCGACCAGGAGAGCCTCGTCGCGACGCCGCACGTCGCGTTCTTCTCCGGGGAGTCGGTCCTCGAGCTCGAGCTGGGCGCCGCCCGCAACGTCGCGGCGATCCTGACCGGTCGCCGCCCGGAGCACGTGGTCAATCCGGAGGTGCTGGAGCTGCCGCGCTGGCGGCACCTCGCGTGACCGGGCGCTACGGCACGTGGCGGGTCACGGTCCCGCTCTCGTAGTTCGCGACCCAGAGCGCCCCGGCGCCGAACGCCATCCCGAGCGGGGCCTTGTCGAGCTCCACGGACTCGCCCACGACCTCCTCGGTGCGCGGGTCGACCTCGACGGCCGCCCCCAGCGAGTCCGGACCGGACATCACGAGCGCCCACACCGAGTCGCCCCCGACGGCGACGAGGGTGCGTCCGGTTTCCGCGATCGCGATCGGCGGGTCGAGCAGGGCGTTCGTGCCGGGCTCGATCCGGCGGATCGTCCCGGTCTCTGCGGTTACCCACACGGCGCCGGCTCCCGCGACCACGTACTCCGGCACGTCGGGAACGGGGATCACGGACACCGCCTCGTTGGTGCGCGGGTCGATCCTGGTGACCGCGCCGTTGACGCCGCTCGGAGGGTTGCCGCTCGCGACCCAGACTCCACGGAACCCGACCGCTATTCCCTGCGGGTAGCCGCCCACCTCGATCACCGCGACGACCGCCCCGGTGGCCGGGTCGATCCGGGTCACGGTACCGGCGTTCGGCGCCGTCACCCACACGGCTCCGGCGCCGAACGCCACGCACGCTGCCTCGTCGAGGTCGATCGTCCGCGAGAAGCGATTCGTCTTCGGATTGATGCGAACGAGGTTCCCGGACACGGTCGTGACCCACACCGCGTCCTTCGCCACGGCAACGCCGCAGGGCCGCTCGCTCCCGAGCTCGTCACCGGCCCCGATCTTCGCGACGATCGCCCCGGTGACCGGGTCGACGCGGATGAGCCGTCGACCGTCGCGGACGACCCAGACGCCGCCGGCGCCGACCGCGACGGCGTTCGGGAAGCCCCCGACCGTGATCACCTCGATCTCCTCGGCTGGCGGCAGGTCGGTGGGGACGAGCTCACCCGTGTCGGTCTCGACGGCCTCGCTCGTCGCCGGAGCCACCGGGGCGCTCGCTCCCCCGTCATCACCGGTCAACCACAGCACGACACCCGCGAGGACGCCGAGCCCGACCAACATCCCGACGAGCGCCGCCAGCGTCGCCTGCGTCTGCCGACTCATCGGCTAACCATAAACCCCGGGCAGGCCGCACCCCGCGCGGGCGGCTGCGACCTACCAGGGTTTGCCCGGCTGGAGCCCGCGCAGGCGCGCTCGACGTCGGCGCAGACGCCTGATCTCCAACTCGGCGAGGGCGATCGCAGCCACGAACAACGCCGACAGGACGCCAGCCGCGATCTGCACGCCCACGTCCACGCTCCCAGCCTCGCCGACGGATCCGAGGCGGCCGTGAGGCTTTCGTCAGGATTCGGTGAAGGCGTCAGCCGGCGATGACCCGGATCGCCTCGGGCCCGCGGTCGCCGTCGCGGCTCTCGAACTCGACTCTCGCGCCCGCCGTGACGATCTTGAACCCGTCCGCCACCGGCCCGGCGATCGCGGTGTGCCGCACGAACACGTCCTTGCCGCCGTCGTCGGGCTCGATGTAGCCGAACCCTCTCGACGTGTCGAACCACTTCACCGTCCCGATCGCCATTGCCGCACCTCCTCGAGGACGCAGCGGGCAGGTACGGCCTGCCGCGGGCGGCCTGTGCAGGATCGAACGTTTTCGAAGTCTAGCGGAGTGCGGGGCCAAGCTCGGCTAGGCTGTGCGGGCACACGCGAGCGAGTACCGGTAGGCCCGAGCCTCCCTTTACGCGTTCCTGAGCTTGTAGAGGGAGGTGAGTACATGGCATCCGGAACCGTCAAGTGGTTCAACGATGCGAAGGGCTACGGCTTCATCACGCCCGACGCTGGTGGTAAGGACATCTTCGTCCACCACTCGAGCATCGCTGGCACGGGGTTCAAGAGCCTCGCAGAGGGCGCCAGGGTCGAGTTCGACGCGACCGAGGGCCAGAAAGGCCCCGAGGCATCGAACGTCACTGTCGTCGACGGCTAGCTGACAGTCTGACCTGCCGGTCGGTGGCGCGCCACCGACCGGCAGGTAGCCTTTCTCCGAGGTGATCGTATGACGGGGAAGGCCGGCAAGACCGACAACGAGTGGCGCCGCGAGCTCGCGCCCGACCGCTACGCGGTGCTTCGGGAGAAGGGAACCGAACCGCCGTTCACCGGCGAGTACGTGGGCAGCAAGGCGCAGGGCGTCTACCGCTGCGCCGGCTGCGGCGCCGAGCTGTTTCGCTCCGGCGCGAAGTACGAGTCGGGGACAGGGTGGCCGAGCTTCTACGAGCCGGCGAGCGAGTCGGCCGTGGCGACCGCGCTCGACGGCAGCCACGGCATGACACGCACGGAGGCGGTCTGCGCTGCCTGCGGCGGCCATCTCGGTCACGTCTTCGATGACGGCCCCGAGCCGACGGGGCTTCGCTACTGCATCAACTCGGCCGCGCTCCAGCTCGACCGCGATACCGAGAACGGCTAGCGCTCGAGCACCCAGATCGACCCGATCGGATCGAAGCCGAGTCGCTCGTAGAGCGTCCTCGGCCCGTCGTCCTCGTCCATCTGGAGGAAGACGAGCTCGCAGCCGGCGTCGCGCGCCCGCGCCAGGGCGTGGAGCACGACCGCGCTGGCGAGGCCGCGGCCGCGGTGTTCCTCGAGCGTCATCACCGACTCGACCTGCGCCACCCGGCCCCGTGTGTAGAGATCGCACGCCGAGACGGGAACGCCGTCCGGGACGGCGCCGTAGGTCCGCGCCCCGCCGGAGGCGAGGACTGCCCGCGCCTCGACGAGCTGGCGGACGACGTCCGGGGAGAACCTCGAGGGGTTACCGGCGAGCGAGCGCTCGACGAGCTCGCGCGTCTCGGCCTCGTCGAGCTCGCGCACCGGGACGCCGTCGGCGGCGCCGGGACAGCGGTGCGCCATGATCGTGCGACGCCGGACTGACCAGCCGAGAGCGGCGATCCCGGCAGCGAGCCGCGAGCCCCCGCGATCGTCAGCGACGATCGCGTGCCGGTGCTCGAGGCCGGCCGCGCTCAGCGCGCGCTCCACCTCGGCGATCAGCCCGGCTGCGTCGAGCTTGTCCGGGACCCGGTCGACCCACACGAAGTTCAGGTCCCAGACCCGCGGTAGCCACTCGTCGAAGACGGCGACGCCCAGGGCCAGCGGCTCGGTGCGCCGCGCAACTCGTACGGCCACGTCGCGCAGGAACGAGAGAGCGGTCGCCAGCTCGCCCGTGGCCGCCACGCGGCCCAGCCTAGCCGCAGAGCGGGCTGACGGTCACCTCGGCGCTGTGCACGGACGTGCTCTCGCCCATATCGGTCGGCTCGCCCGGGTTGAGCGCATTGACGGTCGCCCCGCCGGGCTCGAGCTTCGGCCACCGCCCCTTGTGCGAGACGGCGACGCCAGGCTGAACGACGTCCGAGACGACGACACGTAGGACGAGCCGGCCGGCGGCGTTCTCGAGCACCGCCTCGTGACCGTCGGCGAGGCCTCGCTCGGCAGCGTCGGCGGGGTGGAGGAGAACGGTCGCGGGCCCCGCCTGGCGAAGCACCTTGGCGTCGTTGGCGAAGCTGTCGTTGAGGATCCAGGGCGACGCCGGGGAGAGCAGGCGCAAGCGGTCCCCGGTCGGGCGCTCGTCGCCGAGCGGGAGGGGGGTTCGCGGGTGGCCGTCGAGCTCTGCCCGCGCCGACGCGAGCTCGACACGGCCGCTCGGGGTCGGGAACGAGAGGCCCGCGAACTGGATGACGGGCTCGTCCCCTAGAGGCACGGTGCCGCGCGCGGCGAGCTCGGCGAAGTCGAGCCCGAGGCCGGAGCGCTCGAGCAGCGTTTCGATCACGGAGTCGTCCGGCTCGCGCAACTCGGGATCGTCGAAGCCGAGGGCGCGGGCGAGGCGGCGGACGATCTCCTGGTTTGGGAGCGCCTCGCCGGGTGGATCGGCCGCCTTGACCTGAGCCGAGAGCGCGAGGTCGAAGTAGGGGACGACGAGGTCGTCGAACTCGAGGAAGCTCGCGGCGGGCAGCACGTAGTCGGCGAGGTCAGCGGTGTCCGTCTGGAACAGCTCGAGCACCACGGTAAAGAGGTCGTCGCGGCAGAGCGCCTGCCGTAACCTCGTTTGCTCGGGGTTCGACGCGGCGATGTTGACGTTCCAGGCGAGCAGGGCCCGGGAGGCGGCCACGTCCTCGAGCCGCCTCGCGAGGTGCATCTGGCTGACCTTGTCCGGCCTGGCCGAGCGGGCCAGGTGCGGGGCGGTCACGTAGTCGCCGTCGATGCCTCTCGATGCCGAGCCGTTGAGATAGAGAAAGCCGGTGCCCGGGAGACCGAGGTTGCCGCTGACGGCGGGCAGAAGCGCGCAGGCGCGGATCACGTTGCCGCCGGTGCGCTGCCGCTGGAGGCCCTGGCCGAGCCAGAGCAGGGAGGGGCCCTCGCCGTAGAGGCGCGCCGCCTCCTCGATCAGGGCGGCGGGCACGCCGGTCGCCTGCTCGCCCCAGCCGGGCGTGCACGGGCCGAGTAGCGGCTCGAGCTCCTCCCAGCCGACCGTGTGCTCGGCCAGGAACGCCGTGTCGGCGAGGCCGTCGCGGCGGATCACATGCAGGAGCGAGAAGGCGAGTGCCGCATCCGTCCCCGGGAACGGCTGGAGGTGGAGATCGGCGGCCCGGGCGGTCTCGGTACGGATCGGGTCGACGACGACGACGCACCCGGGCGCCGCACGGAGCCAGTGCTCGTCCACGTGCGGGCCCGATGCGGACGGGTTGGCGCCCCAGACGAGGATGCAGGCGGCGTCGCGGGCGGTGCGCGGGTCGAAGCCGGTCTCGGAGTCCCCGTAGACGTAGCCGAGCGCGACGTGGCCGGCGTTGTTGCACACGGTGTCGGGGTCGACCTCGGTCGAGCCCAGCCGGTGGACGAGCCGCATCGGGAAGCCGTACGCGAGCTGGGAGATCGTGCCGGTGTAGTGGGTGGCGAGGATCGTCTCCGGGCCGTGTTCGGCTGCGATCGCCGAGAGGCGGGAGCCGATGTCGGCGAGCGCGTCGTCCCAGGCGACCGGCTCGAAGCGCCCGTCCCCCTTCGCCCCGGCCCGCCGGAGCGGCCGGGTCAGCCGGGCGGCGGGGTCGCGCCACGCGCCGTTGTAGCCGAGCGAGCACTTCGGGCAGAGCTTCCCGCGGCTGACCGGATGCTCCGGGTCGCCGCGCACGTTGGAGATCGCGCCCCCGGCGAGCGTGACGACGATCCCGCACGAGTCGTAGCAGTCGCGCGGGCAGGTCGTGCGGACGGTCGCGGTGTTCGTGCTCATCCGGATCCACGCCATTCTCTCCGGCCGGCCCGCGCGGCGCAACGGTTGGGGCCGCCGATCGAAGCGGGGGCCTCGAGCGCATGGTGCGGCGGTTAGTCGAAGAGGCCCGCGATCTCCTCGCCGCCGCGGATCAGCCAGTCGATCGGCGCGCGCTCGATCAGCTGCCGCAGCACGAGCGCCGTGACGGAGCCGATCGAGCCCCGCGCCGCCGCGTCGTCCGCCGCACGGAGAAGGCCGGAGCGGACGGTCCGCTCGATCGTCTCGCGATCCCACTCGATCGGCTCCACTCCCGGTGCCTCCGGGACGAATGCGAGGACGAGCTCCTCGCGCGTGGTGTCGAGATCGCAGGCGGCGCCGTTCAGGCCCGAGAGCACGATCCGTTGCACGGACGCGTCGACCCCGTCGCCGGGGAATGCCACCTCGGCCGTGCACGGATCAGCGACCGCGGCCTGCCCGAACTCGTCCGCGCCGAGCCGGAGCTCCAGCACGATCAGCGCGACACCCGCAGCGACAAGGGCGGCGAGCACGAAGGCAGCTACCCGCTGCGGCGCCATCTCACCACACCTCCAGGCGGCGGATCAGACGCAGAGGCAGGAGCGCGAGCGCGGCAAGCGCGGCGCAGAGGGCGAACGCGGCGCGAAAGCTGCGCGTCAGGGCCTCCTTGATCTCCTGCGTCAGCTCGTCCCGGAGCGTCGCCACACGCTCGTCCTCGTCCGCGCCACGGCGGTCGAAGGCCAGGCCGAGATCGGGCAACTCGCCCTGCTGGGCCCGCTCGAAGGCATCGCGCAGATCGAGCGCGAGCGGAACTTTCTTCGTCAGCGGCACCGGCGAGTCGAGCACGGATGACGCCCCCGCGAGCGTCGCCCGCTCTGCTCCGCGCTCGAGCTCGAACGCGAGCAGGGGGGCGATCAGGACGAGCGCGGCGACGAGGCCGAGATGGCGGGCGCCGATCGACCAGGCGCCGCTTCGCCCGAGCCCGTGCTCGGCGCTGATCGCCGCGTGCGACAGCGTCGGCACCGCGAGGCCCAGGCCCGCCCCGCAGAGTGAGAGAGCGAGCGCGGCGAGAGCGACGCTCGTCCTCGGCAGGAAAGCGAGCGCCACGAGGCCCAGCGCGAGCAGCACGATGCCGCCGCCGACGCCGGGCCGCGGCGCCAGGCTCGCTCCGAGCGGCCGCACCGCCACCGTTGCCACCGGCAGCACGCTCACGACGCCGGCGGCCGCGAGCGGCGACAGCTGCCACAGCGCGACGAGCATCAACACGCCCAGGAACAGCGCCCCGACGAGCGCGCCGAAGACGAGGCCGAGCGCGGTGTTCGCCGCGAGCGCGGGCCGCGCTGGAGGCTGCTCGGGCTCGGGTGGCAGGCCCCGCGCGCGCGAGCCGAACGTGGCCAGGAGCGCGGCGCCGGCGATCGGCGCCTGGACGACGAAGATCGCCCGCCAGTCGAAGACCTGCGTCAGGAGCCCGCCCAGAGCGGGGCCGAGAGCGGCTCCGAGCGCTCCGGCCGATGTCCAGCGCACCGCACCGGCACGGAGCTGGCCGCTCAGTCCCGCGAGGAGCGGCAGCGAGCCGACGAGGAGGAGCGCACCGCCGACCCCCTGGAGCGCCCGGAGCGCAACGAGCGACCCGAGCCCGTTCGCAAGCGCGCAGCCCACGCTCGCTCCGAGGAAGATCGCAAGCCCGGCGCGGCAGAGGGCTGCAGCCGGCAGCCTCCGGATCAGGGGAAGCGCGGCGAACGTGACGATCGCAACTGCGACGTTGTACGACGTGATCACCCAGGCAATCCCCTCGATCGAGGTGCCGAGCTCCTGGTAGAGGTCGGGGAGCGCCAGCACGACGATCGACGAGTCCGCGAACGCGATCGCGACGGCCGACAGGACGGCGATCGTGAGCGCCCGGGTGGCGGCCAGCCCGGCCTGCATGCGACCCGAGGATAGCCGCGCCGCTCGTGCGCTCCCTGCTCGACCTGCACGCCTGTTGCCGTCTTCACTAGGATGGCCGGGCCGCGATGCGGCCTCGTGGCATGACAGAGGCGTTGCGTGAGCTCAGTGCTCGGCTGGCCGAGGTCTCCGACCTCGAGCGGGCCGCGCGCGTGCTCGGCTGGGATCAGCAGACGATGATGCCGCCGGGTGGCGCGGCCGCCCGGGCGGAGCAGCTTGCCACGCTCGGGCGGATTGCCCACGAGCGCTTCACCGCCCCCGAGATCGGTCGGTTGCTCGAGCGGCTGCGGCCCCACGAGGAGGCCCTGCCCCCGGATTCGGACGAGGCCTGCCTGATCCGCGTGGCCCGGCGCGACTACGAGAAGGCGGTGCGCGTACCGGCCGAGCTGCGCGCCGAGATGCTGCGCGCCGCGTCGCTCGGCCACCAGGCCTGGGTCGACGCGCGCGCCGCGTCGGACTTCCCGGGCTTCCTCCCGCACCTCCAGCGCAATGTCGACCTGGCGCTGCGCTACGTCGAGTGCTTCGAGCCCGCCGGCGAGCCCTACGACGTACTGCTCGACGACTACGAGGAGGGAGCGACGACCGCCGAGGTACGCGCCGTCTTCGAGCAGCTGAAGGACGGGCTTCTGCCCCTCGTCGCGTCAGTCGGCGAGCGCGGTGGCGGCCCCGACCCGCTGCGGGGACCGTTCCCGGTGGACACGCAGAGGCGGGTGATCGACGCTGTGCTCGCCCGCCTCGGCTTCGACCCCGGCTCGTGGCGCCTCGACGTCGCTGCCCACCCGTTCGCGACCACCTTCGCCGTCTCCGACGTCCGCCTCACCACGCGCTACGGCGAGGGCGACCTGAGCGCCCTGTTCGGGGCGATGCACGAATTCGGGCACGGTCTCTACGAGCGCTCAGTCAGTCCCGAGCTCGAGCGCACGCCGCTCGCCGGAGGTGTCTCGCTCGGACTACACGAGTCGCAGAGCCGCCTGTGGGAGAACCTGGTCGGACGCGGCCGCCCGTTCTGCAGGTGGCTCTTCCCCCTGGTCCGCGAGGCGTTTCCTGACGCGCTTCGCGACCTCGACGAGGACGGGTTCTACCGCGGGATCAACCGGATCGTGCCCTCGTTGATCCGGGTGGACGCCGACGAGGTCACCTACTGCCTGCACGTGATCCTCCGCTTCGAGCTCGAGCTCGAGCTCATGAACGGGACGATCGCCCTGCGCGAGCTCCCCGAGGCGTGGAACGCGCGCATGCTCGAGTACCTGGGCGTGGATGTCCCCGATGACGCACGCGGGGTGCTCCAGGACGTGCACTGGTCGGGCGGGACATTCGGGTACTTCCCGACCTACGCGCTCGGGACGATCATGTCCGTGCAGATCTGGGAGCAGGCGCAGGCGCGGATCCCCGATCTCGACGCGCAGCTCGAGGCGGGCGAGGTCGGCGAGCTGCGCGAGTGGCTCCGCGACGGCCTGCACGTCCACGGGCGCAAGTTCACCCCCCAGGAGACGCTCGAGCGCCTGGTCGGCGGCCCGCTCGATGCGGGGCCTTACCTCGCCTACCTGACACGAAAGCTGGACGGGCTCTACGCCGTGGCCTAGCCGGCGGGGCCGCCCGGTAGGCTTGCGGCGAACGGAGCGCCAGCAATGGCTCGCATCCTCGTCAGCGTGCTCGCAGCCGGGCTCGCGGCGCTCGCCGCGAGTTGCAGCTCGACGGCCGAGCGCCCCGCCGCCGCCGTCGCGGCCCAGGGGACGACCGCGGGAGAGGAGGCGCCGCTCGACGTCTCCTCGACGCTGCCGTCGTGGCTCGCCCCGGGAGCCGCGATCGCTGTCTTCGGTGGCGCTCCTCCCGGGAGCGAGATCGTGCTGCTCGCCGGCTCGCGACGGCTGGCCCGCGCGGAGGCGGGGCCGGACGGGCACTTCGAGCTCGAGGCGGCGGCGCCCGCGGCCGGTCGCTACCGGCTCGCGGTCGAGGCCGCCGGTGAGAGGGTCGAGCTCGGCCGCCTGCGCGTCCGCCCGCTCGTGCTCGCAGCCGGCGGCGACGTGAACCCGGGCGACCGCGTCGCCGCCGCGGTCGCGGCGTACGGCGCCCGGCACCCGTGGCGGTCGGTCGGACCGCTCCTGCGCGGCGCCGACCTCGCGACCGTGAATCTCGAGGGGGTCGTCTCGACGCGAGGTGAGCCGTGGCCGGACAAGGCCTTCCACTTCCGCGGCCCGCGAGCGGTGCTGGATGCGGCCGCCGGGTTCGCCGGGATCGACGTGGTCACGGTCGCGAACAACCACAGCCTCGACTTCGGGCGGGTGGCGTTCCGTGACACGCTGGCCGCGGCGCGCCGCGCAGGGGTCGCGACCGTTGGCGGCGGCGCCGGTCTCGCGGCGGCTCGCCGCCCGGTCGTGCTCGCCGCCGGGGGATTGCGGGTCGCGTTCCTCGGCTACGACGACATCCAGCCCGACTTCCATGCGCGGGTCGGCGTGGCGGGAATCGCGCCTGCCGACCCGGCGCTCGTCGCGGCGGGCGTGCGCGCGGCCCGTCGCGACGCGGACGTGGTCATCGTCTGGTTCCACTGGGGCGTCGAGCTCGAGCGGTCGCCGAGCGCTCGGCAGCGGGAGCTCGCGCGGGCGGCGCTCGGTGCGGGCGCGGCGGTCGTCCTGGGTGCGCACCCCCACGTCCTCCAGCCGGTCGAGCGCAGGGGACGGACGCTCGTCGCCTGGAGTCTCGGCAATTTCGTCTTCGCGCCGCACTCGCCGGGCACCGACGAGACGGGTGTTCTGCTCGTTCGGCTCGGCGCCCGCGGCGTCGTCGGCTACTCGGTCCGCCCGGCCAGGATCGTCGGCGTGCAGCCCCGGCTCGACTGAATCCACCCTGCCTCACGGGGCGAGAGGCGGCCGGGCGTCTCCTACGTGAACGGGTACAGGACGGCCCGCGCGGGCGCGCCGTCGGCGCCGGGGATCGAGAGCGGCAGGCAGGCGAGCCGGTAACGGCCCGGCGCTATCCCTCTCAGGTCGAGTCCTTCGAGGGCGGGGATGCCGGCGCGGAAGAGCGTCCGGTGGGCCTCCTCGTCGCCGATCGAGAGGTAGTCGATCCCGGCCAGTCGCACGCCGAGGCGGGCGAGCGCGGCAGCGCCGGTGGCGTCGAGGCAGACGTGCTCGGGCGAGAAGCGCGGCTCGTCCCAGAGGGCGGCGCTGCGCGTCTTGAAGAGCACGCGCTCCGCGCCGGCCGGGACGGCGGTCTCGACGAGGGCGGCGCCAATCCGCAGCTCGGCGGCGGTCGCGTCCACGACGTCGG
This sequence comes from Thermoleophilia bacterium, assembly GCA_023382435.1. Taxonomy (GTDB): domain Bacteria; phylum Actinomycetota; class Thermoleophilia; order Gaiellales; family Gaiellaceae; genus JAHDVS01. The sequence continues at coordinate 20,898 of JAHDVS010000021.1, forward strand.
CGGGCCCGTTGAAGGGATCGAGCCCCAACTCGTCGAGGGCGGCGGCGCCGTCGACGAAGTGCCGCGGCGCGTCGACGTGGGTGCCCGTGTGAACCGGGAACGCGATCTCGGTCAGGTTGACGGGATCGCCGGCGGCGATCGCGAGGGTCTGCTCGACCCTAACCGAACCGTCCTGCCAGGCGACCAGGCCCGCGCGCAGCGGGACGGAGATGTCGATCGGCGCGGGCTGCTGCTGCGGTGCGACCACGGAACGTACAGGGTAGACACCCGGGCCGGGGAGACCCCGACCTTGTAGAGGTCGTCCGCGCCCGGGCGAAACGAGATCATCGGGGCCACTCTACGAGGCGTCCGCGTGCGTTCCTAGACTCCGACCGTGGCCGGGCGGACGCAGGAGGCGCTCTACCGGGAGCTCGATCTCGAGCTCTCCTGGTCGGAGGAGGCTCTGCCGCAGATCGAGCGGACGAAGCACGTGCACGGGCTGCACCCGTACCTCGGCAAGTTCGTTCCGCAACTCGTCGAGGTGTTCCTGCGCCGCTGCTTCCGGCCGGGCAACCGCGTCTACGACCCGTTCTGCGGGTCGGGCACGACCCTCGTCGAGGCGAACGCGTTCGGCTGCGACGCGGTCGGCTGCGACATCAGCGCGTTCAACTGCCTGCTCACCCGCGTGAAGACGGGGCGGCACCGGTCCGCGGCGCTCGAGCTGGCGCTTCGCGGCACGCTCGACCTCGCCCTTCGCGGGGACGGCGCGGGAGAGCGGGCGTCGGAGTGGGCCCGGCGCTGGTACGCGCCGCGGGCGCTCTTTGAGCTGCTCGCCTACCGGGCCGCCGCGGAGGCGCTACCCGAGCCGGTCCGTGACGTCGCCCGGGTCGTGCTCTCGCGCGCCGCCCGCTCGGCGCGGCTGACCACGCATTTCGACCTCGACTTCCCCGAGACGCCGCAGCGGGAGCCCTACTGGTGCCACAAGCACAGGCGGGAATGCCGCCCGGTCGGGGAGGCCGCGAAGTTCCTCTCCCGCTACACGGACGACACGCTGCGGCGGCTCCGCGCGTTCGCAGCCGTGCGCACCGACCGGCCGGTCGCCGTGCTGCACGCGGACGCCCGCGCGGTCGAGCTGCCGGAGCCCGCGAGCGGGATCGTCACCTCGCCGCCCTACCCCGGCCTGATCGACTACCACGAGCAGCACCGCTACGCCTACGAGCTGCTCGGCCTCGAGGACCGCCGTGACGCGGAGCTCGGCCCGGCGGTCCGCGGCCGCAGGCGGGAGGCGCTTGCCGGGTACGCCGACGGCATGGTCGCGGTCTTCCGAAACGCGGCCCGCTTTCTGCGGCCGGGCGCCCCCGTCGTGATCGTCGTCAACGACTCCCTCGATCTCTACCCGGCGATCCTCGACCGCACCGGCCTCGAGCTCGAGGAGCGCCTGACCCGCCACGTGAACCGCCGCACCGGCCGCCGCGCCGGCGAGTTCTTCGAGGACGTCCTCGTCTGCCGGTCGGCCGAAGGGCGGTAGGGGCAGGCGCGAGCGTTGTATAGGGTGGCGCGCATGACCAACGCAACGCTCCACACCAGCATGGGCGAGATCGAGCTCGAGCTCTTCGACGAGGACGCGCCCAAGACCGTCGCCAACTTCCTCGAGCTCACCGGCAAGGGCTATTTCGACGGGCTCTCCTTCCACCGGGTGATCCCCGACTTCATGATCCAGGGCGGCTGCCCGCGCGGGGACGGCACCGGCGGGCCCGGGTACGAGTTCGAGGACGAGCAGAGCGGCCACCCCGTCGCGCGGGGCGCGCTCGCGATGGCGAACCGTGGGCCGAACACGAACGGCAGCCAGTTCTTTGTCGTCACCGCCGACGCGTGCCCCTGGCTCGACGGCAAGCACACCGTCTTCGGACGCGTCACCGGCGGGATGGACGTCGTCGATGCGATCTCGGCCACGCCCCGCGACGGGCGCGACCGTCCGCTCGAGCCCGTCACGCTCGACCGGGTGGGGCTCGAGCCGTGACGGCCACGCTGATGGATGGGAAGGCGCTCGCCGCGCGGGTGCGACAGGAGGTGGCGGCCGAGGCGGCCGAGCTCGGCCGGCCGATCGGGCTTGCGACCGTCCTCGTCGGGGACGACCCCGCCTCCCACGTGTACGTCCGCTCGAAGCGCAACGCGTGCGAGGAGGCGGGGATCGACTCGATCCACCACGAGCTGGGCGCCACCACGAGCGAGGAAGACGTGCTCGCACTCGTCGCCGACCTCAACGCGGACGGGCGCGTCACCGGCATCCTCGTCCAGCTTCCGCTTCCCGACCAGATCGACGAGGAGCGCGTGATCCGCGCGATCGCTCCGATCAAGGACGTCGACGGCTTCCACCCCGTCAACGCGGGTCTGCTCCTCCAGGGCACGCCGACGCTGCTGCCCGCCACCCCGGCCGGGATCATGGAGCTGCTTGCGACCCACGACGTCCAGCTCCAGGGCGCCCGGGCGGTTGTCGTCGGGCGTTCCAACATCGTCGGCAAGCCCGTGTCGCTCTTGCTGCTCATGCAGCACGCGACCGTGACGATCTGTCACAGCCGAACGCGCGATCTCGTGGCCGTCTGCCGGGAGGCGGACGTGCTCGTCGCCGCCGTCGGCAAGCCCGACGCCGTCACGGCCGAGATGGTCAAGCCGGGGGCAACCGTGATCGACGTCGGCATCAACCGCGTCGACGGGCGGCTCGTCGGGGACGTGGCCGAGGACGCCCGCGAGGTCGCCGGCCTGCTCACTCCCGTGCCGGGCGGGGTGGGACCGATGACGATCGCCGAGCTGCTCCGCAACACCGTCAAAGCGGCGCGCTACCAGACCGGCGCCCTTGCCTTCCCGCGGCTCTGACGTTATCGTCCCAGCCGCCGCGGCCCGCGGCGCATGTCGGGGGGACGGCTCGGTGCCGGGCCCCAGTTCGCTGAAGGAGGAGCCTTGGCACAGGGCACGGTGAAATGGTTCTCGAACGAGAAGGGCTACGGGTTCATCGAGCGGGAGGACGGCGACGACGTTTTCGTCCACTTCTCCGCGATCACGATGGACGGGTACAAGTCCCTCCGCGAGGGCCAGAGCGTCGAGTTCGAAGTCGTCGAGGGCGCGAAGGGTCTCCAGGCCGCGAACGTCCAGGCGAGCGTCTGACACGGCGCGCAGCGGGTTTTCGACGGGCCCCGTACGGGGCCCGTCGCGTTCCCGGACGTGACTAGACTCCGTTGCCGATGGCCATCACCCGCGAGCAGGTCCTGCACGTCGCCCGCCTCGCGCGCCTCCGGATTCCGGAGGGCGAGGTCGAGGCGGTGCAGGCGCAGCTCGGCGCCATTCTCGACGCGGTCTCCAAGGTCTCCGAGCTCGACCTCGCGGGTGCCGAGCCGACCTCGCACCCGCTCGACCTCGTCAACACCTGGGACGAGGACATCTCCCGCCCGTCGCTTCCCCGCGAGGAGGCGCTCGCGAATGCCCCCGACCCGGCCGAGAACGCGTTCCGCGTCCCGAGCGCCGGATGACGCTCGACACGCTCCGGCTCACCGCCGAGGAGACCGCGGGTCTGATCGAACGGCGGGAGGTCTCGCCGCGCGAGCTGACCGGCGCATACATGCGGGCGATCGATGAGCGTGACGGCGAGTTGCACGCCTACCTCCACGTCGCGGGCGAGATCGGCCCCGGTGTGCCGATCGCGATCAAGGACTGCATCACCACGAGCGGCGTCCCCACCACCGCCGGCTCTCGCATCCTCCAGGGGTACGTGCCGGTGTTCGACTCGACCGTGTTCGCGCGCTGCCGGGCGATGGGGCTGCCGCTGATCGGGAAATCGAACATGGACGAGTTCGCCATGGGCTCCTCGACGGAGAACTCGGCGTACGGGCCCTCCCGCAACCCCTGGGATCCCGAGCGCGTCCCCGGTGGCTCTTCCGGCGGGTCGGCCGCGGCCGTGGCCGGCGGGCTCGCGCCCTGGGCGCTCGGCTCGGACACCGGCGGCTCGATCAAGCAGCCGGCGGCGCTGTGCGGCCTCGTCGGGCTTCGTCCCACCTACGGGACGGTCTCCCGCTACGGGGTGATTGCGTTCGCCTCGAGCCTCGACCAGGTCGGCCCGATCACGAGGACCGTGCGCGACAACGCGTGGCTGTACTCGATCATCGCCGGTCGCGACCCGCTCGACTCGACCACCGTCGACCTGCCCGAGCAGGTGCGCGTGCCGACCGCGGAGAGCCTGAACGGACTCAGGGTCGGCGTGCCCCGGGAGCTGAACGAGGCCGAGGGGATCGAGCCGGGCGTGACCGCGTCCGTTCAGCGCGCGATCGCGCTCGCGGAGGAGCTCGGCGCCGAGGTGGGGGAGGTGTCCCTGCCTCGGTCGGTCGAGTACGGGCTCGCCTGCTACTACCTGATCGCGCCGGCCGAGGCGAGCTCGAACCTCGCCCGCTACGACGGTGTCCGCTACGGCTACCGGGCCGAGGCGCCGGCCGACCTGCTCGACCTGTACGAGCGCACCCGCTGGGAGGGGTTCGGGGCCGAGTCGCGCCGGCGGATCCTGCTCGGTACGTACGCGCTCTCCGCCGGCTACTACGACGCGTTCTACGGGCAGGCGCAGAAAGTGCGGACACTGATCGGACAGGAGTTCGCGGCCGCGTTCGAGCGCTACGACCTGCTCGTCAGCCCGACGTCACCGACGGTCGCCTTCCGGATCGGGGAGAAGGCCGAGAACCCGCTCGCCATGTACCTCTCCGATGTGCTTACGATCCCGCCGAACATGGCCGGGCTGCCCGGGCTGAACATCCCGTGCGGGCTCTCCGAGGGCCTGCCGGTCGGGCTCCAGCTGATCGGCCCGCAGTTCTCCGAGAACCTGCTCTTCGCCGCCGGCCACGCGCTGGAGCGGGCGATCGGCTTCGATCCCGTCCCGGAGCGGCTGCGATGACGTGGGAGCCCGTGATCGGCCTCGAGATCCACGTCCAGCTGAAGACGCGCACGAAGATGTTCTGCCGCTGCGCGAACGTGTGGGGGGAGGACCCGAACACGCGCACCTGCCCGGTCTGCCTCGCCCACCCCGGCGTGCTGCCGGTGCCGAACCGCCGGGCGATCGAGTGGACGGTCAAGCTCGGGCTCGCGCTCGGCTGCGAGGTCGCGCCGCGCGCCGTCTTCGCGCGCAAGAACTACTTCTACCCCGATCTGCCCAAGGGCTACCAGATCTCCCAGTACGAGCAGCCGCTGTGCGGGCCCGGTCGGTTCGTCGTGCCGGGCCCCGCCGGCGACCACGAGATCGGGATCGTGCGCGCCCACCTCGAGGAGGACGCGGCGAAGACGATCCACGTCGGCGGCGCCGCCGGACGGATCCACGGCGCCGAGACGTCGCTGGTCGACTTCAACCGCGGCGGGACACCGCTCGTCGAGATCGTGTCCGAGCCGGACCTGCGGTCGGCCGAGCAGGCCAAGCGTTTCCTCCAGCTCCTGCGCCAGACCGTTGTCGAGCTTGGCATCTCCGACGCGGAGATGGAGAAGGGATCGCTGCGCTGCGACGCCAACGTGTCGGTGCGCCGCGCCGGCGAGGCCGGGTACCGCACCAAGACCGAGTTGAAGAACATGAACTCGTTCACGTTCGTCGCCCGTGGGATCGAGGCGGAGGTGGAACGCCAGATCGCGACCTACGAGGCGGGGGGCGAGGTCGTGCAGGAGACGCTCCACTTCGACCCGCAAACCGGGTCGATCACGCCGCTGCGCTCGAAGGAGGAGGCGGACGATTACCGCTACTTCCCGGAGCCCGATCTCGTCCCGGTCGCGCCGCCCGCCGAGCTCGTCGCGAGCCTCGCGGCCGCGATCCCGGAGCTGCCGGGCGCGCGGATCCGCCGGCTCGAGCAGGAGATCGGCTTCGACCTCGCGGAGGGTCTCGTCACGAGCGGCCGGGACCGGCTCTACGAGCGCGTCGAGGGCGACCGCCGCGCCGTCGCGAACGTGATCATGAACCAGCTCGCCGGTGCCGGCGTCGACACGGAGCGGGTCGACCCGGCCGAGCTCGGACGGCTGATCGAGGCGCGCGAGCGGATGCCGCGGACCGTCTTCGACGAGGCGATCGGCAGGGCGGCCGAGCCGGGCTTCTCCGCTGCCCCGTACCTCGAGCAGCAGGCGGTGTCGGACGCGGGCGAGCTCGAGCCCGCGATCTCGGCGGTACTGGCCGCCCACCCGGACCAGGTGGCCGCCTACCGTGGCGGCAAGGACGGCCTGCTCGGCTTCTTCGTCGGCCAGGTGATGAAGGCGACCGGCGGCAAGGCGAACGCGCGGGTCGTCAGCGAGCTCGTCCGCGAGCGTCTCGGCGCGTAGAGCAGCCTCCGCGAGACCGGGTCTCCTCTGTCAAGGGGTCGGGCCCCTCCAGCGGGGCTCGACGATTCCCGACGCGATCGTCACGGGGCGGCCGCGTCGAGGCGACGAAGCCGCCGTAGAGGAGCAGGGCGGCGGCGGCGACGAACGCGGCCGTCTCGGCCTCGCCGAGGCCCGCGACCGCGCTGCCCGCCGCGGCGACGGCGACGCCGGCGAGCAGGAGCACGTTTGCGAGCGGGCGGCGGCGCAGCGTCACGAGCGCGACCGCGACGACCGCCACGGTGCCGGCCGCGTTGCCCGCGATCGCGACGACGCGGGCCGGGAAGAGCTCCAGGTGCTCCTGGGCCTGCGGGATCGACGAGCCCGTGACCGGGCTCGTCAGCGGCGCTGCGAGGGCCACGCCGATCGCGAGGCCCACGTACACGAGCCCCACCGGCGCCGCCAGCCTTCGCCCGGCGAGGAGCAGCGAGCCGACCCCGAGCAGCGGTGCCGTGAGCAGCCCGCCGAACAGGTAGTAGACACGGAACGCCCGGTCGTCCCAGCCGGCCGCCGCGCCCCAGGCGAGCGCGCCAGCCGCGATCGCGTACGCGGCCAGCGATGCCGACCAGGCGGCCAGGGCCGGGGCGCGCCGCGCCCGGTAGCGTCCGGCCAGGTCGCCGGCGAGCCGCAGCGCGAGCAGCGCGGCGGCGAACGCGAGCAGAGTCTCCACGCGCGGAAGCGTAGAGGGGTGCCGGCAGACGCCGCCTGTACGCTGTCGTGCCAGGTGATCGCGCGCGCGAAACGCGACTACTACGCCGTGCTCGGCGTCCCGCGGGACGCCGGGCGCGACGCCATCAGGAAGGCCTACCGGAGACTCGCCAGCGAGTACCACCCGGACATCTCCGACGACCCGCGCGCCGACGAGCGCTTCCGCGAGATCGCCGAGGCCTACGAGGTGCTGTCACGGCCCGAGTCGAGAGCCCGCTACGACCGCCTTGGCCACCGGCGGGGCACGACGGGGCTCGGGCGGCGATCGGCCGCAGGGCTCTTCGACGATCTCTTTGGCGGCGCCCCGCCGGGGTCGCCCCCGCGCCCCCGGCAGCGGGGAGGCGACGTCACCGTGCCGGTCAAGCTTGCGTCCGCGGACGCCGAGCAGGGCGGGCGGCGCGGTGTCCGCTACACGGCCGAGGCCGTCTGCGATGGCTGTGCGGGGACCGGCACCGGCCCGGGTGGCGCGCGCTGCACGTGCCCCGCATGCCAGGGGGCGGGGTACGTGCGAGAGGCCGGGGCGAGCCGGGCAGGGCCGGTTCTGCGCTTCCAGCCGTGCGGTACGTGCCGGGGCGCCGGACGCATCGCAACCGTCCCCTGCTCCGAGTGTGGCGGCGCCGGCCGGCTCGACGAGGAGCGAGCGCTGCTCGTGAGCGTTCCCCCCGGCGCTCGCGACGGCGACGTCCTCACCATTCCCGGCGCCGGGCACGCGGGCGGAGCGGGCGGCGAGCCCGGCGACCTGCGCGTCGAGTGGCACGTGACCGCGGCGCCCGCCGGGCCACGGGGCCTCCTCGGCCGTCGCGTTCGCGCGCGCGGCCGCTGACGGGGCCCGCAAGCGCCTCGGGTGCGGCCGAAGCCCGGCCTTGGGTTACGCTCAGGGCGTGACATCCAGCAAGGGCTACCTGATGACGCCGGGCCCCACGCCGATCCCGCCCGCGGTCGAGGCGGCGATGGCGTTGCCGGTCATCTACCACCGCGGCGCGGAGTTCCAGGAGGTGCTGGCCCGCGTGCTCGCCCGGCTCCGCGGCGTGTTCCGCACGAGCGGCGACGTCGTTCTCTTCACCGCCTCGGGCAGCGGCGCCATGGAGTCCGCGGTCGCGAACCTCTGCTCGCCCGGTGACCCGGTGTTGGTGGTCTCGGCCGGGAACTTCGGCGAGCGCTGGGCGCAGATCGCCAGGAGCTACGGGCTCGACGTCGACCATCTGCGCGTTCCGTGGGGGGAGGCACCCGATCCCGACGCCGTCGCGGAGCGTCTCGCCGGGCGCCGCTCGCGGGTCGTCTACTGCACGCACAGCGAGACGTCGACCGGCGTGGTCGCGGACGTGGAGGCGATCGCAGCCCGCGCCCGCGCCGCCGGAGCTCTCACCGTCGTCGACGCGATCTCCTGCCTCGGCGCCGTGCCGCTCGAGCCGGACGCCTGGGGCATCGACGTTGTCGTCTCCGGCTCCCAGAAAGCCTTGATGACGCCGCCGGGGCTCGCGTTTGCGTCGGTATCCGAGGCCGCGCGCGCGGCGGCCGCTGTCGCCACCTCGCCTCGCTTCTACCTCGACTGGGAGCGCGCGCTGCGGTCGCAGGTCGAGGCGCGCACGCCGTTCACGCCCGCTGTCTCCCTCGTGCGCGGCCTCGACGTCGCGCTCGAGCTGCTGCTCGCAGACGGCCTCGAGGCAGCCTGGGAGCGATCTCGCTTGCTCGGCCGGGCATGTCGTGCCGGGGTGAGAGCGGCCGGTCTCGAGCTGTTCTCGCCCGATCACGACAGCTCCGCGGTCGTGACCGCGATCCGCGTTCCCGACGGCGTCGACGGCGCCGCGATCGTCCGCTCGATGCGGGAGCGCTCCGGCGTCACGGCTGCCGGAGGGCAGGGCGAGCTGAAGGGGAGGATCGTCCGCATCGGCCACATCGGCTACGTCGACATCGACGACGTCGCCGCCGCCCTCGACGCGCTCGAGCTCGCGTTCGCCGAGGCCGGCAGCGCGGTCGAGCGGGGTGTCGCCGCTCGTAGCGCGCGCGCAGCCCACGATGCTGCTGCTGCGCGCGCCGGCAGACCCGGATCGTGAGCGGGGAGCGTCCCAGAGTCCTCGTCCGCGAGCGGATCGCGGAGCCCGGTGTTGAGCTCCTGCGCCAGGACTTCGATGTGGATGTCGACTTCGACTCGGAGCTCGTGGAGCGGATCGGCGGCTACGACGCGCTGATCGTCCGCAGCGCCACCCGGGTCACCGCGGAGCTGATCGAGCGCGGGCAGCGCCTGAAGGTGATCGGCCGGGCCGGCGTCGGCGTCGACAACGTCGACGTGGCCGCGGCGACGAAGCGGGGGATCCTCGTCGTCAACGCGCCCCAGTCGACGGTCGTGTCGGCCGCCGAGCATACGATCGGGTTGCTGCTCGGGCTCGCCCGGCGGATCCCGCAGGCGCACTGCGCGCTCAAGGAAGGCCGCTGGGAGCGCTCGCGCTTCGGGGGCGTCGAGCTCGCCGAGAAGACTCTCGGTCTCGTCGGCGTCGGCCGGATCGGCCAGCAGGTGGCGCGGCGCGCGCGTGGCCTTTCGATGCGCGTGCTCGCCTACGACCCGTTCGTCGCGCCCGAGCGGCTACGCGAGCTCGGTGTCGAGCCTGCGGAGACGCTCGATCAGGTGCTCGCCGAGTCCGACTTCCTCTCCCTGCACTCGACGCTCACCTCGGAGACGCGCGGGCTGATCGGCCGGGAGGAGCTCGCGCGTGCGAAGGACGGGATCGCGATCGTGAACGTCGCGCGCGGCGAGCTGATCGACGAGGAGGCGCTCGTCGAGGCGCTCGGCTCCGGCAAGGTCGCTGCGGCCGCTCTCGACGTCTTCTCCCGGGAGCCGTACACGGGACCGCTGCTCGAGCTCGAGAACGTGGTCGTCACGCCGCACCTGGGCGCGTCGACGCGCGAGGCGCAGGATCGCGCGGGCGTGATCGTCGCCGAGCAGGTTGCCGCGGCGCTCCAGGGCCGCGTCGCGACGAACGCCGTCAACGTCCCGGCGATCGCCCCCGAGGACGCGGACTTCCTCGGGCCGTTTCTCCCGCTCGCGAGCCTGCTGGGTGAGCTCGTGTTCGAGCTGGCGGGCGGATCCGTCACGCGGCTCGACTTCCTGCACGCCGGCGAGCTTGCCGAGCGGGACACGCGGTTGTTGACGGTCGCCGCGTTGAACGGCGCGTTTCGCGGCCGCGTCGAGGAGCACGTGAACCTCGTCAACGCACCGCTCGTCGCGCGCGAGCGGGGGATCGAGGTGCGCGAGGAGAGCCGCCGGGCCTCCAGGGACTTCACGAACCTGATCCGGATCACCGCGTTCGCGGGCGACCGGGAGATCGTCGTGGCGGGCACCACGATCGGCGCGGACAACCGCCCGCGGCTCGTGCATGCGGTCGGATACGAGATCGAGGTCGACCTCGAGCCCCTGATGGTCTTCATCGTCAACTCGGATCGGCCCGGCCGGATCGGCCGAGTGGGCACGCTGCTCGGGGACGGAGGCGTGAACATCGCGACCATGACGGTGTCGCGCAACCGTCCGGGCGGGAACGCGCTGATGGTGCTGACGGTGGACACCCCTCTCCCTGCCGAGACGGCGGAGATGCTCCGGGCCGAGCCCGGATTCCTCGACGTCCGGCTGATCTCGCTCGAGGACTGACCGGTGCCGGGGCAGCTGCCCGAGCCGGTCGCCCGGGTCGCCGGCTTTCTCGCGGACGCACGGGCGGAGGCGCGTCTCGAGGAGTTCGAGGCGGGGACGCCGACGGCCGTGGCCGCAGCGGACGCCGTCGGCTGCCAGCCGGACCAGATCGTGAAGTCGCTCGTCTTCGTCTGCGACGGTGCTCCCGTGTTGGCGCTCGTCCCGGGCTCGCGCCGCGCCGACCCGAAGAAGGTCGCGGCGGCCGTCGGCGCCCGCTCGGCCCGGATCGCGTCCGCGGACGTGGTGCGGGAGGCGACCGGGTTCGACGTCGGCGGCGTCGCCCCGTTCCCGGCCCCCGGGGTCTCCCGGGTCGTCGCGGAGCGGACGCTACTGTCGTGGAGCACCGTCTGGGTCGGGGCGGGGTCGGAACGCCACATGGCCGGGCTCGCGCCGGCCGAGCTCGTGCGGCTCGCTCACGCCGGCACCGCCGATCTCTGCCTCGACGCCTGAACCTCCGTCCGTCAGACTGTGCGGCACCCCGAAGGAGGCTGCCATGCTTGTGGACGACTCGCGCACGACGCTCTATTTCGGCCCGTGGTACCGGCGCTCGCCGTTCTTCGAGGCGACACGCCGCCACGGCTGCCGGGCCTACGACGTCTACAACCACATGCTGCTGCCGGCCGAGTACGGCGACCCGGTCGAGGAGTACTGGCACCTGCTCGAGCACGTCACGCTCTGGGACGTCGGCGTCGAGCGGATCACGGAGATCACCGGTCGGGACGCCGCTGCGTTCACGAGCTTCCTGACCCCCCGCGACCTCTCCGCCTGCGCGGTCGGCCAGTGCAAGTACGTCGTCGTCACGGACGAGCGGGGCGGGATCGTCAACGACCCCGTGCTCCTGCGCGTCGAGGAGAACCGCTTCTGGCTCGCGGCCGCTGACAGCGACCTGCTCCTGTGGGCGAAGGGTGTCGCGGTCGGCTCCGGCTTCGACGTCGAGATCCGCGAGCCTGACGTCTCGCCCGTGCAGGTGCAGGGCCCGAAGTCGAAGGACGTGCTCGTGGCGCTGCTCGGCCCGTGGGTGCTCGAGCTGCCCTACTACCACTGCGCGGAGACCGAGCTCGACGGGATCCCGCTCGTGATCGGCCGCACCGGGTGGACGGGCGAGGTCGGCTACGAGCTCTACCTGCGCGACGGTAGCCGCGGCGACGAGCTGTGGGAGCGGGTGCTGGAGGCGGGCGCGCCGTTCTCGATCCGTCCGATCCCACCGTGCCAGGCGCGCAGGATCGAGGCCGGGATCTTCAACTACGGCTCCGACATGACGCTCGACGACAACCCGTTCGAGGTGTCGGGGCTCGAGCGGCTCGTCGAGCTCGACAAGGCGGGGCCGTTCGTTGGCAGGGAGGCGCTCGAGCGGATCGCGCGGGAGGGCGTCAGCCGCAAGCTCGTCGGGGTCGAGCTCGAGGGCGAGCCGCTCGCGTCCTGGCTCACCCACTACTGGCCGGCACGCCACGGCGGAGAGCACGTCGGGCACGTGACCGATGCGATTCACTCGCCGCGCCTGGGCCGGAACATCGGCTACGTGTGGGTTCCGATCGACCTGGCCGAGCCCGGAACCTCGCTCGAGGTGGAGACGCCGGAAGGGACGACTGCCGCCAGCGTGGCAGCGCTTCCGTTCGTCGACCCGCGCAAGGAGACGCCGAAGCGCTGAGCCCTGACGCGGCGCGGTAAGCTACGGTCCCGTGGAGGCGACCCCGTACATCTGGATGAACGGCGAGCTGGTCGACTGGGACGACGCGACCGTCCACGTCGGCGCCCACGGCCTCCACTACGGCTCGGGGGTGTTCGAGGGGATCCGCTGCTACGAGACTCCCTCGGGCCCGGCGGTCTTCCGGCTGACCGACCACATGCGCCGTCTGCGCACGTCCGGTCGGCTGATCCACATGGAGCTTCCCTACAGCGTCGAGGAGCTCGTCTCGGCGACCCACGAGTTGCTCTCGGCGAACGGTCTGCCCGCCTGCTACGTGCGGCCGATCGCCTTCTACGGCTACGGCACGCTGGGCGTGCCCCCGCGGCACAACCCGGTGTGCGTCGCGATCATGTCGTGGCCCTGGGGAACCTACCTCGGCGCCGAGGCGCTCGAGCGGGGGATCCACTGCAAGATCTCGAGCTGGCGCCGGGTGGGGCCGAACACGATCCCGCACGCGGCGAAGGCCACCGGCGTCTACCTCAACTCGATGCTGGCGGTGCTCGAGGCGAGCGCGGGCGGCTACGACGAGGCGATCCTGCTCACCGAGGACGGAAACGTCGGTGACGGCTCCGGCGAGAACGTGTTCGCCGTCAAGGACGGGGTGATCTTCACCCCCGACCTGTCGGCGTCGATCCTGCCCGGGATCACCCGCGACTCGGTGCTGACGATCGCCCGCGACCTCGGCTACGAGGTTCGGGAGCGGCCGTTGATCCGCACCGACCTGTACATGGCCGACGAGCTGTTCATGACCGGTACCGCCGCCGAGGTGACCCCGATCCGCGCGGTCGACGACCGCGAGGTCGGCGATCCCGGGCCGATCACGAGGGCGATCCAGACGACCTACCTCGAGGCGGTCACCGGGCGCGTAGACAGGTACGCGGAGTGGCTCGAGCACGTCCCGAGATCGTCGCCGGTCCCGGGCAGCTGACCGTTCCGCTGTCGCGGCCGTTCCTCGGCGAGCGCGAGGAGGCGCTCGTGCTCGAGGTGCTGCGCTCCGGTCGCCTCTCGCTCGGCCCCTGGGTCGACCGCTTCGAGCGGGCGCTGGCCGAGCGAGTCGGCGCGCCGTACGTGGCCGCGGTCTCGAGCGGCACCGCCGGGCTGCATCTCTGCTGCCGGCTCGCCGGCCTCGGCCCCGGGGACGAGGCGATCACGTCGCCGTTCTCGTTCGTCGCCTCGGCCAACTGCGCGCTCTACGAGGGCGCGACGCCCGTGTTCGCGGACGTCGACCCGCGCACGCTGAACCTCGACCCGGACGCGGTCGAGGCCGCGATCACCCATGCCACGAAGGCGATCGTCGCCGTCGACATCTTCGGCTACCCGTGCGAGCTCGGGCCGTTGCGCGAGCTCGCCGACCGCCATGGACTCGCCCTCGTCGAGGACGCCTGCGAGGCGCTCGGAGCGTCCTACCGGGGCCGGCCGGTCGGCTCGTTCCCTCACCCGGCCGTGTTCGCGTTCTACCCGAACAAGCAGATCACGACCGGGGAGGGCGGGGCGGTCGCGGTGCAGACGGAGGAGGAGTGGCGGCTCCTCAAGAGCCTCTCGAACCAGGGTCGTGCCGACTCGGGCGGGTGGCTCGAGCACGCTCGCTTCGGCTACAACTACCGCCTCTCAGACGTCGCCGCTGCGATCGGGCTCGCCCAGGTGGAGCGGCTCGACGAGATCCTCGAGCGCCGGGCGGCGGTGGCGGCCCGCTACGGGACGCTGCTGCGAGGGGTGGACGGGGTGGAGGCGCTCGCCTCCGACGACGCCGAGCACGGTCGTTCCTGGTTCGTCTACCCGGTGCGCCTGGCCGCCGGGATCGACCGGGAGGCCGTGATCGCTCGCCTCGGCGAGCGGGGCATCGGCACAGCCCGCTACCTGCCCTCGATCCACCTGCAACCGTACATGCGCGAGCGTTTCGGCTACCGGGAGGGAATGCTGCCCGCGTCCGAGGCGGCGAGCCGCGAGCATCTCGCGATCCCGTTCCACACCGGGCTGACCGCGGAGGAGCAGGATCTCGTCGTCTCCGAGCTTGCCGCGGCGCTCGAGCTCGCGACCTGAGCGAACGGTGCCTGCGGACGCGTGCGTGACCCCCCAGCCGCTCGGACGCGGCTTCTTCGCCCGCTCGGTTCACGAGGTCGCCCCCGAGCTCGTCGGTTGCACGCTCATGGTCAGCGGCGCCGGCGGGCGGATCGTCGAGGTCGAGGCATACGACCCGGACGACCCGGCGAGCCACGGTTACCGCGGCGAGACGGCCCGGAACCGCTCGATGTTCGGGCCCCCCGGGCACGCCTACGTGTACCGCTCGCACGGCCTCCACTGGTGCCTCAACCTCGTCTGCGATCGCGAGGGCCGGGCGAGCGCGGTCCTGCTGCGGGCGCTCGAGCCGGTGGCCGGGCTCGTCGAGATGGCCGCCCGGCGCGACCGCGATCATGCGCGGCTTCTCTGCGCGGGGCCCGGGCGCCTCTGTCAGGCGCTCGCCATCACCGGCGAGCATGACGGGCTCGCGCTCGACGAGGCCCCGTTCGCCGTCTTCCCGCGCGACCGTCCCGTCGAGGTCGCGACGGCGCCGCGGATCGGGATCAGCCGCGCCGTCGAGCTCGAGTGGCGCTACTGCGAGCGTGGAAGCCGCTTTCTGTCGCGGCCGCTCCCGTCTCGCTGACAGTGCCGTCAGGAACCCGCGCCGCCGACGACGAGCCGCACGGTCATCTCCGACGCGCCGGCGACGCCGGCTCGGGGGCTCTGCGAGACGACGACGCCCGGCTCGTCTTCCGGGGAGAACTCGACCTGCGGCGTGAGCTCGCGGTCGGCGAGGCGCCGGCGGGCCTCGTCGAGCGTCAGGCCGACCACGCGCGGGACGACGATTCCGGCGGTCGACTTCGCCACGATCAGCCGAACCGTGTCGAACGCGGCGAGCGTACCGCCCTTCGGTTCCTGTTCGAGCACCACCCCGACCGGCTCGAGCGGCTTGGCCGGCCGCACGATCACATCCCACTGGAGCGGCTGGGCCGCGAGTCGCTCCTGCGCGATCTCCACCTTCGCGCCGATCACGATCGGGACCGCGACCTCGTTGGGCTTGCAGTCGGCGATCTGTGTCGGCTCCGAGCCGCCGAAGAACTCGAGCGTGTACGTGTCGCGGCACTGGCCGTTGTCGCGCATCCACTGGCCGTCGCGCACCGCGATCCGGATCGGTGCCGTCCATCCGTACGACGGCTCGGGGAACGCCTGCGGCTCCTCCTCGAGCAGCTCGAGCGCCGACTTCATGAACGTCCGCCAGATCAGGGCAGGGTACGTCCCGCCGGCGACCGGGTCGCCGCGGAACTCGGTCAGCATCGGTTGCAGCCGGTCCGGGTAGCCGACCCAGACCGCCACCGACAGCTGCGGCGTGTAGCCGACGAACCAGGCGTCGCCGTAGTTCTCGGTGGTACCGGTCTTCCCGGCGACCGCCCGATCGCCGAGCTGCGCGCGGCGGCCGGTGCCCTCGCTGACGACGCCCTGGAGGATCGAGGTCAGGATCGCCGCGGAGCCCGCCTCGAGCACCTGCCGGTCGACCGGCGCGTTCGCGTCCAGCCGGCCGCGGTCGCGCACCGCGAGCACCGAGCGCGGGAGGTTGCCGAGCAGCGACCCGTCGACGCGCGCGCCCCCGTTCGCGAAGGTGCCGAACCCGCGCGCCATCTCGAGCGGGTTGACCGCCTCGGCGCCGAGGCCGATCGCGAGGAAGTTGTCGAGCGGGCTCAGGATCCCGAGCCGGTGGGCCATCCGAGAGACCGCCTGCGGGCCGAGCTGGGAGGTGAGCTGCGCGTAGACCGTGTTGTCGGAGTAGATCGTCGCCTCACGTAGGTCGATGCGCCCGAGGTAGGCGTTCTCGTAGTTGCGCACGGCCCAGAGCTTGTCGCCGAGTGAGATCACCTGCGGCTTCGACTCGTAGGTCGTGGTCGGGGCCACGCCCCGGTCGAGCGCGGCGGCGAGCACGAACGGCTTGAACGACGAGCCGGGCTGCCGCTCGCCCTGGACGGCCAGATTGAACTGACTCTTCGAGTAGCCGTCGCCGCCGACCATCGCGAGCACGCGCCCGTCGCGCGGGTCGATCGCGACGAGCGCCGCCCGGGGCCCGTCCGGATCGGGCAGCCACTTGTCGACCGCGTCGCGCGCGAGCTTCTGGAGCTCGAGATCGAGGGACGTGTACACCTCGAGGCCGCCGCCGTAGACCTTGCCCGAGCCGTAGTAGCGGATCAGCTCGGCCTTCACGTACTCGGCGAAGTACTGGGCCGGGCCGCGGGTGCCCGGCAGCCGCACCTGATCGGGGCTCGGGAGCGGCGCCGCCCGCGCCGTGTCGTACTGCGAGCGCGTGATCAACCCCTGGCCGAACATCAGCGCGAGCACCGTGTTGCGGCGCAGGCGCGCGCGGGTCGGGCTCGAGATCGGATCGTACGCGGACGGGTTCTGGTTGATGCCCGCGAGCAGCGCCGCCTCGGGCAGGGTGAGATCGACCGCGCTCTTCTGGAAGTAGACGCGGGCCGCCATCTCGACGCCGTAGGCGCCGTTGCCGAAGTAGATCGTGTTCAGGTACGCGGTCAGGATCCGGTCCTTCGACCAGCGTCGCTCGAGCTGCCAGGCCAGCGCCGCCTCCTTCAGCTTGCGGCTGACCGTCCGCTCCGGCTCGATGTAGGTGTTCTTCACGAACTGCTGCGTAATCGTCGAGCCGCCCTGCACGAGCTCCTTGTTGCGGACGTCGGTCCAGATGGCGCGGAGGATTCCGCGCAGGTCGACGCCGCGGTGCTCCCAGAAGCGACGATCCTCGACGGCGACGATCGCCTGCTTCATCACCGGCGCGATCTTGTCGGGCTCGACGAGCACGCGTGCCTCGTCGCCGCGCAGCACCGCGAGGACGGTTCCGTCGGCGGCGTAGATGTAGCCGTTGCGCTCGACCCGCTTCTTGTTCGCCGGGTCGAGCGAGGGGATGTCGCTCGCGATCGCGGTGACGAACCCGAACGTGAACGAGGCCGCGCAGGCGAGGCCGAGAACGGCGAGGAGGAGGAGGAACCGGGGCTTGCGGATCCGGCGCCGCGGCCTGGACGGCCCGTCCTGCGTGCGTCTGCGCCGGAGCACGGGTCGCGAATTGTAGCCGTGACCGTGCGGGCGTCCGGTGCTGGACGTGACGGCGCGCGTGCCGCGTGCGATGATCGCGGCGGCGATGCTCGGCCTCGACGACAGGATCGCGGCGCTCTCAGACGGGGTCTCCATCTGGGTCGTGATCGCGGTCGCCGCCCTGCTCGGCCTCCGCCACGCGACCGATCCCGACCATCTCGCCGCGGTCACGTCGCTCGTCGCCGGCGGGGACGAGGGTGCCGGCCGGGGCGCCGGGCGGCTCGGCCTCTTCTGGGGGCTCGGCCACGCGGCGACCCTGTTTGCCTTCGGGCTCCCCGTCGTCGTGCTCGGCGAGTACCTGCCCGAGCCGGTGCGGCGGGGTGCCGAGACCGCGATCGCGCTCGTGATCATCGCTCTCGCCGTCCGGCTCCTCCACCGCTGGCGTACCGGTCGCTTCCACATCCACGAGCACGAGCACCGCGGCGTCAGTCACGTGCACGTCCACGGGCATCCGGAGCGGTCAGACCACGATCATCCGCACCGCGGCCGCACGCCGCGCGGCGCGTTCGCGATCGGGCTCCTGCACGGTCTGGGCGGCAGCGCCGGAGTCGGTGTCCTCCTGCTCGCCACGGTCGAGTCGGCGGCGCTCGCCGCGGTCTCGCTCGTTCTGCTCGCGCTGTTCACGGCCGTCTCGATGACGGTGCTCTCGACCGGGTTCGGCGCCACGCTTGCCTCCCGGCGGGTCCGACCGGCGCTCCACCGCCTGGCGCCGCTGCTCGGGGTCGGGAGCCTCGCGTTCGGCGTCTGGTACGGGCTCGGCGCGCTCGACCTCGCCCCGCACGTCCTCTAGCCGACCCGCCGGGGCCGGCCTCTAGAATCGGACGGCAATGACGGTTGCCGCGCTCGAGGCTCTGACCCGCAACGCCGTGGACGTGCTTCCCCATGGCGAGCTCGCCCGCAAGCTCGAGCGGGGCCGCCCCCTGCGTGTGAAGCTCGGGATCGATCCCACGGCGCCGGATATCCACCTCGGGCACACGGTCCCGCTCGGCAAGCTGGCGGCGTTTCAGCGAGCCGGGCACACGGCCGTTCTGATCGTCGGCGACTACACGGCCCGGATCGGCGATCCCTCGGGGCGCTCGAAGGAACGCCCCGTGCTCTCGACCGAGGAGCTCGACGCGAACGCTCGGACATTCGCGGAGCAGGCGTTCCGGATCCTGGACCGGGAGCGCACCGAGGTTCGCTACAACAGCGAGTGGCTGGGGCAGCTCGACTTCGCCGGAGTGCTGGGGCTGACGAGGACGACGACCGTGGCGCGGCTGCTCGAGCGGGACGACTTCGCGCGGCGGCTGGCGGCCGAGGAGCCGATCTCGATCTCCGAGCTGCTGTATCCGCTGATGCAGGGTTACGACTCGGTCGCGATCGAGGCGGACGTCGAGCTCGGCGGTACCGATCAGCTCTACAACCTGCTGTGCGGGCGCGACGTGATGGAGGCCTACGGGCTCGAGCCCCAGGTAGCCCTGACGCTTCCGATTCTCGTCGGCACGGACGGACGGGACCGGATGTCGAAGTCGAAGGGGAACTACATCGGCGTCGCCGAGCCGCCCGAGGAGCAGTTCGGGAAGCTGATGTCGATCCCGGACACGGCCACCGCGGACTACTGGCGGCTGTGCCTGGACGAGGAGCCTCTCGCCGGCGAGCCGATGGAGGTGAAGCTCGGGCTGGCCCGGCGGATCGTGCGCCGCTACCACGGCGAGGAGGCGGCAGTCGTCGCCGAGGCGCACTTCACGCGCGTCGTGCGCCGCCACGAGGCCCCCGAGGAGGTGCGGGAGGTGCGGGTTCGCGCGGAGGGCGAGTCGGCATGGCTGCCGGGGCTGCTGCGCACGTGGTTCGACCTTCCCTCGACGAGCGAAGGGCGCCGTCTGGTCGAGCAGGGCGGCATCCGGGTCGCGGGCGCCGTGGTCAGGGACGAGCGGGTGCCGTGGGGGAGCCTCGACGGGGCGCTCGTGCAGGCCGGGAAGCGCCGGTTCGCACGGGTCGTGGTCGAGTCGCCCTCCGCTTGACAGGTCACGGCGCGCTGCTATCATTCCCTCGCTGCCTCGCGGCCGCACCTTGGAGTCTGGGAACCTTCGACCTCGGAGAGCCCTTCAGCTAGAAGCCTCGAACTCGATTCGCTTCTACCGGAGGGCCTCTGATGTGAGTCGGAGGCCTTTCTTCTGGGCGGGGCCGGGCGGTGCGGTCTTTGAAAACTCAACAGCGCAACGCGTTCGAGAACGCCTCGTGTGCTTCGGCATGCGGGGCTCACACTAAGAGCCCTGTCGCGGGAGGATCGGTGTACCCGTGGCAGGTCTCTCCCTGAACTGACAGTGACCCGCCCTTCGGGGCGGAGGCTGACAGCTTTTCACGGAGAGTTTGATCCTGGCTCAGGACGAACGCTGGCGGCG
>JAHDVS010000022.1:0-18057 GCA_023382435.1 Thermoleophilia bacterium
ACAGGGTAGGCGCCGCCGGCGATCGCCTTCACGAGCTTCCTCGAGTTCCACTGGACGAGCTGGAGCAGGCGAGGCCGGAGACTCCCGGACGCGAGCGCGGCCGCCGTGATCGCGGACGTGCTCCGCTGAATCGAGTAGCGGCCCAGGACGACGCACCCGGCGACCGAGCGCGCCGTCGCGACGGGCTCCGACGTGAACAGGACGCGGATCCCGCTTTCCGCCGCGGCGCGTGCGACGGCCCGGCTGTAGTAGCCCCCTGGCACCGAGGCCACCGTGACCGGTGACTGAAGGATGCCCTCTAGGATCTCCACGCTCTCGCACCACTCCGCGAGCAGCCGCTCCCAGGGCAGGCTGGAGATCCGGGCCGGGTGGGAGCGCGAGTGCGAGCCGACCACGTGGCCGGAGTCGGCCAGCGCGCGGACCTGGGTGGCGTCGAGGAAACCCGCGGTGCCGAGCCTATCGGTGGGCACGAAGAAGTGCCCGATCCAGCCACGCGTCGCGAGCGCCGCCGCGGTGGCGACCGCGCTCGCCCCTCCGTCGTCGAAGGTCAGCAGCACCTGTGTCGGATCGGCCCCGTCGAGCGCGTCGGCGCGCACCGACGCGTGGAGTCCCGCCGCGGCGATCGCGTCGAGATGGCTATTCAGCTCGGCCCAGTCGAGCTTGTAGCGCCCCGCCGCCTGCCCGGGAAACCCGCTCTCGTCGAGCCGGCCGGGCGTGACGACGTCGTGGTAGCCGAGGCTGTGTGTCCTCACCGGCCCGTCTTCCCGACCCGCCGCCGCCAGCGCACGTACGCGGACAGCCGGGGCTGGCCCCACACGGCCGACGCGCGCCCACTCGTGTCGATCGGCGCCGTCGTCCCCGCCGCGATTGCCTCGAGTCGCGCCCGCACCGCGTCGAGGTTCTCTACCACGACGCGCCGCTGGATCACCGCGTGTGACTCCGCCGCCTCGTCGTAGGGGTACGAGAAGTAGCCGTACACGGGCCCGGTGTCGACGCTCTCGTCGATGCGCAGGAGCGTCATCCCGACCCGGTCGGTGTCACCGCGCGAGAGCGCCCAGAAACAGCCGTGCGCGTTGCGGTACTCGGGAACGATCCCCGGGTGCAGGACGAATGTGCCGAGGCGCGGGATCGAGAACGCCTCGGGCCTCAGAAGTATCTTGCAGCGTGCGATGACGAGGTCGGGGCGCAAGCCGGCCAGGAACGAGATCGCCTCCGGCGAATTCGGGCTCGCCGACACGAGCCGAGTCGCGGAGTCGGGGACGGGTGGCCAGCGCCGCTGGAGCTCGGCGAGGGTCGCCGCCTCCCAGGCGAGGTCCGCGCCGCGGCGGCGCAGGTTGTAGTAGAGCCGGAATGCGACCGTGTCGAGCAGCCCGAGCGGCCCCGAGCGCGCGAGCTCGTGGCGGGCGCGCACGAGGACGCGGGAGCGCGGCTCCTCGAGCGTCAGGATTCCGGCCAACTCCGAGAACGAGGCCAGCCAGCGGGCGAGCCCGTCCCCGTCGAAAGAGACCCCCGCGTGGTGGATCAGAGCCGTTCTCAAACCGGCTCGTGGTCCAGGCTCGCACGGCGTACCTTGCCGGTCTCGGTCTTCGGAAGCTCCGTGACGAACACGACCTCGGACGGCACCATGAAGTCCTCGAGCCGAAGCCGGCAGCCGCGGCGGATGTCCTGCTCGGTGAGCTCCGCACCTGGGTCGAGCACGACGAAGGCCCGAATCGCCTCCCCGGCCGTCGCATCCGGCACGCCGGCGACGGCGGCCTCGCGGACACCGCCGATCGCGTGCAGCGCGTTCTCGACCTCGAGCGGGCTCGCTTTCTGGCCCTTCGTCTTGATGATGTCGTCGCTGCGGCCGACGAAGTAGAGGAAGCCGTCCTCGTCCATCCGGAAGAAATCCTGCGTGCAGAGCACGCGATCGCCCGGGTGGCTGCCTTCGCGGAGCATCTCGGCGGACAGGTCCGGCTGGTGCCAGTAGCCCGCCATCACGTGTGGGCCACGGACATGGAGGACGCCGATCTCCCCCGGCGGCACCTGCCGGCCGGCGGCGTCGGCGACGAACACCTCCGTGCCGGGAATCGCCTTGCCGACCGAGAGCGGGCGCTCGTCGAGCAGTTCCGGCTCGAGATAGCTGACCCGCTTGCATTCCGTCAGCCCGTACATCGAGTAGAGGAGCGCGTTCGGGAACAACCGGCGCAGGCCCGGCAGGAACGCGGGCGGCAGCGCCGCCGCGGTGTTCGACACGCGGCGCACGGACGGGAATGCGAGCGGGCGCTCGCGCTCGAGGCCGAGCAGGGTGGCGAAGATCGTGGGGACCCCGGGGAAGACCGTTACCTCCTGCTCCTCGACCCGCTGCAGCACCCGCGCGGGATAGGCGAACGAGCGCTCGAGGACGAGCGTCGCTCCCAGCCGGCAGGCCATCAGGAGCTGGTAGAGGCCGTAGTCGAAGCCGAGCGGCAGGACGTCGAGGATCCGGTCGTCAGAGGAGAGCCGAAGGTACTCGGCGATGCTCTCCGCCGTGAAGACCATGCTCTGGTGGGTCATCATCACGCCCTTCGGCGTGCCCGTCGAGCCGGAGGTGTAGATCAGGGCCGCGAGGTCGGTCGGGATCGTCGGCGGCGGCTCGGCGCGCGGCTCGGCGGCGCCGACGACCGCGTCGAAGTCGAGCGCGGTACCCCTCCCCGTGGGTCCGCAGGCGATCACGGCGCGAAGCGACGGCCGCGCCGCGCCCGCCGGCAGCGCCCGGTCGGGCCTGGTATCCGTGACGAGCAGAACCGCCCCACAGTCGTCGACGATGAAGCCCAGCTTCTCGGCCTTCGTCTGCGGGTTGACGACGACCGGCACGCCACCCGCGAGCAGCGTCCCGAAGAACGATGCCACGCAGCGGAGCGAGTTGCCGGCGTGCACGACGACGCGGTCGCCGCGCCGCACGCCCGCGTGCCCGGCGGCGCCGGCGAAACGCTGCGAGAGCTCGAGGACCTCCGCGTACGCGTGCGGCTCGCCCTCGACGATCACGGCCGTCCTGGCGCCGCCCCGCTCCGCCGAGGCGAGCAGGCTGTCCTGGAGCAGGCGCTGGGCTCTCGGGCGCGCGGTCACGTCAGGCCGCCTCCCCGCGCGCGCTGCGCGCCATGTCGACGCGAGCCCCGACGACCACGCGGTCGGGCCGCGCTGGGACGGCGAGGGCGGGACGCGCGACGAGCTGCTCGTGGAGGAGCATGACCGAGAGGACGCCGACGATCGCCATCTCGTCCGTCTCGCCGAGGCCGTTGCCGCCCCGCTCGCGGCATTTCGCGGCGAGCCGGGCGACCGCTTCCGGGCGGAAGATCCCGGCCTCGTCGAGTGCGGACGGGCGCAGCAGTTCCTCGACGTAGCCCGGCGCGGCCGGGCCGAAGAACGCCGACCCGATCGGGGCGCGGTACGGGCGCTTCGGGCGCGTCGCGATCTCGGGCGGGAGCAGCGGCGCGACGGCGCGGCGAAGCAGCGCCTTGTCCCGGAGACCGCGAAGCTTGAGAGAGTCCGGCAGCCGCGCCGCCAGCTCCGCGACCCGGTGGTCGAGGTAGGGAAAGCGCCCCTCCACCGAGTTGCCCATCAGCATCCGGTCGCCCTGGGAGTGCAGTAGGTAGCCGGTCAGAAACGTCGCGATCTCGAGGTACTGCGCCTGCCCGAGCGGCGTGAACCGCTCGAAGCCGTCAGGCAGGCGGGCCCGGAGGCGCTCGAGCGGGTCCCCCTGCCGCGCGGCTTCCCCGAGCACCTCCGGGCGGACGAGGTGCAGGCAGCGTGACGTGTTGGCGAAGCGGATCCGGTGGCTGTAGAGCGGGTCGTTCGTGTCCGTGAGGCCGCGGGCGTAGAAGGCGCGGAGCATGGCACCCGATCTCCCTGGATCGGTCGCCAGGTACGGGTGCAGACGCGCGAGCAGCCGCGGCCGCAGCGCGGAGCCCGGATCCTGCGCCCAGAAGCGACGTATCTTCGCCTCCTGGAAGATGTCGTAGCCGCCGAACAGCTCGTCGGCGCCCTCCCCGGTGAGCACGACCTTGATCCCCTCGTCGCGGACAGCGCGGGAGAGCAAGAACAGCGGCACCGGCGCGGTGCGGAGCGTCGGCTTCTCGGTGAGGGCGACGCAGGCGGGGAACCACTCGGCGATGTCGGCGCTCGTGACGTGTACCCGCTCAAGCTCGGTGTGGAGCGCGCGGGCCGCCGCGTTCTGGAACGAGGTCTCGTCGAACGACCGGTCGGCGAAGCCGACGCCGAAGGAGAGGAGCGTCCTCGGGGCGAGCGGGCTCGCGAGCGCCACTAGCGCGGACGAGTCGAGTCCGCCGCTCAGGTAGGCGGCAACCGGGACGTCCGCGCGCAGCCGCAGCTTCGTCGCGTCCTCGAGCAGGGCGAGGAGCTCCTCCGCGAGCTCCGCCTCCCGCGCCGGCCGGGCCGGCGGCTCGGGCTCGGAGAAGTCGAGGTCCCACCAGCGGCGCTCCGCGACGATCCCGCCCGGGCCGGCGAGCAGGTAGTGGGCGGGGGCGAGCTCGCGGATCCCGCTGAAGGCGGAACGGTCGGGCGCGACCGCCCAGGTGGTGAAAGCCTCGACGAGGCCGAGCGGGTCGAGCGATCGCCCGGCCGCCGGATGGCGGAGGAGGGCTCTCGCCTCCGACGCGAACGCGAGCCCGCCGGCGAGCTCGGCCACGAACAGGGGACGCACCCCGAAGCGGTCGCGGGCGAGGAAGAGCTCCTTCCGGTCGCGATCCCAGACGGCGATCGCGAAGTCGCCGTTCAGGCGCTCGAGGCAGGCGGGCCCCCACCGCGCGTAGGCGTGCGCGACCACCTCCGTATCGCTCGCGGTCGCGAAGCGGTGGCCGAGCTCCTCGAGCTCGGCGCGCAGCTCGACGTGGTTGTAGATCTCGCCGTTCTGGACGGCCCAGCAGCGGGCTTCGTCGTCCGGCAGGGGCTGGTCGCCGCTCTGGAGGTCGACGATCGCGAGGCGTGTCGCGACCATCCCCGCCCGGCCGTCGAGGTAGAGCCCGACGCTGTCGGGGCCGCGATGTCGTAGCTCGCCCCCCATCGCGAGCAGGAGCTCGCGGGAGGCGACGGCGCCCTGGCGGACGTAGGTTCCGGCGATACCGCACACAGACGATCGAGGGTACGTATCGGCAGGCCGGGGTCGCAAGTCGAGGAGCTCTGGCGGCGCCCGACGCGTCTGGTACGCTCGAACCCGGTCTGGCGCCGTCCGCAAGGACGTGACGCCGCATCCGGCCGATATCCGATGCCCCCCATTGCGCAGCCCGAGATCGAGGAGGAGATCAGACGCTTCCTCTTCGAGAGCTTCCCGCTCGGGGACGATCCGGCGGGACTCGCGAACGGCGACTCGCTCGTGGAGGCGGGTCTGATCGACTCGACGGGCGTGCTCGAGCTCGTAGGCCACCTCGAGTCGACCTATGGGATCGCCGTCGCCGACGACGAGCTCATCCCCGAAAACCTCGACACGATCGGGTACATCGTGGGCTTTGTCCACCGGAAGCTGACCGGGGCAGCGGCCGGTAATGGCTCCGCCCTCTGAGTTTGGGCGCGACGCGCTTGCGATCGACTGCGCCGCGGCGGCCGACGCGATCTGCGCGGGGCTGCGCGAGATCGTCCACGGCCTGTTGCGGCTTCGCGGTGCCGTCGTCGGGCTCTCCGGGGGGATCGACTCGAGCGTTGTCGTGGCGCTCTGCGCCCGCGCCCTCGGGCCCGAGCGAGTCCTCGGCGTCCTGATGCCCGAAACCGAGTCGAGCGCCGACTCCGTCGAGCTGGGGCGCCTTGCGGCCGAGAGCGTCGGGGTCGAGGCGGTGTGCGAGGAGATCACGCCCGCTCTCGACGCGTTCGGGTGCTACCAGCGCCGGGATGCCGCGGTCCGTACGGTGATCCCGGAGTACGGGCCGGGGTGGCGGATGAAGCTGGTGCTCCCGAGCCTCGTCGGCTCCGACCGCTACCGGCTCTTCTCCGTCGTCGGCGAGGCCCCTGACGGGCGGCGCGTCGAGGCCCGGCTGACGGCAACCGCGTACCGAGAGGTGGTCGCGGCGACGAGCTTCAAGCAGCGGGTGCGCAAGACGATCGAGTACTACCACGCCGACCGGCTCGGCTTCGCGGTCGCGGGCACGCCGAATCGGCTCGAGTACGACCAGGGTTTCTTCGTCAAGAACGGTGACGGAGCCGCCGACGTCAAGCCGATCGCGCACCTCTACAAGACCCAGGTCTACCGGCTCGCGGAGCACCTGGAGCTGCCGGAGGCGATCCGGTCGCGGCCGCCGACGACGGACACGTACTCCCTCGAGCAGAGCCAGGAGGAGTTCTACTTCGCCGTCCCCTACGACACGCTCGACCTCTGCCTCTACGCGCACAACGCCGGCCTTCCCGCCGCCGCGGTGGCACCGGCCGCCGGGCTCTCGGAGGAGGACGTCGAGCGGGTCTACCGCGACATCGAGCAGAAGCGCCGCACGACGCGGCCGCTCCATCTCGGGCCGCAGCTCGTGGAGCCCGTGCCGGAGATCGACGCCGACTGAGCCGGCAGCGGGTCAGAGATCGGCGTCGCCCGCGAGGAACTGCCAGCTTTCTGCACGCATAACCGCGTCGACGGCGTCGTCGTCGCCCGGCACGTAGGCCAGCAGTCCTCGCTCCTCCCGGCGGGTCAGGAACCCGAACGCCCTCAGCCGCCGCGGCAGCCTGTCGCCGCGCGCTCCCAGGTAGCGGACGGAGACAGCGTCGACCCGCGCCCGGCGGGAGTCACGCACGAAGGCCCCGATCAGCCCGTCGAGGGCTCCCTCCTGATCGAGCCAGCCGATGTCGACCACGTGCCGGATGCCCTCACGCTGGGAGTAGACGAGGTAGGCGATCACGGTCCCGGCTGTCCCGGCGAGCGCGAAGATCGCGTAGCGGCGGGGCGGCTCCGGAGCGTCGGTCTCGAAGCGCCAGTTGAGAACGTCCACGCGGCGGGATCCGGTCACCAACGCGGGGCTGGCGCAGGCCGAGAGCACCCGCGCAAAGGAGTCGTCGAAGGTGGCGGGGGTGAGCACCTGCAGGTTGCGCGGCACGTGCCGAAGGCGCTCGGGCGCCAGCACCGATGCCGCCACGTCGAGCACGGCGGACGCCGCGTTTGCCAGCGCCGGGTGGCGGACGTACTCGCGCACGGCAGGGGCCGTGTGGAGCAGGCGGACGTAGCGGACGAAGGTGCCGACGGGGGTGAGGCCGACCCGCACGTACACGCTCAGGGAGGCAGGGTTCGGCGTCCCGTACACGTAGCGAAGGCCGGACTCGGCAACCGCCGCACGCAGCGTTGAGGCGAGAGCGAGCGCTGGCCCGAAACCACGATGCTTTGCGTCCACGGCGAAGTCGGCCGCGATCCCGCCGCGCACGGTCGCCGCCCCGATGTTGAGCTCGGATGGGTAGAGGGCGATCATCCCCACCGGGGTGCCGGTTGACGCCTCGCGCGCGAGCCAGAAGAGCGGCGCGCCGAACGGGTTCCGCTCGTAGTACTTGGCGTAGCGCGCCGCACCGAAGTTCGGGAGGTTGCGGGCGGCGACCGCGAGCACGTCGGCGCGATCGCGTCGCGGGTCGCCGACCTCGACGCTGTAGCGGGGCGTGCCTCCGGCCACGGTCATACCTCGACCCGGAGCCCCTCGCGGGCGCGCTCGATGCCGTCGGAGACCGGCAGCTCGACCGGGCGGTGGGTGACGAGGACTCGGCCCGCGGCATGCTGGAGCGCCTCCTCGACGGAGATGTGGCCCCGCGTGGGCGCGTCGTCTCCTCCGTCGCGGAGCGTCGCCTCGCAGAGAAACAGGTCGGCGCCGGCAGCAAGCTCGCGCAGCGCCTCGCACGGCCCGCTGTCCCCCGAGTAGGCGAGGACGCGACCCCCGGCCGTGATGCGGAAGCCGTACGCAGGCAGTGCGTAGTGCTCGACACGAAGCGGCTGGACGGTCATGCCCGCGGCCTGGAACGGGGCGGAGTCGTATTCACGGAGAGCGAAGGCGGGCTCGAACATCCCCGGGGAGCCGAAGCGCGCGGCGAACGCGTCGAGCGCGCCACGACCGGCGGGGGGCAGCCAGAGCTCGGCGCGGGCGGGTCGGGCGGGCCCGTGCGCAGCGAGCCAGGCCCAGGGGACCAGGTCGCCCCAGTGGTCGAGGTGCAGGTGCGTGACCGCGACCGCGTCGACGGGGAATAGTCCGCCAGCGCGCAGGCGCGCAAGCACCCCGGGGCCGCAGTCGAGGAGCAGACTTCGGCCCGCGCTCTCGATCAGATAGCCGGAGTGGGCGCCGCCCGGGTCCGGCCAGGCTGGCGAGCAGCCGATCACGGTCAGTCTCACGCGCGTAGTGTGGCGACGGTCCATGCTTCCTGCGAGGCCGCGGTCAAGTCCCGCGCGGTCGCCGCTTGAGCGCGTCGAGCGCGGCGGGGCCGAGCACGGAGCGCGCGGCACGCTGCGCGCGACCGCGCCGCCTAAGCTGCGCGAGCTTCGGCCCGTCCTCGAGCGCGACCTCGAGCACGCTGACGCCCTCGTGCGCGAACGCCCGCTCGATCACCGGCCCGGGATCGCCCGTGACGAGCTCGTAGCGTGCGCCCACGCTGGAGGCGAGGCCAGCCGGGTCGAGCGAGCTGAGCGCGGTCCCGTGCGCCCTGCCGAACGCGCCGAGCTGCTGGAGGCGGATGAGCTGGTAGTGGCCGTCGGTGAAGACGATCGCCGTCAGCGGGATCCGCTCGCGTACCGCCGAGGCGAGTTCGAGCCCTGACACGGCCAGCCCCCCATCGCCGACGAGCGCGACGACCGTGGAGCCGGGCGCCGCGACTCCCGCGCCGATCGCGGCCGGCAACCCGAACCCCATCGCCTGGAAGTCGGTCGGCACGATCAGGGAGCGCGGGGAGGTCGCCACGAAGTAGCGGCGCGCGAGCATCTGATGGTGGCCGGAGTCCGTGACCAGGATGCCGTCGCGCGGCAGCGCCGAGCGGAGCGCGTCGAAGAACGCCGCCGCGGAGTTGCCGGCGGTATCGCGGAGCACCGGCTCGGGGTAACCGCCCGGGGTTGCCCCGGCGCGAGCGCGCAGCTCCGACAGCTCGCCGGGCGGCCAGCCGGGGCGGGGGAGGTCAGGAGCGAGCTCGGCGGCCAGCGCGGACAGGAAGGCGCGCGCGTCCGCTCGGAGCTCGATCGACGCCCGGTAGTTGGCGCCCAGCGTCTCGGCGGAGGCGTCGACGTGGACGAGCCGCTCCGGCGGCAGGTGCAGGGCGAAGCCGAACGACCCGTTGTGGGAGAGCTTGCAGCCGACCGCGAGCACGAGGTCGGCTCTTCCCAGGAGCTCGTTGGCCAGACCCGGGCCCGCATCGGGATCGTCGACGGGGACCACGCACGCGTCGTCCTCGGCGACGGCGCCGCGTCCGGACGTCGTCGTAATCACGGCCGCTCCGAGCGAGCGCGCGAGCTCCCCGGCGATGCCGGACGCCGCATGCGCCCCCTGGCCGAGGAACAGCACGGGGCGGCTCGACCGCCTGACTCGCTCCGCCACGGCCTTGACCGCGGGCGTCGGAGTCACCGGCATATCGGAGGGGGCGACCGCGCGCGCCGGGGCCGCCGGACCGGAGAGGACCCCGGGGGCGACGTGCAGGAGCACGGGGCCCGGCTCTCCGTCGAGCGCGAGCGCGTGTGCGCGGGCGGCGGCAGCCGCGAGGTCGGCCCCGCTCGCAACATCGATCACGCCCTTCACGACGGGCGCGACGACCGCGGCCTGGTCGAAGGCCTGAAGCTGGAACCTGCGTCCGGGCGAGGCCGCGGGCTTGCCCGCGATCGCGAGCAGCGGAACCGAGTCGAGCCTGGCCTCGACGAGGCCGGCGAGCGCGTACGCGAGCCCCGGCCCGGGGATCGCAACCAGCGTGCCGGGAGCTCCGGTCGCGCGGGCGTACCCGTTCGCCATGAAGGCGGCTGCGAGCTCGTGCGTGGCGACGACGCTCCGGATCGACGATGCCGCGAGCGCATCGTAGAGGTGGACGTTGGCCGAGCCGGGGAGGCCGAAGACGGCAGACGTCCCCAGACGCTCGAGGGTGTCGCAGAGCACCCGCGCCCCGGTCGGCCGCGCTCTCACGGGGCGCCTCCTCGCCGGACCAGCCTGCGGGCGAGCGCTCTCGCGGCGCGCTCCGCCCTGAGCAGCCGGCTTTCACGCCGGGCGACGACGAGCGAGAGTTCGAGCGTCCCGCCGAGCTGTGCCTTGAACCGAGCGACCGATCCCAGCGTCGCGTCCGTGAGGTCGTTCGCCTCGTAGCCGAGGCTGGCGAGGTCCTCGAGTACCCGCCAGCGCAGGAAGGCGGCGGCGCCGAGGCGGAGGTGCCCGGCATCGCTTGCCGCCGAGACGGTGTGCGTGACCGGGTGGCCGAGCAGCACGAGCTGCGAGGAGATCGCACACCCATCCGCCAGGCGGGCGTGGTAGAGGCGGCAGAGCCCGGCTGCGCGTAGGCGCTCGACGAGCCGGGAGTACGATCCGTAGGGGAGGTAGAGGGGGGCGCCGGTCCGCTCGTGCGTCTGCACGTGGAGCCTGTAGTACGAGTCGAAGTCGCCGTCCTCCGTCACCTCGACGCCGGCGCTCGCGCAGCGCGAGACAAGCCGCCGCAGGTTCTGGTCGACGAGCGTCCACTGCCGCTCGAGGTCGGCGAGCTTCACGACGTAGGTGTAGCTGGGCCAGGCCCGCCAGCCGCGTGCGACGAACGGGCGGACATCCCGCAGCGGGCTGCGCGAGCGCAGTTCGAGCCGCTCGGAGCGCTGGCGGTCGAGGAAGTCCGCGAGCGCCTCCACGACCTCGAGCTCCCTGGCCGCCCGCCCGGACGGGTAGCGGGAGTTGGACGGCCGGAGGACGACGCCGTTGTAGTAGAGGAGCAGCCGCGGCGAGACGCGGGCCCCGCGGCCGGAGTGCTCGTAGAGGGCGACGCCCCCGACGAGTTCCTTGCCTTTGTGGGCGCCGACGATCCGGAAGCGTCCTCCGGTTGCCTCGCCGAGGGCGGCGAGGTACTCGGGGCGCGAGTAGATGCTCCCGAGCGGCGCGGCGCCGACGAGCCGGTTCCAGTCGGGATAGTCCGCGGCGGCGAGGACGCGGACCTCGACGGCGCTCCGGCTCATCCCTGCCGTCGCGCCGCGCGCCGGACCAGCTCGACCGCGTGGGCCAGCGCCGGCGCCGGGTCGTCCCAGCGTCGCAGCGCCTCGAGCGTCCCCAGCGACTGACGCGCGAAGTCGAGGCCGCGAATCCGCCCCTCACGGAGCTCAGCCCGGAGGGCGCGAAGGTCTTGCGTGGGAAAGACGTAGCGACAGGCGATCTTGTACGGGCCGACGGGTGCCTGCGCGAGCCCGAGCGCGTCGCGATAGGCGAGCGTGCACACGTCGACTCCGCAAAGCGCCGCGTACTCGACGTACCACCAGGGCCGGGTGTTCACCTCGAGGACCTTGAGCAGGCCGTCCCGGACGTCGAGCTTGAACTCGGCCGAGAAGATGCCGCGGTAGCGGACCTGCGTGAGCATCCTGTCCAGGGTCTGCACGGCCCCGGCGACCTCGTCGAGCGGCACCGAGACCAGCGCGCTCGAGTTGCCGAAGTCGGGTGGATGCATCCGGAGTCGCCGCCGGGCGAACCTGGTCAGGAACGCTCCCTTGCGGTCGACGAACCCGTCGACGAAGTAGTGCATCGAGGGGGGGCCAGGGACGTACTCCTGGAGCACCGCCTCGAGGCCAGCTTGCTCGAGCGCGGATAGTCGCGCGTTAGCCTCGGCTCGAGTCCGCACTGAGAAGGCCTTGCTGCCGAAACGCTGGTGGAATCCCTGCGAATTGCAGGGTTTGAGGAAGAACCTTCGGTCACCCGTGTTGTCGAGGATGGCCAGGTCGTCCCGGTGCCGAACGAGCCGGGTCTCCGGATGCGGCACTCCGAGCTCCTGGAGCAGGGTCGCGAAGCGGCCCTTGTCGAGGAAGAGCCGCAGGGTGTCGAGGTGCGGGATCGAAGCCGGGAAGCGCTCGGCGACGGCGGGGTCGAGGCCCGCCACCGCCACCGACCAGGTATCGGTGCATGCCATCGGCACGGCCGAGGCGACCGGGAGCCGCTCGAGGAAGCCCGCGAGTGCTCGCGCGTCCTCGCTCTCGGGGAGCGGCGGGCCGGTTCTCCTGCTCCAGCGGGAGCGCGATGCGATGTCGCCGGCAGGCGCGACGAGGAGGGAGGGGATCCCGGCGCGTCCGAGGACGCGCACCACCCCGAGCGCGGTCAACCCACCCCCGAGCACTACCACCGGCGTCTGCCCCTGCGCCGGGGGGAGTCCCACCTACCGCCGCCGTCCTGTCGCTGCCGAGGTTCCGAGAGCCTTGCAGGGAGCTGGTGGAGTCCCTCGTGTGAGGCGGGGCGGCCGCGGACAGCCGGTGGAGGCGAAGCGCACCGTCGTATAATCGCGGGATGTCCCGTCCCATGCGAGTCGTGATCGCCAAACCCGGCCTCGACGGCCACGACCGCGGCGCCAAGGTGATCGCCCGCGCGCTTCGCGATGCTGGCTTCGAGGTCGTCTACACGGGCCTGCACCAGACGCCCGAGCAGATCGTCGAGACGGCGATCCAGGAGGACGCGGACGCGATCGGGATCTCGATCCTCTCCGGCGCCCACATGACGCTCGTCCCGCGGATCCTCGATCTCCTGCGCGAGAACGAGGCCGAGGACGTCGTTGTCGTCGTCGGCGGCACGATCCCCCGGCAGGATGCGGCCGAGCTGCGCGAGCTCGGCGTGGCGGAGATCTTCACGCCCGGAGCGCCGCTCTCGGCGATCGTCGAGTTCCTGCGCGGCCGCGCGCCCGCGACCGCCTGATGGCGATCGACGTCGAGCGCTCCGGTGCCATCGCCGTCGTCACCGTCAACCGCCCGGAGGCCCTGAACGCGATCGACGTCGAGCACGCCGCCGAGCTGCGCGACCGGCTCGAGGAACTCGCCGCCGACGAGGCGGTGCGGGCGGTGATCCTGACCGGGGCGGGCGAGAAGGCGTTCGTCGCCGGGGCCGACATCAAGTACATGCACGGGCTGGGGGTGCTCGAGGCCCGCCGCTGGGGTGAGCTCGGCCACCGCGTCGGTGCGCTGCTCGAGACGATGCCGAAGCCGACCGTCGCGGCCGTCAACGGGTTCGCGCTCGGTGGCGGCTGCGAGCTCGCGCTCGCCTGCGATCTCAGGCTCGCCTCCACGAGCGCGAAGCTCGGCCAGCCCGAGGTCAACCTCGGCATCTTCCCCGGCTGGGGCGGCACCCAGCGGCTCGCCCGCGCCACGTCGCTTGCCTACGCGAAGGAGCTCGTATTCACCGGTCGCATGGTCGGCGCCGAGGAGGCGCTCGCGCGGGGCCTCGTCAATGCCGTTCACGAGGCGCCGGAGCTGATGACTAAGGCGCTCGAGCTGTGCGACACGCTGGCCGCGAAAGGCCCGCTCGCGCTCGCCTATGCGAAGGAGGCGATGAACCTGGCGCTCCAGGGCGACCACGCGGAGAGCCTCGAGACCGAGGCCCGCTTGTTCGCGATGCTTTTCGCGACTGCCGACCAGAAGGAAGGCATGGCCGCGTTCGTCGAGAAGCGCGAGCCCCGCTTCCGCGGCAGCTGAGGACAGGGCGGTCCCCGCCCCTTCAGGCCATGTCCAGGGGCCAGGCCCCCGGCCATGGCCACGGGGGACAGGGGCCGAAGAACGTTCGCTCTTGATGCACTTCCGCGCGAGGACGCGAGCCGCTGCGGCGTACGCTCGGCTGATGGCACGACCGCCGCGTCTCGAGGTTGCCCACGGCATCTACCACGTTCTCTCCC
This sequence comes from Thermoleophilia bacterium, assembly GCA_023382435.1. GTDB lineage: Bacteria > Actinomycetota > Thermoleophilia > Gaiellales > Gaiellaceae > JAHDVS01. The sequence goes on from JAHDVS010000022.1 coordinate 13,783, forward strand.
GGGGCGCCGTCCGTCAGGCCGTCTACAGGGATTCCGAGGATCGGCTCGGGTTCCTTTCGATCCTCGGTCGAAGCGTCGCCCGGCATGGCTGGCTGTGCCATGCCTACTGTCTGATGACGACCCACTACCATCTCCTCGTGCAGATCCCCGCGTCGAACCTCGCGGTCGGAATGCACGCCGTGAACGGGCTCTACGCACAGCGTTTCAACCGGCGCCACGACGCCACCGGCCACGTCTTCGGGGCCCGGTACACGTCGATCCTCGTCGAAACGCAGTCGCATTTCGTCGAGCTGTCGCGTTACCTCGCCCTCAACCCGGTGCGGGCGGGAACGTGCGCGGATCCCGCGGAGTGGCCGTGGAGCAGCTACCGGGCAACGGCGGGGTTCGAGAGCGGACCGAGCTGGCTCTCGCTCGGTGTGATGCTCGGCGCCTTCTCCGAGGACGAGCAAGCCGCGCGGGAGCACTACCGCCGCTTCGTTCGGGACGGCATGGACGGAAGGGACACGTCCCGGGGCCAGGCCCCCAGCCGTGTCCCTTCGGGGCAGATGGCCGGCGCGTAGCGGTGACGGCTCGTCCCCGGCCGGCGCTGGTAGGCTGGGCGTAGCGGGAGTCCCTGCCGGGGGCTGAGAGGCGGCCACGAGGCCTCGACCGCAGAACCTGATCTGGGTCATGCCAGCGGAGGGAAGGGAATGAGCACGAACGATCCACTCGTCATCGCGGGGCGGACCTTCCGGTCGCGCCTGATCACCGGCACCGGCAAGTACGACACGTTCGAGACGATGCGCGACGCAGTCGTCGAGTCCGGCTGCGAGCTCGTCACCGTCGCCGTGCGGCGGATCGACTTCGACAGCCCGGGCGAGGACATCACGAGCTTCCTCCCCGAAGGCGTGATGCTGCTGCCCAACACCGCCGGCTGCGAGACCGCCCAGGAGGCCGTCCGGGTCGCGCGGCTCGCCCGCGCCGGCGGGCTGCCCGACTGGATCAAGCTCGAGGTGATCCCCGACCCCCGCTACCTGCTGCCCGACCCGGTCGAGACGCTGCGCGCCGCCGAAGTGCTCGTCGCCGACGGCTTCACCGTGCTGCCCTATTGCCTCCCCGACCCGGTGCTCGCGCGGCGGCTCGAGGAGGCCGGCTGCGCCACCGTGATGCCGCTCGCCGCGCCGATCGGCACCGGGCGCGGCCTCAAGCTGCTCGAGGCGATCCGGATCCTGATCGAGCAGGCGAGCGTCCCCGTCGTCGTCGACGCCGGCCTCGGCGCGCCCTCGCACGCCGCGGCCGCGCTGGAGCTCGGCGCCGACGCCGTCCTCGTCAACACCGCGATCGCCCATGCCCGCGACCCGGTCGCGATGGCGCGCGGCTTCCGGCTCGCCGTCGAGGCCGGCCGGGCCGGCTACCTCGCCGGGATCATGGAGGAGGGCGTCCAGGCGGCCCCGTCCAGCCCGACCGGGGGCCTCGTCACGGGAAGCTGAGCGATGGGCGCCTGCACCGTCAACGGCAAGCCGCACGAGCTCGAGCCGGGGGAGACGGTCGCGCGGCTGCTCGAGCGGCTCGGCCTCGACGGCCCCTACGCGCTCGTCGAGCGAAACGGCGAGCCGGTCGAACGCGCCCGCTACGCCGAGGTGGAGCTCGCCGAGGGAGACACCATCGTCGTCGCGAGACCCGTGGCGGGCGGCTGACCGTGCTCGCCGACCGGCATCTCTACCTCGTCACGGGCACGCGACCCGACCTGCCCGCGTTCCTCGAGGCCGCGGTTGCCGGCGGCGTCGACGTCGTCCAGATCCGGGAGCGGCGTCTCACCGACCGGGAGCTACTCGCCGCGCTCGAGCTGGCCCGGGATGTCACGGCGCGACTCGGCGTCCCGCTCGTCGTCAACGACCGTGCTGACCTCGCGCTCCTCGTGGGGGCCGACCTCGTCCACGTCGGCCAGGACGACCTCCCCGTCGCCGCGGCCCGCCGTCTCGGGCTGCGAGTCGGGCTCTCGACACACGCTCCCGCGGAGATCGCCGCCGCCGACGCTGACTACATCGGGGTCGGGCCCGTCCACGCAACGCCGACCAAGCTCGGCCGGCTCGCGGTCGGCCTCGAGCTCGTCCGCTACGCCGCCGCCCACGCCCGGCAGCCGTGGTTTGCGATCGGTGGCATCGACGCGACCAACGTCACGGACGTGGTCGCTGCCGGCGCGACCCGCATCGCGGTCGTCCGGGCGATCGGCGACGCCGCCGACCCCGAGCGCGCGGCCCGCGAGCTCCGCGACGCGCTCGGCGCGTAAGGGAGGGCCGCGCGGTGTGCGGGATCTGCGGGCTCGTCCGCGACGACGGCGGCTCGCCAGATCGCGCTCTCCTCGAAGCGATGCGCGACACGCTCGTCCACCGCGGCCCCGACAGCGCCGGGCTCGCCCTCGACGGCCCCGCCGGCCTCGCGGCCCGCAGGCTCGCGGTCATCGACGTCGAGGGCGGCGACCAGCCGCTCGCGAACGAGGATGGAACGGTCACGGTCGTCCAGAACGGCGAGATCTACAACTACCGCGAGCTGCGCCGCTGGCTCGCCGGCCGCGGCCACTCGCTGCGCACGCGCTCGGACACCGAGGTGCTGGCACACCTGTACGAGGAGGACGGGCCCTCGTTCGTGCTGCGGCTGCGCGGGATGTTCGCGCTCGCGCTCTGGGACGCCCGCCGCGGCCGGCTCGTGCTCGCCCGCGACCGGTTCGGGATCAAGCCGCTCTTCTACGCCCGCGCGCGCGGCGCGCTCGCGTTCGCCTCCGAGCTGAAGGCGCTCCTGCGCGAGTCCGGCTTCTCGCGGGAGGTCGACCCCGAGGCGCTGCGGGCCTACCTCGCGTTCAACTCGGTGCCCGCGCCCTACACGATCTTCCGTGAGGCGCGCAAGCTCCCGCCCGGGCATCTGCTCACCTGGGAGCCGGGCCGCGGCGAGCCGCGGCTCGAGCGCTACGCGCGCCCCGCGCCGGCACCGGTCGGCGCCCTGCGCACCGAGAGCGAGGCCGAGCTGGCCGTCGAGCTGCGCGCCCGCCTCGCCGACTCCGTGCGCGCCCATCTCGTCGCCGACGTTCCGGTCGGCGTGCTGCTCTCCGGCGGCGTCGACTCCTCCGCGCTCGCCGCGTTCGCCGCCACCGAGAGCCCCGGCCGGGTGAGCACGTTCACGATCGGCTTCGAGGAGTCGTCGTTCGACGAGCGTGGGCGGGCCCGCCTCGTCGCGGAGCGCTACGGCACCGACCACCACGAGCTCGTGCTGCGGCCGGACGCGGCCACGCTGCTCGGCGAGCTCGCCGTCGCGTTCGACGAGCCGCTCGGCGACTCCTCGGCGATCCCCACCTACCTCGTCTCGCGCCTCGCTGCCGGGCACGTCAAGGTCGTCCTCTCCGGCGAGGGCGCCGACGAGCTCTTCGGCGGCTACTTCACCTACGTCGCCGACGGGCTCGCCCCCTGGCTCGGCCCCGCCGCACGCGCTGCCAGGCCGCTCGTCGAGCTGCTGCCGAGCTCGTCGCGCCGGGTCGGGCCCGAGTACATGGCCAAGCGCTTCGCCCGCGCCGCCCACCTGCCGCCGCTCGAGCGCCACCACGGCTGGAAGGAGATCCTCTCGCCCGAGCTGCAGGCCGAGCTCGTGCTCCCGGCGCGGCGGGGCAGCCTCGACCCGGTCGACCTGCTCCGCGTCCGCTACGCGGAGACCGAGGGGGCGGCGCCGCTCGCGCGCCTCCAGGACGTCGACCTCGGCCTCTACCTCGTCGACGACCTGCTCGTCAAGACCGACCGGGCGAGCATGGCACACTCGCTCGAGGTGCGGGTGCCGTACCTCGACACCGTCGTCGCCGACCTCGCGCTCGCGCTCCCCGACCGGCTCAAGGTGCACGGGCTCGCCAAGAAGCGGCTGCTCCGCCGGGCCGTCGAGCCGCTGCTCCCCCGCGAGATCGCCCGGGGCGCCAAGCGCGGCTTCTCGATCCCGGCGGCCGCCTGGCTCAGGGGCGAGCTCGAGCCGTTCGCCCGGGACGTCCTCTCACGCTCGCGACTAGAGCGGCAGGGATTCTTCCAGCCCGGGACGGTCGAGGGGCTGCTCGCCCGCCATGCCGCGGGCGAGGAAGACCTCTCGCGCCCGCTCTGGGGGCTGCTCTCGTTCTCGCTCTGGCACGAGCGCTACGGCTCGTGAGCCGGCTCAGCCGCGGCCGAGATAGCCGCGTTCGATCTGCTGGAGCATCGTCTCGGTGTCAGCGGTCGGGAACTCGTGGCGTGTGGCCGCGCGGACCGCGGCCAGGCGTCGTGCTGGATC
>JAHDVS010000022.1:18157-26118 GCA_023382435.1 Thermoleophilia bacterium
TCGGGAACTCGTGGCGTGTGGCCGCGCGGACCGCGGCCAGGCGTCGTGCTGGATCACCGAGCGCAACCTGGCGCCTGGCGCGACGCAAAGCCCGTCGCACCCATTCGGAGACCGTCATGCCCTGAGCCGTGGCTGCCTCGCGGATCTCCTCGAGCTCGTCGCCGGACAGAACAACCTGCAGGCGCGTACTCATGTCCGACTCAGAAGATCAGGAGCGCACGACGACGCGGGCCGCGCTGAGCGCTCCGGGGCGGGCACGCTGCGTCTCGAGCGAGAGCTCGATCGGGGTCGTCGTGACGGTGACGCGGGCGCCCGTGACGAGGTCATCGAGCCGGGCCGTCCCGTTCTTCCGAGCGCGCTCGAGCGTCGCGCCGGCGGGAAGGAGGAGGGCGACGCGGCGCTTCACCTTGAAGCGACCCCCGCTCGAGAGCCGGACGCTCGTCACGTCGACCGTGAGCAGGAGGGCCTGCTGGCGCCGCTCGGAGGCCGGCGGCGGGGGCGGCTCCGGTCCCGAGCTGTCGCCGGTGGCGTCCCCGGCGGCCTCGTCTTCGGCCCCGGCCGGCGCGACCGAGACGACCTTGCCAACCAGCGAGAGCGTGGCGGCGCCGGCTGCATCGCGACCGAGCTTGCTCTCGGGGGCGGCGAACAGGAGCTTCTCCGCCCGGCGCAGCAGCCGGTAGGGCGAGACGGCGTCTCGGCCCTTCGGGTGGTATTCGAAGTGCAGGTGGTACTCGAGGCCGGCCGCGTCGCCGGAGTCGCCGACGTAGCCGATCAGCTGGCCCTGCCGGACGCGCTGCCCGTCGCGCAGCCCGGGCGCGTAGGCGACGCCGGGCTTGCAGCGGCCGCGATCGTCGCGCTTTGCCGTCAGGTCGTTGTTCAGGTGGATGTAGAGGTACGTCGCGCCACTCGCCCCGTGCAGGTAGAGCATGCAGCCGGCCGACGCGGAGCTCGTCCAGATGGTCACCTTGCCGGCCTCGACGGCGACGACCGGCGCGCGCCAGGACGAGACGAGATCGTTACCGGCGTGGCTTCGCGTCCCACGGGGGTCGCCGAAGTCGTCGCGGTACGTCGCGGGCCCGACGATCGGGAACACGACCTTCGGGCTCTTCGCCTTCGCGGGCGCCGCCACCGCGGCCTGTGCGGTCCCGGCGAGGGCCCAGACGAGAACGAGGGTGAGAGCCACTCGAGCGACCGTCCGGTGGCGACCGTTGTGCTCCGGTGCGCGCACGAGGGAGCCCAGGCTACCAGAGACCGCGGCTCCGAGGTTCACCGGGCGCGGCTCCGACCGGGCGGTTAGCATCCCCCGCGATGAAAGTCGCCGTGTGCGTCAAGGAGGTCCCGGACCCCGCCGCGCCGAGGAAGATCGACGCTTCCACGCTGCGCCTCGACCGCTCCGGCGAGGGCGCTCTGAACCCCTGGGACCTGCCCGCCGTCGAGGCAGCGCTGCGGCTGGTCGAGGAGCACGGGGGCGAAGTCGTCTGCGTCTCCGTCGCTCCCGAGCGGGCGGCCGCGACCCAGCGCAAGGCGCTCGCGATGGGCGCCGACCGAGCGGTCCTCGTCGCCGACGAGGCGATCGCGGGCTCCGACCTCGTCGCCACGAGCCGCGTGCTCGCGGAGGCGCTCCGCCGCGAGGGCGCCGACCTCGTCCTGTTCGGCCAGCAGGGCGCCGACTCCGACGGCGCCGTGCTCTGGGCCGCCGTCGCCGACCGCCTCCGGCTGCCGCTGATGTCGCAGGCAGCGGGCCTCGAGGTCTCGGGTGGCACCGCGCGGGTGAAGCGCCAGACCGAGCACGGCTACGAGGTGATCGAGGCGCCGCTCCCCTGCGTCGTCGCCGTCTCCGACGCGATCAACGAGCCTCGCTACCCGTCGCTGAAGGGGATCATGGGCGCGAAGAAGAAGCCGCAGGAGACGCTCTCGCTCGCCGACCTCGGCCTCGACGCGGGCGGAGTCGGCGAAGCCGGCTCGGGCACGGCGGTGTACGCGCTCGGCCCGCCGCCGCCGCGCGGCGACTCGCTCGTCGTCGAGGACGACGGGCAGGCCGCCGAGCGGATCCTCGAGTTCCTCGTGGAGCGAAAGCTCGCCTGATGGGCGCGCTCGTCTACGTCGAGCACCATGGCAGCGCGCCCGTGAAGGCGTCCCTGGGCGTGCTCGCGAAGGCCGTGAAGCTGTTCCCGGACGTTGCCGCGATCGTGTGCGGCTCCGGCGTGCGGGAGCTCGCCGGCACGCTCGGCGCCTATGGCGCGGCGACCGTTTACGTCGCCGACGACGAGGCGCTGTCGGCGCCATTGCCCCAGCCCCGCGTCGACGTGCTCGAGCGCGTGCTCGCCGACCACGGCGTCGACACGGTCCTGTTCGGATCGTCCGTGCTCGCAACCGACGTCGCCGCCGGCCTCGCAGCCCGAACGGGCGGCGGGCTCAACTGGGACCTCGTCGACCTTCGCCTCGAGAACGGGCGACTCGTGGGCACTCGGCCGGCGCTCCAGGACAGCGTCTACGTCGATGTCGGCTGGAAAACCGCGCCGCGGCTCGCGCTCGTACGCTCGGGCTCGTTCGAGCCTGCCCAGACGGGCGGCTCCGCGCCGGTCGTGGACGTGCCCGTCGAGGTCAGCGAGTTCTCGCGCGCGGCCACGCTCGCCGGGCACGAGTCCGCGGAGAGCTCCGGCCCCGCGATCGAGGGAGCCGAGGTGATCGTCGCCGGCGGCCGCGGTCTCGGCTCGCCAGACGGCTTCCGCCTCTGCGAGGAGCTCGCGGGCGCGCTCGGCGGCGCCGTCGCCTCGACGCGCGCCGTCGTCGACTCCGGCTGGTACCCGTACTCGACCCAGGTCGGCCAGACCGGGAAGACCGTGGCGCCGAAGCTCTACGTCGCCTGCGGGATCTCAGGCGCGATCCAGCACAAAGTCGGCATGCAGGGCTCCGGCACGATCGTCGCGATCAACAAGGACCGCAACGCGCCCATCTTCGACTACTGCGACCTCGGCATCGTCGGCGACCTGCACGCGATCGTGCCGCGGCTGACCGAGCTCGTTCGCCAGCGCAAGACGGGATGAGCGTCCGGCCGGCCGATTTCGCTCCAGCGGTCGCGCCCGGGGAGTTCCTGACCGCCCCGAGCGACCCGCCGGACGAGCGGATCGAGGTCGGCATCCTGATCGTCGGCGGCGGACCCGCGGGCCTGGCGGCCGCGATCCGCGCCGGGCAGCTGCTCGCCGAGCAGCCCGAGCTCGCGGAGAGCCTCGGCGACGTCCCGATCTGCGTCGTCGAGAAGGGCAAGACGCCGGGCTCGCACGTCCTCTCCGGGGCGGTGGTCGACCCGCGTGCGCTCCGGGCCCTCTTCCCGGGCCTCGCCACCTCGGAGCTTCCTCTCCACGGCCCAGTCGAGGACGAGGCCGTCTACTACCTGACGCGGCGGAGGGCCCTGCGGATTCCGGCGCCGCCGACGATGCGAAACCACGGCAACCAGATCGCGTCGATGAGCCGCCTCTGTCGCTGGCTCGCCGAGCGGGCGGAGGAGCTCGGCGTGATGATCGTCCCCGAGACCGCCGCCGTCTCGCTGCTCGAGAGCGGCGGGCGCATCGTCGGCATCCGCACCGGCGACCGAGGCCGCGGCCGCGGCGGGGAGCGGCTCCCGAACTTCGAGCCCGGCTCGGACATGGTTGCCAGGGTCACGATCCTCGCCGAGGGCACGCTCGGGCACCTGACCCGCGCCGCGGTCGAGCGGTTCGGGCTCGAGGGCTCGGCGCCCCAGGTCTACGCGCTCGGCGTCAAGGAGGTCTGGGAGGTCGCGCGGCCGCTGCCGCGGATCGTCCACACGCTCGGCTGGCCGCTTCAGAGCGGGCCGGCGAGCCGGGAGTTCGGCGGCAGCTTCGTCTATCCGATGGGCGACGATCACGTGTCGCTCGGGCTGGTCGCCGGGCTCGACACCCGGGACGCGTCCGTGTCCGTGCACGACCTGCTCCAGGCGCTGAAGCTGCATCCGCTCGTGCGGGAGATCCTCGACGGCGGGCAGCGGGTCGGGTGGGGCGCGAAGACGATTCCCGAGGGGGGTCTGCAGGCGCTGCCCTCGAAGCTCCACTTCCCGGGCGGGCTCGTCGTCGGCGACGCTGCCGGCTTCGTCAACGTGCCGGCCCTGAAGGGTGTCCACTACGCGATCCACTCCGGGCACCTGGCCGCGGAGGCGGCCGTCGCTGCGGTCGCGCCGGGCTCCACGTCGTGGGCACCCGGGGCGCTCGAGGGCTACGACCGGGCCGTGCGCGACAGCTTCATCTGGCGCGACCTCTGGCGCGTGCGCAACATGCGGCCCGCATTCGCGCGCGGCTTCCTCCCCGGCTCCGTGCTCGCAGGGCTCGCGACCGCGTCGCTCGGGCGGATCCCGCGGGGGAGCCTGCGGGTCGAGGCCGACGCGGACGCGCCCGTCGCCTCCGGCCGGCGAGCCCGGGCCTATCCGCAGCCCGACGGCACCCTCACGTTCGACAAGCTCTCGAGCGTCTACCTCTCCGGCAACCGCACCCGCGACGACGCGCCCGACCACATCCGCGTGCGCCACGACGTCCCGCGAGAGCTCGCCGAGGCCTGGGTCGCGATGTGCCCGGCCGCGGTCTACGAGCTCGCCGGGGGCGGCGGCGTCACGGTGACCGCGTCGAACTGCGTCCAGTGCGGCGCGATCACCGCCAGGGGCGGTCGGCTGACCCCGCCCGAGGGCGGCGACGGCCCGGACTACCAGCTCATGTAACGGCCGGGTCGTGGGGCCGGATCATGACCCGCCCCCACGCGTGACGGTGTCGGAAGGCCGGGCAGGGCGGGGAGGCGTCTCTGGTATCCTCGACCCGGATGAAGACGGGCATCCATCCCGACTACGTTGCCGCCGCCGTTCGCTGCTCGTGCGGGGCCACGTTCCAGACCCGCTCGACCAAGCCGGACCTGCACGTCGAGATCTGCTCGGAGTGTCATCCCTTCTACACCGGCAAGCAGAAGCTGGTCGACACGGGTGGCCGTGTGGAGCGGTTCCAGCGCCGGCTCGAGAAGGCGAAGCAGGCCAGCAGCTCCTGACGCGGGCACGTTGAAGCCGTGAGCGCGCCGATCGGCGGCCAGGCGGTCCTCGAAGGAGTGATGATGCGCGGCCCGTCCGCGTGGTCGGTCGCCGTGCGCACGCCCGCCGGCGAGATCGCCGAGGTCAACCGGCCGATCGCCTCGGCGCTCCTGCGCCACCGCTGGCTGCGAGTCCCGGTCGTGCGCGGCGTGATCGCGCTCGGGGAGTCGCTCGCGATCGGCTTCCGGGCGCTCGCGATCTCCGCGAACTACGCGGCGCAGGAGCCGGAGCAGGCGCAGAGCGGCGAGAAGCCGGCGGAGCTGACGCGCACGCAACTCCTGTTCGCGTTCGCGATCGCGATCGGGTTCGCGATCCTGCTCTTCAAGGTCACGCCCGCGCTGATCACGAACTGGTTGCCCGTCGAGAGCACGTGGTGGTTCGTGATCATCGAGGGCGTCGTCAGGGTCGCGATCTTCGTCGCCTACCTGAGCCTGATCTCGCTCTGGCCCGACCTGCGCCGCGTCTTCCAGTACCACGCGGCAGAGCACAAGGCGATCAACGCCTACGAGGCCGGAGACCCGCTCGAGCCCGAGGCGGTGCAGCGCCACAGCCTCCTGCACGTGCGCTGCGGCACCGCCTTCCTGCTCTACGTGATGGTGATCGCGATCTTCGTGTTCGCCCTCTTCGGGCGCCCCGCCTGGTACTGGCTGATCGTGACGCGCATCCTCGCGCTGCCCCTGATCGCCGGCCTCGCGTACGAGGTGATCCGGTTCGCCGGCAAGCACCCGCGCAATCCCGTGCTGCGAACCGTGCTCGCGCCCGGCCTGTGGCTCCAGCGCCTGACGACGCGACAGCCGACGCTCGACCAGATCGAGGTCTCGATCCGCGCGCTCGGCGAGGTGCTGCGTCTCGAGGGCCGCCTCACGCCGGAGGAGCGCAAAGTCGAGATCATGGCCTAGGAACGGAGATACCCAGCAAGAGGTCACTAGCAAGCTGGACCGACGACAAGGAGGAAGGGGACGATGGCTGTCGAGAAGCGCGCAACAGCGGTCTGGAAGGGGAACCTGCTCGAGGGCAGCGGCACGGTCAGCGGCGAGAGCGGGGCATTCGGCGAGATCGGCGTGAGCTGGCCGAAGCGGGCCGAGCAGGGCGCCGAGTCGACGAGCCCCGAGGAGCTGATCGGGGCCGCCCACGCGGCGTGCTACTCGATGGCGCTGTCGCACGGGCTCGCCCAGGGCGGCACGCCGCCGCAGGAGCTCCGGGTGACCGCGACCGTCGGCTTCCAGCCTGGCGAGGGCATCACGGGCATCCACCTCGACGTGCACGGCACCGTAGCGGGTCTCGACCAGGCCGCCTTTGCGGAGGCAGCGGCGGGGGCTGCGGCCGGATGTCCCGTCTCGAAGGCGCTCGCGAGCGTCGAGATCACCCACACGGCGACGCTCGCGTAGGCGCGCGCGCCCGCGGCCGGGGCCGGGCACGCCCCCGCCTACAATGGGCCCATGACGGCAATCGAACGGCTGATCGAGGAGCTCGAGCGCTCCCACGCGGAGGCGCAGGAGCGCATGGCCGACCCCGAGGTCTTCTCGGACCGGCAGGCCGGGGCCGCGGCAGGGCGGCGCCTGAAGGAGCTCGAGGCGCCCTACCGGCTCTCCCAGGCGTGGCGTGAGGCGGCAGCGGACGTCGAGGCGGCCAGCGCCGACGCGGAGCTGGCCGAACTCCTGCCCGACGCGGAGAGGCGCCTCGCCGAGCTCGAGGAGGAGCTGAAGCTCGCGCTCGTCGAGCGCGACCCGAGCGACTCGAAGGACGTGATCGTCGAGATCCGCCAGGGCGTCGGGGGCGACGAGGCCGCGCTCTGGGCGGGCGACATCCTGCGGATGCTGACCCGCTGCGCCGAGCGCCGGGGCTTCAAGACCGAGGTGCTCGGCTCGAGCCCCAACGAGGCCGGGGGCTACAAGGAAGTGACGTTCGCGGTCAAGGGCGACGGCGCCTACTCGGTGTTCAAATGGGAGGGGGGAACGCACCGCGTGCAGCGGGTCCCCGCGACCGAGTCCCAGGGCCGCATCCACACCTCCACCGCCACCGTCGCCGTCATGCCCGAGGCCGAGGAGGTCGAGGTCGAGATCGACCCTGGCGAGCTCAAGATCGACGTCTACCGCTCGACCGGCCCCGGCGGCCAGAGCGTCAACACGACCGACTCGGCCGTGCGCATCACGCACCTGCCGACCGGCCTCGTCGTCTCGATGCAGGACGAGAAGTCGCAGCTCCAGAACAAGCAGAAGGCCCTGCGCGTCCTGCGTGCCCGGCTGCTCGAGCTCGAGCGGCGCCGCCGCGACGAGGAGCTGTCGGCCACGCGCAGGGCCCAGATCGGCGGTGGCGAGCGCTCCGAGAAGATCCGCACCTACAACTTCGCGGAGAGCCGGGTCACCGACCACCGGATCAAGGTGACCGTGCACCGTCTCGATGCGGTGCTCGAGGGCGACCTCGACGAGCTGACCGAGGCGCTGGCCGCGGAGGAGCGGCGCCGCGCGCTCGAGGCCCCCGCCGTCGCGTGACCGTCCGCGAGGCGCTCGAGGCGGCCCGCGTCGAGCTCGAGCGGGCGGGCTGCCCGTCGCCGCGCGTGGACGCCGAGCATCTGGTCGCGCACGCGCTCGGGCTCTCACGTACCGGTCTCTACGCGACCCCGGAACGGGAGCTGACGGACGCGGAGGCACAGCGGGTCGCGGCGCTCGTGGCCCGGCGGATCGGACGTGAGCCCCTGGCCTACGTGCTCGGGGAGTGGGGCTTCCGCGGGCTGACGCTCGCCGTCGACGCCCGCGTGCTCGTCCCGCGTCCCGAGACGGAGGTCGTCGTCGAGCACGCGCTCTCCCGGCTCGACGGCATCCCGAAGCCGCGCGTGCTCGACATCGGCACGGGCTCGGGCGCGGTCGCGCGCGCGCGC
>JAHDVS010000022.1:26128-38858 GCA_023382435.1 Thermoleophilia bacterium
CCCCCCCCCAGCCCCCCACCCCGCAGCCCCGCCTGCCCCCCACCGCCCCGCGCACGGGCGCGATCGCGCCCGCGCTCCCGCCCGCGCGGCCGGACGCCGGGGTCGTCGCCACAGACGTCTCGGCGGGCGCGCTGGCCGTCGCCGCGGGCAACCGCCGGCGGCTCGGGCTCGAGCGGCGGGTCGAGCTCGTCCACGGCGACCTCGCGGCGGGCCAGGAGGGGCCGTTCGACCTCGTGATCTCGAACCCCCCGTACGTGCTGCCCGCCGACCTCGGCGAGCTCGACCCCGAAGTGCTCGACCACGAGCCCCGCCTCGCTCTCGTCGATCGGGGCCAGACCGAAGGGGTCGCCCGCTCGGCGCTCGAGCTCCTGCGCCCCGGCGGCTGGCTCGTGCTCGAGTGCAGCGACCGCCGCGGCCACGTCGTCGCAGCGCTGCTGCGCGAGCTCGGCTTCCTCGACGTCACGGTCTTGCCGGATCTCGCCGGCCGCGACCGCGTCGTCGAGGGCCGCCGCCCGTGACCGCGAAACCACGAGCTCGACCGACCGACGCTGCTACCGTGCCCGCATGGACAGCGGGATTGGCGAGCTGACCGAACCGGCGGGGCTCGCGCCCCGTTCCGTGTCCGAGCTGGTCGCCGTGCAGGCCAGCGCGATTCCCGGAGCGCCAGCCATTCTCGCCCCCGCACGCGAGCCGCTCAGCCACGGCGCCCTCCGGGAGGCCGTGCGCGACACCGTTCGCTTCCTGCGCGCCCGTGGCGTCCAGCGCGGAGATCGGGTCGCGCTCATCCTCCCTCCGGGGCCCGACGCCGCGACAGCGTTCGCGGGGGTGGCCTCCGCAGCTGCCTGCGCGCCGCTCAATCCCGCCTACCGGCAGGCGGAGCTCGAGTTCTACTTCTCCGATCTTCGCCCGCGCGTCGTCGTCGTGGGCGCGGAACTCGACTCGCCCGCGCGTGACGTCGCGCGCGCGCTCGACATCCCCGTCGTGGATCTGATCGCGCGCGAGCACGAGCCCGCGGGCAGGTTTCGCCTCGAATCGCTCGCGGGGGCGCGGCCCGTGTTCGACGACCCAGCCGGAGCGGACGATGTCGCGCTCGTGCTGCACACGTCCGGCACGACGGCTCGGCCGAAGATGGTGGCGCTCACCCACGCGAACCTCTGCGTATCGGCTCGTAACGTTGCGGCGGCGCTTCGCCTCGGACAGGACGATCGCTGTCTGAACGTCATGCCGCTGTTTCACATCCACGGGATCGTCGCGGCAGTGCTGGCCTCGCTGGCCTCCGGTGGCAGCGTGATCTGCGCGCCCGGATTCCTCGCCCCGCGCTTCTTCGAGTGGGTCGACGAGCTGTCGCCGACGTGGTACACGGCCGTCCCCACGATCCACCAGGCGATCCTCGCCAGAGCGGCGACGTGCGGCGACGTGATCGCCCGGGCGCGCCTGCGGTTCGCGCGCTCGTCCTCCTCCGCGCTCTCGCCGATCGTGCAGACCGAGCTCGAGCGCGCGCTCGGGGTGCCCGTGATCGAGGCGTACGGCATGACCGAGGCCGCGCACCAGATGGCGAGCAATCCGCTCCCGCCCCGAGAGCGGCGGCCAGGCTCGGTGGGGACGGCTGCGGGCCCGGAGATCGTCATCCTGGACGAGGTCGGGACGGTGCTCCCCGGCGGCACGGTCGGTGAGGTCTCGATCCGCGGCGACAACGTCTTCTCGGGCTACGAGGGAAACCCCGAGGCCAACGCGGCCGCGTTTGCGAACGGCTGGTTCCGCACCGGCGACGAGGGCTACATCGACGCTGACGGCTACCTGTATCTCCGGGGTCGGATCAAGGAGATCATCAACCGGGCCGGTGAGAAGATCGCCCCCAGGGAGATCGACGAGGTGCTCCTCGCGCACCCGGACATCGTCCAGGCGGTCGCGTTCGCCGTGCCCGATCCGCGCCTCGGCGAAGACGTCGGCGCCGCGGTCGTCGTCCGCGACGGCGCCGACGCGACCGAGGAGGATCTGCAGGAGTTCGTCGCGACCAGGCTCGCGAACTTCAAGGTCCCGCGCGTGATCCGCCTCGTCGAGGAGATCCCGAAGGGGCCGACCGGGAAGCTCCAGAGGATCGGCCTTGCCGAGCGCCTCGGCTTGACCGGCGGGGACCTCGCCGCGGGCGCCGCGGGGGGAGGGGACAGAGCTGCCCGCAGCGCTCTCGAGCGCGAGCTCGCCGTCCTCTGGTCGGAGATCCTCGGGCTCGAGCGGGTCGGTGTCGCGGACGACTTCTTCGCTCTCGGCGGCGACTCCGTGCTCGGCGCCAAGCTCCTCGTCACTCTGCGCGAGCGCTATCCCGGCGGCCACCTGCCGCTGACCGCGCTCGTCCGCGCCCCCACGGTCGAGCGAATGGCCGAGCTGATCGAGAACGCCGAGCCGGAAGCTCCGGAGCCCTCTCTGGTCGCGATCCAGGCCTCGGGGAGCTGCGCGCCGTTCTATTTCGTCCACTCACTGGACGGCGTGGTCATACGGTTCGCTGGCCTGGCGAGGCGGCTCGGCCCGGAGCAGCCGTTCTATGGCCTGCAGGCCCGCGGTGTCAACGGCCTCGGGGAGCCGCACGAGCTCGTGGAGGAGATGGCTGCCGACTATCTGGCCGAGATCCGGGCGCTCCAGCCCCGGGGTCCGTACCTCCTCGGCGGAGTGTGCATGGGCGGTCCGGTTGCCCTCGAGATGGCCCGCACCCTGCTCGATGAGGGGGAGCGGGTGGCGCTCCTCGCGCTCGTCGATCCGAGGGGCGAGCCGGTGAGGGCCGTCAGCCACTACCTCAGGAGAGCCCGCTGGCATCGCACCCGCGGGCAGCTGCTGCGGGCGACGGGGCGCCGGGCAGTCAGGGCGGTGCGGGGCACGGCCGAGCGCGGCACGGTCGGCGGCGTGCCCCAGGACGAGGCCTTTCTGCGGCGGATGGAGGCGGTGCGGGATCGCTACGCGGTCTCACCCTACCCGGGCTCGGCGATCGTGCTCGCGTGCGCCGACTACGCGACGCCGCCGAGCTTCTGGGCGGGCCAGATCCGCGGTGAGCTTACGTGGCACGAGCTCCCCGGCCCGCACATCGCGGTGTTCCGGCCACCGGCCGTCGACCGCCTGGCGGAGGTGCTCGGGCCGGCGCTGCTGGACGTGCAGCGCGGAGAGGGGGGACGGTGACCGTAGCGGCGTGCGCAGCTCGCATGCCCCTCGGCGTCGGGGAGGCCCAGGTGTGGCGTGTCCCTCTCGTCGCCGCGCTCCTGCGCTCCGAGCACCTGGCCGCGTCGCTGTCCGTCGAAGAGCGCGAACGCGCCGCCCGGATCGCCGTAGCGGGTGGAAGGGAGCGCTTCGTCCTCGCTCGTGGCGTGCTCCGCGCGCTCCTTGCCACCTACACGGGCGAGCATCCGGGTGCGCTTCGCCTCGTTCGAGGCCCGGGCGGAAAGCCGGCGCTCGCTCCCGAGCTGGGCCGGGGCGGCCTTCGCTTCAACATCTCTCACTCGGGCGAGTTGATGCTCTGCGCCGTCGCGCGGGGTGCGGACGTCGGCATCGACGCCGAGCGGGTCGACGAGGGGTGGCCCCACGCGCGGGTCGCGGCGCACTTCCTCACCCGTCGCGAGCGGGCGGTGCTCCGATCCCTCCCCCCGGCAGAGCGCGCAGGCGCCTTCTTTGCCTGCTGGACGCGCAAGGAGGCGCTCGTCAAGGCGACCGGCGTCGGCATGGGCATCTCGCTGGCGCGCGTCGAGGTGCCGGTGTCGAGCGGCGCTCCTGTCGCGGTGGCGCATCTCGACGGGCGCCCGGCTCCGTGGATGCTGCACGACGTTGTCTGCGGCCCGGGTTATCGGGCCGCGCTCGCTACTCCGGGCACGGTCGAGCGCGTGCAGGTGCTCGATCCGCCGGAGGTGCTGCGTGCCCTTGCGGCCTGGGGCTGACGCGCACTCGAGGGCAGACGGCCCGGCAGCGCCGAGCCGCTGTGGCGAGCACGCGGCCGGGTGGCCGGTATGGTGGACGCATGGGCTCTGAGACAGGTCGTCGCGGGATCACGTCCCCCGGTGCGAGCGAGCCGCAACGCCCGCCCGAGCGCGCGCTTCGCGCGCGTACTCCGAGGACGATCGAGGAGATCCTCGACGAGGACCGGCGGAGCGAGCGGCCTCCACGCTCGGCTTTCCGGTAGCCGGAGCGTGAGCACCGGACAGGTCGCAGCCGCGATCGCGGCGATCCGGGCGGGACAGGCGGTCGTCCTGCCGACCGACACGGTCTACGGGCTCGCCGCGGACGCCTACCGGGAGGGGCCCGGGCGGCTCCTCTACGAGCTCAAGGGCAGGCCGGCGAGTCAGCCGGTCGCGCTGCTCGCCGCCGACGTCGACGCGATCCTCGACGCCGTGCCCGAGTTGCGCGGCCGCGCGGCCGTGGCGGCCCGGGCGCTCCTGCCCGGGCCGTACACGCTCGTGCTCCCGAACCCGGCCGCCCGGTTTCGCTGGCTCTGCGGCGACGAGCCGCAGGCGATCGGTGTCCGCGTGCCGGAACTGCCGGAACCGGCGCGGGCGGTGCTCGACCGGGTCGGCGTCGTCGCCGCGACGAGCGCGAACCTCCACGGCGGCCCCGACTGCCGCTGCGTCGAGGACGTGCCCGCAGAGCTCCGCGAGCGCGCCGGCGCGATCGTCGACGCGGGCGAGCTGCCTGGAACCCCGTCCACCGTGCTCGACCTCACCGGCCCCGAGCCGGCCGTGCTGCGCGAGGGCGCGGTGCCGGCGGTCGAAGCCCTGGCCCGGGCGCGGGCCGCGATCGCCTGATCCGGCCCTCCGGCGGCGGCGCCCGTTACGATGCGCCGGATGGCGACGACCGGGACGTTCGAGCTCTTGCGCACCGCCGGCCTCGCCGAGATCGATCCCGACGTGGCCGATCTGATCGAGCGCGAGCTCGAGCGCCAGCGCACGCACATCGAGCTGATCGCCTCGGAGAACTTCACCTGGCCGAGCGTCCTCGAGGCTGTCGGCTCCGTCCCCACCAACAAGTACGCGGAGGGCTATCCGGGCGCCCGCTACTACGGCGGCTGCGAGGTCGTGGACGAGATCGAGACGCTCGCGATCGAACGGGCGAAAGCCCTGTTCGGGGCCGAGCACGCCAACGTCCAGCCGAACGCCGGCTCCGCCACGAACATGGCCGTCTACCACGCTTGCCTCGAGCCGGGCGACCCGATCCTCGCGATGCGCCTCGACCACGGCGGCCACCTCACCCACGGCTCGAAAGTCAACTTCTCCGGGCGCAACTACACCGTCTCGGGCTACGGCGTCGACCGGGAGACCGGGCTCGTCGACTTCGACGAGGTGCGCCGGCTCGCCGGCGAAGAGCGGCCGAAGCTGATCGTCTGCGGCGGCTCCGCCTACCCCCGCGTGATCGAGGCCGACCGCTTCCGCGAGATCGCAGACGAGGTCGGCGCGCTACTTCTCTGCGACATGGCCCACTTCGCCGGGCTCGTCGCCGCGGGCGTCCACCCGAGCCCCGTCCCGCACTGCGACTTCGTCACCTCGACCGCCCACAAGACGCTCGCCGGTCCCCGCAGCGGCTTCATCCTCTGTCGCGAGAAGCACGCGCGCGCCGTCGACCGGGCCATCTTCCCCGGGCTCCAGGGCGGCCCGCTCCTGCACACGATCGCCGCGAAGGCGACCTGCTTTCGCATCGCCGCCTCCGAGCCGTTCCGCGCCTACGCGACCCAGATCCGCACTAACGCGGACGCGCTCGCCGAGAGCCTCGTCGCCGGCGGCCTCGACCTGCTCACCGGCGGCACCGACACGCACCTCGTCCAGCTCGACCTGCGCCGCAGCGACTGGACCGGGAAGGACGCCGAGGACCGGCTGAGCGAGATCGGGATCACCGCCAATCGCAACACGGTGCCCTACGACGAGCGTCCGCCGACCGTCGCCTCGGGCGTCCGCCTCGGTACCCCCGCCGTGACGATGCGCGGCTTCGACGAGGACGACTGCCGCGAGGTCGGCGAGATCATCGCCGCCGCTCTCGCGGACGGTGCCGACCCCCCGGCTCTCCGCGCCCGTGCGGCGGCGCTGTGCGAGCGCCGGCCGCTCTACCCGGGCTTCCGCGGCTTCCCGGCCTACGAGAGCTGAGCGTGAGCTACACGGGGCGGGTGATCGAGGTCACCCACCCGCTCGTCCGGCACAAGCTCGGCCTCCTGCGCGACGAGACGACGACCACCCAGACGTTCCGCCAGCTCGTCAACGAGCTGACGCTGCTCCTCACGTACGAGGCGACGAAGGAGCTCGTGACCGAGACCGTCGAGGTGGCGACGCCGAACGAGCGGACCCGCGTCGAGCGGATCAGTGGCAAGAAGGTCGCGGTCTGTCCGATCCTCCGCGCCGGCGTCGGGATGCTCGACGGCGTGCTCTCCCTGATCTCGGGCGCCCGCGTCGGCTTCATCGGGCTGTACCGGGACGAGGAGACGCTCGAGCCGGTCGAGTACTACGTCAAGCTGCCCCAGGACATCTCCGCGCGCGACGTGATCCTGCTCGACCCGATGCTCGCGACCGGTAACTCGACCGCCGCCGCCGTCGAGCTCGTCAAGCGCGCCGGTGCCGCCTCGGTGCGGCTGATCGCGCTGATCGCCGCCCCCGAGGGGATCGAGCGGATCCACCGCGACCACCCGGACGTCGCGATCGTCGTCGCCGGGATCGATCGCGGCCTGAACGAGCGCGGCTTCATCGTGCCCGGGCTCGGCGACGCGGGCGACCGGCTCTACGGCACCCGGTAGGGGCGGGTCATGACCCGCCCCTACGGCATGGCGGTGCAGCCCCGTCGGTCGGGGGCCGACGGCCGGGATCGGGCGCGACGATTGACGTAGGGGCCGGACCGGTCCGGCCCGCAACCCGTCCCGTTTGCCGGTGCACGCATCGTCTCGGGCGGGACAGGTCCCGCCCCTGAACATCTCGGGCAGGCGCGGGCCGCCCGCGACCGCCCGCCGCAGGCGTTGCCTACACTCCCTCGAAGGGAACGTCATGCTCGATACGTTCCGCGCCCACCTCGACGTCCTCTGGGGCTTTCTCGCCGCCGCGGCGATCGTGCTCGTGCTCACGCCCGCGGTCGGGAGCCTCGCGCGGATCCTCGGCGTCGTCGACGAGCCGGGGCGGGAGCGGCGGCGGCTGCACCTCCGCCCGGTGCCGCGGCTCGGCGGGCTCGCCCTCTTCCTCGCCGCGATCGTCCCCGCGCTCGCGTTCCTGCCCCTCGATGGCGCGTACCGCGGCATCCTCCTAGGCGCGGCGATCGCGACGACGGTCGGCGTTGTCGACGATCTGCGCGGCCTGCCCTGGTGGGCGAAGCTGTCTGGGCAGTTCGGGGCCGCTGCCGTCGCGGTCGGGTTCGGCGTCGCGCTCGAGCGCTTCACGTTCCCGTTCGTGGGCGTCCATGACCTGCCGGAGTGGCTCTCGTGGTCGGTCTCGATTCTCTGGATCGTGGCGCTCATGAACATGGTCAACTTCGTCGACGGGATGGACGGCCTCGCCGCCGGGATCTGCGGGATCGCCGGTGCCACGTTCGCCGTGATCGCGCTCTCGCTCGGCAAGCCGGAGGCGGCGGTGCTGTCGGCGATCGTCGCCGGCGCCTGCTTCGGCTTCCTGCGTCACAACTTCTACCCCGCGCGGATCTTCATGGGCGACTCCGGGTCGATGCTGCTCGGCTTCACGCTCGCCACGGTGTCGATCCAGGGCCTCCTGAAGACGGCCGCGACCGTCGCCCTGTTCTTCCCGCTGCTCGCCCTCGCCGTGCCGATCATCGACACATCGTTCGTGCTCGCGAAGCGGCTCAAGCACGGCCACCCGGTCTACGAGGCGGACGCCTGGCACCTGCACCACCGCTTCGCCAACATCGGCTTCTCGCAGCGCCGCGCGGTCGCGTACCTGTGGGCCTGGTGCGCGATCCTCGCGGGCGCCGCGCTCGCGACCCGCTTCGTGCCCTTCCGGGCCCACGGGGAGTGGAACCTCGGGCCGACGTTGCTCGTCTCGGCAATCGGGCTGGTCGCCGTCGCGGCATCCATCTACATCGTGCTCCTGCTCGAGATCCTGAAGCTGCGGCGCGTGCGGGAATGGGGCGTCTGGCGGCGCGAGGCGGAGCGCCGGCGGGAGCGGAAGACCGCCTAGAGACACAAAGTACGGGCGCGAGCGCAGAGCGATGCGGCTTCTCCGTGTCACGAAGTCGGCAAGTTGGTAAGCTGGCCGCGGCCCCATGACCCCGGCTCTCGCGATGACACGACCCACCCGGATCGACCCGCTCGGCGCAGGCGCCCTGCTCGTCGCGGTCCTGGCCGTGTGCCTCGCCGCGGGCGCGCTGATCGGCCTCGCCGCCGGCGACGCCGGGATCGGGCTGGGGGTCGGGGCGCTCGTCGGCGTGCCCGCCGCAGTTGCCGCCGTCATCGTCCGCTACCGGGCCACGTGAGCGTGGGCGTCTTCTCCACGCCGCGTCCGCTGCCCGACCGCCGAATCCCGGCTGTCGCGGGCGCGCTGGTCGTGGCGCTGGCCCTGCCGGTCTTCGTCGCGGCCGGGTGGGGCATCGACGCGTGGGGGCTCGGCGCCGGCCTCTGGGTCGCGAGCCAGCTGGTGGGGGCCCTGCTCGCCCGCGCCGGCATCGGCGCCCCGAAGCTGTCCGGCTCGGGGGTCGTCGCCTTCGGGATGATGACGCGCGGGATCGCGGTGATGGTCGCCGCGATCGCGATCGCGTCGTACGACTCGACGCTGGCCCTCGGCGGCGCGCTCCTGTACGCGGCCGCCTACACGGTCGAGCTCGCCCTCTCCCTGACCGCCTACTACTCGGGCGGCGCGCAGCGGTGACCGCCCTGCTCGCGTCCGCGGCGTCCGGGAGCGAGTTCGCGCCCGAGCACGAGTTCTCGCTCGAGACCTGGGTCGACCTGGGGATCCTCTCTGTCAACAAGGCGGTCGTGTACCTCTGGCTCGGCGCCCTCGTGACGATCGTCGTCGGGATCTGGATCATGCGCTTCGGCCTCTCGCTGCGGCCCAGCCGCAAGCAGACGCTCGGCGAGGCGGTCTACGAGCTCGTCCAGGGCCAGATCGCCGAGGGCAACCTGCCGAGCAGGGCGATCTCACGGTGGTTCCCGTACGTCGCCTCGCTATTCCTCTTCATCTGGTTCCTGAACATCATCAGCTTCGTGCCGCTCCCGATCTCGAACGAGAAGTTCGACCTCTTCGGCCTCGAGGTCCCGACCTTCGGGCTCTACGCCGCAACGTCGAGTCTCAGCGTGACGCTCGCGCTCGCCCTGATCACGTTCGTCGCGACCCATTTCGAGGGGATCCGCTACAACGGGCCGGCCAAGTACTTCAAGAGCTGGATCCCGCCCGGCGTGCCGCGGGCGCTCTTGCCGTTCATCACCGTGCTGGAGGTGATCTCGCAGTTCATGCGGCTGATCTCGCTCTCGGTCCGGCTTTTCGCGAACATGCTGGCGGGCCACATGCTGATTCTCGTGATGCTCGGCCTGATCATCATCCTCGAGAGCGTGGTGGTGGCGGTGATCGCCGTTCCGGTCGGGGTGGGTGTCTACCTCTTCGAGGTGGGGATCGTGGTCACGATTCAGGCCTTCGTCTTCGCACTTCTCTCCGCGATCTACATCGGCGGAGCGATCGAGCCGGAGCACTAGACCGAAGCTAGAGAACGGAGGAGGAACTATGGGAACAGTTGCAGGAGCGCTGCTCGCGCAGGTCGAGGGCGCGGACGTCGTCAGCGCGGGGCGAGCGATCGCGTTCGGCCTCGGCGTCGGCCTCGGCGCAGCGGGTGCCGGCGTCGGCCTCGGCTACCTGTTCGGATCGATGATCCAGGCGGTCGCCCGCCAGCCCGAGCTGCGTAGCGAGCTCCAGGGCATCCAGTGGCTCGGCTTCGCGCTCGTCGAGGCCGTCGTGTTCTACGGCCTGCTGGGCGGCCTCCTCGCCTACGTGCTCGCGTAGCCGATGCGCGACTCCGTGCTTGCGATAGTCCTGGCCCAGGGGGCCGAGGAGAACGGCGGCAGCGACCTGATCAAGGTCGTGCCCGGCCTCATGATCTGGACGGTGATCACGTTCGCGATCGTCTTCTTCGTGCTGCGCAAGCTCGCGTTCGGGCGCATCCAGGGCATGATCGACGCCCGCCGCGACCGGATTGCCGAGGCGCTCGAGGAGGCCGACCGGGCCCGCGAGGAGGCGCGCGCGCTGCTGGCCGAGAACCAGAAGCTGATCGCGGAGGGCAAGCGCCAGGCCGATGAGATCCTCTCGGAAGCGCGCCGCGTCGGCGACGCGCAGCGCGAGCGGACGCTCGATGAGGCCAAGGCCGATCTCGAGCGGCGCCTGGAGGAGAACCGCAAGTCGATCGAGGCCGAGAACCAGCGGCTCGTCGAGCAGATCCGCCGCGAGGTCGTCGAGCTGACCCTGCTCGCCGCCGAGAAAGTCACCGGCAAGGTGCTCGACGCGGACGACCAGCGCCGGCTGATCGACGAGACCGTCGGCGAGATCGACTTCAACCGGCTGGCGGCCCGGAACTAGGCGATGGCGGTTGCCCCGCGCATCTACGCGAAGGCCCTGTTCGACGCCGCGAAGGACGCGGGTCGCCTGCCCCAGGCGCGGGAGGAGCTAGGCGACCTCGTCGCCGCGCTCGAGACGTCGCCCGACCTGCGCAACCTGCTGCACAACCCGCAGATCGATGCCCGGGCGAAGAAGGCCGGTCTCGACGCGATCTTCGCCGACGCCGACGCGGTGTTTCGCAACTTCCTGCGCACGGTTGCCGACAAGGGCCGGCTGCGCGAGATCGAGGCGATCCAGGGCGAGCTCGAGCGCCTCGTCGCCGACGAGGAGCGGGTCCTGGCGGTGGAGCTCACGACGGCCGTGGAGCTGTCGGACGCGGAGGCGGCCGGGATCGTCGGTCAGATCGAACGCGCCTGCGGCCGAAGGGTCGAGGCGAGCCGGTCGGTCGACCCGACGCTGATCGGAGGCATCCTCCTGCAGGCCGGGTCGTTTCGCGTGGACGGGAGCGTCCGCGGGCGGCTCGACTCGCTCCGCCAGGAGCTGATCACGAAGTGAACCCCATCTACCGCCCCGCAAGGAGCTGATTCGACGTGAAGCTACGCCCCGAAGAGATCACCTCGATCCTGAAGCAGCGAATCGAGCAGTACGACGTCGAGACCGATCTCGCCGAGGTCGGCACCGTCCTCCAGGTCGGCGACGGCATCGCCCGTGTCTACGGGCTCGAGAACTGCTTCGCGATGGAGATGCTCGAGTTCGAGCACGGCGTCGTCGGGATCGCGCTCAACCTCGAGGCGGACAACGTCGGCGTCGCCCTCTTCGGCGACTGGGAGCTGATCGCCGAGGGTGGCACGGTGAAGCGCACCGGCCGCGTCGCGAGCGTTCCGGTCGGCGAGGCGCTCGTCGGGCGCATCGTCGACCCGCTGGGTCGGCCGCTCGACGGCGGCGGCCCGATCGCCACCGAGGAGCGCCGGCCGCTCGAGTTCAAGGCTCCCGGCGTCGTCGACCGCCAGCCGGTGAAGGAGCCGATCCAGACCGGCCTCAAGGCGATCGACTCGATGATCCCGATCGGCCGCGGGCAGCGCGAGCTGATCATCGGCGACCGCTCGACCGGCAAGACCGCGATCATGATCGACGCGATCCTGAACCAGAAGGGCTCAGACGTGATCTGCGTCTACGTCGCGATCGGCCAGAAGGCCTCGAGCGTCGCCCAGGTACACCAGCGCCTGAAGGACGAGGGCGCCATGGATTACACGATCATCGTGAGCGCGCCCGCCTCGGAGGCCGCCCCGATCAAGTGGATGGCGCCGTACGCCGGCTGCGCGATGGGCGAGTATTTCCTCTACTCGGGCCGCCACTCCCTCTGCATGTACGACGACCTCTCCAAGCACGCCGACGCCTACCGGCAGATGTCGCTGCTCCTGCGCCGCCCGCCCGGCCGCGAGGCGTTCCCCGGCGACGTCTTCTACCTGCACTCGCGGCTGCTCGAGCGCGCCTGCAAGCTCTCCGACCAGCTCGGCGGAGGCTCGCTGACCGCGCTGCCCGTGATCGAGACGCAGGCCGGCGACGTGTCCTCCTACATTCCCACGAACGTGATCTCGATCACGGACGGGCAGATCTTCCTCGAGTCCGACCTCTTCTACTCGGGCGTGCGCCCCGCGATCAACGTCGGCATCTCCGTCTCGCGCGTCGGCGGCAACGCGCAGACGAAGGCGATGAAGAAGGTCGCGGGCCGTCTGCGCCTCGACCTCGCCCAGTACCGCAACCTCGAGGCGTTCGCCCAGTTCGGCTCGGAGCTCGATGCCGTCACGCAGCGGACGCTCTCGCTCGGCGAGCGGATGGTCGCCACCCTGAACCAGCCGCAGTACCAGCCGTGGCCGGTCGAGGAGCAGGTGGCCGCGATCTTCGCCGGTATCCACGGGCACCTGATGGACATCCCGACCGCGCAGGTCGCCCGTTTCCAGGACGAGCTGCGCGAGCACCTTCGGGCCGAGGGGTCGATCTACAGGGAGATCCGCGAGAGCGGCGACCTAGCCGACGACGTGCAGGAGCGCCTCCATGGCGAGATCGCGAAGTTCAAGGAGCGCTTCGCGATCGCCGAGGACACCGGCCTGCTCGCGAGTCAGACGTCCTAGGCGGCGAGATTCGATGGCGTCCCAGCAGGACCTCAAACGGCGGATCCGATCGGTCCGCAACACGCGCAAGATCACGAAGGCGATGGAGCTCGTCGCCGGCGCGCGGCTGCG
>JAHDVS010000023.1:0-31200 GCA_023382435.1 Thermoleophilia bacterium
GCTGGGGCGGGAGGATTCGAACCTCCGGTCACGGGACCAAAACCCGCTGCCTTACCACTTGGCTACGCCCCATCGTCACGGGCCGGAGTATACGCTCCACCCCCTTGCGGCCCGACCGGCCGACCGTCTCAGCGGATCGGGGCGACCACCCAGGCCCTCGTGCCCGGCGGCAGCCCGGCGGCCGCTCGCTCGGCGTCGCGCCCGTCCGCGAACAGGGCGTAGACGGAGGGACCGGCGCCGCAGACGTCGGCGCGGAACGCACCGGCCGCCCGCAAACGCTCCGGCAGCTCGCCGCCGCCGCCGGCCGCCGCCGCGAGATCGTTCCCCGGCAGGCCGGCGAGGTCCGCCGGCCGCGCGCAGGCACGCAGCCCCCGACGGAGGCGCTCGCGTCGCGCCTCGAAGCCGATCCCCCCGCCGAGCTCGTCGAAGCGCCCGTAGACCTCGCCGGTCGAGGCCTTCACGGCTCCGTCCGCGAGCGCGACCACGATCCGGTAGTCGCGCGGCAGCGCGAGCGGGATCAGCCGTTCCCCGCGGCCCTCCGCGAGCTTCGGCCCGGGCTCGAGGAAGAACGGCACGTCCGAGCCGACCGAGACGGCCACGGCGCCCAGGGTGGCAGCGTCGAGCGGAGAGGGGAGCGTGCGGTTGGCGAGCACGAGTGCGGCGGCCGCGTCGGCGCTGCCGCCGCCGAGACCCGAGGCGACCGGGATCGCCTTCTCGAGCGTGACTCGCCAGCGCGGCTCGACGCCGACCGCCTCAGCGAGGCGCGTGAGCGCGAGCGCAACGAGCGTGTCACCGGAGAACCCGGTCACCTCGAGCTGCGGCCCCGTCTCGAGCTCGATGCGATCGCGCAGGTCGATGCGCTGAAGCACGGTCGCAACCTCGTGGTAGCCGTCGGCGCGGAGCGGCCCGACCACGAGCGAGAGATTGATCTTCGCCGCGGGCACCCCGTATTTCGGGGCGGCACTCACGCCAGCAGCTCCGCGAGGCGGATGAACTCGGCCGGCTCGAGCACCTCGGCTCGGGCATCGGCGGAGCGCCCGAGGGCGACCAGCGCCGCCGCCGCCGCCGGCCGTGTCACGACCCCTGCCAGCTCGAGCGCGTTGGGGAGCGTCTTGCGCCGGTGGGAGAACGCACCCTGCACGACCCGTTTCAGCCACGGGTACTCCGGCCCCCACGTCCGCCGGCGGACGAGCGCGACAAGGGCCGAGTCCACGTTCGGCTGCGGCCGAAAGCAGGTGCGAGCGACCGGGTGGAACCCGGTGCGCTCGGCCGTGAGCTGCACGAGCGCCGACACCGCCCCGTAGCTGCGCGTTCCCGGTCGGGCAACGAGCCGGTCGGCGACCTCGCGCTGAACCATCACGCACCACGACGAGACGGTGCGCAGCCCGTCCAGGCTCTCGACCACCAGCGGCGTCGCGATCGAGTAGGGCAGGTTCGCGACCAGCTTTCCCGCAGGCGGGTCGAGCGACGCGAGCGGAACCGTGAGCGCGTCGCCGAACAGGAGGCGAACATTGTCGGCCCCGCGAAGCGCTTCGCGCAGCGGCGCCTCGAGACCTCGATCGATCTCGACGGCGTGCACGAGCGCCACGCGCCCGGCGAGGTAGCGCGTCAGCACCCCGAGGCCCGCACCGACCTCGAGCACGACATCCCCCGGATCGAGTGACGCCATGCGGCCGATCACGTGCAGGATGTTCTCGTCGACGAGGAAGTGCTGACCGAGCTCGCGGTTGGGAACGACGGGCGGCGCGCTCATGACAGCCCGAACGCGGCTGCCGCGTTTGCCTCGATCTGCCGCTCGAGCGCGTCCGGCGTCTCGCCGCGCGCCCGCGCGAGAGCGTCGAGGACGTGCACGACGTGGGCGGGCTCGTTGCGCTGGCCTCGGACGGGCTGGGGCGCGAGGTACGGGCAGTCGGTCTCGGCGAGGATCCGCTCCGCCGGCACGCGCGCCGCGGCACGCCGGAGCGCGTCGGCCGTCGGGTACGTGACGTTGCCGGCGAACGAGATGTAGTAACCGCGCTCCAGCGCCGCCGGAAGCATCCCCGGCGAGGAGAAGCAGTGGAGCACGACGGGAGGTGCCCCTTCCGGCACGCCCGCAAGCCCGGCCAGCGTGTCCTCGTCGGCCGTGCGGCTGTGGACGACAAGCGCTTTGCCGAGCTCGATCGCGAGGCCGATCTGCGCGTCGAAGAGCGCGCGCTGCGCCGCCCGCGGCGCGTAGTCCCGGAAGTAGTCGAGCCCGGTCTCCCCGACCGCGACCACCCGCGGGTGATCCAGGAGGCGCCGAAGCGCGGCCAGGTCCCCCGGGCCCGCGTCGCCCGCCTGGTGCGGGTGGATCCCGAGCGCCGCGACGACCCCGTCGTGGGCCTCGGAGAACGCGACCGCCGAGCGGCAGGACGGGAGGCCGGAGCCGACCGTGACCACGGCGCGAACGCCGGCCGCTCTTGCCCGCCCGAGCAGGGCGGAGGCGGGACCGTCGCAGGCGTCGAGGTGGGCGTGGGTGTCGATCACCCGACCGTTGCGGGCGAATCGATACGCGGAAACAGCGGCGCCACGGGCTCGATCCCGGCCGCCGGGACTGTCTGCCCGTACGCGACCCCGCCCCAGGCGACGTCGCCGGACTGCCCGAGCCCCGAGAGCACGCGTGGCGCCGTGTCGGGCAGGAATGGAGCGAGCGCGACGGCGACGACGCGCAACCCGTCCGCGAGGTCGTACAGCGTTCGGTCGAGCTCCTCCGCGTGCGCCGCCGCCTTGGCGAGCTGCCACGGCTTGCGCTCCTCGACGTGGCGGTTGAGTGCACGCACGACCGACCAGATCTCGTCGAGTGCCCCCGAGAGGTCGAACCGGTCGAGGCGCCCCGCCACCTCCGGCCCGAGCCGGTCGAGAGCCGGGCGAAGCGGCGACGCCCACGCCGCCGCGGGAAGCCGCCCGCCACGGTAGCGGGCAATCATCGCGGTCGTGCGCGAGAGCAGGTTTCCGAGCTCGTTGCCGAGCTCGCGCTCGTAGCGCTCGTGCAGACCCCCGATCGTCGCCGAGCCGTCCTGGCCGAACGGCGTGACGCGCAGGAGGAAGAAGCGGACCGGGTCGACGCCGTAGACAGAGACGAGGTCGAGCGGATCGATCACGTTTCCCACCGACTTCGAGATCTTGCGATCGTCGATCAGCAGGTAGCCGTGCACGAACAGCTGCCGCGGCACGTCGTAGCCGGCGGCCAGGAGCAGCGCAGGCCAGATCACGCAGTGGAACTTGAGGATGTCCTTCGCGAGCAGATGGCGCACGTGCGGCCAGAAACGGGGCCGAAGATCGGTGTCGCCGGCGGCGTAGCTGAGCGCGCTCACGTAGTTGATGAGCGCGTCCACCCACACGTAGATCACCTGCCCGGGATCCCAGGGGACCGGGATGCCCCAGCGCTGGCTGCCACGGCTGATCGAGATGTCGTCGAGCCCCTGCTCGATGAAGCTCCGCGCCTCGTTGTAGCGGACGCGCGGGAGCACGAACTCCGGGTTCTCGTCGTAGAGAGCGAGCAGCCGCTCCTGGTAGGAGGAGAGGCGGAAGAAGTAGTTCTTCTCCTCGAAGTGCTCGGGCACGGTGCCGTGCTGCGGACAGCGGCCGTCGTCGAGCTCGCCATCGCTGTAGAAGGCCTCGCAGCCGAGGCAGTAGAGCCCGCTGTAGGTGCCTTCGTAGACATCGCCCGCGTCGTACATGCGCTGCACGAAGTCCTGCACGACCGCCACGTGCCCGGGATCGGTGGTGCGGATGAAGAAGTCGTTGGTCGCGTTCACGCGGGCCGGCAGCTCCCGCCAGACGCCGGCCATCCGGTCGACGAACTCCCTCGGCTCGAGACCCTGAGCCTCGGCGACCTGCGCGATCTTGGAGCCATGCTCGTCCGTACCGGTCAGGAAGAACGTGTCCTCACCGCGCTGGCGGTGGTGCCGCGCGAGCACGTCGGCGGCGATCGTCGTGTACGCGTGCCCGATGTGGGGCGTCGAGTTGACGTAGAAGATCGGTGTCGTCACGTAGAAGGTCATCGAGCCCCATCATAAGCAGGCCCTCTCGCCGCACCGCCGGCGTGCACCGGCCCGGAACGCCCCGGCCGGCGGCGGCACGAGACCGGGCGCTGCAGGGCTTCGCCCACACCGGCTCGCGCTCGTCCGCGCCGTGATCGGGCCGGGCGGCCGGGCCCGGATCCGCCGGCCCGGCCGGGGTCGGCGACGTGGCGACGGGCCTGCGGCGCCGGCCGACGAGAAGGCAGCCGAGCAGCAGCGCGCCGAGCGCCGCTGCGAGACGCCGGCGGCCGCCACCGTGCGAGCTCGCGCGAGCAGCCGTCACGACCTCCGGTCGACCGACCCGGGCCTCGCCCCGCTCGGCTCGGGAGGATCCGGCCGGAGCCCCGGGAGCCGTGCCGGTGCCGCCCTCGCCGCGCGCCCGGCCTTCCGTTGCGTCCCGCGCCGGTGGCACGGTCCCCGAGCGCACCTGCGCGCCTCCCGCGGCCCGGACATCACCGGCATCGCCGCGATCCCGCCGCTCGCCCCCCGGCACCTCGCCGGCCCGGCGCGACTCGCCCGACACCACTCCCACCCCGGGCTGCGCCGGCTCGAGGGCGGTTGCGGCGACGCTCGGCCCGATGACCGGCACCGGGAGGGCTTCAGCTGGCGGCGGCTCGACGCCGGCGAGAGGCACGTCCGCGGCCGCGACTGCGGCACCCCCGTCCGGAGCCGCCGCCTGGGGGACGGAAGCCGGCGCGGGAGCGGAAGCGGATTGCGCCGGCGCTGACGCCGGCGCGGGATCCTCGATCGGGGCGACGCCATCGGCCGCCTCCACGGGAGCGGCCGGAGCCGCACCTCCCGGGCGGGCGGGTAGCAGGGAGAGCGGATCGACGTAGGCGTCCTCGCGCGCGGCAATTCGCACGCCCAGGTGCACGTACGGCCCGGCGTGCTCCGGCTCACCCGACGGCCCGACGGATCCGACGGAGTCGCCCTCGGCGACCTCCTGCCCCCTCGCGACACCAATCGAGCCGAGGTGCACGAGCGTCACCGCGTAGCCGTCCAGCGTCACGATCGTGATCGTGCGGCCGTGAGCGGGCACCGTGCCGGCGAAGCTCACCCGGCCCGCCGCCGGCGCCACCACGGCGGCGCCCGGGGCCGCTGCCACGTCGACACCCCGGTGCTGGCCTCCCGCGTACGGATCGCCCTCGTAGCGGAATCCGTCGAGCAGCGGCCCCTCGACCGGCCAGGCCCACCCGAGCGCCGCCGACGGCCAGACGAGCGCGGCAAGCACGAGCGCGAGCGGCGGGCGGAGCAGGAAGAGGATGTGGCGTCCCGTCATGGCTGTTGTCGTTTCTGACAACAGTACGGTAGCACGGTCGCCGCCGTGTTGTCAAGACCGGCTACAGCGAGGCGTCGTAGAGCGCGTTCGCGGACACGCCGGCGAGATCCGCGACCACCCGGGCAGCGACCCTCCGCGGGGTGCCCGCGGCCACGAGCGCGCCGACAGCGGCGCGCGCGTGCTCGGCGGAGCGGGCATCCTCCCGGGCGGGCGGCGAGCCGAGCACGAGCGTGATCTCCCCTCTTGGCGGCTGAGCGAAACGCGCCGCCAGCTCCCCGGCACCCCCCGAGACGACCTCCTCGTAGCGCTTCGTGAGCTCCCGGCACACCGCCACCGGCCAGGCCGGGTCGGCCGCGGCGAGGCTGGCGAGCGTCCGGGGCAGGCGCGCCGGCGACTCGAACGCGACGGCGGGGCCGCCCCAGTCGGCGAGCTGCCGCCAGAGCGCGGCCCGGCCGGGCTCCGCCCGCGGGACGTAGCCGACGAACGCGTAGCGCTCCCCGGCGAGGCCGCTGCGCACGAGCGCGGTCTCGACGGCGGACGGGCCGGGCGCAACCGTCACCTCGGCGCCCGCCTCGAGCGCCGCCGCGATCAGCCGTGCGCCCGGGTCGTTGACACCCGGCAGGCCCGCGTCGCTGACGAGGGCGATTCGCTGCCCGGCGTCGAGCAGCGGCAGCACCTCGGCCGTCCGCCGCGCCTCGCTGAACCGCTCGTAACTGACGAGGCGGGCCCGGATGCCGTGGCGGTCGAGCAGGATCCGCGTGCGCCGCGTGTCCTCGCAGAGCACGAGGTCGGCCTCGCCGAGCTCCCGAAGAACCCGGAGAGTCACGTCCTCGAGGTTCCCGATCGGCGTCGCGCAAACGACGAGCGGCACCTATCCGAGCCCTCTGCGACGTTCGCTGTCGCGGTCCGCGCGCACCGTGCGGCTACCATACCCCCTCGTCGTGCCCAGCAAGGACAAGCCGTACCGCGTGTACCGCGGCGGCCGCGCTCGGGGGCCGATCCAGCCGCTCTCCCCGCCCAGGGAGGCGCCCTCGCCTCCCGCCGACGGCCGTCCGCCCGCCCAGATCTGGGCCCCGCCCGGACCCCCCGGCTATCCGGAAGAGCCCGGGCCGCCGCCACGCCGGCGTCGCCGCCGCGCCATCCTCTGGGTCGGGCTCGCGCTGCTCGCGCTCGCGCTCCTGCTCGCCGCCTGGGTCGCCGCTGGCTACCTCTCGTTCCGGGGCGGCGTCGAGGAGGCGAATCGCCGCCTGCCCGCGTCAGCCGCGGCCGCGCTCGCGCCGACGACCGGGTCGATCCTGACCAGCCCCACCACGGTACTCCTGCTCGGTGTCGACACCGGCCCGGGTCGCCCCGACCAGGGCCGCTCGGACTCGATCGTGCTCGTGCGCGTCGACCCGGACTCCCACCGGGTCACGCTGCTCTCGATCCCACGCGACCTGAGGGTGCGCATACCCGGCTACGGCTCCGACAAGATCAACGCGGCCTACGCCTACGGGGGCCCCGCCCTCGCGATCCGCACCGTCGAGGAGCTCACGGGCATCCCCGTCAACCACGTCGCCGTCGTCGACTTCTCCACGTTCGACGAGATGATCGACGCGCTGGGAGGCGTCACGATCGACGTCCCCAGGAAGATCGTCTCGAACCGCTTCGACTGCCCCTACGGGACGCAGGCCCGCTGCGAGCGCTGGCCGGGCTGGCAGTTCCAGCCGGGGCACCAGACGATGGACGGGCGCCGGGCGCTCGTCTACGCACGGATCCGCGAGAACCGACTCGACCCGACCGAGAGCGATCTCACCCGCGGCGGGCGCCAGCAGCAGGTCGTGCAGGCGATCGCCGGCGAGCTCGTCAGCCCGATGGGCTTCCTGCGGCTCCCGTTCATCGGCGGTGACGTGGTGAAGCCGCTCGCCACGGACATCTCCGCGTTCGAGCTGCTCCAGCTCGGGTGGGTCGAGTTCCGCGCGTCCGACGAGGCCTCACTGCGCTGCAGGCTCGGGGGCGAGCCCGAGGAAGTCGACGGCGTCTGGTACCTCAGCGGCACGGAGGAGAACGTCTCGGTGATCGCGATGGTCAAGGGCGAGACCGCACCGCAGCCGCCACGGCCGGATTCGGGCCTGTTCGCGCCCGGCTGCATCGTCGGGAGCTGACACCGAGACCGCGGCGCGGCGCGCGGCCGCCGCTACGAGTCTGAGGACGGCGACGCGGAGGAGGAGCCGCCGGACGGGGCCGGCGCGGACGAGGGCTGAGCCACAGCCGGCTTGTCGGCACCCGGCTTCGAGTCGCCTCCGGCGCCGCCGTCCCTGTCCCCGTCACGCTTCTTCGCGCCGCCGCGCCCGTAGTCCGTGCTGTAGAAGCCCGAGCCCTTGAAATGCACCGCGACCGGCGAGAACACCCGCTCGACGGGGCCGGCACCGCACACCTCGCAGACGGCAGGGGGCGGATCGCTCATCCGCTGGAAGAGCTCGAACAGGTGCCCTTGGGGACAGCGGTAATCGTACGTCGGCATACGCGGAAACCGCCCCCATGCTACCACGACGAGTGGATTGGTTTGGCACTCTCCCATCGACAGTGCCAACCGCGGCCGCTGGTAGGCTCGTGCCCGTGGACGTGGAGCTGGCGCGCCGACCGTTCGTCTTCGGCGTGGCCGCGGCCGCGATCGGGGTCGCCGCGTTCCTCGGAGCCCGGCTGCACGCGTGGCCACCGCACGAGGACGAGACGCTCGCGCTGTTCGTCGGCAGCGAGCCGCTCGGCACGCTCTTCGGCACGGTGCTCGGCGAGCGCGGCGGTGCCCCCCTGCACTTCCTCCTGGTTCACGTCGCCGCCGGATTCTCCCCGACGCTGACCTCGCTTCGGCTGATCTCGGCGATCTTCGCGGTCGCGAGCATCCCGGTGTGCGCCGCGCTCGCCGCACGCCTCGCTGGCCGCCGCGCCGGCCTGGTCGCGACCGTCCTCGTCGCGGCCAGCTGGGTCACCCTCTTCCACGGAGTCTACGGTCGCATGTACAGCCTGTTTCTGTTCACGAGCGCGCTCGCGTTCCTGACGCTCCTGCGGGCGCTCGAGCGCCCGACGGCCGGGCGCTGGGCGCTCTGCGGGGCGGCGGCGTACCTGGCGCTCGCAAGCCACCAGTACGGCGCGTTCGTGCTCGCGATCGAGGTCGCCTACGTCGCCGCGCTGCGTTTGCGCCGCCCGCTGCCGGTGCTTCCCGCGCTCGTCACGCTCGCCGTCGTGGTCGTCGCGGCCCTGCCGATGTGGCGCTCGAACCTCGTGCTCGCCTCCCGCTTCGACGTCGGCGTCGGCGGAGGTGGCACCCAGCTCGGCGGGCCGCTGCCCGTGCTCGGCTACTACCACAACACCCTCGCCGACTTCGTGGCCGGCTGGACCGGCCTGTTCGCGGCCGTCTGCGCGCTGGCGGCCCTCGGCCTGATCGTGCTCGCGCGGAGCGCGCGGCCCGCCGCCCTCCTCCTCGGGCTCGTGCTCGCCGTGCCGGCGGCAGGGCTCTCGCTCGCGCATGTCGGCGGCAGCGCCGGCACGCCGGAGACCCGCCACCTGATCTTCGCGCTGCCGTTCTTCGCGACGCTGGTCGCCACCGGGCTCGTGCGAGTGGCCCGTGCAGCCGGGAGGCCGGCCCCGGCCGTGCTCGCCGCCGCCGTCGCCGCGCTCGCCGCGGCTGAGATCGGTTGGGGCTTGGAGTCGACGCCGACGCTCTACCGGGGGGAGCCGCCCCGCCGGGAGCAGGCCCGCGAGGCCGCGGCGGACTGGCTCGCCTCCACCAGCCTCCCGGACGACGTCCTGTTCGCCTACGACCCCCTGTACCTGGGAGCGCGCGAGCGCGGGGCGCCGATCGGGGACGTCGTGGTACCGCGTGCCGACCCGAAGCTCGCGCTGGAGGCGCTGCTCGCGGCACCCAAGCCACTCGGCAGGGGCGTCTGGGTGCTGGACGCGAGCGACGGCAGCCGAATCGTCTCGAACACGTCGACGCGGCTCGAGATCCCGGATCGCTCGCCGGGGAGCGGGTTCGAGACGCGGGTGTTCGGCCCGTTCCTGATCGTGCGCACCATCGAGCCGACGGTGACCCCGCTCAGGTTCCTGCTCCGGACGATCGACGTGCAACGGCTGGGAAGGGCCCTCTGGGTCGGGCCCTCGGAGCTGAACGAGCAGACCGCACGGATCGCGCTCGCTCGCCTCGAGGGACGGGCGTAGCGACGGGCGGTCAGCGGACGAGCGGCTCGAGGAAGGCCCGCATCCGCTCGAGAGCCCGCTCGAGGTTCTCGATCGAGCTCGCGTAGGAGACGCGCAGATTGGCCGCACCGCCCGGTCCGAACGCCGAGCCGGCAAGCAGCGCCACGCCGGCCTCGTCGAGCAGGCGGCGTGCCAGCTCCTCGGCGGGCAGCGGCACCGACGCCACGTTCGGAAACGCGTAGAACGCGCCCTTCGGCATCCGGCAGCTCACACCCGGGAGCGCGTCGAGACCCGCGACGATGAGATCGCGGCGGCGGCGCAGCTCCGCGAGCATCGCGGCCGGCGCGTCCTGGGGCCCGGTGAGCGCGGCCACCCCTGCACGCTGCACGAATGGCGGCACGCACGACGTCGAGTTGACGAAGAAGCGCACGAGCGGGTCGACAAGAGACTCCGGCACCGCCGCGAAGCCACACCGCCAGCCGGTCATCGCGTACGTCTTCGAGAAGCCGTCGAGCAGGATGGTCCGGTCGAGCATTCCGGGCTCGCTCGCGATCGAGCGGAACTCGCCCTCGTACAGGAGCCGCCCGTAGACCTCGTCGGAGAGCACCCACGCGCGCGTGCGAGCGATCAGCCGGGCCGTCTCGGCCAGATCGCCGCCGCCGATCACCCCGCCGGTGGGGTTTTGCGGGGAGTTCAGGATCACGAGCTTCGTTCGCTCCGTCAGGCGGGCGGCCAGGTCGGCCGGATCGAAGCCGAAGTCGCGCTCCTCGCGCAGCGGCAACGGCACCGGAACCGCCCCGCTCCAACGAACCGCCGACTCGTAGATCGGAAAGCCGGGGTCCGGGTACACGACCTCGTCGCCGGGATTGCAGACGGCCAGCACGGTGAAGAACAGAAACGGCTTCGCGCCGTTGCCAACCAGCAGCCGTCCGGGAGAGACGCTGACGCCGCGCGTGCGCGACAGGTAGGCGGCCGCCTCCTCCCGCAGCTCGGGAATCCCGGCACTCGGGCAGTAGTGCGTCTCTCCCGCGTCGAGCGCGGCCACCGCGGCGGCACGGATGTGCGCCGGCGTCTCGAAGTCCGGCTCGCCGATCTCGAGATGGATCACGTCGCGGCCGGAGCGCTCGAGCTCCTTCGCCCGGGCCAGCACCGAGAACGCGGTCTCGGTGCCGAGTCGATCGAGGCTCGCTGCGAGGCGGGGGTGCGCTGGGCCGGCCACGGGGGGCCCAGCATAGCGGGCGCCTGCGGCCGATTCTCATTCGACAGACCATGGACGAAATCCCGGCGAGACGGGAGCTACGGCCCTCGTCGCGGCCGTCAGCCGCCACCCGCGAGGACGCCCTCGCCGAGCTCTACCGGTGCCACGTCGGCGCCGTGCAGCGAATCGCGCGCCGGATCCGCCCGAAGAGAGCCGCGCCGACAGCCTGAGGCGCTGCCTCAGGCCCCGTCGAGGCCTTCACCGGTCGCCGGCTCGGCGTCGCGCGCCCGCAGCTGCCGTCGCCGCCGGGCGAAGCGGTACGACTCGACGGCAGCTGCAACCCCGAAGGCGATCGCGAGCGCGAGCATGATCCCCTTCGTCGGGCTCTCCTCGAACGCCTTGCCCCCGAAGTACCCGACGAGGCCCGCGTAGCAGCCCCAGAGCACCCCCGCGACCACGTCGAAGGCGACGAATCGGCGCCACGGGAAGCGCAGCATCCCCGCCGAGAACGTGACCGCCGTGCGCCCGCCGGGGATGAAGCGGGCGATCACGATCAGGTAGCCGCCCCGCTCGGCGAGCGTCCGCTCGGCTCGCTGGAGGTGGCGGGCGCGAGCACCGCGAAACAGGCGCCGGCGCACGAGCTCGTCGAGCCGGTGGCCGATCAGGTAGGCGAGGTTGTCGCCGACGATCGCGCCGGACGCCGCCACGGCGATCACGAGCGCGATCGAGAGGTCACCGGACGCCGCGAGCACGCCGGCCGCGATCACCGACGTCTCGCTCGGAACCACCGGGAACACCGCGTCGAGCAGCGCGAACGCGAACACGACCACGTAGGTCCAGCCGGAATCGGAGATCGCGCCGAGGAGGGAGTCGAACACGCTGGAGGTCAATTGAACCGCAACGCGTCGGGGCGCGCGGCCCGCCTTGCACCGCTACGGCGAGGGCAGGGGCTCGAGCGCGGTCTTGCGGACGCGGTCCGGCACGCTGCTAGCCCCGCGCTCGCTATCCGTGCTCGTGCCGCTCCGGGAGTCCGAAGCGCCGCGCCGTGCCCTCCTCGCAGTCCCACTGGATCCACACCGCGGGCTCGTCGCCGACCACCCAGCCGTCGTGGCCGGCCTCGACGACCGCGAACGCGGGCGCGACCACGTCGTACTCGCACCCGTCCGCGTAGACGCCGTGCAGCGCGCCGCTCGCGAGAAAGCCGATGTGCGTGTGCTGGCACTGGTCGCTTCCCACGACCGGTTTCATGTGGGTCGACCAGCGCCAGCCGGGCGGGTAGACGACCCGTTTCAGGCGGCCGTTGCCGACCTTGGCGATGTCGACGGCAAGGCCGCCGACGTCGTGGTGGTCGGCACCGGGGATGGGAGCGAGCAATGGGTTCACGGTCGGCCTCCGGGTTCCGCGGACGAACGGGCTCGGGCGGGATGATTCTTCCACACCGGGCTAGACTCGCGGGCGTGCCCGCCGGGCCGCTCTTCCCCCCGCTCGCCGACCCGCCGCCGGGCGCGGCGCTACGTGTCGGCGGCCGGGCGCTCTCCTGGCCGGAACTGGCCGGCGCGGCGGGTGCGGTCGCCGAGCGGGTCGCCGGCCTCGGGCGCGTCGCGGTCTTCGCCGAGCCGCAGCTCGAGACCGCGGTGGCGGTGCTCGGCGCGCTCGCGGCCGGAACGGCGGCCGTGCCGCTGAATCCGCAGGCGGGCGAGCGGGAGCTCGAGCACATCCTCGCGGACGCGGCGCCCGCGCTCGTCCTGGCCGCCCCCGGAACGGTGCTGCCGCCCGGGCTCGCAAAGCTCGAGCGCGCGGACGTCGACACCGCGGCCAGGGGCGGCCCGCCGCCGCCCGAGCCGCCAGCCGGGGCACCCGCGCTCGTCCTCTACACCTCCGGGACGACCGGGCCGCCGAAGGGCGCCGTCCTCTCCCGGCTGGCGATCGCCGCCAACCTCGACGCGCTCGCCGCGGTCTGGGCGTGGACGGCCTCGGACGTGCTCGTGCAGGGGCTGCCGCTGTTCCACGCGCACGGGCTCGTGCTCGGCACGCTCGGGCCCGCCCGCATCGGCTGCCGCCTCGAGCACGTCGGGCGCTTCTCCCCGGAGGCGATCGCGCGCGCGCTCGCCGCTGGCGGCACGATCCTGTTCGCGGTGCCGACGATGCACCAGCGGCTGGCGGGCGCGGCCGAGGCCGACCCGGAGATCGCCCGCGCGCTCGCAGGCGCGCGCCTGCTGGTCTCGGGCTCGGCCCCTCTGCCCGCGCGCGAGCACGCCCGGCTCGAGCGCGCGACCGGGCAGCGCGTGGTCGAGCGCTACGGGCTGACGGAGACGCTCATGAACTGCGCCGTCCCTGCGGGTGAGGGGCGCCCGGGTACGGTTGGCCCGCCGCTCCCTGGCGTGGAGGTCCGGCTCGTCGGCGAGGACGGCTCCGAGCTCGACCCGGCCGAGCCGGACGCGATCGGCGAGGTGCTCGTGCGCGGCCCGAACCTGTTCGACGGCTACCTGAACCGCCCCGACGCGACCGCCGCGGCCATGGAGGACGGCTGGTTTCGCACGGGCGATCTCGCGACCCGCTCGGCCGACGGCTGGGTGCGGATCGTCGGGCGCCGCTCGACCGATCTGATCAAGACCGGCGGCTTCAAGGTCGGAGCGGGCGAGGTCGAGGCGGCACTGCTCGAGCACCCTGCCGTCGAGGAGGCCGCCGTCACGGGCGAGCCCGACGACGACCTGGGCGAGCGGATCGTCGCGTGGGTCGTGCCGCGCGGAGCCCCGCCCGGCGCGGCCGAGCTCGCCGACCACGTGGCCTCCCTGCTCTCCCCGCACAAGCGCCCGCGCGCCGTCCGCTTCCTCGACGCGCTGCCCCGAAACGCGATGGGCAAGGTGCGCAAGGCGGCGCTCGTCGAGCGCGACGCGGGCGAGCGGTAGGCGGCGCGACCGCGAACGTCGAGACCGTTCAGCATCCTGCTCAGCCCGGCCACCGACCGGTCCGTGACGGCCTAGGCCGAGTGGACGAGTCGGACGAAGGGCGCGAACGAGATCCAGCAGCTGGCAATCGCGAGGCGCCTGCTCGAGCGGCATCTCCCCCGTAGGGGCCGAACCTGTCCGGCCCGCGAACCCGCCCCTGGCCTGGTGCGTGGGAAAACATGTTCCCGTTTCGTCGCCGTTCGGTGCAACGCCACCGGCGACGATGGGCGCATGCAGCGGCGCAAGCGCCTCCGCTTGGCGACCTTCGACTACTCGACGCCCGGCGCGTACTTCGTCACGGTCTGCGCCAGGGGCGGCGCCTGCCTTTTCGGTCGTGTCGCCAGCGGGCGAAACGAGCCGAGC
The DNA here is from genome assembly GCA_023382435.1 of Thermoleophilia bacterium. Classification (GTDB taxonomy): domain Bacteria; phylum Actinomycetota; class Thermoleophilia; order Gaiellales; family Gaiellaceae; genus JAHDVS01. The sequence goes on from JAHDVS010000023.1 coordinate 14,005, forward strand.
AGGCTGGGACGCATCGTCGAGGGCGCGTGGCGGAGCATCCCCCGGCATCACCCGGGGGTTCACCTCGATGCGTTCGTGCTGATGCCGAACCATGTCCACGGAATCCTCTGGCTCGGCCGGGCCGGACAGGTCCGGCCCCTACGGCTCCCGGCCGTCGTCGGCGCATTCAAGGCCCGTGCGAGCCGGATCGCCGGCCGGCCTCTGTGGCAACGCGGCTACCACGAACGCGTCGTGCGCGGCGAGGCCGAGCTCGCCGCGCTACGAACGTACATCGTCGAGAACCCTCTCAGGTGGACGCTCGACCGCGATCCCCCGTGGGTCCCGTAGGGGCCGGACCTGTCCGGCCCGGGACGTGTACCGTCCGTGTCGTGACACCGCCAACCGAAAACGATGAGCCGGCGGGCGGGCCCAGCCGGGCTTTCGGCTTCGACACGAGATCGATCCACGCGGGTCAGCGGCCGGAGCCGTACACGGGCTCGCGCGCGGTTCCGATCTTCCAGACGACGAGCTACGTGTTCGAGGACCCGGACGCGGCCGCCGCCTATTTCAACCTGCAGGAGTACGGCAACACGTACTCGCGGATCATGAATCCGACCGTGGCGGCGTTCGAGGAGCGGGTCGCGAGCCTCGAGGGCGGCGCCGGCGCAGTCGCGTTCGCGAGCGGGCTCGCCGCGCAGGCGGCCGTCCTGTTCACGATCTGCCAGCCCGGAGACCACCTGGTCGCGTCGAGCGCCCTCTACGGCGGCACCGTCACCCAGCTCAAGCACGTGACCCGCAAGCTCGGGGTCGAGCTGACGTTCGTCGACCCGGACGAGCCGACGGCGTGGCAGGCGGCCCTGCGCGACGAGACGAAGGTCCTGTACGGCGAGACGATCGGCAACCCGTCCGGCAACATCCTCGACATCGAGGCGATCGCGAGGATCGCGCGCGGGCACGGCGTTCCCCTGGTCGTCGACAACACGTTCGCGACCCCGTACCTGTGCCGGCCGCTCGAGTGGGGCGCCGACGTCGTCGTCCACTCGGCGACGAAGTTCATCGGCGGCCACGGCACGAGCATCGGCGGCATCGCGGTCGACAGCGGCACGTTCGACTGGTCGAACGGGAAGTTCCCGACGGTGGCCGACCCCTCGCCCGCCTACCACGGTCTCGCGTTCCACGAGACGTTCGGCGTGTACGGGTTCCTGATGAAGCTACGCGCGGAGACGCTGCGCGACCTCGGCGCGGCACTGTCCCCGTTCAACGCGTTCCTGTTCCTGCTCGGGCTCGAGACGCTGCCGCTCAGGCTGGAGCGCCACGTCGAGAACGCGCTCGCGGTCGCCCTCTTCCTCCAGGGGCGCCCCGGGATCGCCCGGGTCGCGCACCCGGGCCTCCCGGACAGCCCCTACCGTCCGCTCGTCGAGAAGTACCTGCCACGGGGGGCCGGCGCGGTGTTCTCGTTCGACCTCGCGGGCGGCCGGGCCGCCGGTCGGCGCTTCATCCAGGCGCTCGAGCTCTGGAGCCACCTCGCGAACGTCGGCGACGCGAAGAGCCTCGTCATCCACCCCGCCTCGACGACGCATCGCCAGCTGACCGACGAGGAGCTCGCGGCCGCGGGCATCTCCCCCGGGACGATCCGCCTGTCGGTCGGGCTCGAGAACCTCGACGACCTGCTCTGGGACCTCGAGCAGGGCCTCGAAGCGGCTGCCGCCGGCGCCGACGAGCCCGCCGGCGAGCAGCCGCCCGCCTGCCCGCTCCCGCTCGACCCGGGGGTGGCGCAGTGAGCCTCGCTGCCTACCAGGATCAGGGCGAGATCCTGCGGATCCTCCACGGGGCCCGGACGATCGCGATCGTCGGCCTCTCCCCCAACGAGCTGCGCGCCTCGAATTTCGTCGGCTTCTACCTCAAGCGGCACGGCTACCGGATCGTCCCGGTCAACCCCGGGGCGACCGAGATCCTCGGCGAGCCCTGTTACCCGTCGCTCGCGGACGTGCCGTTCCCGGTCGACGTCGTGGACGTCTTCCGCGCCCCCGAGAACGTGCCGGCGATCACGACCGAGGCAGCGCGGGTGGGCGCGTGGGCGCTCTGGCTCCAGTTCGGCGTCGTCAGCTTCGAGGGAGCCGAGCAGGCACGCGCCGCCGGGCTCGCAGTCGTGATGGACCGCTGCCTGAAGATCGAGCACGCCCGCTTCATGGGCCGCATGCACTGGCTCGGCTTCAACACCTGGCAGGTGACGTCGCGCCGGCTCGCGCCCGCCGAGTGGGCGTGAGCGAGCAGAAACCAAATGACCTTTGTGGATATAATGGGTTGACCATGAAGACCATCTCGATCGCGGAGCTGAAGCGCGGTCTCAGCGCCTGCCTCGAGACCGTCCGGGCCGGAAACGAGCTGCTCGTGACCGACCGGGGACGTCCGGTGGCGAAGGTGGTGCCGCTCGGCACCGATGCGCTCCAGGCCGACGCTCGCGTCGCCGAGCTCGTCCGCAAGGGCCTTGCGCGCGGGCCGGTTGCGGGGCTCCCGCCGGACGTGCTCGATCTGCCCAGGCCGTCGGACCCGCAGGGCCGCGTGCTCGGAGCGCTGCTCGAGGAGCGCACCGACGGACGATGAGGTTCTGGGACTCGTCGGCGCTCGTGCCGCTGTTCGTCGACGAGCCGAGAACGTCCCGTGTCCGCGGACTGCTCGACGAGGATCCCGGGATGGTTGTCTGGTGGGGGTCGATCGTCGAGTGCTGGTCGGCGCTGTCCAGGCGACGCCGGGAGGGCCAGTTCTCGCTCGAGCACGAGGAGGCGGCCCGTGCGGTCGTCGCCACGCTCGCGAGAGCCTGGATCGAGATCCTCCCCACTGACGGGGTGCGCTCCGTCGCCGGCCGCGTCCTGCGTGTGCACCCGCTCCGGGCCACGGACGCGCTCCAGATCGCCGCCGCGTTGACTTGGGCCCCGCCGGCCCGGATCCCGGGAGAGATCGTGACGTTCGACGAGCGGCTCCGGGATGCCGCCCGGCTCGAGGGACTCGCTCCGGTCTGCTAGCTGCCGCCTCGACTCTAGCCGGCCGCAAGAGGCGGGGACAGGCTCGTAGGGGCCGGACCTGTCCGGCCCGCACCCGCCGACCGCACCCCGACCGGGCGGGTCGGGGCCCGACCCTACGGCCGGTGGCAGACCGCCTCGACGTTGTTGCCGTCGGGGTCGAGCACGAACGCGCCGTAGTAGCTCGGGTGGTAGTGCGTGCGCAACCCGGGCGCCCCGTTGTCCGTGCCGCCGGCCGCAAGCGCGGCGACGTGGAAGGCGTCCACGCCGGCGCGGTTCTCGCTCGCGAACGCGACGTGGACGGGGGCGGCCGGCGGGGTCTGGCCGATCAGCCAGAAGTCCGGCTTGCCGGCGACGCCGAGGCCGCAGACGCCCTCCAACTCCATCACGAGCCCGTATCCGAGCGGCGCGAGCGCGGCCGTGTAGAACGCCTTGCTGGCCGGGTAGTCCGAGACCCTGAGCCCGACGTGGTCGATCACGGCTCCTCCCTTCCGGTCGTGTCACCTATTCCCGACAGGCTCGCGCCGGGCGGTCAGCAGGAGCGCTTCCGCTCGGCGACGCAGACGTCCTTCGCCGGGCCGCCGTGAGCGTAGTCCCGGCCGGGCCCGCCCACGAGCCGGTCTCTACCCGCCTGGCCGAAGAGCCTGTCGTTGCCCTTGCCGCCCCTCAGGACGTCGTTGCCCGCCGCTCCCTGGAGCAGGTCGCCTCCGCCGAAGCCGCAGATCACGTCGGCGCCGGCGGTGCCGAACAGCTCGTCCGGCCCCGGGGTGCCGGCGATCGTGCAGTCGCCGGGCCAGGCGGCAGCCCGCCAGTCGAGCGGCATCTCGGCCGGCGCCTCCGCGAACAGCAGTGCCTGGCCGGACCCGTCCGCGTTGACGACGTACGCGTCGACGCCGCCGGCGTCGTCCTTGCCGAAGGCGATCCGCTTCCCGTCGGGCGACCAGGTGATCCGGCCCCAGGAGCTGAGGTTCCCGGTGGCGACGAGCAGGGTCTCTCCGGTGCCGTCGGCGTTGACGACGTAGATGTCGGTCCCGCGCCAGAACGCCACCTTGGCCCCGTCCGGCGACCAGGCGGGGAAGTGGTCGCCCGAGTACGCCGGCGGGTGGGTGAGCTCGACGAGACCCGACCCGTCGGGGGCAATCAGGTAGATGCCCCCGTAGGCCGGGCCGACCTCGTTCCAGCTGTGAAACGCGATCCGGGTCCCGTCCGGCGACCAGGCCGGGCCGCTGTTGTGTGGGTTGCCCGTCGCAAGCTCCGTCAGCCCGCTGCCGTCGGCGTTCATCACGTAGATGGCCTCCGTCGCGCCGGCCTGCGAGGTCCCGTTCCGCGTGAACGCGATCCGGTCGCCGTCGGGCGACCAGGTCGGGCTCGTGTCGGCGACCTCGTTCGCGGTGAGCCTGGTCTGCTTCGAGCCGTTGGCGTTCATGACGTAGAGCTCGGCGTTCCCGGACCCGGACTCGTCCGGGTCGTGCCGGTAGCTGACGAACACGATCCGCTTGCCGTTCGGCGACCACTCCGCGTCGCACTCCTCACCGGGCGCGTCGGTGAGCCGGGCGACCACCGCGCCGTTTCCGCTCGCCACGTAGAGGTCGTAGCCTCGCCGCGTGACATCGGTGGGGTCGTCCCTGTTCGAGCAGATGAGGAGCTTCCCGGCCGGTTGCGAGACCGCGGCGCTGCCCCCGGCGAGCACACACACGCTGCCGAGGAGGACGATCCCGCTGGCGAGGCCACGCACGCGCATCGACCGGGCACCGAGTCTACGTCGCCCGGAAGAGGTGCGTCAAGGCGGCCGCCGGGTCGCTACCCGACCGCGGCCGTTGCGAGCCCGAGCGCCCGCGCGGCCGCGAGGAGCTCGCCGTCGGCGGCAACGACGACGGTTCCCGGGTCCGCGACCGACAGGGCGGAGGCGAGGTGGACGGCGTCGTAGCTGCGAAGTCCGCGCTCGTCGGCAAGCTCCCCCGCCTGACGCGTCAGGCTCTCCGTCAAGCCCAGCCGATCGAGGTCGCGCCACAGCCGCTCGACCAGCGCTCGCGCGGCCGGCACCTCGTCACGCCCGAGGCGCCCCGACCGAGCTGCGCGTCCGAGCGCGGAGCGGGCCTCCGGGTAGAGGAGTTGCGAGGAGAGCACTCGGTCAGCCGCACCCCACGCGGCCAATGCCCCCTCCGAGCCTTGCTCCGGGACGACGAGCTTCACGAACGCCGACGTGTCGAAGTACGCGATCAGCGCCGGCCTTAGAGCACGAGATCGCTGAGCGGTCCGGCTCCCTCGATCGGGTTCGGTACGGTGCGCGGCCCCCTGCTGGGCGCGGGTGTGACGATGCCCTCCCTGATCAGCCGGTCGATCTTCCGCTCACCCGCGATAGGGACGATCCGGGCCACGGGCTTGCCACGGTCGGTGACGACGAGCTCCTCGCCCGCACGCACCCGCTTGATGAGGCGGCTGAGATCGGTCCGTAGCTCTCTGATCCCCACGTCCACGGATCATCCCCGGGAAAGCGCTACGAGGGGCGCCTGAAATGTAGCAACATCGTCGCGGAACCAACATCGTCGCGGAACCGTGACTGCGGGCCGCGAGGCTGCTCAGCGACGAGCGCGGAAGCGCCGTGGCGTAAGACGCGAGCCCTTGTGCGACGACTGCGAAGGCGATAGGAATGGCACAGCGCATGACAAGAGTCGAAGACCGGTCCGCACGTGTCGGAGCGCGCAGCGCGAGGGAACGTGCGGCGCGCCACGCGCCGGGAGGTAGCCGTCGCGGGCCCCCGGGGGGTCCGCCTTCGGCTGGCACGGCGCGCTCGAGCTCGCGCACGCGGACGGTGTTCCCGCCGCTATCCGTCTCACGGACGTTGAGCCCGCGCGACTCGGCGAAGCCGAGCTCGATCATCTCCGTTGCCGTGCTCGACACGCCGCCCGCGCCGAGCGCTACGCTCCCCGCATGGGAGGCAGCGAGATCATCTTCGCCGTCGCCGAATCCCCCGAGGGAGGCTACGAGGCCCGGGCGCTCGGGCACTCGATCTTCACTCAGGCCGAGACCCTGGACGAGCTTAGGGCGAGCGTTCGCGACACGGTTCGCTGCCATTTCGACGAAGCCGGCCGGCCGAACGTCATCCGGCTGCACCTGGTCACTGGCGAGCTCATCGCCGTCTGAGGGTTCCGCGCGACGTCTCCGGGGAGCGACTTGCCTCGCTCCTTCGCCGCTATGGCTACGAGCCGCCGGGCCGTACGAGCGCCGGCTGTGGGGTTACGCGATCAGCGCCGGCCGCCGAGCGCCTGCCGCGGTCGGTGACGACGAGTTGCTTGCGCGCACGCACTCGCTCGATGAGGCGACCCGGACCGGCCCGGAGCAGAGCGGTGAGCGGAAGATCGCCGCGGCGTAAGACGCGAGCCCTTGTGCGACGACTACGAAGGCGATAGGAATGGCGGCACAGCGCATGACAAGAGTCGAAGACCAGCCCGTACGTGTCGGGGCGCGCAGCGCGAGGAAGCGGGCCACGGGCCACGCGTCTTCGGGCGGGAGCCGCCGCGGGCCCCTGGGGAAGCCGCCCTCGGCCGGCGCGGCCAGGAAGCGCCGGGCCCCCGCCGACCATCTAGCGGTCTACGCTACGCCGCCCGCCGGCTCCACCTCGATCTCCCGCACGGTTCGCCGCGCGCCGTCGATCTCGCGAACGCTGAACTCGCCTGGCTCGGCCACGCCCTCTCGGATCAATCCCTCGGTGGCGACGATGGCCTCGTCGAGCGTCGCGTGGCGAGACCCGGGTTCGGCGCCGATCGCGGTCTGGACGATGAACACGTCTCCCGCGGATCTGCGCGGGTCGCTCGATCCGAACCACCTCGACCAGTGCCGCGAGAAGCGTCCGCGGCAATGCCCAGACATCGACATGCCCGAGCCCCTCGCGCTCGGTCAGCGCGACCCTGGTCAGGGGCTCGTCTCTCAGCTCGACCCTAGCGGTGAACGCGACACGGCGAGCGCTCGCGCAGAGCTCCTGGGCCTGCTCCAGCCAGTGGGAGATGCTCACGCGGGCGAGCTCGGGGATGGGACGCAGCCGCGCTTGGGGCCGCGTCCAGTCCGGCTCGACGTCCTCGATGCGCGGACTGCCGGACCGAAGCAGCCGGTGGAGCGTGAAGCCCCTGGCAGTGACCGGGGCGGCGACCGTCGCGTCGTCGTAGTCCTCGGGCACCGGCAGGGGCACAAAGGAATGGTTTCCGCCCCGGAGGGCCAGGAGTGATGCGAGATCGCCCCGCCACCCCACCGCAGCGCGACGAGTGGCTACGACAGGCGTTGGGTCTCTCGAACGAAGACACGCCTTTCCCGTGGCAGCAGCGCCTGCTCGGCAGCCTCCTGAACGGGAGCAACTTGCGCTCCGTCGATATCCCGACTGGACTTGGTAAGACGGCCGTAATGGCGATCTGGCTCGTGGCGAAGGCTTGCGGCGCGGAGCTGCCGCGGCGTCTCGTCTACGTCGTGGATCGCCGAGCTGTCGTGGACCAGGCCACTGATGTCGCCACGGGCCTCCGGAATCTGGTCGAGACCGACCCGGAGCTGAAAAGTGCCCTTGGCCTGCAAATGACCCATGCTCTCCCAATTTCCACACTTCGCGGTCAGTACGTCGACAACCGCGGGTGGCTCGAGGACCCGGCCTCGCCTGCGATCGTCGTCGGCACAGTGGACATGATCGGCTCACGCCTACTGTTCGAGGGGTATCGGGTGTCTCGGAGGATGCGCCCCTATCACGCCGGTTTGCTCGGAGCCGACACCCTCATCGTGCTCGATGAGGCGCACCTCGTGCCACCGTTCGAGTACCTCCTACGCGCCGCTGCGACCGATCCCGCCTTTCGTCCGGCGACAAACCACCACGACCAACTGGTTCCACGGTTTCGGCTGCTAACCCTCTCGGCCACGGGGCGCGCGCGGGCGGACGACGTTGTCGAGCTGACTTCGCGGGATTTCGATCACCCGATTGTCAAGAGCCGGCTGAACGCGAAGAAGTGCCTGTGGATCGAGCGCCTGGACAAGGAGACGAAGCTGGAGGAGGTGCTAGCGAAGCAGGCCTGGGGACTCACGGATGGCGGCAAGGAGCCAGTGCGCATCCTCGTATACTCCGACAGCCGGAAGGTCGCGCAGACCGCCAAAGAAGCCATCGAGAAGCTCGCGAAAGGCGACAAGAAGGCAGGCAGTCTCGCCGCCGAGGTCTGCACCGAGCTATTCGTCGGCGGGCGCAGGGTGTTCGAGCGCGAGCACGCCAAGAAACGACTGGCGGACCTGGGGTTCGTAGCCGGGAGCAATATCGGCCGCACTTGGCCCGTCTTCCTGTTCGCGACCTCAGCGGGCGAGGTGGGCGTCGACCTCGACGCCGACCACATGCTCTGCGACCTCGTCGCCTGGGAGCGCATGGTGCAGCGCCTCGGCCGGGTCAACCGGCGCGGCGACGGCGCCGCCCAAGTGATTGTGATCGCGGAGTCGGAGCCCAAGAACATCGACGAGCTGCTCGAGAAGGATCCGCGCGAGCGCTCGAACAGGGAGAAGGCGACGGTTGAGCCTGTCCTCCGAGCGAGGGCCGTAGAGGCTCTCATCGAGCGACTGCCGGCTACCGACGGCGGGCGGGAGGCGAGCCCGGGCGCGCTTCACCACCTGAGGCGAGCCGCCGAAGAGGACCCGGAGCTTGCGCGCCTAGTACGCGACGCCACCACGCCTGACCCCCTCCGGCCCGCGCTCACGCGACCGCTCGTGGAGGCGTGGTCGATGACCTCGCTCGAGGGGCACACCGGGCGCCCGCGGATCGATCCTTGGCTGCGCGGATGGATCGAAGACGACCCGCCGCAGACCGCCGTCGTCTGGCGGACGCACCTTCCCGTTCGCGCGGGCGGAACGACGCCGAGCAAGAAGGACATCGAGGCCTACTTCGAGGCCGCGACTCCGCACACGAGCGAGATTCTTGAGACGGAGACATTCCGCGTCGCGAGCTGGATCGCCGCTCGCGCCAAGAGCGTTCTGAAGCAGCAGGCGGGGGCTCAGCAGGAGACGGGCACGGGCGAGTCTGGCCTACGTGAGCAAGATGTGGTGGCGTTCGTCCTCGATCCCGATGGAGGCCTGCGGAAGCCTCTCACGCTCGCGGAGCTCAAGTTACCCGAAGACAAGGAGCAATTCAAGAGGCTCCTCGCAGGAGCCACGCTGGTCATCGACGCACGCCTGGCGGGATTGAAGGATGGGCTCTTGGACGACAAGGAAGCCGACGTGCCCAGGACGGCCGACGACGGCGAGTCTTGGCTCGGCGAAGGCGCGGTCGGGTTCCGCGTGCGGAGCGTCGACGCGGCCACAGCGATCACGAAGGACAGGAACTGGCGCGAGCGCCTCCGCTTCGCGCCGGACGAGTCCGAGGATGGCGACGCGGCGCGCTGGCTCATCGTGGAGAAGTGGCGGCAAGATGCGGCGACCGAGGATGACCGCTCGGCGGCGAGTCCCCAGCTCCTCGACGAGCACGAGTCATTGACCGCGGAGCGCGCCTGCCGGCTGGCGAAGGCGCTCGGTCTCGACCACGAACATGCCCGCGTCCTTGTTCTCGCCGCACGCCTTCACGACGAGGGCAAGCGTGCTACGAGATGGCAGCGCGCGTTCAATGCTCCAGCAGACGGCGTCTACGCGAAGACCGAGGGCCACATTAACCACCGCCTCCTCGACGGCTACCGGCACGAGCTCGGATCGCTCCTTCGCGTCGAGAGCGACAAACGCATCCGTGAGCTCTCCGACGAGCACCGCGCCCTCGCGCTCCACCTGATTGCGGCGCACCACGGGTTCGCGCGACCGGTGATCGGCACGAGCGGCTGCGAGGACAAGCCGCCCTCCGTCCTCGAGGAGCAGGCCGCAGAGATCGCGCTTCGCTTCGCCGGCCTCCAAGCCCGCTGGGGTCCGTGGGGGCTCGCCTGGTGGGAGACGTTGCTGCGCGCGGCCGACCAGCAGGCGTCGCGCGACGCTTCCGGAGGAGATGCGTGATGGCGCGCGCGTCTATCCCCGTGGATCTCATCAACCCCGGCCAGGTCTTCGCGTGCCTTGGTCTCCTCGAGGCTGCCGACGTGCTCCTTGGCGAGGCCGAAGGGGGCTTCGATTGGACAAGCGAGATAGCTCCACGCTTCAACATCTCCGCGGATGGCGATAAAGACCCGTGCCGCACTGTGCTCGAGTTCCTCATTACGGCGCAGCTCGAGCGGCTAGCGCCGGAGGGCTTCGCGGACACGCGTCCGGATGACGGTCCCTTGTGCGTGGTCGAGACATTCACCGCGCCCAGAGCCGATCGCATGGCGCTGCCTCTGCGCCTTGAGCGAGACGCCAGCCGACTGGATATCACGCACTGGTGTGATGCCTCGTCACGCAACTCGTTCAAGCTCTTCGCCGGCCAGCAGCGCAGCGCGGCGATTACTCGACAGATGCTCGACGGGATACGCATGCTTTGGAAGAATCACCAAGATGCTCTGCTGGGGGACCCTTTCGGTCTGACCGTGCCGCTCGGCGGCAGCAGCTTCAAGTTCGATGCTCGAAAATCGTGGACGGCGATCGACGCTGGCTACTCCCCTGACGAGCAGACCCACTCCGTTGAGGCCTCGCCCGCCGTTGAGATGCTCGGCGCTATCGGTCTCGAGCACGCGCGCCCCGATGAGTTCGACACGCGTGAGGTGCGCTACGGGGTATGGAGGGGCCCCTTGCCGCCAGCGCTCGCACGTCCGGCGCTCGGAGCCGTTTCCGTGAGCGTTCCGATGCGCGTCTTCCGCTTCACACTCGAACTCGCAGGAAAGAACAAGATCGTCACGTTCGCACGAGAGGAGACATACCCATGAGCAATGACACCCACCAGGTAACTGAGGCGCTACTAAACGACTGGGCCACGAAGGCGGACGGTCCCGTCGCGCTGCGCCTGAAACAACGCCTCCTATCGGTCGAGGAGAGCGGGATCGTTTTCCCGCCCACGTACGCCGACATCGGCTACAACATCGACACCCTCTCGGACGGAACGCGCGTCGCGACGATCGACAGCGTCGGGTCTCAGGCCAACCGCCTCGAGCCGTTCTTCACGTCCAGTTCGCAGAAGCCTGAGGATTGGCTCGTCCCGCAGATCGAGATCGCCATCCGTCGGGAGCCCTGCGGTGAGTGCGAGGCGTGCAAGAAGAACGCGGAGTCGGGCGAAGCATGCCAGCGGCCGCGCCCGGTAACGCGCTCCCTTCTCGATCTCGCCCACCGTGCCGCGGATGCGGTCGTGCAATCCTCGCCAGAGCTCCTGAAGCTGATCGAAGTGGCCTTCAAGAGGCTCCAGCAGGGGAACGCATGGCCACTGTGCACCATCGCGCCGACGTCGCTCGTGTTCGGCGTGTGGGACTCGCGCGGCGACACGGGTGAGAAGCGTCCTCGCCTCGTGCGCTCGATCATCCGCGCCTGGGACGTCGAGCCCCTCCACGCGGCCGCGCAGTTCAACTCGGTATGGAAGCTGCTCGACGAGCGGCAGCAAGAGGAACTCAAGAAGGAGGAGCAGGCGACGAAGACCGACCTCTCGGTAAAGGGCCTCAACGACGCTCCCGCCACGTTCCGGAAGACCAAGTCGCCACAGTACCGCGACGGCTCGCCCAACGCGGAAGCGAGAGTCCTCGGAGGCGTTCTCGTCAACGGCCGTATCGAGCGCTACGTGACCGTGAACCTCGTCGCGTTGCGTGGCCTGCGCGGCGCGAATGAGAAGCAAACGGACGCGATCCGGAGGTACCTCCTCGGCCTCTCGCTCGTGGCCGCGACCGCCGACATCGAGCTGTTCCTGCGCGAAGGCTGCTTGCTCCGCTACGCGGAGGACGGCGACCAGTGGTTCGCGGTGCCCCGGCGAGGCGAGCCGACGCAGATCAAGAACCTCACGGCGGAAATGGCCCTGACGTACGCGGAGACCGGAGCTACGCACTTCCGACCGGAGTGGCCCAAGGTTTCCGATGAAGAGCGGTTCCCCGGGCTCGTATTCGAGTTCAACGTAGCCGAGGCGAAGAAGCTGCTTGCGAAGAAGACGGCGGAGGATGAGTCCGCTCAGGCGGCAGGGTAGCCGACGATGAGCGCACTCGTAGTTCACATTCGTTTCCACGACGGGCGCTACCACGGGGAGGGTGACTGGCCGCCTTCGCCGGCGCGGCTCTTCCAAGCGCTCGTCGCGGGGGTCGGCCTCGGCGGTCCGCTCGGGGATGACGCACGAGCAGCGCTCGAGTGGCTCGAGAAGCGAGCGGCTCCGATTATCGCGAGCCCGCGTGCATGGCAGACGCGCCGCCGTGTCCTCTTCTTCATGCCGAATAACGACAGCGATCGGATCGAGGGCGACCCACTACGGATGGCGAAGATCCGGACCGCTACCAAGGTATTTCGGCCGTACTTCTTCGACGCCGACGTCCCGTTTGTGTACGCGTGGCCACTCGCGACGGGAGATGAGGGTTTCGCGCGTGCAATCTGCTCCCTTGCAGGTCGTCTCTACCAGCTCGGACGAGGCATCGACATGGCCTGGGCCTGGGGTGAAACCCTCGACGACGGGGCGCTCGACGCGCTCCTGGCGCAGTACCCGGGCAGCGTGTTCGGCCCGTCGGTGGGCAGAAGCACGCTGGTGCTTCCGGTTCCGCTGCCGGGATCGCTTGAGAGCGTCGAGCGCCGCCACCGAGCGAGCGGCGAACGATTCCGCTACCTACGAGACGGCAGGACGGTGAAGGTGGTCTTTCGCCAGCCTCCCAGGCCCCGGTTCCGGTCGGTCGCCTATGAGAGTCCGCCCGCTCGCCGGATCTACGAGCTTCGGCGGTCAACGGCAGAGTCCGGCTTCGCTCCGTGGCCGCTGGTGCGCGCCTCCGACCTCGTCGTCCGGCTTCGGGACGCTGCGGTGGCGCGCCTTGAGAGCGCCCTGCCGCTACGCGAGTCGGAGATCGCGCGCGTCCTCGTCGGACGAAAGCCCGACGGCACGAACGACGGGCCCACGGAGGCGCGCGTGAGGATCGTGCCATTGCCAAGCATCGGCCATCCTCACGCCGACCGGGCGATCCGGCGTGTACTCGTCGAAATCCCAGCGGGGTGTCCTCTCCGAGCCGACGACGTGCACTGGTCATTCTCGGGCCTCGAGCCCTTTGACCGGAAGACAGGCGAGCTGCTAGGGCTCGTTCTCACACCGGCCACGGACGAGCGCATGCTCGGCCGGTACGGGATAGCCGACACGGGCGGTTGGCGAACCTGGCGTTCGGTGACGCCCGTCGCTCTCCCGCGTCCGCGACGATCGCAGGCAAGCGGGCGCGTCCATCGGCAGGCTCCCACGGCAGCCACCGTCGTGCAGGCGCTGCGCCACGCCGGCCAGCGTCTTTCTCCACAGGCCGTGCGCGTTCAGCGCGAGGCTTTCGACGGCAAGGGCGACCGGGCAGAATCGTTCGCCACGGGTGCTCGGTTCACGCAAGACCGGCTCTGGAACGTTGAGGTCACGTTCTCCGAGCCGGTTCGTGGACCGCTCGTGATCGGCGATGGGCGCTTTCTCGGTCTGGGAGTCATGCGGCCGGTCGATCGGAGTCACGGCGTCCATGCATTCGTGGTCGACGCCGGGCTGAGCGAGAGCCCTGAGCCAGGGGAGATCGCACGGGCGCTGCGTCGAGCCATCATGGCAACGGTCCAACAGCTACTGGGCCCAGGTGTCGGGTTGCCGGCATTCTTCTCCGGACACGAGCGCACCGGCGAGCCTGCTCGCTCGGAACGATCTCCTCATCTCGCGTTTCTGTTTGACCCAGGCACCATCGGTCAGCCGCGAGTTCTCATCGTGGCGCCTCATGTCCTCGAGGGACGAGAGCCTACGCGCGAGGAACGCCACCACCTGCAGAATCTCGACACCGCCTTGACCGGATTTCAGGAGTTGCGCACGAGCTCTGCTGGGCATCTGACGCTGCGCTCCGAGAGCATCGACCCCGGGGACGACCCGCTTTTCGCGTCAGCACGGACATGGGAGAGCGTCACTCCCTACCAGGTCACGCGTCACGCCAAGCGCGTCGGCGCGAGCGAGGCGCTGGCTGTTGACCTTCTCGCCGAATGCCAACGCCGCGGGCTTCCCAAGCCACGCGTTTCGCCTCGGGAGCTGCGCGCAGTGCCTGGCGTCGGTCTGATCGGAGGCGCGCAGCTCATCTTCGAGGTCACCGTCAAGGGCCCCATTGTGCTTGGAAGGAGCCGTTTTCTCGGCGGCGGTCTGTTCGCCGGATCTTCGCCCGGGTAAACGGAAAGGCCGATGCCCCTGCGGTCACACCGCCTCGACCTGCAGGATCGTCTCGAGACCGGCGAAGTCGCCCGGGTTCCGGGTGTAGAGCGGCAGCCCGTTGGCGGCCGCGGTCGCAGCGACCTGGAGGTCGGCGAAACGGCTGCGCGCCGACCGTCCCGACGCCTTCACGGCGGCGAAGACGCGCCCGTACGCGCGGGCGGCTTCGGCGTCGAAGGGGAGCGGATCCCACGTCGCCGCCGCCCACTGCAGCCGATCCTGGCGGCGCGCGCGCTCGTCCTCGTCGCTCGTGGCGTGCGGCCCGGCGGCGAGCTCGGCCAGGGTCACAGCGGAGATCGCGGACTCGTCGGGGAGATGCTCGTGATCGACGAGATCGTGGTCGATCACGACGGAGGTGTCGAGCAGACCGCGCGTCGGCTCAGGCACGGGCGGACTGGTCTACGACGGAATCCAGGTCGGCCCGCAACCGCCTGGCATCGATCCGGGGCGCCCGGCCCGCGGCTGCGGCGATGACTGCTCTGGGCACGAACCGGCGCGGCTCGATGGGCCGGAGCTCCGCAACCGGCACGCCGTTGCGCGTGACGATAACCCGCCCGCCTGCCTGCACCTCACGGAGCACGGCCGCGGAGTCGTTGCGAAGCTCACGCTGGGTGATCCGGCGGCTCACGGCGAGTAGTGTAGCACTCGTAGCGCTCCGTAGCACTACGGCGCGGAGCGCCGGGGTTTCCCGTCCTGACTTCCAGGATCGCTCTTGTCTCTGACTCCGCCACCGCCCGCTGTCCCCGAGCTCGTCCCCGCGCGGATGCTGAACGAGTTCGTCTACTGCCCGCGCCTGTTCTACATCGAGTGGGTCGAGGGGTTGTGGGAGGAGAACGCGGACACCGCCGAGGGCCAGCTCGCGCACGGGCGCAGCGATCGCGGCGGCGGGCGGATGCCCGAGGCCGAGGCGGCGGACGAGGACGGGTGGAGCGGCGAGGCGCGCTCCGTCACGCTCGACGCGCCCAAGCTCGGGATGATCGCGAAGCTGGATCTGGTCGAGGGCGAGGACGGGACGGTCTCGCCGGTCGATCACAAGAAGGGGCGGCCGCGAGCGGACGGCGAGGCGTGGGCGCCGGAGCGTGCGCAGCTCGCGGCGCAGATCCTGATCCTGCGTGAGAACGGGTACCGCTGCGACCGCGGCTTCCTCAGCTTCCGCAAGACGCGCACCCGCGTCGCCGTGGAGCTGACAGCGGAGCTCGAGACCTGGGTGCGCGGGCTACTCGCCGACCTCCGGGTGACCGCCGCCAGAACCGAACCGCCGCTCCCGCTCGACGCGAGCCCGAAGTGCCCTCGCTGCTCACTCGTCGGGCTGTGCCTGCCCGACGAGACGAATGCGCTTCGGCTCGCGAGGGCCCGCCGGACGCCGCCGCGGCGGCTCGTCGCCGCCCGCCCCGACTCGACTCCTCTCTACGTCCAGGAGCACGGAGCCTCCGTCCACCTCAAGGGCGGCAGGATCGAGGTGCGGAAGGAGAGGGAAGTCATCGCGTCACTCCGCCAGATCGACCTGTCCGAAGTGGCTCTGTTCGGGTCCCCCTCCATCTCCGAGCCTGCGCTCCGCGCGCTCGCGTCCGCCGGGATCCCGGTCACGCACTTCTCCTTCGGCGGCCGGTTCCAGGCGATGACCGTCGGCTTCGAGCCGAACAACGTCGAGTTGCGCATCGCGCAGTTTCGTCACGCCGACGACGCCGAGGCGTCGCTCGGCCTCGCCCGGCAGTTCGTGGCCGGGAAGATCAAGAACGGCCGCGTGCTCCTGCGCAGGAACGGCGATGAGACGCTCTCGGCGGCGATCCTCGAGCTCGAGCGCTTCGCTCGGCTCGCAGGGCGCGCGAAGTCGCCGGGGACGCTGCTCGGGATCGAGGGCGCTGCCGCCCGCGAGTACTACCGCGCGCTGCCTTCGCTGTTTCGAGCCAGCGCACGGCGAGCTGGCTTCACATTCGACTTCGAGCGTCGCTCGCGCCGCCCGCCGCGAGACCGGGTGAACGCCGTCCTCTCCTTCCTCTACGCGCTTCTCGCAAAGGAGTGCGCCCTGGCCGTGCGGCGGGTCGGATTCGATCCCATGCTCGGCTTCTACCACCAGCCGCGGTTCGGCCGCCCGGCGCTCGCTCTCGACTTGATGGAGGAGTTCCGTCCCCTCGTCGCGGACTCCGTTCTCCTCACCCTCCTGAACGGCTCACGGCTCACCCCGGGCGACTTCGCGGAGCGTGCGGGGGCCGTCACGCTCACGCAGTCGGGCCGGCGCACCGTGTTGACCGCCTACGAGCAGCGGATGCTGACCGAGGTCGTCCACCCCGTGTTCCGCTACCGGATCGTCTACCGGCGGGCCCTGGAGCTCCAGGGCCGCCTCCTCGCAGGCGTGCTCGTCGGCGACGTGCCCGAGTATCGTCCCTTCGTGACCCGCTGATGCGGACGCGCTACCTCCTCTGCTACGACGTGTCGGACGACGTCAGGCTGCGCCGGACCGCGAAGATCGCCGAGGCGTTCGGCTACCGCATCCAGTACTCCGTCTTCGTCTGCGATCTCTCCGATGTCGAGCGGACGCGACTCGAACGGAAACTCGCGAACGTCCTCGACCTCGGAGCCGACCGAGCCCTCCTCGTCGACCTCGGCCCTCCCGGCTCCGCCAGCCGGCGCCGCTTCCGCGGCATCGGCAAGCCCGTCGAGATGCCCGGCACAGCCGACGCCGCGATCGTATGATCGTGCGAGCGGCGAGGTTCTGCCGCGGGAGCCTAGCCGCGCTCGCACCTGGGGAACTCCCTGCACCTTGACAACTTCACAGGCCGTTTCCCCCGACTCCTCCGGCACGATCGGGGTCAAGCCACCCCCCAACCGGAGCGCGCTCGCAAGCTGCGCCGCGAGCCCGCTCCGCAAGCGGCCTCCCCAGGAGCCCCTTTCCCGGGAGATCTATCCCGGGCCCCATTGAAGCGA
>JAHDVS010000023.1:31300-38836 GCA_023382435.1 Thermoleophilia bacterium
GCCGCCGGCTACGACGCCTTTCCCGGGAGATCTATCCCGGGCCCCATTGAAGCGGCCCGTACGGCATGTTGGCGCGCACGATGACGAGCCGCTTTCCCGGGAGATCTATCCCGGGCCCCATTGAAGCTAGTTGCCGGAGCCGAGGTCGGCGTCGACGTTCGCGCTTTCCCGGGAGATCTATCCCGGGCCCCATTGAAGCTAGGTTTTGGCGGGTTGTGGTGACGCGGATGGGGCGGCTTTCCCGGGAGATCTATCCCGGGCCCCATTGAAGCAGGTCGTGGCGGAGGTCGGTCAGTGCGGCTTGTAGCCGCTTTCCCGGGAGATCTATCCCGGGCCCCATTGAAGCGGGAAGTTCGGGCGGGCCCCGGCGACCGAGACTACCCTTTCCCGGGAGATCTATCCCGGGCCCCATTGAAGCGTAGGGCCGGTACCCTCCGAGCTGGACGACGACGCCGCTTTCCCGGGAGATCTATCCCGGGCCCCATTGAAGCCGGCCGGACGAAAGCAGCCTCAACCTCTACCGCCGACCTTTCCCGGGAGATCTATCCCGGGCCCCATTGAAGCTCTCTTCCCGTTACGCGGGTCTTTACGAAAAGACCCTCTTTCCCGGGAGATCTATCCCGGGCCCCATTGAAGCCTCTCCGCTGGCGGAAGCCACGCCGCGTGTTCGTCTGCTCGACTTTCCCGGGAGATCTATCCCGGGCCCCATTGAAGCGGTCATTAGTAGCCTCCCCAGTCGTCGTGGTCGCGGCTTTCCCGGGAGATCTATCCCGGGCCCCATTGAAGCAGCCTGACCGCGAGGATGAACAAGGCGCACGCCGACAACTTTCCCGGGAGATCTATCCCGGGCCCCATTGAAGCGGCCTCTGTGGATGAATATTTGAGTCCCAACTCAACTTTCCCGGGAGATCTATCCCGGGCCCCATTGAAGCTGGACCTGCTCCTGTGGCTGCCGAAGAAGATCAAGGACTTTCCCGGGAGATCTATCCCGGGCCCCATTGAAGCTACACGATGCCGAAGGGGAAAGGGACGTGGCGGAGCGCTTTCCCGGGAGATCTATCCCGGGCCCCATTGAAGCTGGCCGAGTAGGCGGTCGAGGTCGTGGCGGAGGTCGGCTTTCCCGGGAGATCTATCCCGGGCCCCATTGAAGCGGGAACGACAACAGTACGATCTCCCACCTGTTGAATCTTTCCCGGGAGATCTATCCCGGGCCCCATTGAAGCGCGGATGGCGCGGTGGAGCATGTTGGCGTTGGTCACCTTTCCCGGGAGATCTATCCCGGGCCCCATTGAAGCCCACATTCAGCTATGCGGTGAACTCGATGAGATGGGGCTTTCCCGGGAGATCTATCCCGGGCCCCATTGAAGCGGGATTCTCGGCGCGAGAATCGACGCGGCCGGCTGGGCGCTTTCCCGGGAGATCTATCCCGGGCCCCATTGAAGCAACGTGGCGGACACGCTGGCCGGGGTGATCGCCGCCTTTCCCGGGAGATCTATCCCGGGCCCCATTGAAGCAAGTACGCCCGCTGCGCCTGTCCAGCTCACCCGGTGGGCCTTTCCCGGGAGATCTATCCCGGGCCCCATTGAAGCTTTGCGTCGGAGGCGAAGCATCTCGCGGACGCCGGCCTGACTTTCCCGGGAGATCTATCCCGGGCCCCATTGAAGCTACGGCATGTTCGTCTCGGATGTGGCGGCCGGCCGCGGCTTTCCCGGGAGATCTATCCCGGGCCCCATTGAAGCGTGCAGCCGGAGGTCCTGCGGGAGGAGCGCGCCCGCGCTTTCCCGGGAGATCTATCCCGGGCCCCATTGAAGCTAAGACCTCTAGGGAAACAGCGGTTCCAAGAGAGACTTTCCCGGGAGATCTATCCCGGGCCCCATTGAAGCGACGTGTCCCAGCTCGTCGGGTCGCCGAACCCGGAGTAGCTTTCCCGGGAGATCTATCCCGGGGCCCATTGAAGCGAGTCTCCGGCGCGGAAGCCGCGCTGGAGGATCCGCCTTTCCCGGGAGATCTATCCCGGGCCCCATTGAAGCCCGGCGATCCCGAGTAGCGCGAACGGGGAGCGGCCTCTTTCCCGGGAGATCTATCCCGGGCCCCATTGAAGCCTGTGTGGATCCCGCGGGTAGCTGGATCCTGCGTGTCTTTCCCGGGAGATCTATCCCGGGCCCCATTGAAGCGCGAGCGGGGCGCCGAGGTCGGGGATCGCATCGACTTTCCCGGGAGATCTATCCCGGGCCCCATTGAAGCACGACGGTGAGCGCGACCGCCTCGCCCGTTTCGGCCTTTCCCGGGAGCTCAATCCCGGGCCCCATTGAAGCCGGCCGGTCTCCCACCGTTGGATCGAGGGGAGGCTGACTTTCCCGGGAGCTCAATCCCGGGCCCCATTGAAGCTGGTTGTCCGCGGTCTGGATCGCGGCTGCCGGCCCCCTTTCCCGGGAGCTCAATCCCGGGCCCCATTGAAGCGCCCCGAGCAGATCCATCAGCAGGTAGCCGGGGTTCTTTCCCGGGAGCTCAATCCCGGGCCCCATTGAAGCGAGCTGCCGGACGGCGCGGTTCCGCGCTCGTTTCAGCTTTCCCGGGAGCTCAATCCCGGTCCCCATTGAAGCTGGCGGCCGGCTCCAACCGTTCCCGAGCAGAACCTCTTTCCCGGGAGCTCAATCCCGGGCCCCATTGAGGCCGGGCGCTGCCAGGGCTGCATGTGGCGGCTGCCACCTTTCCCGGGAGGTCCTACGGCTACGAGGCAACGCGCCACACGGCACGAGTCAGCGTCGTCGCTCGCACCTGCAGCGTGGAGCTCGCCGCGCCGGAGGAGCTCGACGAGATCCGCGTCGCGGTCCGCGGGTCACGCGACCGGACCCGGCTGGGAGCCTGCCTCGGCTTCCAGTCCGAAGACGCGGACGGTCCGGCCGCACTGAGGGCTCGCCCACACGTCGGCGTGACCGGACGCGCACTCCTCGCTGAGCGCGAGACGCGCCCGCTCTACCGGGCGCGGGCGCCCAGCCCGCGCTCGAGCCAGCCCTGCCACTTCGCCTGCTCGCGACGGATGCTCGCGCCGACGAGCGGCGTGAACAGGCGCCACAGCCCTTTCAGCTCGACGCCGCCGCGCACCGACACGGTCGTGCCCTCACCGGCCGGTGCGAACGAGAAGACGCCGTGGGCGGGACCGCTGCGCGAGCGGTACGCGACGGCGAGGCGGCGCGGCCGCTCGTACTCGACGATCTCGACGTCCATCCTGCCGACCTTGCGATAGCGCGCTGCGAACCGCGTCCCCGGCCCGATCGGTCCGTCCGAGATCAGCTCGACCGAGACCGCGTCGGGATGCCAGCGCGTCTCGTTGCAACAGTCGGCGAGGTAGTCGAAAACCTCTTCGATGGGCTGACGCAGAGTGATCTCGCTCGCGAAGTCGGGCACGGCCCCGCGACTCTACACCGGCCGCCGACTTCCCGGCAAGCAGCTCAACCGCCCGCCGCCCCGTAGCGCTCGCGCAGGAGCGGGACGACGTCGGCGCAGAACAGGCGCAGGAACCGCTCCTGGTCGGCGCCGGGGGCGTGGAAGACGAGCGTCGTGAAGCCGAGCGCGACGTACTCGCCGATCCGCTCGGCCGTCTCCTCGGGGTCGGCGGAGACGATGAACCGGTCGGCGGCGCGCCCGGCGTTCGCGTTCGCGTCCGCGAGCCGCTCGAGCTCGACCGGGTCGTCGATCCCCGACTTCTCCTCGGGCGAGAGCGAGAGCGCAGCCCACCAGCGGCAGGCCTCGCGAGCGGCGTCGAGGTCGTGGTCGTAGGAGACCTTGATCTCGATCATCCGCTCGATCCCGGCCGGGTCGCGGCCCTCCCCGCGAGCGCCCTCGTCGACCGCCCCGAGCAGCTTCCCGTAGAGGGCCCGCTCCTTGCCGCTCGTGCAGATCAGCCCGTCGGCGAGCCGCCCCGCGAGCCGTGCCGTCTGGGCGCCGGCAGCGCCGACGTAGAGCGGCACCGGGTGCCCGGGACGCTCGTACACCGTCGCCCGCTCGGTCCGGTAGTAGCGGCCCCGGTAGCTGACCCGCTCCTCCGCCCAGAGCAGACGCTTGAGCTCGATCGCCTCGACCAGCCGATCGAGGCGCTCGCGAAACGCGGGCCACTCGAGCCCGCTCACGGGCTTCTCGTTCATCGCCTCGCCCGTGCCGAGCCCGAGGAACACCCGCCCGGGCGCGAGCGCTGCGAGCGTCCCGAACGCCTGCGCGACGACCGCCGGGTGGTAGCGCAGCGTCGGCGTGAGCACGCTCGTCCCGAGCCAGACCCGCTCGGTGCTGGCGGCGAGCGCCCCCAGCCACACGAGCGAATGGGGCGCGCGCCCCGTCGAGTGGCGCCACGGCTGGAAGTGGTCGGAGACGGCGACGAGATCGAGCCCGAGCTCCTCGGCGAGCCTCCCGAATCCGAGCAGCTCGCGGGGGCCGAACTGCTCGGCGGAGCCCTTGTAGCCGAGGCGCAGCGTCATGCGGGGGAACGCTCCAGGATCCCCGCGAGCAGCAGGGCGGCCGCGGAGGTCGGCGCCGCCGCGACGAGCCGCTCCGCGTCCGCCCGGCAATCGAGGTCGAGCGCCAGCCCCGGCACGTCGAGCACGACCGCGTCCACGCCCGCGCCCGCCGCCAGCTCCGCGTGCAGCCCCGAGCTACCCGGGCTGCCGAAGCAGGTCTCCGCCGCCCCGGGCGGGCGCATCGCGACCGCGTTCGTGCCGCCGTCGAGCGCGCGGGCGATCGCGACCCCCCGCTCCGGCACCGCCTCGAGCAGGGCCGAGACTTCCGCCGCCGCGAGCAAGGGCAGGTCGGCGGACACGACCGCGGCGCAGGGCGCGCAAACGACCTCCCGCATCGCCACCGCCAGCGCCTCGTTCCAAGCGAGCCCCCGGTCGTCCCAGCAGCCGACCCCGTGGCTGGCCGCGAGAGAGGCGGCCGTCGGCTCCGACGAGACGAGCGTGAGCGCCTCCACCCCGCGAGCCTCCCGCACCGCGGCGAGCACGCCGGCCAGCATCGCCTCCATCAATGCAACCCGCTCGGCCGCGGTCAAGAGCCCGGCGAGACGGCTCTTCGCCCCGTCCAGGCGCTTGAGTGGAACGAGCACGTGCGTCGCGACGACGGGCTCCACAGGGAGAATTGCAGCATGCGCGTGACGGTGCTCGCAGGGGGAGTCGGAGCGGCCCGCTTCCTGGACGGGCTCGTCCGGGTGCTCCCGCCCGAACGGGTGACCGTCGTCGGCAACGTCGCCGACGACCTCGACCTGCTCGGCCTGCACGTCTCGCCCGACCTCGACACCGTCCTCTACACGCTCGCCGGGGTCGTCGAGCCCGAACGCGGCTGGGGCCGCGCCGGCGACACCGCGCACGCGCTCGGCGTCGTCTCCCAACTCGGCGGGCCCGCCTGGTTCTACCTCTCCGACCGCGACCTCGGCCTCCACCTCGCGCGCAGCGAGCGCCTCCGCGCCGGCGAGCCGCTGTCCGCGATCACGTTGAGCCTCTGCACCGCCTTCGGGGTGCAGGTGCGCCTCCTCCCCGCCACCGACGACCGGGTTCGCACCGTGGTCTCGACCCCGGCCGGCGAGCTCGACTTCCAGACCTACTTCGTCCGCCGCCGCCACCGGGACGAGGTGCTGGCCGTACGCTACGAGGGCGCCACGACCGCGCAGCCGGCTCCGGGCGTCCTCGATGCACTCGCTGCCGCCGACGTCGTGATCGTCGCTCCCAGCAACCCGTTCCTGTCCGTCGACCCGATCCTCGCCGTCTCCGGCGTCCGCGACGCGATTGCCGCCCGCTCCGGGCCGACCGTCGCCGTCAGCCCGATCGTCGGCGGCCGCGCCGTCAAGGGCCCCGCCGACCGCCTCCTGCGCACGCTCGCCGGCGAATCGAGCCCCCGCGCCGTCGCCGCCCACTACGACGGCCTGATCACGCACATGCTGATCGACGAGGCCGACCGCGAGCTCCTCCCTGCCATCCGTGCGCTCGGCCTGCGCGCCGCCGCCGCCCCCACGCTGATGCCGGATGCGGCGGCCCGCACCCGGGTCGCGCAGGCCGCGCTCGAGCTGGCCGGCTCGTAGCCTCACCCGACCGCCGCCTCGACCAGCGCCTCGACGTTCTCGGGCTTCGCGTCGATCGGGATGTCGCACCCCGCGCAGACGAGCAACCCGGTGGGCCCGCAGTCGCGCACGAGCTCGCGGACGTAGCGGCGCACGCCGTCCGGGTCGCCGAGCGCGAGCAGGGACGCGGGCACGTCGCCCATCAGCGCCATCCGGTCGCCGAGCAGCTCCTTCGCGCGGCGGATGTCGGTCATCCCGTCGAGGTTGAGGATGCAGGAGCGGGCGGGCAGCTCCCTGAGCCGCGCCAGGTCGCGCGTCCAGTCCTGGTCGAAGTGGAGCACGCAGCGTACGCCCGCCGAGGCCAGCTCGGACACGAGCCGCACGAAGTACGGCCACACGAGCTCGTCCCAGAGCTTCGGGGAGAGGAACCCGCTCGCCGAGCGCCAGCCCCCCACCCACACCGACGGCAAACCGGACAGCCGCGCGTCCTCGAGGCCCGCCTCGACGAGGGTTGGCAGCATCGCGTCCAGCGCCGCCTTCACCCGCTCGGGCCGGCGGCGCAGGTCGCGGAAGAACTCCGGCAGCGAGCGGGCCCCGCACAGGCACTCGAACGGGATCGTCGTGCCGCCGCAGGAGACGGGGACGAAACCGCGGTCGCGAAACCGCTCCACCGTCGCCGCCTGGCGCTCCCGCTGCCACGCCCGCTGCGCCTCCAGCTCCCCGGGGTCGAGCACCCGCGCGAGCAGGCGCTCCCGTACGGCCGGCCAGCCCTCCGCCACGATCGCGTCGTACCCGTCGACGGCCATCATCTCCGCCTCGCGCACCTGCCAGACCGTCCCCTCCGACAGCTCCCGGCCGGGCAGCTCGACCCGCGACAGCCACAGCTCCGCGAGCGACACGCCGATCCGCCCCGACGGCACCGCGTTGATCCCGTCCAGCCCGCCGAGTCGCTCCATCGCCTCGAGCGTCGCCTCGACCCGGGCCTCCGGGTCGGCACAGAACTCCGCCAGCGAGCGGCCCGTGAACCGGGGCGCGAACGCCGTCCCCATGAAGATCACGGGCGGTCGGTCGACCGGCTCGAGCGCGACCGCCCGCTCGACCCGCTCGAGCCGCTCCCGGTAGAGCGCCCGCGGGTCGCTCATACCGGGCTAGCCCTTCAGGCCTCGGGCGAGCGGGCGAGCGCGAAGGCGGGATCGAGCTCGACGAGGCCGGCAGCGATCGCGCGGTTGCCGGCACTCGTGACCGCGCGCAGGGAGGCGCTGACGATGCTCGGGTGGATCCCGACCCCCCACAGCACCCGGTCGCCGACGGCGGCCTCGATGTAGCAGGCGGCGCTCGCGTCCGCGCCGGCGGTGACCGCGTGCTCGTGGTAGTCGAGCACCCGCAGGTCGATCCCGACCTGGCCGAGCGCGCTCACGAACGCGGCGATCGGGCCGTTGCCGGCGCCGGTCACGACCCGCTGGACACCGTTCAGACGGATCGTCGCCTCGAGC
>JAHDVS010000024.1 GCA_023382435.1 Thermoleophilia bacterium
GCCAGTAAACAAAAGGCCCCGCTGAGCGGGGCCTTTTCAGTAGCGGGGGCAGGATTTGAACCTGCGACCTCCGGGTTATGAGCCCGGCGAGCTACCTGACTGCTCCACCCCGCGGCGTGTCTCACAGTATAGCTACGATCGGCGCGTGCCCTGGTGGACGATCGTGGCGGCATGCGCGTCCGGTGCGGCCGTGCTCGTGGCGGCCGCCGTGGTGGTGCGCTCCGGGATCGTCCTGTCGCGCGCCGCGCGGGGGCTCGGTGAGGCGCTCGAGGCCGAGCTCGAACGGATCGAGCGGGCCGGCGAGGCGCTAGCGCGCCGCGGTGAGAGCGGCGCCGAACGGAGCCGGCACCTCCAGGAGCGGCTGACCGCGCTGGCGGAGTCGCGACAGCGGCTCGACGTGCTCGCGTGGGCGCTCGGGGACGTCCGCGGCGCCGTGCGCGCGGCGCGGCTCGTGCGGCTGCTCTCGTGACCCGGGTCGCCGTCGTCGATCTCGGCACTAACTCGACGCGGCTGCTCGTCGCGGACGTCGACGGCGACCGGCTCGAGGAGGTCGAGCGTCGGCTCGCGATCACGCGGCTCGGCGAGGGCGTCGATGCCGACCGGGTGCTCCTGCCGGAGGCGATCGCCCGGGTCGCCGCCTGCCTCGAGGGCTACCGGGACGCGATCGACGAGCTCGGCGCCGGGCGCGCGCTCGCCTACGCGACGAGCGCCGTCCGGGACGCGGCCAACGGCGAGGCGTTCCTCGGCGATGTCGGCCGCGCGTTCGGGCTCGAGACGCGGCTGCTCTCCGGTGAGGAGGAGGCGGGCCTGACGTTCCGCGGGGCGACCCACGGCCGCACGCTCGACGGGCTGACCGCTGTCGTCGACCTCGGCGGCGGCTCGACCGAGATCGCGCTCGGCGACTCGGCCGGCATCCGCTTCTCGACGAGCCTCGACATCGGCTGCGTCCGCCTGACGGAGCGGTTCGCGTGCGACGACCCGCTCGGAACGTGCGAGCGCGAGGCGCTCGTCGTCTCGCTTCGCTCCCTGCTCCTCGAGCACGTTCCCGCCGACCCGCTCCCCCGTCGCGGGATCGCCGTTGCCGGCACCGCAACGACGCTCGCGACGCTTCACCTCGGCCTGCCCGCGGAGGATCCGACCCTCGTCCACGGGCACCTCGTGCCGACCCGCTGGCTCTTCCGCGAGGCGGGAAGGCTGGCCGCCACCCCGGTCGACGAGTTGCGCGACCGGCCGGGCCTGATGCCCGAGCGGGCGCCGGTGATCGGCGCGGGGGCGCTCGCGCTCGCGGAGATCGCAGGCTTCTTCGAGCTTCCCGAGCTCGAAGTCTCCGAGCGGGACATCCTCCACGGCGTCGTGCTCGAGCTCGCCGCGTAGAGCGGCCGAAGGCAACGACGCGTCCGCGCGCGAGTGGTATCGTAGACTTGTTGCGAACGTAACAAGTGCGTTGGACGCACAAAGCTTGAGCGACGAAAGGAGGTCGCGATGGGCATCAAGGAGACGGCGGTCTTCGTCGTCGGCGCCGTGCTGATCGTCGTCGGTTCGCTGGCGGCGACGGGCCACGTGACGCCCGCCCGTGGGATGCGCGCCACCGCGGAGACGCTCCGGCCGCAGGGGATCGCCGCGGTCGGACTGGGCGCCGTGGTCGCGCTGATGGGGTTCCTGATGCTGTTCGGGCTCGTCAGCCCGTAGCTTCGCTCGGATCCGGCACCGATGCCGGGGGCGGGATTCGAACCCGCACGCCCCGAGGGGCAGAGGATTTTAAGTCCCCCGCGGCTACCAGTTACGCCACCCCGGCCGAGCGAATTATGACGCCCGCGGGCGGGGCTCAGGAAGCGCCGGGCACCATCGACTCGAGCGGCAACCGCTCGGGGCCCTTGTAGCGGTAGAGCTCGACGAACGTGTCGGTCGCCTTCGCGTCGAAGCCGGGGCACGTCGCAAGGTGCGTCCACGCGCTCAAGGCCACTTTGCCCCCGAGACCGGGCAGCGGCGCCACGATGATCCCCTTGCGGTCCGACTGCTCGTACCAGGTGCGGATAGCAGCGACGGTCGCGTCCGGCACCCCGTCGCCGTACTGCACCGCGATCCCGCCGTGCTCGAGCGAGTGGAGCAAATGTCGCTCCCCGGGAGGCTCGTCGTAGATGTTCCAGATCGCAGGCTGCGCGTCGTGCGGGCCGCTCGTCGGCGGGAACGAGTTGTACTCGAAGCCCTCCTCGAGTTTGTCGACGTGCTGACGTCCCTGGGAGGGGAACGTCTCCTGGGCGCACCCGGCGTCGGCGATCGCCGACGCGTCGGTGCCGCCGAGCGTGGTCGCGAGCACGACCGCGACGACGACCGCGGCAACCGCCGCCGCGGCGCCAATCAGGGCGAGCCGTGTCCCGCGCCCCCCGCGCGTGCCGGACGGCGCAGCCGACTCGCGCGGAGCGCGCGCCTCGCGCTGCGTGCCGGCCGCCGGCCCCGACCGCTCCTTCGGCGCCTGCACCGGGCGCGGCGGCGGAGGCGTTTTCGGCTTCTTGCGCTTGTCCACGCGCGCAGGGTATCAGCCTGTCTCGCCGGTTCCCCGCGCGAGGAACTCGGCCACCTCCCCCCGGTCTGCCACCACCGGGCAGCGCGGCAGGGCCGCGAGGAACAGGCGCCCGTACGCGCGCGTGTGGATCCGGGCGTCGAGGATCGCGACCACGCCGCGATCGTCCCGGGTGCGGATCAGGCGACCGAAGCCCTGGCGAAGCGCGAGCACCGCGGCCGGGAGGCTGTAGCCGTGGAACCAGTCGCCGCCCTCCGCGGCGATCCGCTCGCAGCGGGCCTGGACGAGTGGGTCGTCGGGCGGCGCGAACGGGAGCTTCTCGACCACGAGCAGAGACAGCGACTCGCCGGGCACGTCGACCCCCTGCCAGAACGTCTGCGTCGCGACCAGCACCGTCTCGACTTCGGTGCGAAAGCGCTCGAGCAGACGCTCGCGCGGCGCGTCACCCTGCCTCAGCACCGGGTACGGCAGACGCGCCTCGATTCTTCCGGCGAGCGCGTCGAGCGACCGATACGAGGTGGTCAGCACGAGCGCCCGTCCGCGCGACAGCTCGCAGAGGGCCACGATCTCGTCGGCAAGGCGCTCGTACGCGCCCGGCGCGCGCGGCTCGGGCAGGCCCCTCGGTACGTAGACGAGCGCCTGGGTGGCATAGTCGAACGGGGAGTCGAGCACCAGCTCGCGGGCGCCGTCGAGCCCGAGCCGGGCGCGCAGGAACGGGGTCTCGAGCGTCGCCGAGACGAGCACCGCCGTCAGCCCGGTCTCCCAGAGGGCTTCCCTCAGCACCGCCGACACGTCCACGGGCGCCCACGCGAGCGCGCCCGGCTCGGCCCATGAGACCCGATCCGGGTCGAGCTCGAGGCAGGCCTCGACATCGTCCATCGCCCCGAGCGCGCGGCGGGAGAGCGCGTCACCCTCCTCCCCGCTCCCCGCGAGCTCCTCGGCGAGCGCCCCCAGGAGCTCCGTCAGCTCCGCGGCCCGGTCGAGCGCCCGGTCGACGTCCCCGGGGCCGAGCCGCCGGCGGCCGGAGCGCGGCTCGAGCACCGAGACGAGCGATCGACCCGCGCGCTCGAGCTCCCTGAGCGCGCGGACGGGCGGCAACGCCCCACGCGCCCGCGCCGCCCGCTCGACGTCGCGGGCGAGACGGATGAGACCAGCCTGAGTGACGCGACCGCCGAACCACGAGGCGGCTGCGTCCTCGAGCCGGTGCGCCTCGTCGAAGACGACCGCGTCGTGCTCGGGCAGAACGGCCACGTCTCCACCCCTGGCGCGCACGGCGGCGTCGGCGAGATAGAGCGCATGGTTCGTGACGACGAGCTCCGCGTCCGCGGCCCGCGCCCGCGCCGCCTCGGAGAAGCAGAAGCTGCGCGCGGGGCAGCGCCGCCCGAGACAGCGGTCTCCCCCGACGGCCAGCTCGGCCCACAGCGACGGGCGCGGCTCGAACGGAAGCTCGGCCCGATCGCCCGTCTCGGTCGTCTCGAGCCAGCCCCGCAGCTCCTCGTACTGCGTCGCGTCCTCGGGAGCGCGAAACAGCGCCCCGGCCGAGCCGCCGAGCAGCGCGAGCCCGTCCAGGCTGTGGCGGCACAGGTAGTTCTCGCGCCCCTTCAGCAGCGCGTGGTCGACGTCGCGGCCCAGCGCGGCCGCGGCCACGGGCAGGTCATGAACGGCCAGCTGCTCCTGGAGCGCCTTCGTCGCGGTCGCGACGACGACCCGCCGTCCCGAGGCCAGCGCCGGAACCAGGTAGGCGAGGCTCTTGCCCGTGCCGGTGCCCGCCTCGGCGAGCAGGTGGTCGCCGCGCTCGAGCGCGTCGGCGACCGCCCGGGCGAGCGCGGCCTGCTCCGCGCGCGGCTCGAACGCGGCCAGGACCCGCTCCAGGCGCCCGCCCGGCCCGAAGACATCGTCCACGTTACGGAGGCTAGACGATCGCGTCCGGACGTACACTGGCGCCGGTGCTCATCCCCCGCATCGGCGCGATCTTCCTCCTGATCGGCTACGGGTTCGCGCTCGCCCAGGTCGGACGGCTGATGTACGTCGTCGCGAGCGAGGGCTTCTCGAGCTGGGCCGGGGTCGCGATCCTGCTCGTGCCCGTGGGGGCGCTCGGGCTCGTGTCGTCGCTGCTCGTGATGTGGCGCAAGCCGCTCGGGGTACGGCTCGCGTGGCCGTTCTGCGCGCTCCTCGTCGTCGTCGCCGTGATCACGTTCTTCGAGCTGCCGCCCGTCGGGGCCTTCCTCGACGACTACGAACGAGCTTCGCTCGAGCGCGGCGTCGACGTGCCCCCCTACCAGGCCGACCGCGGGGTCACCGAGGAGGAGTACATCGAGAGCCAGATCAGCGACGTCCGCAGCCAGGGCGCGCTCGGGTCGGTCGCGGCCGTCGTCGTGTACGGCGCCACCGTGCTCCGCGGCTCCCGCTCCAGGCCGAAGCAGCCGAAGCCCGCGAAGGCCTGACGCCGCCCCGGGCAGATCCGTCCGGCACCGCCGCTACTCTTGCCTGCCCCACGGAAAGGAGCCGGTAGCGGTGGAGATCGTCCTGCTCGTCGCGGGCCTCGCGGCCGGCGCGGTCGCAGCCTGGCTCGCCGCGAGGCCGCGCCTGGCGCGCCTGGAAACCGAGCTCGAGCACGAACGCCGGGCTGCGGCCACCGAAGCGCAGCGCCAGGAGCTGCTCCAGTCGGCGCTGAGGACGGTGTCCGCGGACGCGCTCCGGGAGCTCCAGCGCGACGCGCGTGACGATCTCGAGCAGCGCCAGCAGGCGATCCAGCGGATGGTTGCGCCGCTCAAGGAGTCGCTCGACAAGGTCGACACCGAGGTGCGCGAGCTCGAGAAGTCCCGCGGCGAGGCGTACGGCGACCTCCGCTCCCAGCTCGGGTCGCTCGCGGAGACGCAGGAGCGCCTGCGAGCCGAGACATCGAGCCTCGTCACCGCGCTGCGCGCACCCGCCGTCCGCGGGCGCTGGGGCGA
Source organism: Thermoleophilia bacterium (assembly GCA_023382435.1). Lineage (GTDB taxonomy): Bacteria > Actinomycetota > Thermoleophilia > Gaiellales > Gaiellaceae > JAHDVS01. Next base: position 5,476 of record JAHDVS010000024.1, read on the forward strand.
GATCCAGCTTCGCCGCGTCGTCGAGGCCGCGGGCATGCTCCCGTACTGCGACTTCACCGAGCAGGTTGTCGCCGGGGCCGACGACCGGCTGCTCAGACCCGATCTCGTGGTGCGCCTGCCGGGCTCCAAGCACGTGATCGTGGACGCGAAGACACCGCTCGCCGCCTACCTGGAGGCCCTCGACGCCGCCGACGAGGAAACGCAGCGCGCCCGGCTGCGAGACCACGCACGCCAGGTCCGCGAGCACGTCGGAAAGCTCAGCCAGAAGGCCTACTGGGCGCAGTTCGAGTCCGCCCCCGACTTCGTCGTGCTGTTCATCCCCGGAGACCCGTTCTTCGCCGCGGCGCTCGACCAGGACCCGTCCCTCCAGGAGGACGCATGGCGCCAGCGCATCATCCTCGCCACCCCGAGCACCCTGATCGGCCTGCTCTTCATCGTCGCGTACGGCTGGCGGCAGGAGAAGGTCGCCGAGAGCGCGCGCGCGGTGAGCGCACTCGGCTCGGAGCTGCACGAGCGCCTGCGCACGCTCGCCGGGCACTTCATCAAGCTCGGGCGCAGCCTCGACACCGCGGTTGGCGCCTACAACGACGCGACCGGCTCCCTGGAGCGGCGCGTGCTCGTGACCGCACGGCGCTTCTCCGAGCTCGGAGTCCCCACGATCCAGGAGCTCCCCGAGCCAGAGCCGATCGAGCGCGCGACCCGCGTTCTCGAGGCGCCCGAGCTGACCGAGGGCGGCCGGTCGATCGACCTCGGCCCGCGCGAGCGCGACGCAGCCTGACCGCCTCCGCCGTGCCCGCACGGTCGGAAGAATCCGGCGGTAGGCTGCGTTTGCACCCGTGACGACCACCGTCGGACAACAACGAGAAAGGGCTCGACGTGACCGCTGGCAACGTACGTGACGTGATCATCCTCGGTGGCGGCCCCGCCGGCTACACCGCGGCGCTGTACACGGCGCGCGCCAACATGCAGCCGCTCGTGATCGAGGGTGTGGCCTGGGGCGGCCAGCTGATGATCACGAGCGACGTCGAGAACTACCCTGGTTACCCCGACGGCGTGCTGGGCCCCGAGATGATGCAGGACTTCCGTCGCCAGGCGGAGCGCTTCGGAGCGGAGCTCGTCACCGACGACGCCACCCGCGTCGATCTCTCCTCCTCACCGTTCCGGGTCTGGATCGGCGACGAGGAGCACCGCGCCCGCACCGTGATCGTCGCCACCGGCGCGACCGCCCGTCAGCTCGGCCTCGACTCGGAGCGGGCGCTCCAGGGTCGCGGCGTCTCCTACTGCGCGGTCTGCGACGCCGCGTTCTTCCGCGACCAGACCGTCGTCGTCGCCGGCGGCGGCGACTCCGCGCTCGAGGAGGCGACGTTCCTGACGAAGTTCGCGTCGAAGGTGTCGATCGTCCATCGCCGCAGCGAGTTCCGCGCCTCGCCGATCGTGGTCGACCGCGCCCGCGCAAACGAGAAGATCGAGCTCGTCCTCGACTCGGTCGTCGCCGAGGTGCTCGGCATCGACGAGGGCCGGGTGACCGGTGTCGTGGTCGAGAACGTCGAGACGGGTGAGCGAACGACGCTGCCCGCCGACGGCCTGTTCGTGGCGATCGGCCACGACCCGACGATCGCGCTCGTACGCGACCAGCTCGAACTCGACCAGGCCGGCTACATCGTCACGCGGGGCAAGTCGACGGCCACGAGCGTCCCCGGGGTGTTCGCTGCCGGAGACGTCCAGGATCACGTGTACCGCCAGGCGGTGACAGCCGCCGCCTCCGGTTGCCAGGCGGCGCTCGACGCGGAGCGCTATCTCGCGGCGCTCGACACCGGCGAGAGCACGGCAGGCGCCCCCGAGGCGTCCCGGGCCTCGTAGAGCCGCGCCTCCACCCACGCCTGGAGCTTCTCGACCGCGGCCAGATCCGCCTGCGCCGAGGCGATCTCCACGAGCTCGGCGGCGCCGCCGGGAGCCCCGAGCAGCCCCAGCGCCTGGAGCCGGGCCACGGTGTCGGGAGACAACGCTAACCGCGCCTCGTGCTCGAGCGCCGCCTCGCGCAGCCTGCGGCGGGCCCGCTCGACCCGCGCGGCGAGCGCCGCGGCCTCGGCTGCGAGCGAGTCCGCGTAGACAGCCAGGTCGACGGAGCGCATGCCCCGAGCGTACGCGCGTCTCCGTGGCGGGGCGCGCGCGATTCGTGCCGCGACCGTCGCCGAAGCGTCAGGAAACGGAACGCACACGGCTCGCCGGGCAGATGTCGGCGAGCACGCACTCCGCGCAGGCCGGTGCACGGGCGCGGCAGACGCGCCGCCCGTGCCAGATGAAGAGGTGCGGCAGACGCCCCCAGTCCTCACGAGGCACGAGCCGCTGCAGATCCAGCTCGATCCGCCCGGGGTCGTCGTGGCGCGTCAGACCGAGACGCTGGGAAAGCCGGCGCACGTGCGTGTCGACGACGATGCCCTGAACCGCGCCCCGCTCGGCCGCGACGACGTTCGCGGTTTTGCGACCGACGCCCGGAAGTCGTGTCAGCTCCTCGAGCTCGAGCGGCACCTCGCCGCCGAAATCCTCGACGATCGCGCGCATCGCGCCCTTCAGGTTGCGGGCCTTCTGGCGGTAGGTGCCCGTCGCACGGATGTCCTCCTCGAGCCGCTCGAGCGGAACGGCCAGGTAGTCCTCGGGACGACGGTAGGCCCGAAACAGCGACCCGGTGACCCGATTGACCGTGACGTCCGTGGTCTGCGCGGAGAGCATCGTCGCCACGAGCAGCTCGAGGTCCGTGCGGAAGCGCAGCGCGATCCCGGCGTCCGGGTGGGCTGAAGCGAGCCGCTCCAGGATCGGCCCGATGCGCGCCGCGCGCCGCCCGACGCGGCGCCGCGCTTCGTGGACGTAGCTCGGGGCCACGCCGCTACACCGTGGCGGCCAGCGGGGCCCCGGCGGACCCGCCGGGGCGCACGGACAGACGCGGGCCGGCGCAGACCCGGTCGAGCGCGGGACAGCCGGCGCAGACGAGCTCGCCCGGCGTCGGCTCGAAGCGCCCCGACCGGATCGAGTCGACCGCCTCGCCAAGCTCCGTCTCGAGCGTCGGGAGATCGCCGCGGCCGAGGACCGCCGCCACGACGTCCTCCGGGCGCTCCAGGAAGACGTAGGCGACCTCGACCTCCTCCGCCCCGGCCCGCAGCGCCGCGAGCGCGTAGACGAGCCTCTGGAGGCGGTAGTCGCCCTCGACGATCTCCGCCGGCGCCCCCTCGCCGAGCCGGTGCGTCTTGTAGTCGACGACGAGGGTCAGGGGGCCGTCTCGGGCGATCACGTCGAAGCGCCCGTGCACGAGCACGCCGTCGTGCTCGAACGCGAAAGGCCGCTCGACGCCACGCTGCGGGAGCCCGGCCAGCCGGCGCGCCAGCGCCGAGCCGTGCCACGCGTCGACGAGCGAGCGGACGCGCTCCAGGTCGGCGGGCGTCGCGTGCGGGTAGCGAGCGCGAGCCAGGTCGGAAGCCTGCGGGGGCGGGACGCCCGCCTCCAGGATCGCATGGACGGCGTCTCCGAGCTCGGTGGCCGCGAGCCCCTCGGCGGCATCCTCGACGATCTCACGAGCCTCCGAGACGCCGGCGATCCGCTCGACGTAGTAGCGGTACGGGCAGCGCGCGTACAGCGCGAGCGCACTGTAGGAGAGGCGCCGCACGGCGCGTGCGGGCGGGGCGGGCACGGGCGGCAGGTCGGGCAGCTCGAACACGGGCGCGGCCGGCGGTGCCTGCCCGGGCTGGAACAGCTCCAGCTGCTGGTCTGCGGCTGGTTCCGCGGGCGCGAGCGCGGCCGGCAGGGACCGCTCGACGCGCATGAGCACGCGCGCCCCGTTGCAGTCGAGCTCCACCGGCCCGTCCGCCTCGGTATCGGCGCCGAGGCGCTCGAGCACCCAGCCGATCGGTGTGCGCTCGGACCCGGGACGATCCGGATCGAGAGCGCCCGAGACGATCAGCCGATCGATCGCCCGGGTCATGGCGACGTAGTAGAGCCGGCGGCTCTCCTGCTCCTGCGCGGCGCGCTCAGCCTCCCGCACGCGGTCGTAGCCGAGCACACCGACCCGCTTGCCCGACACCGGGTCGGCGACCCGGAAGCCGAGCCGGCCGTCGGGCAGGCACAGGATCTCGTCCGCCGCCGCGGGGGCCCCCATCCGGCCGGCGTCGCAGACCACGACGACGCGGAACTCGAGCCCCTTGGCCGCGTGGATCGTGAGCAGCCGCACGGCCCGCGCGCCCTCGTCCTCGGCGACCGCCTCGACCTCGCGTGCGCCCGCCGCCTCCTGGTCGCGGACGAAGCGAACGAACCCCTCGAGATCGGGGCCCCGCAGCTCTTCGTACGAGCGCGCCAGCCGGGCGAGCTTGCGGAGGTTCGCGTAACGCCGCCGCCCGTCCCAGCGGGCGAGCACGGCGAGGTCGTAGTCGTGCTCGGCGACGATCCGCTCGCAGAGGCGCTCGAGCCCGGCGGAGGCGGAGAGCGTGCAGAGGCGGTCGTAGCGCTGACGGAACGCCTCCACGAGCCGGTGGTCGCGCTCGGAGAGCCCCGGGGGCGGCTGCCGCTCGAGCCCGGTGAACAGCGGGCCCCGGCTCGCATAGCGCAGGAGCGCGAGCGCGTCGTTCGACACGCCGACGAGTGGGGAGGCGAGCACGGTGACGAGCGCCTCGTCGTCGTAGCGGTTCTGGAGCAGGCGCAGGTAGGCGAGCAGGTCGACGACCTGCTGCTGGCCGAAGTAGCCTCGCCCGGTTGCGCGGAGGGTCGGCAACCCCTGTTCGCGCAGCGCCTCCTCGTACTGCTCTGCGCTCGTGCCCGCCGCGAACAAGAGGACGATCTCGCCGGGCTCGCAGGCGCCCTCGTCCACGAGGCCGCGCACTCGTCGGGCGACATGCAGCGCTTCGGCGCGACGCCAGTGGGTGCCGCTGCCCCGGAACGCGGCCTTGTCGGTGACGAGCAGCTCGACCGCCGGCTCGACCGAGGAGTCGGGGAACCGCCCGGCGGCCTCGAGGGGCTGGAAGCTAGGGCCGAAGCCCGACGCGAAAACATGATTGACGACGGCGAGCACCTCGGGACGGGAGCGGTAGTTGCGGGTCAGCGCGAGCACGCCGGCGCTTCGAGCACGCCGCTCGCGGAACACGTCGACGTCGGCGTGACGGAAGCGGTAGATCGACTGGAACTCGTCGCCGACGAAGAACAGGTCGGCGCCATCGCCGGCCACGAGGTCGATCAGCTCGCACTGGAGACGATTCGTGTCCTGGAACTCGTCGACGAGCAGGACGCGGAAGCGAAACCGCGTGCGCTCGCGCACGGTCGCGTCCGCGCGCAGCAGATCGCGGGCGGCGAGCTGGAGGTCCTCGAAATCGAGCGCGGACTCGCGGTCCTTGGCGGCCCGGTAGGCCCGGTCGAACAGGCCCAGCAGCTCCTCGAGCAGCGCGCGATCGCGGGTCGCCAGCTCCTCGAGGTTCGGCTCCCCCGGCCCGGGCTCCGCGACCGCCACGTCGGAGCCCTCGAGCGGCAGCTCGAGCGGCAGCCCTGCGGAGCGCAGCCGCCCGTGCACGGCGGTCAGCATGCTCGCGAGCCCGCGGGCACCGTACGTCTCGAGCAGCCGCAGTCGCTCGGGCTCCCGATCCGAGCACAGCTCCGCAAGCGCCGACTGGAACGCTGCGGCGCGCAGCACGGCCGCCTGGCTCTCGTCGAGGACGCGGAAGCGCGGGTCGAGCCCGGCCTCGAACGGGTGCGCGCGCAGCAACCGCGCGCAGAACCCGTGGATGGTCGACACCCACGCCCGATCGAGGTCACGGGCGAGGTCTCGGCGTCCCCCCTCGCGCAGGCGGCGGCGGATCCGCTCGCGCAGCTCACCGGCGGCCCGTTCCGTGTACGTGATCACGAGCACCGAGTCGATCCCCAGCCCGCGGTCGACCACGGCCCGTACGAAGCGCTCGACGAGCACCGTCGTCTTGCCGGTGCCTGCGCCCGCGGACACGAATACGACCCCGTCCGCGCCGATCGCGGCGAGCTGCTCGGGATTGACGAGCGGCGCGCCCACCTGCCCACCGTTCTCCCCCGTCATGCGCGGGCGACCCGACACATCGACCACAGCTCACACCAGGACGGGCAGCCGTCGGCGTAGCGGGGGTCGTGGCGCACGTCCCCGGCCCGGATGCGCGCCGCCGCCCCCCGGGCCCACCCGGCGGCCCGCTCGACCAGCCCCCAGAACGCCTCCTCGTCGAGGTAGTCGCGGGGCGCGAGCCCGGGAAGATCATCCCGAGCCTCGGCACGCAGGAGCCCGCGCGCCTCGCGCTCCCCGGAGAGGGAGCGATACAGCCCCCCGAGCGGCTCGATCCCGCAGAGATCGCGCAGGGCAAGCACGTACAGCGGCATCTGGAGGCGGCTGTCGGACTCGATCCGGGCAGCCGAGTGCGCGGCACCCGACTTGTAGTCCTGGACGATTCCGCGCGCGGAGAACGGATCGACGTCGATCCGATCGATCTTGCCGCTGACGGTGAAGCCGCCCAGCTCGAGCCCGCGCTGGAGCTCGGGTGCCGCCCGGTCGGTGCCGAACGAGACCTCGAAACGTCGCGGCACGAGCGGGAGACCGAGCTCGACGTCCCGCCGGACGAACTGCTCGAGATCGCGAGCGAGCGTCCCGCCCAGCTCGAGCAGCGCGACCTCCTGGTAGTCGGCCCGGAGGTGGCTTCGGATTGCGTCCTCGAGGCACTCGCGCAGGAACTCGATCGCCTCCTCGACCCGGCCGGGGTCGACGGTGTCGGTGCCGAAGCGACGGGGCAGACCGTCGAAGAAACGGTGCAGAACAGCGTGGGCGACCTGGCCGCGGAGTCGAGCGTCGATCTCCGCGTCGATGCGCCTGGGATTGACGACGCGCTCCACGAACCACATCGACGAGCAGTCGAGCATGCGCTCCAGCTCCGTCGCGGAGAAGCGGCCCGTGGCGGCAAGCCGGTCGACCACGGCTGTGCTCTCGAGCTGCGTCGGGCGCGAGAACGCGGCGAGGGCCCGCTCGATCTGACGCTCCCATCCCCCCGCCCGGGCGAGCGAGCGTGCGGCCGGCTCGTCCGTCGCGGCCAGCGCGGCGACGGCGCGCACGCGCTCGCGGGCGGTCGGGGCGAGGTGGAGCTCCCAGGTCACGTCCGAGAGCGAGCGCCGCCGGGTCGCGCGCTCCACCTCCTCCGGCGCGAAGCGGGAGCGGACCTCGTCCCAGAACGGGCTCGGCTCGAGCGAACGGCCGTCGTCGGTCGCGGCCTCGCGAACGAGGTAGAGCCGCCGCCACGGCCGCGTGCACGCCGTGTAGAACAGGTAACGGTCGAGCGCGGTCCGGTCGGGGCGCACGAGTCGCCGGCGGGGACGGTTCTGCTCCTCGAGCGCCCGGAGGCGCTCGTCGGGGAGAAACGGGGATTCCACGGCGCGGCGTGGCAGCACGCCCTCTTCGAGACCGAGCACGAACACGACGCCGAAGCGCCTCGTGCGCGCCCGCAGCAGGTCGAGCACGACGACCCGTCCGGGCTCGCGGGCACGAGTGGAGACGGTCGTCTGCTCGAGCGCCGCGACGAGCTCGTCCTGCCCGGCGCGGCCGCCGAGCGCCTCCCAGGCCTGCAGCTCGTCGAGCAGGGTGCCGACGGCCTCGCCGACCCGCAGGTCGAGTTCGAGCGGCTCCGCGACCGCCGGCGCGTCCGGGTTCCAGGCGGCGCGGAGCATCGTCCGGCAGAGCGCGCGCACCGCCTCGGCGGGCGTCCCGGGGCCCCGCAGCAGCTCCAGTGCGGGTAGCGAATGGCCGAGCAGGCGCAGCGCCTCGGCCTCGACCCGGGCGGGCTCGGAGACGGCGCGGCCTCGCAGCCGCCCCTCGACGAAGTCCGAGCGGTGACGCGGCAGGGCCGAGTAGCGCGAGCGCAGGAACGTGAACAGGTCTGCCCGCGTGCCGTCGAGCCAGGCAAACCGCAGGATGCCGAGGAGCGCGCGCCCCAGCGCGGTCCGCCCCAGCCGCAGCGGCCCGTCCACGGCGTAGGGGATGCCGAGCGCGCCGAACACCGTCTCGAGGGGAGCGCGCACGCGCTCGACCGACGGCACGACGACGGCGATCTGGTCGGCCGGCTCGCCGGCTCGCAGCAGCGCGAGGATCTCGCCGCCGACGAGCTCGAGCGCCGCCCGGGCCCCGGAGCCCTCGAGAAAGCGGACGGCACCGTCGAGCGGCGGCGGCTCGCGCTCGCCGTCCTGGAACAGCTCACGCTCGAGGTGCGCCAGCGCGGGCGTGTCGTACCAGGAGCGGGCGGGCAGCTCGTCGATCCTGTCGCCCGCGAGCGCCGCCAGGTCACCGGCGACACGCTCGAGCGCCTCGAACACAGGCCGTCCGGGCTCGTAGGGCAGCGCAACGCACACGTCGCCGCGGGCGGCGACGGCCTCGAGGAGCGCCCACCTCGAGCCGGAGAGATCGTCGAAGCCGTACACGAACACCGGTGACCCGTCCCACGCGTCGAGGCTGCCGGCCACGAGCGCCGCGGCGCTGCTCGCTCGCAGCTCGGGATCCCACAGCGCGAGCCGATCGAGCTCGCTCCGGTAGGCGCGGTAGAGCAGGCCGAGCTCACCGTCCACCTCCGCGGGCTCGATCAGGCCCGCCTCGAGCACGGCGATCGCGTCCCCGAGCGAGTCGGCGAAGCCGCGGAACCGCGCTGAGCGTGCCAGGGGCCCGGTCTCGGTGTCCGCGACCAGATCGGCGAGGAGTAGAGCCCGCTGGGCGCGACCGAGGGCGGGCCGCCCGGGCCCCGCCCCCCGGACGATGCGCTCGACGAGGTCGTCGAACGTGCCGATCGCGCCGCCGATGAGCGCGGGGACGCGGGTCAGGAGCTCGCGCTCGGTCCGCTCGACCTCGTCCCGGTCGGGCACGACGAGGAAGGGCTCCCGGTCGAGTGCGGCGAGATATCGATCGAGTAGGCTGGCAACCTTGCCGGCGTTCGCCGGGCCGACGAGCAGAGCCAGCGGCACCGCCGTATCCTAGCGGGCGCTCCCGACGGTTCCGCCCGTGCAACAGCTCATGTTCTTCCGCCCTGAGAGCGCGAGCGGCGCAGGAACATTGTCCCTGCGCCGCCGGATGGAGCTCTACGCCGCGGTCTTCGGCCGGCGCCCGCGGCGCGCCGCCGCGCGGCCCGGCATCGTGCCGGCGCAGTCGTCACAGAGATCCGCGGCCTTCGCGCCCCGGCGCGCGTCGGAATAGGTGAGGCGAAGGATTGCGCCTCTTCCCTCCCCGACTTCCTTCCCACAGCTATCGCACACAAGCACCGTCTTTCTCGCCATTCTCTGCCTCCCACACGACTGGAATTATCAGAGCCGGATGATAGACGAAAAGATGGACATAACTAGACGCTCCGGTAAGGCTCACTGACGCTGGAAAGCCCTGCTCAATCTGCGACCGGCTCCCGGACAGGCATATTCCGGCGCGAACACGGGCGTAGACGGACGTTCGATTCAGGCCGCGATCTTCGCGGCGATCTCGCGCTCGAGACGCTCGTCGGCGCGCGCCCGCGTGATGATCGCCTGCTGCGGGCCGAACACCACCCGCGTGCGGGCGGTCCGCGCCTCGTTCCACAACGCCTTGATCCGCTCGCCGAGCTGCCTGGCCTCCGCGCTCTTGTCCGGGTCATGGGCGATCGAGAGCTCGTGCCACAGCCGCGTGCGCCGCTCCGTGAGCTCGTCGAGCTCGAGCTTGATCTCATGAAGTGTCCTTGGCTCCTTCATCACCGGAAAAAACGTCCCGGACACCGCCGGTATTCCGCACTACGGAAGGTCGGCGGCGCGTAGACTGGCGGCGGTGAACGAGCGGACGATCGTGATCCTCGAGGGGGATGAGACCGGGCAGGAGCTGCTCGAGGAGGCCCTGCGCGTGCTCGCTGCCGACGTGATCTCGGTCGAGATCGAGTTTCCCCGCTACGACATCTCGCTCGAGTCGCGCCGGCGGACGGGCAACGCGATCGTGCACGACGCCGCGCGGGCGATCGTCACGGCGGGGCTCGGCCTGAAGGCCGCCACCGTGACGCCCGAGGGCGCGGGCGACATCGGCAGCCCGAACCGCATCCTGCGCGAGGAGATCGGCGCCAGCGTGATCGTCCGCACGGGGCGCCGGATTCCCGGGGTCGCGCCGATCGGAGGCGTCCACGCGCCGATCTCGGTGGTGCGAATGGCCGTCGGGGACGCCTACGGGGCGCGGGAGTGGCGCGAGGGCGAAGGCGACGACGAGATCGCTTGCCGGACCGAGCGGATCGAGCGCCGCGTCTGCCGGGCCGTGGCCGAGTTCTCGTTCCGCCACGCAACGAGGATGCGCGCGAAGGTGTTCGGCGGCCCCAAGTACACGGTCAGCCCCGTGTACGAGGGGATGCTGAAGGAGGAGATGGACGCGGCGGCGGCCCGCCATCCCGAGGTCGTCTACGAGCCGCAGTTGATCGACGCTACGTTCGCGCTCCTGCTCGCCTCCGCGGGCGACCCGCTCGTGATCCCGGCGCTCAACCGCGACGGGGACATCCTCAGCGATTTCGTGCTGCCGCTGTTCGGCTCGATCGCCGGAGCGGAGTCGCTCGTCGTCGCTTTCCGGGACGATTACACGCCGAGCGCGATCCTGGCCGAGGCCGCGCACGGGACCGCCCCCGCGCTCTACGGCAAGAACGTCGCGAACCCGCTCGCGATGATCCTGGCGAGCGCGGCCCTGCTCTCGCATATGTCCGACCAGGCCGCGCAGACGGCCGGGCGCGCCGTCCGCGAAGCCAGCCTCGAGGCGATCGCCGGCGGTGTGCGGACAGCCGACCTCGGCGGCCACGCGTCGACCACGGAGTTCACCGACGAGGTGATCAACCGCACCAGGCAGAAGCTCGAGGTCTGGTCGACGCTCGCCGAGATGTGACCCGCGCCGGGGGCGCCCTGCGAGGCCTCGATCCGATGCTGCCGCGGGCTGTGTGGACGCTCGAGGCGGGCGTGCTCGTCAACTCGTTCGGCACCGGGATCCTCGTCGCGTTCCTCGTCATCTACCTCCACAACGTGCGCGGCTTCCCGCTCGGCACGTCGGGTCTCGTGATCGCCGCGATCGGCATGGCGGGGCTCGTGTTCGCGCCGCTGTTCGGTCTCGTCGTCGACCGGGTCGGATCGCGGCGTACCCTGGCCGCGTCCCTCGTGCTGGCCGCGGCCGGGCATGGGCTGTTCGCGCTCGTCACGGAGCCGTGGCACGCGTTCCTGATTGCGGCGCTCGCGGGCGCCGGCAGCGGAGCGTTCTGGACGTCCCAGCCGAACCTGCTCGCGGGCCTCGCGCCGGTGGAGCGCCGCCACACCGCGTACGCGGTGCAGCGGAGCGCCTACGCGCTCGGGATCGGCCTCGGCGGCTTCGCGGGCGGCCTGATCGCGACGACCTCGCGGCCCGGGTCGTTCACGACGCTGTTCCTCGTCTGCGCGGCCTCGAACCTCCTCTTCCTCGCCGTGCTCACCGCGGTCCCGGACGCGCCGCCGCCCGCGCGTGCCGCGGATGGGTCGCGCCAGCGTGGCAGCTACCGGGAGGTGCTGCGCCACCGCCCGTTCATGGGGATCGTGTTCCTCAACTTCCTGCTCGTCTCGGTCGGCTACACGCAGCTCGAGCTCCTGCCCGTGTTCGCCAAGAACGAGGCGGGGGTGAGCGAGCGGGCGATCGGGCTCGTGTTTCTGACGAGCGCCATCGTGCTCGTCACGTGCCAGCTGCCGGTCGCGCGTCTGCTCGAGGGCCGGTCGCGGCTGCGCGCGCTCGCCCTGATGCCCATGATCTGGGCGGTCGCGTGGCTCGTTGTCGAGTCAGGCGGCGTCTGGCTCGAGGCGACCGGGGCGGCGCTCGTGTTCGGTGCCGCCGCCGCGGTGTTCGGCTTCGGAGAGTGCTTCCACGGGCCCACGCAGGGACCGCTCGTGGCCGATCTGGCGCCGGAGCACCTGCGCGGCCGCTACTGGGCGCTCTCCTCGAACTCCTGGGATCTCGGCTACATCGCGGGGCCGGCAGCCGGAGGATTCCTGCTCGCCGCGGAGCCGCTCGCGCTCTTTCCGCTGGCGGCGTTTCTCTGCCTCGTCGCCGCCGGTGTCGCGCTCGCGCTCGACCGGCGAATCCCCGTTCAGCTCCGCCTCACACCCGGCGGCCACCCCGCGCTCTGAGCCGGTGCCCTACCGGGACTCGAGCGGCGGGTTGCGGACGTCGTGCTCGGTCGCGTACGCCTCCGCCAGCTCGTTCACGCGCTCCATCCCCTCCGGAAACGCGTAATTGACCTCCACGAACGCACTCCACTTCTCCGGCAGCGCGTCCTCCGGGAAGATCGCCTCCACCGGGCACTCCGGCTCGCACGCACCACAATCGATGCACTCCTCCGGATCGATCACGAGCAACCGATCGCCCTCGTGAATGCAGTCCACCGGACACACGTCCACACACGAGCGATCCTTGATGTCGATACAGGGCTCAGCGATGATGTACGTCATAGGCCGGGAGTGTAACGGGTCGATCGGGCACGCCGAGCGGCTACCCGACCAGCTCCTCGACGAGCTCGCCTGCCCGCTCGGCGAGGGCCGAGCGGGCGACGACGCGGTCGAAGCCGGCCGCTCTCGCGCGGCGCAGCCCGTCCGTGTCCGTGTGGTTCGTGAAGCCGAGAATCGGCGTGTCCGGGTAGGCGTCCGCGACCTCGTCGGGATCGACGCGGGCGATGTCGACGATCACGAGGTCGGGCGGGTCGATGCTCTCCGTGCTGACGAGCTTGTGGCTCGTGCCGAGGAGGGCGTCGAGCTTACCGCGGAAGAACAGATCGACGCCTGCAACCAGGATCGTCGCCACGATGGTCAAGATATCACCCTTCCCCCGCCGGGAACAGCAACGGGTGAGCAGCGCGGGCGAAGTGGCGCCAGGCGTCAGCCCAGGCCGAGGAAGTCGCGAGCTCGGCTGACGCCGACGTTCAGCCACCAGAAGCGGTCGAAGAACAGCAGGAGCCCGACACCGACGAGGATCAGGCCGCTCGCGACCCGCACGGCCGTGTAGTGGTCGCGCAGCCAGCGGGAGGCGCTCATCACCCGACCGAAGCCGACGCCGAGCAGGAGGAAGGGGACGGCGAGCCCGAGCGAGTAGACGGCGAGGAGCACCGACCCCTTCCAGGCGGTGCTCGCGTCGCCGGCGAGCAGCAGGATCGAACCGAGCACCGGGCCGACGCAGGGGGCGGCGCAGACCGCGAAGGCGCTGCCGAGCAGCAGCCCGGAGCCGCGTCCGCGGGCGCGCTCGAGCAGCCCGGGCGCGGCGAGCCGCTCGAGGTACGGGAGCGGCAGCAGCCCCATCAGCCCGAAGCCGAGCACGACGATCACGAGCCCCGCGATCTGCGGCACGAGCCGCCGGTCGCCGCCGACCACGCCGAGGCTAGCGATCGCGGTTCCGAGCGCGACGAAGACGACGGTGAAACCGACCACGAACGGCAGGCTCGCCAGGAGCACGCGCCGGCCGCCGACGCCGGGCTGCGTGCCAGACACGGCGGACAGGTAGCCCGGCACGAGCGGCAGAACGCACGGGGTCACGAACGAGAGAAGGCCTGCCACGAATGCGAGCGGGATCTTCGCGTCCACCGTCGCCTACCCGTCGAAGCGGGCGAGCTCCTCGTCGAGACGCCGCTCGAGCTCCGGATCGAGCCTCCCGCTGGGCTCCCCGGGAGGGTCGCCCGGGGCAGCCCGGCCGGTACCGCGCGTCCAGCGCCAGGCAAGCGCGCCCACCACGCCGGCGGCGGCGACGAGCCCGGCGAGGGGTAGCACCCAGGCGATCAGGTTGAAGCCGGACTTCGGCGGCGCGTTCAGCACGGCCTCGCCGAACTGGTCGACGAGCGCGTCCTTGATCTGCGTCTTCGTGTCCCCGGCCGCGATCCGCTCGCTGATGAACTCGCGCATGCGCTCGGCGATCGGCGAGTCGGAGAGCTCGAGCGTGGTCTTGCAGGTCGGGCAGGTCACCTCGCCCTCGAGCTCGGCGAGCGTCGGGCTCTGCTCGCTCGCGAGTGCCGGCGCGGCGAGCAGCAGCGCGACCGCGAGCGCGACGAGGACGGCGCGGGTCACGGCGAGAGAGCGAGCCGGATGTTCGCCTCGAGCGCCTCGGCATCGATCTCCGCGGGCACGCGGCTCACGATCCGCCCCTCCGCGTCGACGAAATACGTCTCGGGGAAGCCGGTGATCCCGAAGCGCCCGAGCGTCTCGCCCGGACCGTCGTGGACGTTCGGGTAGGTGATCTGGTAGCGCTCGACGAACGCGCGCGCGTCGCCGAGGAAGTCCTGGGCGTTCACGCCGAGGAAGGCGACGCCCCGGTCGCCCCACCGCTGCGATGCCTCCTCGAGCAGCGGCGCCTCGTTGCGGCAGGGCACGCACCAGGAGGCCCAGAAGTTGACCACGACGACCTGCCCCCTGTAGGAGGCGAGGTCGATCTCGCCGTCGCCCCCGAGCAGGGGCAGTATCAGCTCGGGCGCGGGCGGCCGCTCGCCGTCGTCGGCGGCGGCGGCGACATTACGCCCCTCGGCGTTGGCCGCGAGCCGCCAGCCGAGCAGGCCGAGCAAGAGCGCGATCACGCAGACGGCGCCGATCTGCAGGCCGAGCTTGGCGCGGCGAGGCATTCCGAGGGAAAGGGTAGCCGCGCGCCGTCAGGCCTTGACGATGAAGACCGGGGTTCCGATCTCGACGTGCTCGAACAGCCACTCGGCGTCGCGAATCAGCATGCGGATGCAGCCGTGGGAGGCCGAGTAGCCGATCGAGGCCGAGTCCGGGGTGCCGTGGATTCCGACGTACTGCGCGGAGAGGCCCATCCAGCGCGTGCCGAGCGGGTTTCCGGGCCCGGGCGGGACCGGCTTGTCGTCCTTCGCCCACGGGGACGGGGGCGGGTACCACCACGGGTTCCTCCACTTCGCCTCGACGTGGAAGCGCCCGAGCGGTGTCGGGTACGAGGCCTGGCCGGTGGCGACCCGAAACTGGCGCTTCAGCCGCTCGCCGTTGTAGAGGAACAGGCGCTTCGACTCGCGCCTGATCACGACCACGGGGCCGAAGCTCGAGGAAGTCAGCCTGGGCCGGAGCACCTTGCCTTCGAGGTTGAGCGGTCCCCGCGTTCCGGTGCGGAGCGCCCGCACGATCGCTGCCGTCATCGCGGAGCGCCCCAGGCGGAACCCGTCACGCGGCTTCGTGATCCTGGGCGCCAGCTTCACGAGGCGTACCCTCGAGTCGACTGCCGCCCTCGAGTACCTCGCGTTGAGCCCGGCGACGTACGCCCGCACGGTCTTGCCCCTGACGGCGACGACCAGGTCGATGGCGCTGCCGGGTACCGCGGCGAGCGCTTTACCGATCGCGCCGTCCACGTACGCCTTGGCACCGAGCCGCTCGGGGGTGGCGGTCCAGCGCCTGCGCCCGTGGCTGAAGGCGAGCGGCTCCGCGAACGCGGCCTCGACGAGAACTTTCGCCTCGTCGGCGGTCAGGCCGCCGACGTCGAGACCGGCGATCGTGACGCCGGCTGGAACGAGAGTGGACGGGTCGCCGGGAGGGTCGGTGTCGGGCGGCGGCTCGACGGGCGGAGGTGGCGGCTCGTCCGCCGCGCCGCTCGGCGCGAGGACGGCGCCGGACGCGGACGCGACGCCCACGAGCAGTACGGCCAGCGCGAGCAGGGGGAGAAACCGTCTCAGCACGACTCCCGATGGTAGCCGTCGCGGAAGATCCGCGGATCGTTCGAGATCACTCCGTCGACGCCCGCCTCGAGAACGCGTTCGAGCAGCCCCGGATCGTCGACGGTCCAGGCGAACACGCGCACGCCGCGACGGTGGCAGCGCTCGACGACCGCGGGGGAGAGCACGGAGAAGTGGAGCATCGCGAACGATGCCGCCGCCGCCTCCACCATGCCCGCGATCCGATGCGGCAGCGCCCGCCGCAGGGCCGCGGCGCCGGCGCTGACGAGCGGTGCGAGCACGCGACGCTCCGCGAGGCCCCGGCGGTCCCACGGGTAGGAGATCCCGGTGCGCAGAGCCGGCTCACTCGCCCGGAGCGCGCGCAGACTCGCGGGGAAGAACGAGCATGCGATCGTCCGCTCGACGAGACCGTGTCGTGCGAGCGCCGCCACGATCTCTCCTTCGCGGCCGTGCCACTTGAGATCGAGGGCGACGCCGACGTGCGGGGGGGCCTCGCGGGCGAGGAAGGCGAGCGCCTCGTCGAGCGTCGGGGCGGCCGGCGGGACCTCCTCGCGCGAGTGGGCGAGCACGAGCCTCCCATCGGGAGCGGCGACGACGTCGAACTCGACGAGATCGACGTCGTGCTCGAGGGCGGCCGCCAGCGAGGCGATCGTGTTCTCCGGGGCGAGCGCGGCCGCGCCCCGGTGCCCGACGCGCAGGTACGCGAGCCCGCTCCGGGGGAGGATCATCCGGGTAGCTTGACCGATCCCACGGGCGCTTCGTGTTGCATCAGCGGGCGCGAGTCGCGAGAATGACAGGTTGCATGGCCGCCAGCCTCCCGCGCAGGCGCCCCGAGGAGGGCGCGCACCCCCCGATCGGTGACCCGCTCACCGTCCATCGGGCCTTCCGGGCCCATCGCCACAAACGACTGGTTCGGATCGAGCACCGGCGCGAGCTGAAGCACGCGCGCCGGCGGTTCTGGATCCTCGTCGGCACGCTCTTCGTGGTCGCGGTCTTCCTGAGCGTGACGATCTGGGAGCAGATCCAGTCGATGTTCGGGATCTGAGCACGATGAGCGAGCCACGCCGGCCCAGCGTTCCAAGCCTTGCCCGCCCCGGGGAGGCGCTCACCTGGCTGGCCGGGGTGATCCTGGCGGTGAGCGCGTTCACCGGCTGGTACTCGTTTGAGGGCCAGCTGTTCACGGTGTCCGTGTTGGGCTGGCACACGGGGACGCTCGGTAAGCTCGTGCTGTTCGCCGGGCTGGCGGTGCTCCTGCTGCTCGTGCTCGGCGCGACGGGGCTCGAGTTGCCGGCGCAGCTGCCGGCCGGAGGCGTGGTGGCCGGGCTCGGCGGGCTCGCCACGGTCTTCGTCCTGATCCGGCTGATCGACATCCCCGACCGGTTCGCGGGCACCGGGCGGGGGATCGGGATCTGGATCAGCCTGCTCGCGGGCCTGCTCGTCGTCGTCGCGGGCCTGCTGAAGGCCAGCGACGAGCTCTGAGCACCGCCGTGGCCGCGGCCACGGCCGCGCCGATCCCGGCCCCGGCGAGCACGTCCGTGGGATAGTGGACGCCCCCGTAGACCCGCGAGAACCCGATCGCGAGCGCGAGTAGCGCGAGCGCGAGCGCCGCACGGGGCAGGATGAGGGCGAGCAGGATCGCGCCGGCGGCGCTGGTGGCCGCATGCCCGGAGGGGAAGGAGGCCCCGACCGTGGCTCCCATGAGCGCGTCGACACCCGGCACGGCCTCGAAGGGCCGCGGGCGCTGGACGAGCACCTTGATAGCGAGAGTCACGAGATCGGCCGTCCAGACGCACGCGGCCGTGGCAGCGAGCACTGGCAGCACCGAGACCCGGGCGCGGCGGGCGACGAGCGGCGCGATCGCGATCCAGGCCAGCCCGGCGAAGCCGGCGAATCCGAGCGCGACGCAGACGGCGTCGAACGGGCCCGTGCGGTGCTCGGCGAGCCACAGGACGGCGTCACGGTCCACCGCCCTAGGGCTCGGTGACCGTGACCGTGACCGCCGGACCGATCGTGGCGGGGACGAGCGTCCTCACGATCGTCTGCTCCCCACCCGGCTTCGGGGCGTCCTCGAGCGCCCGGCCGACCACGAGTCCGGCGAAGAAGACGATCGCCGCGACGATCAGCCCGGCCGCGGCAGCGATGGTGGCCCTCCTGCCGCGGCGCCGTCGCGGCGGGGGCCTGCGCTCCCGTCGCGGCGGCGGCTGCCCGACGTCGGGCCCGTGCGCACTCCCCTCCACGGCAGCGGATTCTACGGACCGAAGTCGAGCGCCCTGCGCGCGTAGGCATCGAAGGCCGCGTCCAGGACGAGCGCGGCGTCGCGGACGCCGGCGCGAGCGCCCGGCGGGACCCGCTCCGCGACCAGCTCACGCACCCAGTCCTCGGCGCCCGGGTGCGCAGCGGCGAGCTGCTCGAGCGTGAAGTGCTGCCCGATCCGCCGGCGTAGCTCGTCGGCGACGGCGTCGACGAGATCGAGCAGCTGATCGTGGCGGGCGGGCTCGGCGGCCTCCGCGGCGAGCCGCCGGCGGCCATCCTCCCACTGGTGGCGCGCGCTCCAGACCGTCAAGCGGGCTCCCGGGAGGCACAGCGCGCGTCGGGGCACCAGGGCTCTCCCACCTCGGCGAGGATCCGCTCCCCGAGCTCGTAGCCGCGGCGAGCGAGAGCGAAGGCGACGTGGGCGTGCAGGCATTTGAGCCGCGCGGGGTTACGGCTGCCGGCGATGCCGACGTCGAGTTCGGGACGGAGCCGCCGCTGGTCGCGGTCGGCGGCGCTGAGGCTTGCCGCAAGCGCCGGGTCGGTCGCGGCTAGCGCGGAGAAGCGTGCGACGCCGCCAGCCGCCTCGAGCCGCGACACGGCGGCCACGAGCCACGGGCAGCTCAGCCAGAACTGGGTCGGGAACGGTGTCCCATCGGCCGTGCGCGGCTCCTGCTCCGTGACCACGGGACAACCGTGCGGGCAGCGCGCCGCCACGCGGCGGAAGGCGCGCACGGGCCGCCCGAGCTGACGTTCGACTTGCCCACGGTCGTCCATGCGCTCATCGTACGTGGGCGCGCTTCCACCGCTCGATCCCCTTGACGATGTAAAGCGTCTCGCCGGGGCGGACGAGGCCGATGCGGCGAGCTTCCCGCTCGATGAACGCATCGGTAGCCGCGTAGGCGACGCGACGCTCGAGTGTCGCGTGGTGCGCCGCGAGCGCCGCGCGCTCCACCTTCGCGCCCGCCACGGCGTCGCGTGCGTCGAGGTACGCCCTCACCGGCTGAACGTAGGCGACTGCGATCGCGCAGATCACCGCGACGCCGAGCCAGCGAGCGACGAGGGAGGTTCGGAGGGGGCGTCGGCGCACGGACTTGCCTCGTTCGACGTCGGGCCCCGCGCCTCCTACCCGGGGCGGGCTACGCGGTGTCGACCTTGATCAGGTTCGTCGACCCGGGCGCGTTGACGGCGGTCCCCGCCGTGATCACGACGCGGTCGCCGGGGAGCACGAGCCCGGTGGAGCGGGCCGCGCCGAGTGCCTCGCCGACGAGGTGCTCGACGTCGCGCCCGGGCTCGATGGCGCGCGGTACGACACCCCATTCGAGCGCGAGCTGCTGGAGGGTCTCGACCCGGTGGGAGACGGCGACGATCGGCCGTCGCGGCCGGTGGCGGGCGACCCCGGAGGCGGTGCGGCCGGACGAGGTCGGAACGAGGATCGCCCGTGCGGAGAGCAGCTCAGCGATGTCGCAGGCCGCGTTCGTGATCGCGTCCCGAACGGTTGGGTGAGGCTGCTCGGCGGTGCGGGCCAGCTCGTGGCGGTAGCCGAGGCTCGGCTCGACGGCGCGGGCGATCCGGTCGATGGCGAGCACGGCCTCGACGGGGTGGCGCCCGACCGCGGTCTCGCCGGAGAGCATGACGGCCGCGGTGCCGTCGAGGATCGCGTTGGCGACGTCCGAGGCCTCGGCCCGGGTCGGCTCGGGTCGCTCCAGCATCGATTCGAGCATCTGGGTCGCGGTGATCGCGGGCCGTCCGTGCTCGAGCGCGCTCAAGATGACCTGCTTCTGGGCGAGCGGCACCTGCTCCGGGCCGATCTCGACGCCGAGATCACCGCGGGCGACCATGACCGCGTCGGCTGCCTCGACGATCGCGGACAGGTCGGCGAGCGCCTCGGCCTTCTCGACCTTCGCGATCACGCGCGCTGTCGACCCGGCCTCGACGAGTCGTTCTCGCAGGTGGCGGATGTCGTCGGCAGCGCGCACGAAGGAGAGGGCCACGAAGTCGACGCCGAGAGTGAGCGCGAGCTCGAGGTCGCGCGTGTCCTTGCCGGTGAGCGAGGGGATGGGCAGGGGCACGCCGGGGAGGTTGACTCCCTTGTGCGACTCGACGGTGCCCCCGACGACGACCGTGCAGACGGCCCGATCGGCGTCGACCCGCTCGACACGCAGGCGCAGGCGCCCGTCGTCGACGAGCAGCTCGTGTCCGGGGGCGAGCACCGTCGACAGCACCGGGGGGGCGACCGGTAGGTCGCCGGCTCGCTGGGAGCCCTCACCGGCGACCACGATGCGCTCCCCGGCGACGAGCTCGCGCGGCCCGGGCAGCTCGCCGATGCGCAGCTTCGGTCCCTGGAGGTCGGCGATCAGGGCCAGCGGCCGGCCGGCGCGCGCCTGCGCCTCCCGGACGAGCCTGGCCCGCAGCTCGTGGTCGGCATGTGTCCCGTGCGAGAAGTTGAGCCGCGCGACGTCCATGCCGGCGGCGACGAGGTCGTCCACGAGCGCGGGCGTGGACGTTGCCGGGCCGATCGTGCAGACGATCTTGGTGCGGCGCTGGCCGACGGTCACCTGGGGGGAGCGTAGCCCGCTCGCGGCCGGGCTGCGGCGCGCGGGAATGCCGCCGACCCCGGGTAGGAGGCTCGCTCCCCGAGCTCCTCCTCGATCCGCAGGAGCTGGTTGTACTTGGCGACTCGATCGGTACGGGATGGCGCGCCGGTCTTGATCTGCCCCGCTCCGACGGCGACGGCGAGGTCCGCGATGGTGGTGTCCTCCGTCTCGCCGGAACGGTGCGAGATGATCGCGGCGTAGCCGCTGCGGCGGGCGAGCGCGATCGCGTCGAGCGTCTCGGTGAGCGTCCCGATCTGGTTGACCTTGACGAGGATGGCGTTGCCGACGCCCTGCTCGATACCGCGGGAGAGGCGCGCGACATTGGTGACGAAGAGGTCGTCGCCGACGAGCTGGACCCGTTCGCCGAGGCGGGCGGTCAGGTCGCTCCAGGCGTCCCACTCGTCCTCGGCGAGCGGGTCCTCGATCGAGACGATCGGGTAGCGGGCGCAGAGGCTCTCGTAGAGGGCGATCGTCTCCGCGGTGGAGCGGGAAAGGCCTTCGCTCTCGAAGCGGTAGGAGCCGTCCCGGTGGAGCTCGGTGGCGGCGACGTCGAGCGCGATTGCCACGCGGTCGGCGTGCCCCGCCCGCGCGGCGGCCTCGAGGATCGCCTGGATCGCAGGCTCGGTGCCGCGGAGGTCGGGCGCGAAGCCGCCCTCGTCGCCGACTGCGGTGGCGAGGCCGCGCTCGTCGAGGAGTCGCTTCAGCTGGTGAAAGACCTCGACGCCGACGCGCAGGGCCTCGGAGAAGCTGTCGGCGCCGACGGGGACGACCATGAACTCCTGGACGTCGAGCGCGTTGCGGGCGTGGGCGCCTCCGTTGACGACGTTCATGAGCGGCACCGGCAAGACGTGCGCGTCCTCGCCGCCGAGCCAGCGCCAGAGCGGCCGGCCCGCGTCGGCGGCGGCGGCCTTCGCCGCCGCGAGCGAGCAGCCGAGGATCGCGTTGGCGCCGAGGCGGCCCTTGTTGGGGGTGCCGTCGAGCTCGACGAGCCTGGCGTCGAGGGCGCGCTGGTCGGCGGCATCGAGCCCCACCAGCGCGGGCCCGAGAACGGCGGTGACGTTGTCGACCGCGGTGCGTACGCCCTTGCCGAGCCAGGCGTCGCCGCCGTCGCGCAGTTCGACAGCCTCGAATGCACCGGTGGACGCACCGGAGGGAACCGCCGCCCGGCCGCGAGCGCCCGATGCGAGCGTGACGTCGACCTCGACGGTCGGGTTGCCCCGCGAGTCGACGATCTGACGGGCGCTGACGCCGGCGATCGTGGTCATTCCTCCTCCTTGGCCTGGTCGAAGTAGCGGTCCTGCTCGGCGAGGCCGAGCGCGGCGAACTCCTCGCCGGCGGCGGCAGCGAGCCCACGGGCGCGCTCGACGCGGGCGACGAAACGTGAGCTGGCGCTGCGCAGCGCGAGCTCGGGGTCGACGTTGAGCCGCCGCGCGACGTTGACGCACGCGAACAGGACGTCGCCGAGCTCGTGCTGCTGGCACGGGTCGGGCTCGGTCTCCGGGTCGGGCTCGCCCGCGCGGGCGAGCTCCGCGCGCAGCTCGTCGAGCTCGGCGTCGAGGTCGGCAACCGCTCCGGCTGCATCCGGGTAGTCGAAGCCGATGACGGCGGCGCGACGTTGCACCTTGCGGGCGCGGAGCAGAGCCGGGAGGGTCTCGGGGACGTCGTGGAAGACACCCTCTCGATCCTCCTGCTCGGCCTTCAGGGTCTCCCAGCGTCTCTTGACCGCGCCGGCGCTGTCGGCGCGGCCGTCGCCGAAGACGTGCGGGTGGCGGCGCACGAGTTTCGCATGCGCGGCGCGTGCGACCGCGGCGAGGTCGCCGCCGCCGGTCTCCTCGAGCAGCAGCGCGAGGAAATACACCTGGTAGAGGAGGTCGCCGAGCTCGTCGAGGAGTTTCCCGCTGTCGCCGCAGAGCGCGGCGTCGGCGGTCTCGTACGCCTCCTCGACGGTGTGCGGGACGATCGTGCGTGCCGTCTGGGCGCGATCCCACGGGCAGTCGCGCCTGAGACGCTCGGTCAGCTCCTGCAGGTCGAGGAGCGCGGCGGCGAGGCCGTCTCCGCCGCCCACGGCTACGGAGCGGTGGACGTCGTCGCCGGGGCGGTGATCGTCGGGGGCGGCGCGAAGCCGGCCGCGTAGACGATCTGCCCCTCGTACTTCTGCTTGGTCTCGGTGACCCAGTCGGACATGAGCGTGTTGCGCGCGGCCTGGAGGAGCTGCTCGCGGATCGCCTCCTGCACGTCGGCGAACGGTGTCACGACCTCCGGCTCGACGTCGCTGAGCGCCTTGATCACGTGCCAGCCGTACTCGGACTCGACGGGGTCGGAGATCTCCCCGGTCGCGAGCGCGAACGCTGCCTCCTCGAACGGCTCGACCAGCTCGCCCTTGCGGGCTGTCAGCTTGCCGCCCTCCTCCCCGGACGCCGTGTCGAGCGACAGCTCCTTCGCGAGCTTGGCGAAGCTGGCGCCGCCTTCGAGCTTCGCGATCAGGTCCTTTGCCTCCGGTTCCGTCTCGACGAGGATGTGAGCGACCTCCCGGCTCTCGGGTGTCGTGAACTGGTCGGCGTTCTCGTCGTAGTAGGCCTGCACCTCTTCGTCGGTGACGACGGCGTCCTTCGTGACCTCCTCGTTGATCGCCTCCGAGATCAGGTTGGCGCGGATGTCGGCGCGGACGTCCTCATCGGTCAGCGCAAGCGTCTCGAGCTCCGCCTGGTACTTCGCCTCGTCGCCCTCGAAGTACTGGTCCTTGAGCTCCTGCAGCTTGGTCTCCACCTGCGCGTCGGTGACCTCGAGGCCGAGCAGCCCGGCCTCGAGCGCGAACTCGACCCGCTGGACGAGCACGTCGACGGCCTGCTGCTTGAGCTCCTCGTACTCGGGCGTGCCCGCGACCGGGAACTCGCGTCCCTGCGACTCGTAGGCCTTCTGGGCCTGCTCGAACAGGCGGTCGTACGAGGCCTTGGAGACCGGCGTTCCGGCGACGAGCGCGATCGCGTCGGGCGGTACCTCCGCGCTCTCGGGCGCAGCGGCGCTGTCGGAGCCGCCGCCGCAGGCGGCCCCAAACGCGGCAAGCGCGACGAGCAGCGAGGCGAGGAGCAGGCGGTTGCGCACGACCACGAAGGGTACAGTCACGCGGCGACCCGCAGGGCGAGGACCGCTTCGACGAGGCCGAGCGCCCCGGGGAGGTCATCGGAGCGGATCCCGAGCTCGCGGCGTGCGCTCGAGTAGACGGCGGTCGGCGCGAGTGTCCGTAGCGCCAGGAGCTCGGTGGAGCCGAGCACGACCGGCCCGAGTGCGGCCTTGCCGCCGCGCAGGACGAGGTAGTCGCCGCCGAGACGAGCCAGCTTCAGCTTCGCCTCCTGGATCTGGAAGAGGCGCTCGACGGGCTCGGGCAGGGGGCCGAAGCGATCCGCCGTGCCGGCATGCAGCTCCCGCAGCTCGTCCTCTGTTTCCGACAGCGAGATCCTCCGGTGGAGGTCGATCTTGGCGGCCTCGGCGGCGATGTACGCGGCGGGGACGTACGCGTCCACGTGCGCGTCGACCCGGACGGGGCGCGCGATGCCGCGGCCGGCCCCGGTGAGCTCGGCGACCGCCTCGGCAAGCAGCTCGACGTACAGCTCGAATCCGATCGCGGCGACGTGGCCGGACTGCTCGGCTCCGAGCAGGGAGCCGGCGCCGCGCAGCTCGAGGTCGCGCATGGCGATCTGGAAGCCGGCGCCGAGCTCGGTGTGGTCGGCGAGGGTCGCAAGCCGCGAGCGCGCTTCCGCCGTGAGGTCGGCGGCCTCGGGGTAGAACAGGTAGGCGTGGGCGACCGCGTCGCTGCGTCCGACGCGCCCGCGGATCTGGTAGAGCTGGGCGAGCCCGAGCGTGTCGGCGCGCTCGACGACGAGCGTGTTGGCCTGCGGGATGTCGAGCCCGGACTCGATGATGGTGGTGGAGACGAGGACGTCGGCGTCGCCGCGCACGAAGGCGAGCATCCGCTCCTCGAGCTCGCGCTCCCCGAGCTGGCCGTGAGCGACGAGGAACCGCAGCTCCGGGCAGATCTGCCGCAGCTTCTCGGCGCGGTCCTCGATCGTCTCGACCCGGTTGTGCAGGTAGAAGGACTGGCCGCCGCGCTCGCGCTCCCGAACGAGCGCGAGTCGCGTGAGCTCCTCGTCGTACTCGCCGACGTGGGTGCGAATGGGGCGGCGACCGTGGGGTGGAGTCTCGATCACGCTGATGTCCCGGAGCCCCGCGAGCGACATGTGGAGCGTCCTGGGGATCGGGGTGGCGGAAAGGGAGAGCACGTCGACTTCGAGGCGAAGCTGGCGCAGGAGCTCCTTCTGCGCGACCCCGAAGCGTTGCTCCTCGTCGACGATCACGAGGCCGAGACTCCTCGGCACGACATCGCGGGAGAGGACGCGGTGGGTTCCGATCAGGATGTCCACGGTGCCGGCCGCGAAGGCGGACAGGACTGCCTTCACCTCGGCCGGCCTGCGAAAGCGCGACACCATCTCGACGTTCACGGGCAGGTCGCGATACCGCTCCCGGAACGTGTTCCAGTGCTGTTGGGCGAGCACCGTGGTGGGAGCGAGCAGCAGCGCCTGGCGCCCGTTCGCGACGGCAACGAAGGCCGCCCGGACGGCGACTTCGGTCTTGCCGAACCCCACGTCGCCGCAGACCAGACGATCCATCGGCCTGGGCGACTCGAGATCCTCCTTGACCGCCTCGATGGCGCGCCGCTGGTCGGGCGTCTCCTCCCAGGGAAACGAGGCTTCGAGCTGCTCGACGAGCTCGCCGTCGACGTCGTAGGGGGTCCCCTCGGCGCGCTGACGCTGCGCATAGAGGGCCAGCAGCTCGCCGGCGAGCTCGTGTGCGCCCGCCCGGGCGCGGGCCTTGATGTTCTGCCACGCCTTGCCACCGAGTTTCGAGAGCGCGGGCGCGGTTGCGTCGGCGCCGACGTAGCGGGAGACCTTGCCGATCTGCTCGTGCGGCACGTAGAGGCGGTCGTCGCCGCGGAACGCGAGGAACAGGTAGTCGCGGGTGACGCCAGCGACCGTCTTCGTCTCGAATCCCAGCAGCCGGCCGATGCCGTGGTCCTCGTGGACGACGTGGTCGCCGATGCGCAGGTCGGCGAACGTCTGGAGGGCCCGGCCGAGGCGAGCGTCCGCGCGCGGCGGACGTTTTCGAAACACCTGCGTGTCGGGCAGGAGGACGAGTCGAAGCTCCCGCGACACGAAGCCCCGCCGCGCGGGGGCGACGGCGAAGCTGAGTCCCGGGTCAGCGGGCAGCGGCTCCCCGGGATCGAGCAGGCTCGCCTCGATCTTGCGGAGCAGCGCGCGGGTGCGCAACGCCTCGCCGCGGTGCGCGAACGTGACGACGACCCGGTTGCCGGAGCGCACGAACCCGGCCAGCTCGTTCTCGGCCTCGGCGAGGCCCCGGGCGGCGATCGCGGGTCGCTGGGCCTCGAACGCGAGCGGCTGGCCGACTGGCAGGGAGTCGAGCTCGACGGCGGTCGGGAGCGGCTGCTCCCGACCGAGCTCCTCACGCCAGATCTCGCGCACGCGAGCTGGTTCCCAGACGAGGTCGGCGCCCGGGAGCGGCGCGACGAGATCATCGGGCTCGGCGGCGGCCGCATCGAGCGAGCGCTCCGCGGCCGGGTAGATGACCGCTTCGGCGAGCGGGTGCAAAGTCCGCTGGGTGAACGGCGAGAAGGCGCGGATCGTCTCGATCTGATCGCCGTAGAGCTCGATCCGCACGGGCTCGCGCCCGGTCGTGCGGAACACGTCGACGATGCCGCCGCGAACGGCGAACTGCCCTCGCTCCTCGACCCGCTCGACCCGCTCGTAGCCGGCCAGCGAGAGCCGCTCGGCCAGCGCTCCGGCCCCGGGCTCGTCCCCGGTTGCGATCCGGATCGCCTCGGCACGCTGCCCCTCCGGGGGAAGCCCCTGGGCAAGGCCGAGCGCGGAGGCGCACACGAGGCCTCCCCCACCGTGCACGGCGAGTGCTCGGGCACGCTCGCCGACGAGGTGGGGCGGCGGCGCGAGGCCACTTTCGAACGTGACGCCCCGCGACGCGAGCAGCCCCACGCGCTCCGCGCCCACGTACCAGCCGGCGGCGTCGGCCACGTCCCGGGCGTCGGCGTCCTCCGGCAGGAGGCAGACGAGACCGCGCCCCGGCGTGGTGAGCCAACGGGCCGCGAGCAGCACCGGCACCAGCGGCTCCGAGACACGAGCCCGGGCGGCCGGCCCGGCAGCGAGAAGCTCCCCGAGCCGATCGGTTGCGGCCAGCTCGAGCGCGAGTGCCCGCAGCGGCGCGGCCACCGCGTCAGCCTCCTCCTCGTGGCGGTGCTCGGGGTCCATCGCGATCGGCGGAACACCCGTCCCGCCCCGCCAATCCTAGCCCGGCGGCGGGGCACCCCAACCCACCACCCGCTTTCCAGCGTAGCGGCGAGGGACGCGCGTGTGTGAAGCTGGCTGTGACGCCTTGCGCGCGGGAGTCAAACGCGTTCGTTGAACCGCTGCCGGGCGGCGTCGACGCCTTCCCGCGCGATCGATTCGACCGCGTCGGCTGCGCGCGCGACGATCCCGTCCAGGTCGACCTCGGGCGGGAACGGCGATAGCACGAAGTCGGCGACCGGCCGGCGGTCACCCCGCTCGGGTCGCCCGACGCCGATCCTCAGGCGCATGAACTCGCCGCTGCCGAGATGCCCGACGAGCGAGCGCAGCCCGTTGTGACCGGCCAGCCCACCGCCGAGGCGCACCTGCAGCCGGCCGATGTCGAGATCGACATCGTCGTGGACGACGAGTAGCGCGGACAGCGGCAGCTTGTAGAAGCGCACGGCCGCGGCCACGCTGCGCCCGGACTCGTTCATGTAGGTCTCCGGCTCGAGGAGAACGACGCGCCGGCCGTCCACCCGCAGGTCGGCCACGCGCCCGGAGAACCGCGACCGGAAGCTCGCGCTGTGGCGCCGGGCCAGCTCGTCGGCGACGAGGAAGCCCGCGTTGTGGCGGGTGAGCCGGTATCCGGGGCCCGGATTTCCGAGCCCGGCCACGAGCAGGTCGAGGGTGGACAGCGCCTCGCCCCGGCGGAGCAGGCGCACCGGCTACTCGGCGGCGTCGGCCTCGGACTCCGCCTCGGCCTCCGCCTCGTCGCCCTCCTCGCCCTCCTCGCCCACGACCGCCTCCTCCTCTTCCGGAAGCGCGGCGCGGCGCGGCATGGCGACCGCGGCGAGGACGATCTCGCCGTCGTCGAGGATCGTCGCGCCTTCCGGCGCGACCAGCTGGCTGACCTGAAGGCTGTCGCCGATCACGAGTGCCGACACGTCGTGCTCGATCCGGTCGGGCATCTCCATCGGGAGCGCCTCGACCGTGACCTCGCGCACCATCTGGGTGAGGACGCCGCCAAACGTGGTCCCCTCGGGGGTGCCGACGAGCTCCACGGCGACCTGCGACTGGATCAGGCGATCGAGCCGGACCTCGTGCAGATCGATGTGCACGAGCGTCGAGCGCAGCGGGTCGAGCTGGTAGTCCTTGAGCACCGCATGGTGGGCCTTCTGCTGGCCTTCGATCACGACATCGAGGATCTGGTGCATCCCGTGCGCACCGCCGAGGGCGCGCCGCAGCTCTCGCTCTGTGACGCAGAACGAGCGCGGCTGCCCGCTGCCGTAGAGAACGCCAGGCACGAGCCCGTCGCGCCGGAGTCGCCGCGCGTCGCGGCTGCCGCGGCTCTCCCGCTCCTGCACCTCGAGTCTGACTCGTCCGCCGGCCATACCGGGCGGCAGTGTAGCCAAACGGCGCCGCGCGGCGCACGGGAAGGCGCGATCGGCGATGATCCACCCGTGACCGACCATCGCGGTGCCGCGGGGCGGGCATGGCGACTCGCCCGCCTCGGGGAGATCCCGGCGCTGCCGCCGACCGACGAGCGGTCGTTCTGGAGCTCTTGGACCGCGGATCCCACATTCCCCGACGGCTGGCATTCGGTTGGCCGTCACCTCGGGATCAACGCGTTCGGGGTGAACGCGAAGGAAGCCGACGCCGGCCAGGAGCTCGTCGCACGGCACGCGGAGTCGGAGTTCGCCGCCCAGCAGGAGCTGTACATCCTCGTCCGGGGCCGAGCCCGGTTCACCTGCGAACGGCAGGAGCTCGAGCTCGGACCCGGTGACATGCTTCTCGTCGAGCCGGACGTCGTGCGGGCCGCCATCGCCCTCGAGACTCCGACCGCGATCGTCTGCGTCGGCGGCGTCCCGGGCGAGGGCTACCGATCGCCCGACTGGAACGCCGGTTAGCCTCGCCGCTCTTGGGGAGCCGGGATGCCGCCGGCTCCGGCGCCTGCAACAATGACGCATGGCCACGGTCGTCGAAACCCCGCTTCCGGGAATCGGGGTGCGCTACGAGTTCACGACGGACGGCGGCGACCGGATCGGGGTGATCGTCCACCGTAGCGGCCGGCGGGATCTGCTCGTGTACGACCGCGACGATCCCGACTCCTGCCGCGCGGTCCGGGCGCTCGACGATGACGACGCGCGCACGCTCGTCGACCTGCTCGGGGGCTCGGAGGTGGCGGAGCGACTCGACGTGGCGCTGCGCCAGTCGGTCGAGGGGCTCGTGCTCGAGTGGGTCGAGCTCGGACGCGACTCGCTCGCCGCCGGACGTACGCTGGCCGAGATCGGCCTGCGCAAGCGAACCGGCGCGTCCGTCGTCGCGGTCGTGCGGGACGGCGAGACGGTGCCGTCGCCGCGGGCCGACTTCCGGCTCGCAGCGGGCGACACCGCCGTCGTCGTCGGGTCCGCCGACGCGATCATGGAGGCGCTCGAGCTGCTCCGGCGTGGCTGACCCGCTCCCCCTGGGAGCGGGAGCCGAGGGTGTCGGAGCGGCCCTCCTCGAGCTCGGGCTCGTGGCGGCGGTACTTGCCGTGCTCGCCCGGCTCGCGCTTCGCAGCGGGTTCTCCCCCGTCCCGCTGTATCTCGTCGCCGGCCTGGTTCTCGGCGCGGTACACCCACCGGCGCTGTCAGCCGAGTTCATCGACCTGGGCGTCCAGATCGGGGTCGTGCTGCTGCTGCTCATGCTGGGCCTCGAGTACTCGGGAGAGGAGCTGATCGAGAACCTGCGCTCCGGTCTCGCGGCGGGCGCGGTCGATTTCGGGCTCAACTTCACGCCGGGGCTCGTGGCCGGCTTCGCCCTCGGCTGGGACTGGCGCGCAGCGATCCTGCTCGGCGGCGTCACCTACATCTCGTCATCCGGGATCGTCGCGAAGGTGCTCACCGATCTCGGCCGGCTCGGCAATCGCGAGACCCCGGCTGTGCTCTCGATCCTCGTGCTCGAGGACCTGGTGATGGCGTTCTACCTCCCGCTCGTGGCGGTGCTCCTCACCGGCGCCGGCGTCGCGGCGGCACTCGGCTCGGTCGCCATCGCGGTTGCGGCGGCCGCGCTCGCCCTGTTCGCGGCGGTGCGCTTCCACCGCGTGCTCTCCCGCGTCGTGTCCCACGCGAGCGACGAGGCGCTACTGCTGACAGTGCTCGCGATCGTGCTCGTCGTCGCCGGAGGAGCCGAAGCGCTCAGCGTGTCCGCCGCGGTGGGCGCGTTCCTGGTCGGGATCGCCTTGTCCGAGCAGGTCGCGCACCGCGCCGCCCAGCTCGTGTCACCGCTCCGGGACGTCTTCGCGGCGGTCTTCTTCGTGTTCTTCGGGCTGCAGGTCGACAGCTCGAAGCTCCCGGGCGTGGCCGCGGTCGCGGCGGCGCTCGCGGTCGCCACCGCCGTCACGAAGTTCGTGACCGGCCGCTGGGCGGCGCGGAGGATCGGCGTCGGTCCCCGTGGCCGTCTCCGCGCCGGGGCCGCGCTGATCGCCCGCGGGGAGTTCTCGATCGTGATCGCAGGCCTGGGCGTGGCAGCCGGCGTCGAGGCGACGCTCGGCCCGCTCTCGGCCGCCTACGTGATCGCGCTCGCGGTCGCGGGCCCCGTGCTCGCGCGCTTCGCCGAGCGACTCGACCGCCCCCCGTGGCGCCGCGAGGCAAGCGCTCGCCCGTAGCCGGGCACCGTTAGAAGAGCTGGTTTTGTCCGGCGAAGATCGCCGACACGGATTCCTCGGCGAAGACGTTCTGGATCGAGCGGGCGAGGATCGGCGACACCGGGAGCACGGTCAGCTTTTCCGGGCGGTTGATGGGGTCGACGGGAACGGTGTCGGTGACGACCAGCTCGACGAGCTCGCTTGCGCCGAGCCGAGCCAGCGCGTCCCCCGGGAACAGCCCGTGGGTGGCACACGCGTAGACGGCGCTCGCGCCCGCCTCGCGCAGCGCCCGCGCGCCGGCAAGCAGGGTGCCACCCGTGACGATCAGGTCGTCGCCCATGATCGCGATCTTCCCGTTCACATCGCCGATCACCTCGGTGACCGCCGCGACGTCGTGGGTCGGGCGGGTCTTGTTGAGGATCGCGAGGCCGCTCTCGAGCATCTCCCCGAACCGCCGCGCCATCTTCGCCCGCCCCGGATCCGGCGACACGGAGACGACGTGCTCGCCGTACAGGCCCTTGTCGCGGAAGTACTGGGCAAACAGGGGCAACCCGGTCATGTGGTCGACGGGGATCCGGAAGAACCCCTGGATCTGGCCGGCGTGGAGGTCCATCGTGAGCACCCGGTCGACGCCCGCGCTCTGGAGCAGCTCGGCCACGAGCTTCGCCGTGATCGGCTCGCGAGGCGCGGACTTCTTGTCCTGGCGCGAGTACGGAAACCAGGGCAGAACCGCGGTGATCCGGTGCGCGGACGCGAGCTTGGCCCCGTCGATCATCACGAGCAGCTCCACGAGCTGGTCGTTCGTGCCCGCACCGGCCGGTGACTGCACGATGAACACATCAGCGCCGCGGATCGACTCGAGGTAGCGGCAGTACGTCTCTCCGTTCGCGAACGTCTTCAGCTCGACCTCGCCCAGCTCGAGCCCGAGCTCCTCGGCGATCCGAGACGCGAGCTCCGGGTTCGAGCGGCCCGAAAACAGCATCAGCCGGGGCGTCGGGGTACGCTCGAGCCAGCGGCCCCGCGCCTCGGCGGGACGCGGCCCGTCGAGCCCCGCGAGCCCGGGCAGCATGGTCAACTCAGTCACGCCGCTCTCCCCCACGGTACCCCTCCTTCGTCACCTGCCGCGCACGCGCGATCGCCAGAGATCCCGGCGGCACATCCTCCGTGATCGTGGATCCCGCCGCGACCCAGGCGCCGTCCCCGATCTCGACGGGGGCGACGAACACATTGTGGCTGCCGGTGTGGACGTCGCGCCCGATCACCGTGCGCTGCTTGCCCTCGCCCAGCTCGGGCCGGTAGTTCGCGGTGATCGCCCCCGCGCCGATGTTGGTGCCCGCGCCGATCTCCGCATCCCCGATGTAGGAGAGGTGGGGCACCTTCGCGCCCTCGCCGATCACCGAGCCCTTCACCTCCACGAACGTCCCTGCCTTCGCTCCCTCGCGCAACGTCGCCCCCGGCCGCAGGTAGCAGAACGGCCCCACGAGCGCACGTGGGCCGATCTCGGCGTCGAGAGCGACGGCGTGCGGCCCGACCTCGGCGCCGGCTGCCACCCGCGTCCGGCCGCGGAGCATCGTGAACGGGTGGATGACCGCGTCCGGCTCGATCACGACGCCGGGCTCGATCCAGGTTGTCGCGGGATCGACGACCGTCACACCGGCCAGCATGTGCCCCTCGAGAATCCGGTCGCGCAGGACAGCGGCCGCCCGCGCGAGCTCGACGCGCGTGTTCACGCCCTCCACCGCGGCGGGGTCGGGCGCCTTCGACACGCAGGCCGTCCCGCCGGCCGCCGCGAGGTGGCTGACGGCATCGGTCAGGTAGAGCTCACCCTGCGCGTTGCGCGGCTCGAGCCGCTCGATCGCGTCCCAGAGCTGCGGCACCCGGAACACGTAGATCGACGAGTTGACCTCGCGGATCGCCAGCTCGGTCGCGCCCGCGTCCGGCGCCTCGACGATCGCAGCAAGCCTCCCGGACTGGTCCCTCACGATCCGCCCGTAGCTACCCGCGTCGGCCGGCTCGAACGACAGCGCGGTCACGGTCGCGCCCGCAGCGCGATGCTCGGCGACGAGGCTCTCGAGCAGATCCGACGTCAGAAGCGGCGTGTCGCCGGCGAGCACGAGCACGTCGCCCTCGAAGCTGCCGAGCGCGCCGCGCGCGGCGGCGACGGCGTCACCCGTTCCGCGCGGCTGCTCCTGGACTGCGAGCGCCACGCCGGGCGGAAGCGTGTGTTCGAGCCCGGCCCGCGTGCCGGGCGAGCAGACGACGACGAACGGGGACGCTCCGACCGGGCCGGCGGCCGCGAGAACCCAGTCGAGCAGCCGCCTGCCAAGCAGGAGGTGCAGGTGCTTGGGCCTGCTCGACCTCATCCTGGTGCCGAGGCCGCCAGCCATGACGATGGCTGCGAGTGGCGTGGTCGTCATCGGAGGGAGGTCATGGCTGGGGCGGGAGGATTCGAACCTCCGGTCACGGGACCAAAACCCGCTGCCTTAC
>JAHDVS010000025.1 GCA_023382435.1 Thermoleophilia bacterium
GGGGGCGGGCCGGGCCGGGGGGGGGGGCGCCCGCGCGCCGGGGGCGGGGCGGGGGGGGGGGGGGGGGGCCGCCCCCCCCCCCCCCCCCACGCCTCCCGAAAGCGCTGTGCCTACCGGGTGCGGGAGGGCACGACGATGCCGTGCTCCTCGAAGTAGCCCGGTGCGGGCTGGGTCGGGGTCTCCTCCCGGAAGTGCGGCACCTCCTTGTCCTGCACGATCCGGCGGAAGAAGAACAGGAGCACGGAGCCGGCCAGGACGGCGAGGGCAATCACCTTCTCCTTGGTGCCGCCGTAGCCCCCGGCCGCGTTCTGGAACCAGCCGAAGCCGACGAACGTGATCACGAGGCAGTAGACGGCGAGCACGGCCGCCACCGGCTGCATCCACGACGGGAGCCTGATCGGCCGTGGCCAGTCGGGTCGGTCACGTCGCAGCAGCAGGAACCCGGTCAGCGCGAAGAAGTGGCAGAGGACGTAGCCCAGGTTCGACGCCGCGAGGATGCCGAAGATGTTGCCGATGAAGAGCACGAACAGGATGTTCACGACCATGTCGAGCGTCATCGCCGTGCCCGGGACGTGGAACTTGTTCAGCGTCTGGAGTTGCTTGATCGTCAGGCCCGCCCGCGCGACGCCGTAGAGCGCTCGTCCGCCGTCGGCCGTGGCCGTGTTCATCGTGATGACGAAGCTGGCGACGATGCAGACGACGAAGAAGTCCGTCGCGCCCGACGAGCCGACGATCGCGTTCATCGCTCCCACGTAGTCGTAGGCTGCAATCGCCTCCTCGCCCCCACCGCCCACGAACCCGAGCGGCAGCACCGTGTAGACGACGAGCGAGAACAGCGCCGCCGAGCGCAGTGCCAGCCGCGTGTCCCTCACGGTCTCCTTGTACTCGGGCGCGAACGTGGCGCACGTGTCGACACCCCAGGCCGACCAGGACATCAGCCAGAGCCAGATCAGGGCGAGCTGCCAGCCGCCCCAGGGGAGGCCGTCGTTGAGCTTGAACGCGAGGTTGTCGCTCGACCAGTCGCCGTTGATGAAGCTCATGAACATCATCACGAACAGCGGCACCATCAGGAGCAGGCCGGCGGCGTAGCCGAACATCACCCCGATCCGGGCGCCGAACACGTTGAACAGCCAGACGGCGACGATCAGCCCGACCGCGATCAGCGCCGGCAGGCCGACGCTCGCGCTCCCGGTCGAGAAGTAGCCGCCGTCGAACGTCCCGCCGAGCGGCTCGCCGCTGAACCAGGCGCCCTGGACGATCTGGCCGATGAAGACGCCGTTGACGGAGAGCACGACCGACCACCCGATCCAGTAGCCGAAGGTGGAGATAGGCCCGACGAGCGTCGAGTACTTACGCCACCCCTCGTTCGCGTACAGCGGCATCCCGTTCTTGTCCGGGAACATCGTCGCCATCTCGGAGTAGATCGTGTTCAGGAAGACCGCGATCACCGCCGCGATGCCCCAGAGGAGCAGCGCTCCCCAGCCGCCCAGGTCGCCCACCGAGTAGCCGAGCGAGCCGAGCAGGAAGCCCGGGTTCGCGAGCGCGATCACGAACCCGTCGTACCAGCGCAGCGTCTTCAGGAGCTGCCGTTCCTCGATCACCGCTTCTGCCACATCACCCTCCCGTGAAGCCGGACGATTCACCCACGCCGTGTCGCGTGGGCGCGACCGTACCACTCCGTGCCGATCAGTTCAAGGAAAACCTTGCCCTGGAAGCCGCGCTATTGCCCTCAGGGAAATGGCGCGGCTTTGACTCGATCGGCCGGTGGGGGGCCTTGCTCGCGTACAATCGCCCGGGTGCGCGGCGTTCCGATCACGATCCGCTGCGACTGCGGCGATGCCAGGCCCGTGCACTACGGCGAGCGCTGGACGTGCGCGGCGTGCGGACGGACCTGGAACACGGCCCAGGTTCCCGCCGAGGAGTACTGGGGGTTGATGCGCGACCTGCGCCGCTACCGGCTGATCGTCTGGGGCATCACCGCGATCATCGTCGGCACGCTCGTGCCGCTGGCGGTCATCTACAGCTTCGGCCTGTTCGTGTTCGTGATCCTCGGTCTCGGCGCTCTCTACTTCCTCGTGCTTCCCCGCTGGCGCTCGCGCATCGTCGAGCGGATACGCGACCGCCCCACGTGGAAGCTGACGCCCGAATAGCCCGTTGGGCGGGTCCATGACCCGCCCCGGAGGTCATTACCCCCCCTTCACGGGTTCGGTCGCCGGGTCCGGTTGCGTCCGCCCCTACGCGCGCGGGCGCTTCTTTCCGGTGTCATAGAGCGGGACCGGGGCGACCGTCGCGGGCGCGGTGCCCTCGCCGGCGGCGACCTCGACCGTCTCGCCCTCGCGGGCGACGTCGGCCCGTAGGACGGCGAGGCCGATCACCTGCCCGAGCGTCGGGCTCTCGCACGGGCTCGTCAGCGTTCCCACCGGCTCGCCGGCTCGGGTCACGGCCGCACCGTACTCGGGCACGTCGCCGTCGACAGCGAGAGTGACGAAGCGGT
This sequence comes from Thermoleophilia bacterium, assembly GCA_023382435.1. Lineage (GTDB taxonomy): Bacteria > Actinomycetota > Thermoleophilia > Gaiellales > Gaiellaceae > JAHDVS01. Next base: position 2,495 of record JAHDVS010000025.1, read on the forward strand.
TTGCCGGCGCCGCGGCCTGGGCTGCGAGCGCGGCTCTGCCGCGGAACTCCTTGTCGAGCCGGAGCAGCTTGTCGAGGCTCATGTCGTAGGGGCTGGTCTCGCCCGGCGTGTAGTCGTAGCCGATGAAGATCAGGCCAGACTCGATCCGGACCGTCTCGACCGCGGCGAGCCCGTACGGGCGGGCGCCGGCGCCGGTGACCACGGCCCAGAGGTCCTCGGCGTGTCGCGGCTCGCAGAAGAGCTCGTAGCCGAGCTCGCCCGAGTAGCCGGTCCGGGAGATCCAGCACGGGACCCCACCGAGCGCCACGGCCTCTGGCCAGAAGCGAAAATAGCGCAGGCCGCCGAGGTCGGCGCTGCACAGCGGCCCGAGCAGGTCGCGCGCCGCCGGCCCGTTGACGCCGAGCTGGGGCATGTCCGCGGTCTTCGGCTCGATCGAGACGTCGAGGCCGGCTGCGACCTCGCGCATGTGCTCGAGGTCCGAGTCGAGGGCGGTGACGGCGAGGCAGCGGTCCTCGGCGAAGCGAAACACGGTTCCGTCCCCGAGCATCGCGCCCCGCTCGTCGCAGAACGGCGCGTAGCGGACCTGCCCGACCTCGAGCCCGAGCATGTCGTTCGTGAAGACGAGGTCGGCGGCGCGGAGGGCATCGGGGCCGACGAGCTCCCACTTGCGAAGCGGTGAAGCGTCCCAGACGCCGGCTGCCGTGCGGATCGCGTGATGCTCGGCGAGCGGGTCGCCGAAGTGGTTCGGCCAGTACCAGCCCTCCCAGTCCACGAGCTCGCCGCCGAGCTCGCGCTGGACACGATCGAACGCGGTTCTCACGATCTCGTCGCTCATGAACCGGTGTATATCAGGCCCGGGCGGGCTCCGCCGCGTACCCGAGCTGCTCTGAGATCGCCGTGGCGTGCCCGAGCAGCCGGCGTACCGCAGCCTCCATTTCCGGATGACCGAACCGGGAGGCCGGGCCCTGCACTCCGAGGATGGCCACGAGCTCCCGGTGCTGCCCGAAGACGGGTGCGGCGACGGCGTTGAGATCGCTCTCGCGCTCTCCGAGAGCCTCCGCGAAGCCGCGTTCCGCGACGAGAGCGACCGCGGCCGCGAGCGCCTTGCGATCCGTGATCGTCCGTGGCGTGTACGCGGGGAGGGGACCGCCGGGGAGCTTGCCGCCGTTGGCGAGGAAGACCTTCCCGACGGCGGTGGCGTGCGCGACGCTGGGGCGCCCCAAGCGGGCGACGTACTGGACCGACGCCGTGCTCTGCGCGAAGTCCACGGTGATCGCCTCGTGCTCCCCGGGGGCGGAGAGCGTGGCGGACTCGCCGGTCTCCGCGACGAGAGCGGTCAGGTGAGGGCGCGCGATCTCGCGCAGATCGAGCCGGGAGAGGACAGAGTTTCCGAGCTCGAGCAGCCGCAGGCCCAGGCGGTAGCGGCCGGTGCCAGCCACGTGCTCGACGAACCCGGCCTCCGCCAGCGTCGCGAGCAGGCGCGAGACCGTGCTCGGGTTGATCGCGGTCCGTCTGGCGATCTCGTTCGTGCCGAGCTCGGGGGGCCCCGCTGCGAGCGCGTCCAGGACAGCGATCGCTCGCTGGACGGCGGCGACGTGGCGCATGGATGGTTGACCGGTACGGGACATGGTAAGGTGTCACCGTCGATTTTGACATGGTATTGCCGAGGAGGCAATAAACAGATGACGCTTCCCGCATCCACTCCCTATCTGGTGATCGGCGCCGGCATCCACGGGCTCTCGACGGCCTACCACCTGGCGAAGGAGTTGGAGGCCCGCGGGCTCGGCGCCGGGTCCGACATCGTCGTGGTGGACAAGCACAGCCCCGGGGCCGGCGCATCGGGCATCGCCTGCGGCGTCGTGCGCAACAACTACTTCCAGCCGGCCATGTCCGAGCTGATGCAGGCCTGCGTCGAGGTCTGGGAGTCGGACCCCGCTGCCTACCGCTACCACGGCGTGGGCTACGTCGCGCTCGGCGCCGCCTGCCAGGAGTCCGACCTGGCGGCGACGTTCGAGCGCCAGGAGCGGATCGGCTACCGCTCCGAGCTGATCGTCGGCGAGCGGGCGGTGGCCGAGCACATGAAGGAGCTGTTCCCGGACTGGCGAGCGCGCGGCGTGACCGCCTGTCTGCACGAGCACCAGGGTGGCTTCGCCTACAACGTCGACTCGATCATGGGCCTGGCAACGAAATGCGAGCAGAGCTGGGTGCGCATCCACTCGGGTGTCGAGGTCAAGGCGTTCGAGTTCGCCGCCGACGGCTCGATCGTCGCGGCGATCACGAGCCAGGGCACGATCGCAGTCGGCGAGCAGGTCGTGATCGCGCCCGGGCCCTGGGCCAAGCAGCTGTGGGCGATGCTCGAGCTGCCGCAGGCGATCGACGTTCACACGCCCACCGGCGAGATGATCGAGGGCCGGCCGATGTGGACGTACTGGAACCTGCAGGAGGGCGAGATCAGGGTCGAGCCGAAGCTGTTCTCGCTGCCCGACGGCTCGATGCCTCCGGTCATCCATCTCGACTCGGACGCGCCGCTCGTGACGGACGACGGCAAGCTCGTGACCGACGAGCTCTGGGGGGTCTACTTCAAGCAGGACAAGCACGGCGTGCAGGGCGGCGCGTCGCCGCTCGAGGTCGGCACCGAGCTCGAGCTCGACCCCTACCCGCAGACGACGGACGTCGATCCCGACTTCCCGGACATGTGGTGCGCCGCCCTCTCCCACGCGATGAGCCGCTTCGAGGGTTGCCGTCCGCTCTACAAGCTCGCCCGCTCCGGTGGCGTCGGCGCCTTCACCGCGGACAACTTCCCCGTCTTCGACTACGTCAAGCCGAACGCCTACGGGATCTTCGACTCGAACCACGGCTACAAGATGATCGGGGTCGGTCGCGAGGTCGCAAAGGTCGTCTGCGGCGACCACTCGAGCCTGCTCCATCCGTTCCGGTTCGAGCGCTTCGAGACCGGTGACCTCCACCCGGCCTCGAGCTCGCCGTACCCCTGGTCGTAGCATCGCGGGCCTATTCGCCCGTCCCGAGTAGGACGACGTATGCGGCCGCGTAGAGCCCGACCAGGACGAGCCCGCTCCAGCGGTCGTGGCGTCTGCGTTTCGCGAGCAGGAGCCCCACGACGCCGATCGCGACGATGCCGTACAGGCTTCCCGCGATCGCGAGCCGGGGCGTCACCGCTGCGGGGGCGACGAGCGGCCCGGCGCCGATCGACAGCGTCGAGTCGACGAGCGAGCTGCCGAGCGCGTCGCCCAGGGCGATGCCCGGAGCCCCACGCAACAGCGCGGTGAAGTCGACCACGATCTCGGGGGCGGACGTCCCGAGCGAGGCGCCGAAGAACGCGATCACGAACTCGGGTACACCGGCGATCTCCGCGATCCGCACGAGTGCCCGTACCGCGAACGTGGCGCCGAAGCCCACGACGGCGAGCGTGGCCAAGACGACACCGACCATCGCCGGCCTGCGCGTGAGGCGCACGGCCGGCGGCTCGTCGGCGGGCAGCGCGGGGAGCGAGCGGACCACGAGCCACGTAAACACGGCCCAGGCGGCGATGAGTACGGCCCCCTCCCACCGTGCCAGCCAGCCGTCTGCGACGAAGCCGATGGTGATCGCAAGCCCGGTCATCGTCAGCACGCTGATCACGCCGACTTGCCGACGGCCGATCGCGATCACCGGGACGATGAGCGGAAACAGGCCGAGTACGAGCGTGTACTGGGTCAGTGTCGACCCGACCGAGTCGCCCACGTTGACGTCTCCTTTGCCCTGGACGTGGGCGGAGATCGAGTTCGCGATCTCCGGGAGGTCGGTGCCGATCGAGACCAGGACGACGCCGACCACGAACGCGGGGGCGCCGACGGAGGCCGCCAGGGCGCGCGTGTACGCGACAGCCTGGTCGCTCGCGATCAGCGCGAGACCGAGGCTGCCGACGAAGATCAGGCTCTGAAGGGCTATCTCCACAGCGCCGGTGGTCGAGGAAGGACGATCTCCGGACGGAGAGCGGCCCCGGAAAGCGCGGCGATCTTACCCCGGGAGCCGGTCTGACCGCGAATCGACGAGGCCGAGGCGTCGCGCCAGAGAGCGCTTCGTCGTGGACTGGACGAGGAGCGTGACGATGATCGCCAGCGCGACCGTGACCGTGACGAGCTCGGCATGCGGAACCTCCAGCGTCACCATCAGCCCTGCCAGCGCGGCCGGCATGACTCCGGTCTCCCGCGTCCAGCACAGGAAAGCGAGCTCTTCGCGGGTCCAGGCGGCGCGACGATCGGGCAGGAGGCACGTCAGCACCGCCAGCGGCCGGGCTACGAACATGAGAGTGGCGAGGACGGCGAGCGCCGGGGCCCAGGAGGCCGCGATTCCGCTCCAGGGAAGCGCGGCGCCCAGGATGATGAAGATGACGATGACCATGACCTCCGCGAGTCGCTCGATCACGAGGCGCAGCTCCGCCTCGTGGCGGCCGTGCATTCCGAGCCGCAGCTTGCCCATGTTGGCAATGATCACGCCGGCCAGGAAGACGCCGAGGTAGCCGCTGCCCCCGGCCGAGTCTTCGATGAAGTAATCGGTTGCGATCAGGGCAATGGTCGCCAGCGCGGCGGACTCCCGCCAGATCCCCGAGCGCCGGCTCGAGAGCACGAACGAGAGGGTGACCCCGAAAAAGGCGCCGAGCGCGGTCGAGATCACGAGCTCCGTCGCGAGCTCGCCCAGGGGCTCGCCGAGGCCGTTCCAGCCGTGCAGGACGATGCCGGCGACTGCCAGCGCGAGCACGGCTCCGATCGGGTCGTTGAACCCCGACTCCGCGACGATCGTCTGGGATACCTTGGCGCGCACCCCGAGGCGCTCGAACAGCGGGATCAGGATCGCGGGATCGGTCGGCGCCAGCACCGCGCCGATCAGGATTCCGACCTCCAGGGGCACGTCGAAGACCGCCGTCGCGACGGCGCCGCAGATCACGGCCGTCAGGAGCACACCGGGGACGACGAGCAGCCCGAGGCCGAGCGCCACCCGGCGCAACACGTCGAGCGACAGGCCGAGGCCGCCGTGGAAGAGGATCACCGAGACACCGAGGGTCAGCGCCAGCTCGGCCGCCACCGAATCGAGCGGGATGTCGACGAGCCCCGCGACGGACGGTCCGAGCAGCGTGCCCGCCAGGAGCAGGAAGATCATGCGCGGCAGGCGCGTCAGGTCGGCGACGATCTCCGCGACGAGGCCCGCGCCGAGCACGAGCGCGAACGTGAGGACCACTTCTCTCGTCGTCACGGCGCCAGATTCTGACGCTCGGTGCGCCGACATGCCTTGCAACCCGCGGCCGCTTCGCTCACCATGGCCACACCGTGCTGTTCGTCCTCGTCTTCCGCGACGCGCCCGGCGCCCTGCCGATCATGCTGCTGACGCTCGCCGTCGCCATGTACCTGGCCGTGATCGAGTTGCGCGAGCTTCGGCCCCACTGGAAATGGTGGTTCTGGTGGCTCTCCGTCGTCTTCCTCATCCACTTCCCGGGCTATCTCGCCCTGAGGGTCTACGGTGCCTTCCGTCGGAGAAACCGGGCGCGGGCTTAGAGACCGCCCGCTCGGGAAGGCGCTGATCCTCGTGGTCGCCCTCCTGGCTGCGGTTCTCGTCGCCCGCAGTTGCGGGAAGGTCGACGCCGAACTGAGTCGGGAAGACGCGATCGCGATCGCGAAGGACGTCGTCGAGTTCGAGCCGAACCTCGTCCAGGTTCGTTTGATGAAGCGTGGCTTACAATCGAATTCATTCTGGGCGGTCTCGCTTTCCGTGCAGCGGCCGGACGGCCGACTCGAGAACGTCACCGTGGTCGTGGTCGATGCGCGCTCGGGTGAGATCGCCGAGATTCGCAAGTCTGCTGACTGAGCCGTGCGGGCGGTTGCCCGCCGTGTGCATCTATGGAGGTTTCGACACTTTGAGCGTCGAAACGATGTTGCCCTCGAACCTTGGAGCCGTCCGACCGGGGTCGTAGCCTTGGCCCCGGACGATGTTAGCGACGCTGTAGGCCGATGGATAACCAGGGGGAGGTCGCGCTCGTGGACGTGCTCGCGTCGGTTCTATCCGCGCTCGCCCAGACGGTGGAGGAGCAGATCGCCGAGCTCTCGGACAAGATCAGCCTCGACTCCGCCATCCTCGGCGAGACGTTCTATTTCTGGACCGTCGTCATCATGTGGCTGATTCACGTCGGCTTCATGATGTACGAGGCCGGGACGTCGAGGCGTAAGAACATCATGTCCACGGCGACCAAGAACATCCTCACGATCGCCGTCGTGACGCCGAGCTTCTACTACTTCGGCTGGTACATCTACGGCTGCTTCGAGCACGGCGGCCCCGCGCAGGGACACGCCGGCCCGGATCCGGAGTTCCCCGGCTTCTGCGGCATGACGTCGCCGTGGGCCGACCAGATGGGCCCTAACCTGACCGACCACATCACGCTCGTCTTCTTCCTCGCGTTCCTGCTCTTCTCCTGGACGACCGGCTCGATCATGTCCGGAGCGGTGATCGAGCGGATCCGCGTGTCCGCCTACCTGATCCTGACCGTGCTGCTCGGGTCGGGCGTCTGGATCATGGACGCCGCCTGGGGCTGGAGCGCCGGTGGCTGGCTGGTCACGAACTACGGCTTCCACGACGCGATCGCCTCGCTCGTCGTCCATGGCGTCGCCGGCGCGTTCGCGCTCGGGGTGCTCCTCAACCTGGGCCCGCGGATCGGCAAGTACGACCGCGAGGGCAGAGCCAGGGCGTTCAGGCCCCACAACACGCACATGACCCTGTCCGGCCTGATGATGATCTTCACGGGGTTCTACGGCTTCTACGCCGCCTGCCTCGTGATCCTCTCGACCATCAGTCCCGGCTGGCTCAACATCTACCTGTCTCCGTCAACCCTCGGGACGATCGGGATGGTGATCACGATCGGCTTCGCGGGCGGCTTCACCGGCGGCTGGTTCGCGAGCAAGGGCGACCCGTTCTGGACACTGTCCGGCGGCCTCGCGGGCGTGATCTCGGTCTCGGCCGGTGCCGACATCTACCACCCCTCGCTCGCCTACATCCTCGCGTTCTCGGGCGGCCTGCTCGCCGTCTGGGCTGGCGGCTACATCGAGAAGAAGCTGCGCATCGACGATGCCGTCGGGGCGGTAGCCGTGCACGGCGTGTGCGGCTTCTACGGGGTCCTGCTCGTCGGTATCTTCGGCGGCGGGTTCCCGACGGGGCTGAACAGCGTCGAATCGTCGTTCGGCGGCCAGCTGATCGGCATGCTGGCCTTCTTCCCGCTCGCGTTCCTGCCCGGCTACATCGCGAGCTGGCTGCTCAAGAAGGCCAACCTGCTGCGAGTTCCGCCCGAGGTGGAGCTCGAGGGCCTCGACATGGCGGAGTTCCAGCAGGACTTCTACCCCGAATTCGAGCGGCTGCCCGAGACGATCGTGCTGCCGGACGGGGAGGAGGTCGAGGCCGCCCCGATCCTGCTCGACGCGTACAACCAGTTGAACGGCGGCCGGCCGGGCGTCAAAGTCGGCGGCGACTAGGAAGGGGGTGGCGCGATGATCGACAGTTTCCCGTACGACGCGTGGTACCTCGGGGACGGCACCCTCGACCCGGCGATCACGACGTTCTGGACGTTCGGGCCGACCACCGGCTCGGAGGGCGGCGACCTGACGGGGACGTTCGTCCTGACAGCGCTCGGAATCCTGCTCATGGTGGCCGCTCTGATCGGATGGGTCGTCACCGAGCACCGCAAGCTCACCCACCAGGCCGAACACCTTCGGGCCGCAAGCTCCGGGGACTAGGAGGAAACCGATGGCGTTCCCTCGCGACAAGCAGATCGAGTTCCCGCCGATGCAGACGCACCTCAAGTGGATCGCGCCCGCGCTGCTTCTCTTCTCGGTCGTCTGCATCGTGGTCGTGGTCATCATTCTCCTCACCCACCCGAGCGGGTCCTTCATCGGGCCCTGGTAGTACGGTAGGACGGAAGCGAACTGAAGGAGGAACACCGAACGAATGGCGCTGTACCTGACGTGTCGCCTCTGCGGTCGCAAGCAGGCTGACGGCCTGCTCTCCCGCGGCCACTGGGGCCATCTCGATGCGGGCCCGTACGGGAAGCTGCAGGCGTGCCCGACCTGCAAGGAGCGTCACTCCGCCGACTGGCAGGATCAGCTCCGTGCTGCGGTGAACGGTGCGTCCGCCGCCGCTTCGCCCGCGACTCACGCGGTCTCGATCTCTCTGAGCTGACTCCGCGGGGGCGGCCGTCTCGCGGCCGCCCCTCTACGGGCGGGCGCTTCCGGGCGTTCGTGCTCGAAGGGATCGGAGCGCCACCACCCTACTGACGTCTCGGCAGCGGGGTGCCAGGCACGAGCCCGGCACCAGCCCTCCTCCTCTAGAACAGCCCGACCGTGCGGCCCTCTTCGTCGATGTCGACGTTGTGGAAGGCGGGGCTGACGCCATAGCCCGGCATCGTCTGCATGTCGCCGCACAGCGCCACGATCCAGCCGGCGCCGGTGTAAGCGCGGAGGTCACGCACCGGCAGCGTGAAGCCCGTGGGGGCGTTCAGGAGCCCGGGGTCGTGGGAGATCGAGAGGTGCGTCTTCGCCATGCAGATCGGCACCGTGTCGAGACCGTCCTTCGTGTAGCGGTCGATCTTCTCGAGCGCGGCCGGCAGGAAGTGAACCCCGTCGGCGCGGTACACCCGCTTCGCGATCGCCTCGATCTTGTCGGCGATCGGCGCGTCGAGCGCGTAGAGGAAGTCGAACTCGTTCGGCTGCTCGCACGCGTCGACGACAGCCTCGGCCAGCACGACAGCTCCGTCACCGCCCTTCTCGTACGCCTCGTTCAGCTCGGCCCGGTAGGCGCCGTAGTCGAGCGCGAGCCTGCGCGTGAGCTCGCACTCCTCGTCGGTGTCCTCCGGGCGGCGGTTGACGGCGACGACCGGCTTGAGTCCGAACTCCTTCACGATCCCGATGTGTCGACCCAGGTTCGCGGAGCCCCGCTCGATCGCGTCGAGCCCGCCGTCCGGGTCGTCGCCGTGGTGCTTGAGCGCGCGCACGGTGGTGACGACGACGACAGCGTGCGGACGCAGGTTTCCGAGCCGGCAGACGATGTGGAGGAACTTCTCCATGCCGAGGTCGGAGGCGAAACCGCCCTCGGTGATCACGATGTCCCCGAGTTTGACCCCCACCTTGGCGGCGATCAGCGACGAGTTCCCGTGCGCGATGTTGCCGAACGGCCCGCAGTGCATGAAGCACCCCTGACCCTCGAGCGTCTGGATCAGGTTCGGCTTCAGGACCTCCTTCAGGAGCACGGCCATCGCCCCCGCCACCTTCAGTTGCTCCGCGACGACGGGCTCGCCCTCGTACGTGTAACCGACGGTGATCGCGCCGAGCCGCCGCCGGAGATCGGCGAGGTCGGCCGCGACGGCGCAGATCGCCATCACCTCGGAGGCGGCGGTGATGTCGAAGCCGCTCTCGCGCGGGTAGCCGTTAGCGCGGCCGCCGAGCCCGAGCACGATCTGGCGCAGCGCGCGGTCGTTGACATCGAGGCAGCGCCGCCAGCCGATCGTGAGCGGGTCGATCCCGAGCTTGTTGCCGTGCAGCACGTGCGCCTCGAGCGCCGCCGCGAGCAGGTTGTTCGCGGCTCCGATCGCGTGGATGTCGCCGGTGAAGTGGAGGTTCAGGTCCTCCATCGGCACGACCTGGGCGTACCCGCCTCCCGCGGCGCCGCCCTTGATCCCGAACACCGGCCCGAGCGACGGCTCGCGGATGCAGAGCACCGGCCGTCGGCCGATCTTGCCGAGGCCCTGCGTCAGCGAGACCGACGTCGTCGTCTTCCCCTCGCCCGCCTTCGTCGGGGTGATCGCCGTGACGCACACGAGCTTCCCGTCCGGGGTGCCGGCCAGCCGGTCGAGCAGCGAGAGGTCGACCTTCGCCTTGAACTTGCCGTACGGATCGTAGTCGTCGGGCCCGAGCCCGTAGCGCGCCGCGATGTCGGCGATCGGCTCGAGCGTGTGGGCCTGGGCGATCTCGAGATTCGAGGGGACTTTCGTGGCCATTCGCATCTCCTCCGGTGGGCGGGGCGTCCGGCCCCTACGTCGATCGGACCGAACGGGCACCGTCCCTGCGTTCGCGGCGCGAGGGCATCCCGTCCGTCAGTGGGTGACAGAGGCGGCGGCCGCCTCGGAGACAAGCGTATCCGTGTAGAAGCGCTCGAGCTTGAACGGCTCGATCAGGCGCGGCGTCGTGCCCGTCGCGACGAGCTCGGCGAGCGTGGTGCCGACGATCGGCGTCGCCTTGAAGCCATAGGTGCCCCAGCCGCAGTCGACGACGAAGCCGTCGACCTCGGTCAGACCCATGACGGGACTGAAGTCGGGGGTCATGTCGCAGAGACCCGTCCACTGCCTCAGGATCCGGGTGCTCGCGAGCTGCGGGAACAGGTCGAGCATGTGCTTGGACAGCTCCTCGATGAAGCCGAACGTGCTCGTGAACGAGAACGTCGGGTAGGGCTCGACGCCGGAGCCCATCAGGAACTCGCCGCGGTCGGTCTGCGAGATGTAGATGTGCAGCTGGCCGGAGACGATGATCACGTCGAGAAACGGCTTCACGGGCTCGGTCACGCACGCCTGGAGGATCGTCGTCCAGATCGGGAGCTTGACGCCCGCCATCGCCGCGAGCTGGGTCGACCAGCCGGCGGTGCAGGCGATCACCGTGCCGGCGGCGACCGGGCCCCGGCTCGTCTGTACGCCAGTGGCCCTGCCGTTCGAGACGTCGATGCCCGTCACCTCGATCCCCTGGTGGATCTCCGCCCCGCCGCGGTCGGCGCCGCGCGCGTAGCCCCAGACCACGGCATCGTGGCGGATCACTCCGCCCGGGGGGTGATAGAGGGCGCCGTAGACCGGGAAGGCGCCGTCGAGGTGGATCTGCGGGCAGATCTCCATCACCTCGTCGCGACCGACCACGCGGCTGTCGATCCCGAGCAGCTGGTTTACCTCGGCGCGCTCGGCGGACACGACCATGCCGCGGTCGGAGTGCGCCAGGGTCAGGTGGCCGTGCTGGGAGAACATCAGGTTGAAGTCGAGGTCCTGCGCGAGGTGCTCGTAAAGCTTCACGCTGTCCCGGTAGAACTCCGCTCCTTCCGGCGTCCGGTAGTTGGAGCGGATGATCGTGGTGTTGCGACCCGAGCCGCCCGCGCCGATGTAGCTCTTCTCGAGCACGCAGACGTTCGTGATTCCGTGGTTCTTGGCGAGGTAGTAGGCGGTTGCGAGCCCGTGGGCGCCGCCACCGATGATGACCACGTCGTAGCGCGGCTTGAGCTCGTGGCGTCGCCACATCTTCTTCTTGAAGAAGATGTCTCTCACTGTCTGCGCACCTCGATCGCGTCGGCGCCCGCGGGACCGCCGCCGAGCGGTTCGGCGGCGTCGAGGGCGACTTCGTACAGGTAGTGGCCGTACTCCTGGGGGAAGACGATCCAGATGCCGTTCGCGTCCCGATCGAGAAGGTGGGCGGGCACGTGCGAGACCATGCCGCTCGCGGGCAGCTCGCACAGGTGTGTGAGGCGACCGAGCACCCGCGCTGCCTGCGGCCCCACGAGCGCGAGGATCCCGAGCGCGGCCGTCTGATCGAGGGCCAGCGGGAAGTGCCGTGCGAGCGTCGAGCGGGTCAGGAACACGTCGCGGTACGCGGTCAGGACGAGCGAGCGGTCGGGACGGATCCGGTACCACGCGAGCACGTCCCTGCTCTGCTCGGCCTCGCCGGTGCCGCGTACCTCGACCTTTCCGAGATGGGAGAGGTCGACGAGCGCGACGCTCGCGAGCCGCTCGGCCTCGCCCGGGAAGGAGGCCGCGACGAGCCAGCCGTCGCGCTCCTCGAACGTCGCTCCGCGCTCCCGCTGCGCGCGCTCGAGCGACGAGCGCAGGAGCGGCGCGAAGCCGAGATCGGCGCGAGCGCGGTCGGGGCTGAGGAAGTCGAGCGTGCTCACGAGCGCAGCTTCGCCCCCTCCGGGTCGTGGAACGGCTGCGTGCGTACGACGGCCTGGTCGAGCTCTCCGCCGATTCTGATCTCGAAGGTCGTGCCCTCCCCGGAGAGGTCGATCGGGACGATCGCCATCCCGATCACCTTCCCGACCTGCTCGCTGTAGCGCACGCTGGTGACCCGCCCGGCGGACTTGCCGCCGACGACGACCTGCGCGCCCTCGACCGGCATCCGTCCGCTCGGCACCTCGAACCCGACGAGCAGCGAGCGCAGACCGCGCTCCTGGACGTGCTCGATCGCCCACTTGCCGATGAAGTCGTCCTTGTCGAGCTTGACGATCCACGGCATCGCGGCCTCGAGCGGGTTCGACTCGGCATCGGTGTCCTGTCCGACCAGAATGTGCGTCTTCTCGAGCCGCAGGATCCGCTGCGGCTCCAGGCCGAACGGGGTCGCGTTCCACTCGGCGCCGTGCTCGAACAGCGCGTCCCAGACGTGCTCGCCGTGGGGGCTCGGGAAGTGGAGCTCGTAGCCGAGCTCCCCGACGAAGCCGATCCGCAGGATCAGGGCGGGAACGCCGGCCACGTGGCCGCGCTTCGCGTCGAGGTAGGCGAACGCCTCGTTTCCGACATCGCCGTCGAAGACTCTCTCCATCAGCTTGCGCGCGTTCGGCCCCGTCACGTTGACCGCGGCGACAGCGCCCGTGACGTTGGCGAGCTCGACGTCCATGTGCCAGACCGCGTTCCACCACTCGAACCACTGGAACACGCCGTCGGCACCGGTCGACGTCGTCGTGACGTAGAACTCGTCATCGGCCAGGCGGGCCACGGTACCGTCGTCGAAGATCCGTCCGGCGTCGTTCGTGAGCACCCCGTAGCGGATCCGCCCGACCTTGAGGTCGGAGAAGCGGTTCGGGTAGAGGCGGTCGAGGAACGCGCCCGCGTCCGGGCCCTTGACGAGGAGCTTGCCGAGCGTCGAGACGTCGATCACGCCGAGCGACTCGTGCACCGCGCGCACCTCCGCTTGCGGGTCGGCCGAGTAGGAGTGCGGCCGCCGCCAGCTTCCGGTCCAGAAGACCGTCGCCCCCATGTCCTTGTGGCGGTGGTGCATGGACGTGCGCTTGGCGGCCTCGTGCGGTCGGCCGGCGAGCAGCCCCATCGACACCGGGGAGGTCGGGGGGCGCGCGGTCGTCGTCCCGATCGTGCCCTCGTCGGTACGGGTCTCGCGGGCGGCCACCCGAACCGCGTTGAGGTGGCACAGGCGCCCCTGACACGGCCCCATCGTCGCGGTCGTGTAGCGCTTCGCGAGCTGAATCGAGTCGAATCCCTCCGCTACCGCATCCTTGAAATCCTTCGTCGTCACGTCCTCGCAGAAGCAGACGATCGACTTGCCCTCGCCCTCGCCGTGCGACGGGGGTGGGACCGCGGGGCTGCCGACGTCCCCCGACGCCTCGCCGGCGACCTCGACGCCCGGGGGCAGCTCCACGGGGACGAAGATCCCGCGTCCCGGGTCGAACTCGACGCGCGCGCGAGCGTGGGCGAGCAGGCCGTAATTTGGCTGCGGGCTCCCGGACATGACGACGAGGTCGCAGTCGAAGCGCTTGCCGTCGACGGTCAGCGACCGAACCTGCTTGCGACCCTTCGCGACCACCGAGCGCGGCACGCGCTCGCGGTAGTCGACGACCTCGGCGATCTCCACGCCGGCCGCCTCGAGCTCGCGTGCCGTCTCGACGCCCCGGTCGTCTACGGTGAGGACGACCGCGCGCTCGCCGGGCCTCAGCGACCAGTAGTTCGCGAGCCGGCGCGCGCCGGCGGGGAGCATCACTCCCGGGAGGTCGTTGCCCGCGAACACGAGCGGCTGCTCGAGCGTGCCCGTGGCTGCGACGACCGTCTCGGCACGGAACTTGACCAGCGTGCTGCCGCGGTCGACCGGGACGAGGTTGCCTTCGTACAGCCCGATCGCGCGTGCGAACGGGAGGATCTCGACGCCGGCCTGGGCCGTTTCCGCGGCGAGGGAGCGCATCGTCATGATCCGCTCGCGGTTGGCCAGCTGGTGGCCGCCCGGCTCCGGGCCCTCGTCGATCAGGACGACCTGGCGCCCCGCGCGGGCGTGCGCGAGTGCAGCCTCGAGGCCGGATTGGCCTCCGCCGACGACCAGCACCTCGGCGTGGGCGTGCTCGTGGTCGACGCGCCGTCGCTCGGTCACGTGCGGGTCGAGCTTGCCGAGGCCGGCCGCGTTGCGCAGGAACTTCTCGTAGTACGGCCAGGCCCAGCGGGGCCGGATGAACGTCTTGTAGTAGAAGCCGACGGGGGTGAACGGGCCGCCGATCCTGTCCGTCACCGCCATCAGGTCCCGGTCGAGGGAGCCGACGACGTTCTGCGCCTTCACGACGGTCCCTTCGCGCGGAGGCCGCACGCAGACGCGCACGTTCGGCACGCCATCCACGGTCATCATGCAGTTCGGGCACTGGCCCGAGCAGCAGAGCAACCCCCGGCGCCGGTGGTACTTGAAGCTGCGGCCGAATACCCGCCGGCCCGCGGCGAAGAGCGCCGAGCCGATCGTGTCACCTGCGAACGCGCGCACCGGCTCGCCCTCGAACGTGAACGTGACGGTCTTCGAGCGATCGATCAGCTCGTGCTCGCGGGGCGGCAGCCTCACGCCGGCAGCTCCGTTCTGACCACCCGGTTCGTGGTCGTGTCCCGCTCCGCGAGAAACCACGTCCCGCAGCCGTGGCGGTGGTACCACCACTCGCGATGCACTCCCGCCACGTTGTTCTTGAAGAACACGTACTCGTTCAGCTCGCGCAGGCCCGGCCGCTCCGTTGGGCGGGTCGTGACCTCGCCCGCGCAGCGAAACTCCTCCACCTCTCGGGGGCCGCAGTGCGGGCAGGTGAGCAGGAACGACATGGCGTGCTTATAGCCCTCAGGGCAACAGTATTGCCTTTTTTGGCCTCGCGCAACCGCCAACCGCCCCACATCGCGCCCCGCCGTATGTGGAGCGGTCGCACATATCAGCCTCCGGCGCGGCGCGCTCGCGCCGCGGTCAGAACCGCGTCAGATACTCCCGGATCTCCCAGGGAGTGACCTGCTCGTGATAGCGGTCCCATTCGTCGCGCTTCACGCGGATGAAGTAGTCGACGTAGTCCTCGTTCGCGCAGCGCCCGAGGCCCTCCCGCAGCACCTCGCTGCGCTTGAGCTCGTGTGTCGCCTCGAGCAGGTTCGCGGGCAGCGTCTCGAGCCCCCGTCCCCGCAGTTCGTCGTAGGGGATGGTGTAGAGGTTCTCCGTGTTCGGCTCGCCCGGGTCGATCCGGCTCTCGATCCCGTCGAGGCCGGCAGCGAGCACGGCCGCGGCGGCGAGGTACGGGTTGCAGGAGCCGTCGATCGTGCGATCCTCGATCCGGCCGGGGCCTGGTATCCGCAGCATCTGGGTGCGGTTGTTGTAGCCGTAGCTGACCCAGACCGGCGACCACGTCGAGCCGCTCGTCGTCGTGCCGACCTTGAGCCGTTTGTAGCTGTTGACGGTGGGTGCGGTCACGGCGCTGTAGGCGCGGGCGTGCCTCAGGAGGCCGCCGGTGAAGTGGTAGCCGGTCTCGGAGAGACCGAGCCCCCGCGGGTCGGATCCGCCCAGGAACACGTTCTCGCCGTCTTTCCAGAGCGACATGTGGAAGTGGCAGCCGTTGCCGGTCAGGCTCGAGAACGGCTTGGGCATGAACGTCGCGAGCAGCCCCTGCTGCTGGGCGAGCGCGTGGATCATGTAACGGAAGAAGATCGCGCGGTCGCAGGAGACGAGCGCATCCGCGTACGTGATGTTCTGCTCGAACTGGCCGTTCGCGTCCTCGTGATCGTTCGCGTAGTTGCCCCAGCCGAGGCCGTTCACGTACTTCGAGACGGTGGTCAGGAAGTCGTAGTTGCGCGTCAGCGCGCGCAGGTCGTAGCAGGGCTTCTCGAGCGTGTCGAGCGTGTCGGCGATCTCGATCGACCCGTCCTCGCGCTGTCGGATCAAGAAGTACTCGAGCTCGAGCCCGATCTTGAACTCGTACCCTTTTGCCTTCGCCTTCGCCAGCATGTTCTTCAGGATCGTGCGTGGGTCGTAGGGCCAGGGTTCGCCCTCGACCGTGATGTCGCAGGCGAAGCGCGCGAGGCCGGGCTGCCAGGGAACGGGGGTGAACGAGTCGAGGTCAGGGATCGCCGCGATGTCCGGGTCGCTCGGAACCTGCCCGATCTCTCCGGCGGCGAAGCCCGCGAAGCCGGCGCCGTTCTCGACGAAGTCGTCGAGGTTCCACGCCGGGATCAGCTTCGCGCTCGGGCGCGCGTACATGTCGACGAACTGCGCGAAGTAGAACTCGATCCCGCGCTCCTCCGACTCGCGCCGGATCTCCTCGATCGTCCTGCCCATCGATACCTGTCCCTCCTGGTCGAGTCCGGGGACGATATCGCGCCCGCGTCGTGGGGGCCGATGGCAACTTCTCACACGGCTTCGTGCCCGAGTGTGTCGCTACCGGCGGTCCCGAGCGCCTGCTGGAGCCGCACCAGCTTGACGGCGATCTCGACCATCAGCCAGTCGTCGCGGCGCAGGTCGATGCCGGACAGCTCCTGGATGCGCCGCAGGCGCTGGCGCAGCGTGTTCGGGTGGACGTAGAGCGCCTCCGCCGTCGCGCTGATGTTGCCGTGGCGGCGCAGGTACTCCTCCAGCGTCGCGAGCAGGGCGGTCGCGCGCCGGCTGTCGTAGTCGGCGAGGCGGGCGGCCGCGTCCCGGTGGCGGTCGCGCACGCCCGAGTCCAGCGACATGCGCAGCAGGTACTTGTACGGGCCGAGCTCTTCGTAGCTCATCACCGCCGGCTTCGAGCCGAGCACGGAGGCGCCGAGCAGAGCGTGCTGCGCCTCCTCGAATCCGGCCTTGAACGAGAGCGCATCCCGGCAGGAGCTCGAGAGCCCGATCGAGACGGGCTGCGAGAGCTCCCGCTGGGTCCGGCGCACGCCGTCCACGAGCGACTCGTCGCGACCGCCCTGGACGCGCAGGAGCGCGCGCATCGAGTCGTCGCGGCGGTCGAACAGCGAGCCAGGGGCGAGCGAGGCGAGCGCTTTCTCGAGGCCGTCGTCCGGTGGCGTCGCCGCCAGGACGAGGTGCCGATCGCCGAGCTGGAAGCCGAGGCGACCTGCCCGCTCCTCCAGGCTGCCCGGCTGCGCCCCGGACGCGAGCTGCTCGAAGAAATCCTTGATCAGGTTCTTCTCCGTCAGCCGCTCGATCAGGTCGATCTTCTTGATCGCGACCGCCGCCTGGCTCGCGACCGCACGGGCAAGGTCGATCTTCGACGTCTCGGTCGCCTCGAGCAGCCCGAGCAGCTCGTCGTTGGCGACGAGCGGGACCGTCAGCCTGGCCGACCTGCCCGCGCGGGCAAGCTCGGGCCCGACCTCGGAGAGGCCGAGTGTTGCCCGCGCCTCCTCGCCTGTGGGGAAGGAGGCGCGCAGGCGCAGCTCCTCGCCGCCCGGCTCGAGCAGGTAGACGTGGCAGGCGGCGGCGTCGAGCAGGGCGACGGATCGGGCCGCAACCGCCGGGAGCAGGTCGTCGAGCGTCTCGGCGCGCGCGATCGTCTCGCCGAGCTCGGTCAGAAGCTCGAGCTCGCTGACGCGCAGGCGCGCCTCCGCATACAGGCGTGCGTTCTCGATCGCCCCGGCGACTAGTGAGGCGCTCGAAACGAGCGTGTCGACCTCGGCGGGCGTGAACTCCCGCGGTGCCTCCGTATGCAGCGAGATCACGCCGATCGGGTTGCCGTCCTTGGCGAGGATCGGAATCGTCACGAGCGACTGAAAGCGCTCCTCGGCGAGCTCGGGGACGTACTTGAAGCGGGGGTCGACCAGCGCGTTCTCGCGGATGAACCCGGGCTGGCGGTTCTCGACCGCCCACCACGCGAGGCCCTCTCCCCGTTCCAGCGCGATCCGCCCGACGAGCTGTCCGAACGGCTGGGAGGCCGCTCGCATGACGAGGCGCTGGCCGTCGTCCTCGATCAGGTAGACGAAGCAGGCGTGGACGGCGCTCGCGTCGGAGAGCAGGCGGACCACGGCGCCCAGGACCTGCTCGAGCTCGAGCGAGGAGGCGACGGTCGAGATGATCTCCGCGAGAACACGGGGCTCCCTATCGACTGCTGCTGCGATGGGCGCATCGTATGCGCCGTGCGCTGCTCGCGCCCGTGTCTCGCGGGGTTGTGCCCGGTGAGCCCGGTCGCGGCACCTCGGCCGATGGCATGCGACCCGCGCCCCGTACAATGACGTCTTCGGGCCCGGAGTGCCGGGCACGGAGATCGACGGAAGGAGGTGAGATCGGATGCAGACAGGCAGGCTGACAACTCCCCTTGTTCGGGACGGTGACGAGCATCGCCCCGCGTCCTGGGACGAAGCTCTCGATCGCGCTGCCCTGGGCCTCGCCCGCGCGCGCCAGGCGGACGCGACGAGGTCGTTCGGGATCTTCTCGTGCTCCAAGGCCACGAACGAGATGAACTACCTCGCTCAGAAGCTCGCGCGGCAGGTGATGCGCACGAACAACGTCGACAGCTGCAACCGCACCTGACACGCGCCCAGCGTCGTCGGTCTGGCGACGGTGTTCGGAGCGGGCGGCGGCACGTCGTCCTATCAGGAGATCGAGGAGACGGATGTGATCCTTCTCTGGGGCTCGAACGCCCGCGACACGCACCCGATCTTCTTCCATCACCTCCTCGTCGGGGTTCACGCCGGCGCGCGCCTCTTCGTGATCGACCCGAGGCGTACGTCTTCCGCGCAATGGGCCGACGCGTGGCTGGGGCTCGACGTGGGCTCCGACATCGCGCTCGCGAGCACCATGGCCCGGGAGATCATCCACTCGGGCCTCCACAACCGGGCGTTCATCGAGCGCGCGACCGAGGGCTTCCGGGACTATGCCGCGTCGGTCGAGCCCTTCACGCTCGAGGAGGGGGAGCGCCTGACCGGTGTCCCGGCGGAGGCGATCCGCGAGGCGGCCCACGCGTTCGCGCGTGCGGACAGGGCGATGATCTGCTGGACGCTCGGCATCACGGAGCATCACAACGCGGTCGACAACGTCCTTGCGCTCATCAACCTCGGTCTTCTCACCGGGCACGTCGGGCGCTACGGGTCGGGTCTGAACCCGCTGCGCGGGCAGAACAACGTCCAGGGTGGCGGCGACATGGGTGCGATTCCCAACAAGCTTCCCGGCTTCCAGGACATCGAGCGCGACGTGGAGGCGCGGGCGCACTTCGAGGCCGCGTGGGGTGTTCCGCTCGACCCGCACCGCGGCTGGCATCTGACGCAGATGTTCGAGGGAATGGAGCGCGGCGAGTTGCGCACTCTCTACGTCATCGGGGAGAACCCCGCGGCGTCCGAGGCGGACGTCCGGCGCGCCCGCAGGCTGCTCGGCGGGCTCGACTTCCTCGTCGTCCAGGACATCTTCATGACGCAGACGGCGGAAATGGCGGACATCGTCTTCCCCTCCTCGGCCTCCTGGTGCGAGTCCGAGGGCACGGTGACGAACTCCGAGCGCCGGGTCCAGCGCGTGCGCAGGGCGCTCGACCCTCCGTCCGATGCGCGCGACGACATGTGGATCCTCACGGAGTTGGCGCGACGTCTCGGTCACGACTGGGGCGCCCCCACCGCCGAGGAGGTCTGGGACGAGCTGCGGTCGCTGTCCCCGATGCACCGGGGCATGAGCTACCGGCGTCTCGAGGAGCTGGGCGGCCTGCAGTGGCCGTGCCCCGACGAGCAGCACCCGGGCTCACTGTTTCTCCACGGACGGCTCTGGCTGGAGCCGCGGGAGGGCCCCCCGGCCCCGTTCAGCGTCGTCGAGCATCGCCCGCCGTTCGAGGCGCTCGACGCGGAGTTTCCGATCCGCCTGACGACCGGCCGCCGGCTCGAGTCGTACAACACAGGCGTTCAGTCGGGACGGTTCCGCTCGCCCCTCCACAAGGGCGGGGCCATCTGCCTCTCGCCGGAGGATGCCGAGCGGCTACTGCTCGAGGACGCGGAGATCGTGCGGGTCTCTTCGCGGCGCGGCACGGTCGAGGCGCCCGTCCGGATCGATCCCGGGCTGCGATCTGGGCTGGCGTTCATGACGTTCCACTTCCCCGGCGAGGTCGACACGAACGTGCTGACGATCGACGCAACCGACCCGAGGTCGGGCACCGCCGAGTTCAAGGCGGCTGCGATCCGCATCGAGAAGATCGTGCGCCGCGCGTCCGACGGGAGCGCGAAGGTCGGGGAGCCCGCGCCCGCCCTCGGTCGCTAGGATCGCCCGGTGGACCTGCGCCTTCTCGAGGTGAGTCCGACCGGGGCTGAACGGGCCGCCGTCGACGGGCTGCTCGGGCCGCCAGCCTCCGGCTGGGACGGCGGTGAGCGGCGCACCGGGGCGACCGGTAACGTGGCGCGCGGTGGCCATCGTGCGCGTGCCCGGCGCGATCAGCTACTGCCGGTGTTGCTCGCGGTTCAGGAGCGCGTCGGCTGGATCAGCCCTGGCGCCCTCAACTACGCCTGCCAGCGCCTGACCGTGCCGCCAGCCGACGCGTACGGCGTTGCCAGCTTCTACGCGCTCCTCTCGCTCGAGCCGCGCCCGTCGCGGGTCGTGCACGTCTGCGACGACCTCGCGTGCCGGTGCAGCGGCTCGGGCGCCCTGATTGCGGAGCTCGAGGATCGGCTCGGGCCGGAGGGAGCTGTCGCGGAGGACGGGGGGACAGCCTCCGCCTGGTTCAGGAGCCCGTGTCTCGGGCAGTGCGATCGAGCACCCGCGGCGTTGCTGACGATCGCGGGGGACGAGCCCGAGGAGCACGTGCTCGCCCCGGCTCGCGGCGCGCTGCCGGGACTCGAGGGGGCCGCCGTCGACCCCGTGGCCCGGGTGCCGCAGCAGGGGGAGCCGGGTCTGCGCCTCCTCAGGCGAGTCGGGCGGGTCGACCCGCGCAGCCTCGATGACTACCGCGCGCACGGCGGCTACGCCGCGCTCCGGCGGGCGTGCGAGCTCGGGCCGGAGGGCGTGATCCGCGAGCTCGTCGAATCGAAGCTCCTGGGCCGGGGGGGCGCTGCCTTCCCGACCGGACGCAAGTGGGACGCCGTCGCGCGCCAACCGGCCCGACCGCACTACCTGGTCTGCAACGCCGACGAGTCCGAGCCGGGCACGTTCAAGGACCGCGTGATCATGGAGGGCGACCCCTTCGCGCTGGTCGAGGCGATGACGATCGCCGCGTACGCGACGGGTTGCGCCCACGGCTACATCTACCTGCGCGGCGAGTACCCCCAGGCGCGTGGGCTCCTCGAGCACGCCATTGCCGAGGCCCGCCGTCGCGGCTACCTGGGAGAGGACATCGTCGGGCATGGATTCGCATTCGATCTCGAGATCCGGAGGGGAGCCGGCGCCTACATCTGCGGCGAGGAGACCGCGATCTTCAACTCGATCGAGGGCTTCCGGGGCGAGCCGCGCAACAAGCCGCCTTTCCCCGTCGACGAGGGCCTCTTCGGCAAGCCGACCGTCGTCAACAACGTCGAGACGCTCGTCAACGTGCTCGACATCGTGCTGGAGGGCGGCTCCGCCTACGCGCAGATCGGCACGGACGCGTCCACCGGGACGAAGCTCTTCTGCGTCTCCGGGCACGTCGAGCGCCCGGGCGTCTACGAGGTCCCGTTCGGCTCGACGCTCGGTGAGATGCTCTCTCTCGCGGGGGGCGTTCGCGGCGGTCGATCCCTCCAGGCGGTGCTGCTCGGCGGCGCTGCGGGCGGTTTCGTGCGGCCGGACGAGCTGGATCTGCCGTTGAGCTTCGAGGGGGCCCGGGCCGCCTCGGTGACGCTCGGATCCGGGGTCGTCCTCGCGTTCGACGACACCGTCGACCTGCCCCGGATGCTGATGCGCATCGCGGCGTTCTTCCGCGACGAGTCCTGCGGGCAGTGTGTTCCCTGCCGTGTCGGTACGGTGCGCCAGGAGGAGGCTCTCGCCCGGCTGCTCGGCGGAAGGGGCCGGGGAGACGAGCTCGCGCTGATCGCCGAGGTCGGCCGGTGCATGCGGGACGCGTCCATCTGCGGGCTCGGGCAGACGGCCTCGGGCGCGATCGAGTCGGCCATCGGGCGCCTCGGCGTCTTTGCCGGGAAGGGGTGACATGGGCGAGATGCAGCACCTGACGGCCCGGCGGATGGTCGATCTCGAGATCGACGGCGAGCCCGTTCGTGTCCTCGAGGGCTCGACGATCCTCGACGCCTGCAGGGGACTCGGCATCGACACGCCGACGCTGTGTTACGGCGAGACGCTGAGGCCCGCGAACGTGTGCAGGGTGTGCGTGGTCGAGCTCGAGGGCGCCCGCGTGTTGGCGCCGGCGTGCTCCCGAAAGGTCGAGCCCGGCATGAAGGTACGAACCGACTCCGAGCGCGTGCGGCACAGCCGCAAGCTCGTCCTCGAGCTGCTCTCGTCCTCCGTCGACCTCTCGACGACTCCGGCCGCAGCGGGGTACCTGGAGCGCTACGGTGCCGAGCCGGAACGGCACGGCCCGCCAGCTCCTGCGGATCCGGGCCGCGACCGCCGGCGGGCCGGCCACCACGAGGAGCCGGACGGGCAGACAGCAGCCACCGCGGCCTCGCCGATCAAGATCGACAATGAGCTCTACGTGCGCGACTACTCGAAGTGCATCCTCTGCTACAAGTGCGTGGACGTCTGCGGCGAGCAGCACCAGAACACGTTCGCGATCGCTGTCGCGGGTCGCGGCTTCGATGCGCGGATCTCGACCGAGTACGTCGCCCCTCTCCCGGAGTCGGCGTGCGTCTACTGCGGCAACTGCATCGCGGTCTGCCCGACGGGCGCGCTGATGTTCACGAGCGAGCACGAGTTGCGGGCCGAGGGCGTGTGGGACGAGGCGCGTCAGGAGCGGACCGACACGATCTGCCCGTACTGCGGCGTCGGGTGCAATCTGACGCTGCACGTCCAGGACAACCGGATCGTCAAGGTCACCTCGCCGGATGATCATGACATCACGCGCGGCAACCTCTGTGTCAAGGGGCGTTTCGGCGTCCAGCACGTCAACGCCCGCGGTCGCTAACGTTGGCGGGGCCGACGTGCCCCTGTCCCGACGCCCCACGATCCGCAGCACAGCGACCCAGACCCGCATCACCGTCGTCGACGGTGACTCCGTCACATCGCGCAGGGTCCGCGTCGCAACCGAGGAGCCCTTCCAGATCCGTGTCGCCGGTCACGGGCAGGACCCTGTCGACATCGCGGTGACGATGCGTACGCCGGGCGCCGACATGGAGCTCGCCGCCGGGTTTCTGTTCACGGAGGCGCTCATCAGCTCCCGCGACGAGATCGCGACGATCCGCTACTGCGAGCCGGAGGGGCCGGCGGAGCAGTGGTACAACGTCGCCACGGTGCACCTGCGCCGGCACTTCGACCCGGGGCGGCTCCAGCGCGCCTTCTACGCGAACTCGAGCTGCGGGGTTTGCGGCAAGGCGTCGATCGACCAGGTCGAGATCACCTGCCCGGCGCTCGAGCCCGGCCCGTCCGTCCGGGCCTCGGTGATCCAGGGACTTCCCGACACGGCCCGCGCGGCCCAGGTCGTGTTCGAGGCGACGGGAGGCATCCATGCCGCTGCGCTGTTCGAGGCGGACGGCACGCTGGTGGCGCTGCGCGAGGACGTCGGTCGGCACAACGCGATGGACAAGCTCGTGGGCCACGAGTTGCTCGCGGGCCGGCTGCCGGCGAGCGAGGGGATCGCTTTCCTCTCCGGCCGGGCCAGCTTCGAGCTGGTTCAGAAGGCGGCCGTCGCGGGCATCCCGATCGTCTGTGCGGTCTCCGCTCCCTCCACGCTGGCGATCGGCGCTGCGCGCCGCCTGGGCATGACGCTCGTCGGGTTCCTTCGGGAGGGGCGCTTCAGCGTGTACACCCATCCCGAGCGGATCCAGCTCGGGGCCTGAACCTCGCTCCACCGCGGCCGGCCTGGCCACGGGGAGCCGGGGTGGTCACGCGCACCGCCTTCGGGACGCGAGCGCCGCGAGTGCGGTCGGGATGTCGGCAGGCTCGTTCAGGTTCAGGAGCGAGTCGAGGTGCGGGTCGTCGGCTGCGAGGGCGGGATCCGCGAGCAGCCAGCCGGAGTCGAGCCACCGGACCGCGATCTCGTCGAGGAGCGACGACAGCCGAAGGCGGTCGGAGTCGAGCAGTCTCTCGATCGGGGGAAGCACCGTCAGTCGGTACGCGGCGGCCAGCGGGTGGGCATTCCCACCGCAACGCGGAACCGCGGCATCCACTCCGTCCCGGAGCGCAGCCGCGACGCGCCTGACGAAGCTCGCCTGCAGCAGCGGCAGGTCTGTCGACGACACGAAGGCACGATCGGCGCGCTCGCCGGCGGCTCTGAGGCCGGCCGCGAGACCCTCGAGCGGCCCGCGCCCCGCGCGCGCGTCCTCGGCGATCTCGACGCCGTCGGGGAGCGTCGGCAGCTCTTGCCCGGGCGCGCGCACGACGACGATCGGCCCGTCGAGCGTCCGCGCGAGCAAGCCCGAGATGCCGGAGACGAGCGGTGTCCCGCGCCATTCGAGCGCAGCCTTGGGCTTGCCCATGCGCGACGACAGGCCGCCTGCCAGCACCACTCCGGCGCAGGGGCTCACGAGACTCATGCTACCCACCGGCGGCTGACCCTCCGCCTCCGCGTGGCTACCCGGGCAGCGCGGCCAGGCCGTGGCGGGAGAGCACGCTCTCGCGCTGCGCGCCGGTGCCGACGAGGGAGACATCCACGCCGAGCTCGGCCTCCACGAACTCGACGTAACGGCGAGCGTGGGCGGGCAGCGCTCCCGCGTCCGCAGCGCCGTCGAGCGGCTCGAGCCAGCCGGGAAGCGTCTCGTACACCGGCTCCGCATGGTGGAACTCGCTCTGGTGCGCCGGGAACTCGGACGTGACCAGGCCGCCGGGAAGCCGGTAGGCCGTGCACACGGGCAGCTCCGCGAACGCTGACAGCACGTCGAGCTTGGTCAGGGCGAGCGAGGTCAGGCCGTTGATGCGCGCGGCGAAGCGCAGCGCGACGAGGTCGAGCCAGCCGCACCGTCGCTCCCGGCCGGTCGTCGTGCCGAACTCCGACCCGAGGGTGCGCACGCGCGCCTGGTCGGGGCCCTCGATCTCCGTCGGGAACGGGCCCTCGCCGACACGTGTCACGTACGCCTTGGCGACGCCGAGCACCTCGTCGATCCGGGTCGGGCCGATGCCGACGCCTGTAGCGGCCCCGCCGGCGATCGGATTCGACGACGTGACGAACGGGTAGGTACCGTGGTCGACGTCGAGGAGGGAGCCCTGGGCTCCCTCGAGCAGGACGCGGGCGCCGCGGCGTAGCGCCTGGTCGACGAGCAGGGAGGTGTCGACCAGGTGGGGGCGCAGGCGCGTCGCCCAGTTTCCGGAGCGAGCGAGCACGTCCTCGAGCTCGAGCCGCTCGGCGCCGTAGACGCGCTCGAGCAGGACGTTCTTCTCGGCCAGGGCGATCTCGATCTTCTGACGGAGGATCTTCTCGTCCAGGAGATCCTGCGCGCGGATGCCGATCCGGCCGTACTTGTCCGCGTACGTCGGGCCGATCCCGCGCCGCGTCGTGCCGATCTGGAGGCTGCCGAGACGCCGCTCGCTCGCCTTGTCGAGGGCGACGTGCCAGGGCATGACGAGGTGTGCGTTCCCGGAGACACGGACGGCGTCCGTCGAGACGCCGCGCGCCTCGAGGTCGTCGAGCTCCAGGATGAACACATCGGGGTCGATCACACAGCCGGCCCCGAGGACGCACAGCGTGCCCGGATAGAGGATCCCGGACGGGATGTGATGGAGCTTGTACGTCTCGCCGGCGGCGATGATCGTATGGCCCGCGTTGGGGCCACCCTGGTAGCGGCAGACGAGGTCGGAGTGCTCGGCCAGCAGGTCGACGATCTTGCCCTTGCCCTCGTCGCCCCACTGCGCGCCGACGATCACGGTCGCGGGCATGTGCTGCGAATTATGGCGGGCCGGCCCGCCGGCCGCGCCGGGTCAGACGGCGGCGAGGTCTGCGAACTTCGCGTAGCGCTTGAGAAAGGAGAGCTTGACGCTGTCGGTGGGGCCGTTGCGGTGCTTCGCGAGGATCACCTCGGCGATACCCTGTTGGTCGGACGCGTCGTCGTAGTAGTCGTCGCGGTAGAGGAACGCGACGAGGTCGGCGTCCTGCTCGATCGACCCGGACTCGCGCAGGTCGGACAGGATCGGCCGCTTGTCGTGGCGCTGCTCGACCGCGCGGGAGAGCTGGGACATGGCGAGGATCGGAAGCTCGAGGTCGCGCGCGAGCAGCTTGAGGTTGCGCGAGATCTGCGAGACCTCCTGGACGCGGTTCTCCGCCGACGTGCCGGACGTCATGAGCTGGAGGTAGTCGATCATGATCAGCCCGAGGTCGGGGTGCTTCGACTTCAGCCGCCGGGCCTTCGAGCGGATCTCCATCATCGTCACGGAGCCGGTGTCGTCGACGTAGATCGGGGCCTTCGCGAGCTTGTCGCACGCCGCGGTCAGGCGCGGCCAGTCGTCGGGGGCGAGCCGGCCGGTGCGCAGCCGCTGCGACTCCACTTTCGCCTCGCTGCACATCAGCCGCTGGGTGACCTCCGCGGTCGACATCTCGAGCGTGAACACGGCGACCGGCGTGCGGTGGCGGATCGCGAGGTTCGCGGCGACGCACAGCCCGAACGCCGACTTGCCCATGCTCGGGCGCGCGGCGACGATGATCAGGTTGCCGTGCTGGAATCCGGAGGTGAGCTTGTCGAGGTCGCGAAATCCGGAGGGCAGCCCGGTCACGTCCGCGCCGGACTCGAACAGCTGGGTGATGCGCTCGAAGCTCTCCTTGAGCAGTTGCTCGATGTGGGTGAAGTCGCCGTGCACCCGCTGTTGAGAGAGGGCGAACAGGATCTGCTCGGCGCGATCCACCAGCTCGACGGGCTCGCCGACCCCCTCCCAGCCGAGCCGGGCGATCTCGCCGCCGGCGCGGATCAGCCCGCGCAGGGTGGCGGCCTCGCGCACGATGCGCGCGTAGTGGCCGGCGTTGGCGGTGGCCGGGACGAGCGAGGCGAGCTCGTGGATGCGCGCCCGGCCGCCGACGGTCTCGAGCTCGCCGCGCTCCTCGAGCTCGTCGACGACCGTGATCGCATCGACCGGCTCGCCCTTCGCGTACAGCGCGAGCGCGGCCCGGTAGACCTTCGCGTGGCTCTCCCGGTAGAAGTCCCCGTCCTCGAGCACCTCCGACACGGCCGCGATCGCGCCGGGGGCGAGCATCATCGCGCCGAGGACGGACTCCTCGGCATCGAGCGACTGGGGTGGGACGGGCGCGGTCTGGGCTACCTGGGTCATGCGCGGGAATCGACTAAATCAGCTTCGGCGCTTCGAGTCATGTCCTGTCGATAAGTGCTCTCCACAGCCGGCTGCGGACCCGGAGCGGCGCAATTTGCAGGGAAAAGAACATTCAGGATCGCACGGGCGCCGGACGGAATCACCCGGAGGGCCACAGCGACCTGTGCGCCCGTTGTCCGCTCGGAGCGGGAACTTCCTGGTGCCGTCCACACGGCTGTGCAGCGAGACGCTCCCGGGTGTGGGCAAGCCAGGCGGTCCGGGGCGCCGCGTCCGGATGCCCCGGCCGGCTTACCGGCCGGCCGGGGAGGGAGATGTCGATGGGGTGCGCCGTGCGGCGCGCCGCGGCGTGTCAGACGACGCCGGGGCCGTCGTCGTCTGCCGGCGGAGCGGCCGCCGTGGCGGGGGACTCCCCGGGCTCCGGGTCCTCGTCTGGGAGCTCGCCGCCCTCGGGCACGACGAGGGTCTTCACGGTCACGTGGACGTCCTGGAAGACCTCGATCGGGATCTCATAGCGCCCGACCCGCTTGATCGGCTCGGGCAACACGATCTTGCGTCGGTCGATACGCACGCGGCGGACGCGCCACAGCTCGTCCGCGATGTCGGTTGGCGTGATCGACCCGAATAGCACGCCCTGTGTGCCTGCCTTCGCCTCGATGCGCAGCACCGTCTTCGTGAGGGTCTCGGCGATCGTCTGCGCCTGCTCGGCGCTCCTCGCCTCCTGGCGTCCCCGCTCGGCCTCGCGGCGCCGCACCTCGGCGACCAGCCCGGGCGTCGCGGGCTGGGCCAGCCGGCGCGGCTGGAGGTAGTTGCGCATGTAGCCGCGCGAGACGGCCACGACCTCGCCGCGCAGGCCGACCTTGTCCACGTCAGCGAGCAACACGACCTCCATCGCCTAGGCTCCGACGTAGGGGAGGAGGGCCATCTCCCGCGCGCGCTTGACGGCGACGGCGATCTGGTCCTGGTGGCGCCGGCAGGCCCCGGTGATCCGGCGCGAGCGGATCTTGCCCTTCTCCGAGGCGAAGCGGCGAAGCTGGCCCGTGTTCTTGTAGTCGACCTCCTCGATCTTCTCCCGGCAGAAGTAGCAGCTCTTTCGCTTGGCCGGGCCCTTGCCCTCACCGGGCTTGCGCCTGCGGCTCGATGTCCTGTCTCTGTCTTTGTCCACTGGTCCTCTCTCAGAACGGGATGTCGTCGTCAGCGGGCGCGAAGTCGCTCGTGTCCGCCGCGACGTCGGAGGCGGGCACGTACTGCGCCTGGGGCTGGCCCTCGCCGTCGCCGCGGCTGTCGAGGAACTGGATGTCGAAGGCGACGATCTCGACCTTCGAGCGCTTGGAGCCGTCCTGCGCCTCCCACGAGTGCCAGTCCAGCCGGCCGTCGACGCCGATTCTCCGGCCCTTGCTCAGATGGTTGGAGAGCGACTCCGCGCGGTTGCCGAACAGCTTCACGTCGAAGAAGTTCGGCTTGTCCACCCAGTTGCCCGCCGAGTCCTGCTGCCTGCCGTTCACCGCAATCCCGAGCTGGAGCACGGGAGAGCCCGACGGTAGGTGGCGTAGCTCCGGATCCCGGGTCAGCCGACCGACGAGCACGACACGATTGATGTCACCTGCCATCTCGGAGCTCCTCTCTCACGAACGGATGTTCGTATCCTACTCCGTCGCCGCGACGGCGGCGTCGCGGGGCCGGGCCGAGCCCTTGGGGGCCCGCACGGCCATGTGGCGCATCGCACCGTCCGTGATGCGCAGCACGCGGCCGAGCTCGTCGAGCGCCGCGGGCTCGCAGTCGAACGTCAGCAGGTGGTAGTAGGCCTCGCCCTTCTTGTCGATCTCGTAGGCGAGCTTGCGTTTGCCCCACGGCTCCGTGCGGCCCCAGACGCCGCCGCCCTTGGCCACGATCTCCTGCAGGCGCGCGATGATCTCGTTCTGGCGCTCGTCGGTAAGCTCGGGGTCGAGCATGAGCAACACCTCGTAGGGATTCACGGTCCCGAACTCCTCCTTCCCTCGGTCTGAAGCGGCTCCGCCGGTCGCGCGCCGTTCGGGATCTGCGGCGCGAGGCGGAACAGGAAGTGCGCCCGAGTATACCTGCGTCGAGGCGACTTGCCGGGAGCGCTTCGTCGTGGAAGAGTCACGGGTGTGAGACAGAAGCTCACGTTCCTCGCCGGCCTGGGGGTCGGCCTGGCGCTCGTGGGGTTGCTGCGTCGAAGGCGGAGCGGGCACGCCCCGGCGGAGTCGCCGGCCGCGGAGTTGCGCCAGAGGCTCGAGGCCAGCAGGGCCGCGACGCGCGAGCCCGAGCAGCGGCTGGCGCCTGAGGCCAGGCCGTCCGCACCGCCGCCGGCGGCTGTGGAGGAGGCTCGGCGCCGCGTGCACGAGGCGGCGCGGGCGGCTGCCGAGGAGATGCGTCGCTCCGGAGACGCGCCGGGAGCGCGATGAGATCCGCCGGATCCGGCCGGGCTCAACCCGGTGCGGTATCGATGCCGCGCCCGCGGGTGACGAGGACGAGGACGAGCGGCGCCGAGAGCGCGATCAGGCTGAGCGCGGGCAGCGCGGCCTGCGAGTAGGCGCCGACCGCGGTCTCCTTCCAGATCTCGGTGGCAAGCGACTCGAACCCGATCGGGCGGAGCAGGAGCGTGGCCGGGAGCTCCTTCATGGTGCTCAGGAACACGAGGGCGGCCCCGGCGAGGATCCCGGAGCGGGCGAGCGGCAGCGTCACCGTGAGCAGGACGCCGACCCGGCTGCGTCCGAGGCCGCGCGCGGCCTCCTCGACTTTCGGGTCGATCGCCGCGAGCGCGGAGCTCGATCCGGCGAGCGCCTCGGGCAGGAACCGCACGACGTAGGCGAACAGGAGCAGCCCGAGCGTCTGGTAGACGGGGCTCGCGTAGCGGGCGCCGAAGAAGACGAGGGAGAGCGCGATCACGATGCCCGGGAGCGCGTTTGGCATGTACGCGAGCCGCTCGAGCGTCGCGGTGAAGCGGGTGCGGTGCCGTCCGGCCAGGATGGCGATCGGGAGTGCCGCCACCGCGGCTGCCGCTGCCGCTGCCGTGGCGGTGCCGAGCGAGCCGAGTGCCGGGCCCCAGGGAAGCTCGAGCGGGCCCCGGAGCGAGATCGCGCGCTCGAGCCAGTAGCCGAGTACCGTCAGCGGGACGCCGAGGAACAGCAGGACGGTGAGCGTGACGGCTCCGAATGCCGGCCAGCGCCAGCGTCCGAGGGAAACGAGCCGTGGCGGCCGCGCGGCTCCCGGGCCGAGCGTGTGGTAGCGCCCGGCGCGGCGGGACCGAGCTTCGAGCGCGAGCACGATTACCGTCAGGGCGATGAGGACGAGCGCGAGGATCGCCGCGGGCGTTCGGTCGAACAGCGACCGGTACTGGAGGTAGATCGCCCTCGTCAGCGACGTGTACTGCATGAGCGAGACGGCCCCGAAGTCCGCGAGCGCGTAGAGGGCCGCGAGCAGCGCGCCGGCAGCAACGGCGGGTCGGACTACCGGGATCGTGACCCGGGAGAACGTCGCGAGCGGTGAGCGACCCAGGCTCGCGGAGGCCTCCTCGAGCGCCGGATCGGCGTTGCGAAGCGCTGCGGCCGTGAGGATGTACACGTACGGATACGTCGAGAGCGTCAGCGCGACGACCGCCCCCGGGAAGCCGTAGATCTCCGGGATCCGTTCGATGCCGAAGGGCCCGGCGAGCAGCTGCTGGAGCAGCCCTCGCGGCCCGAACGCTCCCAGGAGGGCGAGCGCGGCGACGTAGCTCGGAATCACGAGCGGCAGGGCCGCGGCGATCCCGAGCGTGCGGCGTCCCGGAATGTCCGTGCGCGTGACGAGCCACGCCAGCGCGACCCCGAGCACGACGGCAGCGACCGTGACGGTGGCGACGAGGACCCCCGTGTCGAGCAGGAGCTCCGCCGTCCCGCGTCGCGTCAGGACACTCCAGGCCTCCCGACCGCCGCTCGTGGCGCGGACGACCAGGTAGACGAGTGGCAGCAGTGTGAGGCCGACGACGGTGACCGCCGCCGCGGTCAGCGGCAGCGGGGGCCGGCGGCGGGTGCGAACCCGGGTCCGCACCGCCGCCGGCGTCTCGCTCACGACGTGAAACCGACCTCGTTCAGGAGCTCGAGCGTGGCCTCGAGCCCGGCGCCGAGCTCGTCGAGGGCGATGTCGGGGCCCACGAGCGAGTCGAGGGGCGGCAGCCCCTCGCGCGGCGCGATGCCGGCCACGAGCGGGTATTCCGCCTCCTCCGCTTCCTCCGCGTAGAAGCGCTGGCCCGCATCCGAGACGAGGAACTCGACGAACCGCGTGGCCGCGTCGAGCTCGGTGGAGCCGGTAAGGATCCCGACGCCCGCGACGTTCACGAGCGCTCCCGGATCGCCGGGATCGAGGAAGTGGTTCTCGACGGGTGCGTCCGGCTGCTCCTCCCGGAGCAGGTACAGGTAGTAATGGTTGACGAGTCCGACCTCGATCTCGCCGGCGGCGAGCGCCTCGAGCACCGGGCCGTTCTTCTCGTAGAGCTTCGGCTCGTTCGCCTTGATCCCTTCGAGCCATCGGCGCGTCTCCTCGTCGCCGATGCTGAGGCGCATCGCGGTCACGAAGGCCTGGAACGACGCGTTCGTGGGCGGAAGTCCGATCTTGCCCTTCCAGCGCGGGTCGGTCAGCTCGAGCACCGACCCGGGCAGGTCGTCCTCCGCGACCGCGTCCGTGTTGTAGGCGAGCACGCGCACGCGGCCCGAGGTGCCGACCCAGCGCCCGTCGGAGGCCCGGTAGCGCTCGTCGACACGCTCGAGGATGCCGGCGGGGAGCTCGGCGAGCAGCCCCGTGGCCGCGACCGCTCCCAGCGCGCCAGCGTCCTGGGCGAAGAACACATCCGCCGGCGATCCGTCGCCCTCCTCCGCGATCGTCGCCGCGAGCTCGGCGCTGTCTCCGTAGCGGACCTCGACCGCGATGCCCGTCGCCTCCTCGAAGCTCGCGAACAGCGGCTCGACGATCTCCTCCTCCCGGCCCGAGTAGACGGTCAGCGTCGTGCCGCCCTCCTGCGCCGTTGTCGCCTCGTTCTGCGTGGCCTCGTCGCCGCCGCCGCAGCCCGCTGCCAGGCCGGCGGTCGCGAGCAGCGCCGCGAGCGCGGCGGCCACCTTGACCCGATGTCTCCCCATATGTGTCTCCCGTCGTAAGGTGTTATTTACAATGTAAATAAGGAATACCTTACGACCCCGCCGTGGTCAACTCGTGTCGAACGCGGTGACCGTGCCCGCGTGCGCTCTGATCGCAACGCGGGCGCCGAGCGACACCGCCTCCGTGGACGGGCGCTGGGACACGAGCTCGCTCCCGTCGGCGAGTCTGACACGGTAGAAGACGTCGTGTCCCCGGAACTCCCGTGCGACGACCGTGCCGGGGCCCGTCGTGTCGGGCCGGAGCTCGAGGCGCTCGGGCCGGACGAGCACGTCGACCGCGTGGTGGCCGTTCGCTGCAAGCACCGCGAACGTGCCGAGCTCGGTCTCCGCGCGGCCAGCGACAACGTGCGCGGGGAGGAAGTTGGCGGCGCCCACGAACGTCGCTGCCCAGCGGGTGGCCGGCTTGTAGTACACGTCTTCGGGAATGCCGGCCTGGACGACCCGCCCGTCGTGCATGAGGGCGATCCGGTCGGCGATCGAGAAGGCCTCCTCCCGCTCGTGCGTCACGAGCACCACCGTGACGCCGACCGCGCGCAAGATCGACGCGAGCTCCTCGCGCATCGAGGTGCGAAGGAGAGGGTCGATGTTGCTCCAGGGCTCGTCGAGCAGCACGATCGCGGGCTGCGGGGCGATTGCGCGGGCGAGCGCGACGCGTTGCTGTTGGCCCCCGGACAGCTCGTGGGGGAAGCGCGGCCCATGGCCCGCGAGCCCGACGAGGTCGAGGGTCTCGGCGACCCGGGCGGCTCGCTCGCGCCGCGGCAGGCCGAAGCCGACGTTGGCCTCGACGGACAGGTGGGGGAAGAGGGCGTAGTCCTGAAAGACCATGCCGACGCTCCGCCGGTCGGGTCGGACCCACACTCCTCCGCCCGCGACCGGCTCCCCGTCGATTTCGACGGTGCCGGCGTCGGGCTCCTCGAAGCCGGCGACGAGTCGGAGCAGCGTCGTCTTCCCGCAGCCGCTCGGGCCGAGGAGCGCGAGGAACTCCCCGCGTTCGACCGCGAGATCGACGCGATCGACGGCGTCGATCGCGTCGAAGCGCTTCGACAGCGAGCGGAGTGAGATGATCGGTTCGGTCATCGGCAGATAAGTCCGACGAGAATCAGAAATAAGGGTACCCTGACTGCAGGGCTAAATGCAACCTGACGGGCGTGCCGCCACGTCTTGCCGCGTGCGGCCCGAACCGGACTCGCTACCCTGACGCGGTGCCGTACTTCATCTGCCCGAACTGCAAGCGGCGCGTGTTCGACGCCGACCGTCGGGACGGGATCACGCACCAGCCGGTCGGCTGCACGAGTTGCGGCTTCGGCTTCCTGTTCGAGTTGCTCGAGGACTACTATCCAGGGCCGAACACGGGCCTCGTCGCGTGCGATGGCCGGCGCCGCGTGATCGCGATCGGGCGCGGGGTGCTGGAGTTGACGGGCTACCACGAGCGGGACGTGCTCGGCCACGACGTGATGGAGGCGTTCGGGTTGCTCGGCGAAGACGGCGAGGATCCGGCCGCCCTGGCCCTCGAGTGGGGTGTGCGCCGGCTCGGGCAGCGCCTGACCCTGCGGCTGCGCTCCGGGGCGCGACGCCCGGTCGTCTGCGACTTCTTCCCCGCCTACGACGAGGACGGGGGACTGCTCGTCGCGCTGTCGCCGGGCTAGCCTGGCGGTCGTGTGCCGGGAGGCCGGGCCGGCTCGCGTTCGAGGCCGGGCAGGCCGTCGAACGCGCAGAAGCGGTCGCTCAGAGGGACCGCTGGAGGCCGCGCAGGGAGAGGATCAGCTCGACGGCTTCTCGCTCGTCGCGGCGGCTGGCCTCCGCGCTCACGCGGCAGATGCCGAGCAGCAGCACCGAGCTCAGGGAGACGGTGACCGAGACGAGAAACCAGGCCCACCAGGGCATGGGGCGGAGTATTGCCCCCCTCCCCCGAACGGGTCATGGTCTGATCTGATCAACTTCGCGCTGCGGGGACCTGCCGCGTCCGGTGGAGCCCGGTCTCGTAGGCTTTCCGCGGTGGAGGCGAATTTCGGCTCGAGCGAGCTCTACAGCCTCGGAATCGAGGAGGAGTTCCAGATCCTCGACGGTGAGAGCCTCGAGCTCGTGCCGCGAGTGGACGAGCTGCTGGCATCGATCGGGCGCAGCGACCAGCGCGGGTGCGTGAGCGAGCGTGTGGCGCACGAGCTGTTCCAGTCGGAGGTCGAGATCTCGACAGGGGTCGCCGGGTCGGTGGCGGAGGCAGTCGAGGAGCTGGCCTTCCTGCGCGGGCGCCTCCAGGAGGCGGCGGCGTCACGTGACTCGTTGATCGCGTCCGCGGGTACGCACCCCTTCGCGTGGTACGAGCGGCAGGAAGTGACGGAGGAGCCGCGCTACCTCGACATCCTGGAGAGCATGCGCTGGGTTGCCGAGCGGGGCCTCGTCTTCGGGCTTCACGTCCACGTCGGGCTCGACTCGGCGGACAAGGCGGTCCATTGCGCGAACGCGCTGCGCAACTCCCTGCCCGAGCTGCTCGCCCTGTCCGCGAACTCGCCGTTCTGGCGGGGCCGGGCGACCGGGCTCGCCTCGACCAGAGCAAAGGTGTTCGAGAGCTTCCCGAGAAGCGGCGTCCCCCCGGCGTTCGGTTCCTTCGCGGAGTTCGAGTGCCTGGTCGAGCGTGGCGCACGCACCAATTCCTTCCGCGACTACACGTACATCTGGTGGGACGTGCGCCCGCATCCTCGCCTGGGCACGGTCGAGCTGCGGGTGTGCGACGCGCAGACGAGGCTTACGAGCGCGGCCTCGCTCGCGGCGCTTGCGCAGTCGCTCGTCGCGACGGCGGGCGAGGCCTTCGAGCGCGGCGAGAGCGTGCGGGTCGAGCCGCTCACCCTGCTCGAGGAGAACAAGTGGCGGGCGATGCGCGACGGGCTCGACGCGCTCCTCATCGACCTCGCGACCGATACCGAGCGGCCGGCGCGGGAGGCGGTGGCAGCGCTCGTCGAGCGCAGTCGCCCGGCCGCGCGCGCGCTCGGTTGCGCCGCGGAGCTCGACGGCGTGCGCGAGATCGTCGCGCGAGGGAACGGGGCGGACGAGCAGCGCCGCGCGTACGACGAGCTCGGGAGCCTGCACGCCGTTGCGCGGTGGCTGGCGGAGGAGACGGCACGCCTGTCGCCGCCGCAGCCCGGCGTGGCCCGCTAGATGATTGATTCCACGGCGATGGCCGTGTTCAAGGGATTTGTTGCAGAGA
>JAHDVS010000026.1 GCA_023382435.1 Thermoleophilia bacterium
CGAAGTAGAGACCGGCGAGCGTGAACGAGTTGAGCAGGATCTGCAGGAACAGCTTCGGATTGTCGATCGCGGCGTTCTTCGCGAAGAAGCAGACCCAGAGCACG
This sequence comes from Thermoleophilia bacterium, assembly GCA_023382435.1. Lineage (GTDB taxonomy): Bacteria > Actinomycetota > Thermoleophilia > Gaiellales > Gaiellaceae > JAHDVS01. Next base: position 105 of record JAHDVS010000026.1, read on the forward strand.
ACGAAGACGACGACGGCGCCGATCAGGGCCTTCGCGATGTGGCGCCCCACCCGCGCCTGGAGCACCTGAAGGCGCCAGCTGCGCGCGGCCCCCGCCCTGGCGGTTGCGCCGCTCACGGCCATACCTCGCGCTTGCCACAGAGGAACCGGCTACCTGGCACGGGGCGAGAACCTAGCATGCCGGAGATCGGGTTTCCACCCGGCGGCGGCCGCGGAGGCGTGATCGACGAACGGGCTCGCGAGGTGCGAGGTGGACGGTGCGACGGTGCCCGAGCGCGGCCGGACGCTCGACGGCGAGCGCCGCGCGGCGCCGTCCACGAGCCCGGCGCGAACACGCGGTGGATCTCCCTGCGGCGCGCCCACGGCGCGGGAGCCAAGCCGCGGTCCTGCGGCGGCGCGTTCCCGGTTCACGTTCGCGCGGGGGAATATCATGCGCTCTCACCAGGCGGCCCGGTAGCTGCCGCGACCGGAAGGGAGGTTCCCCATGGCCGAGATGCGCGGGTGCGATCTCGTCGTCGAGTACCTGATCCGCGAGAAGGTGCCGTACCTGTTCGGCTACGCGGGCCACGGCGCGGTCGGGCTCCTCGACGGCGTCTTCGACCGCCAGGACGAGATCAAGGTGATCTTTCCACGGATCGAGACCGCGGCCGGCTACATGGCGGACGCCTACTACCGAGCGCGCGGTGAGCCCGTCGCGGTCTACACGTCGACGGGCCCGGGACCGATGCTCCTGACGGCAGCGATGGCGAACGCGTTCTACGATTCGTCGGCGTTCGTGGCGATCACCGGGCAGGTGGCGACCACCCAGTACGACTCGGGCGCGCTCCAGGAGGAATACCGCCACTTCCAGGCGGACTTCCCGAGCATGGCGAAGGTGATCACGAAGCGCAGCTTCCAGGCGCACTCCGTGCGCGATCTCGCGAAGTTCCTGCCGAAAGCGTTCAAGCTCGCGCGCACCGGCCGCCCCGGGCCCGTTCAGCTCGACGTCCCCTACGACCTCTGGGTCCGCTCCGGCGACGTGGAGGTGCCCGAGCCGTCGGAGCGCTCGGAAATGCTCCAGTGGCGCACGCCCGGCTCCCCCGAGGCCGTCGAGCGCGCCCTGGACATGCTCCTCTCGGCGCGTCGACCGCTGATCCTGAGCGGCGGCGGCGTGATCTGCTCCGACGCGACGGCCGAGCTGCTCGCGTTCGCCGAGCACGTCAACGTCCCCGTTTACACGAGCTTCATGGGCAAGGGCGGCCTGTCGGCGCGCCACCCGCTCCACCTCGGCGTCGCCGGCTGCTGGGGCGAGTACCCGGCCCAGGAGGCGGCCCGCAACGCGGACGTGATCCTCGCGATCGGCGCCCGCTTCTCCGACATCCACTGCTCGTCCTGGCTGCCCGGCTACACGTACAACATCCCACCGACGAAGCTGATCCACATCGACATCGACCCGCAGGAGATCGGCCGCAACTACCCGACCGAGCTCGGAATCATCGGCGACGCTCGCGAGGTGCTGAAGCAGCTGCTCACGCTGGCGGAGCGCAAGGGCGCGAAGCGCGAGCATTCCCCCTGGAACGAGCAGGTCGAGGCCTACAAGCAGGAGTGGTCGAACTTCATCGAGCCGGAGAAGGCCTCGGACGCCGTCCCGATCGACCCGCGCCGCGTGATCGGCGACCTGCGGGCCGTCGCACCGGACGACACGCTGATGATCACCGACACGGGTAACCACCAGTGCTGGGTCGAGCAGTACTGGGACGTGTACGAGCCCCGTGCGATGTTCACGCCCGGCGGCTTCGCCGGCATGGGCTTCGGCACGTACGGCGTGCTGGGCGTCAAACTCGCCCGGCCCGATCGACCGGCCGTGTGCGTGACGAGCGACGGGAGCTGGATGATGTTCCCGGGCGCGGTCGCGACCGCCGTCGAGCACGATATCCCGGTGGTCTGGGTGCTCCTGAACAACTACACGATCGGCGTCATCCGCGACCTCCAGCGCTTCTACATGGACGGCCGCGAGGTCGGCACGAGCTTCATGAAGCAGTCCACCGGCGAGCTCTGGAACCCGGACTTCGCGAAGATGGCCGAGGCGATGGGCGCGGGCGCGGCCACGGTCGAGCACCCCGCCGACCTCTCGTCGGCGCTCGAGACGGCGTTCGCGTCCGGGAAGCCGTACCTCGTCGAGGTCAAAGTCAACCGCGACACGCCGGTGCCCCTGATCGGGACGTGGCACTTCGACCCGATCCCGCAGGCCGAGCCTACGTTCGGGCGCGCACACCCGTTCGGGGCGTGAGCCTCTTCCCGTTCACGGCGATCGTGGGGCAGGAGCGCCTGAAGCGGGCGCTCCTGCTCAACGCTGTCAACCCCGCAATCGGCGGCCTGCTCGTGAAGGGCCCGAGCGGCACCGCCAAATCGACCGCCGTGCGCGGGCTCGCTGAGCTGCTGCCGGAGATCGAGGCGGTCGCCGACTGCGCCTTCTCCTGCGACCCCCGACAGCCCTGCAGCGCTTGCGCTAGACGCGCCGCGGCCGGCGAAGAGCTGCCGGTGATGCGGCGGCGGCGGCGGATCGTCGACCTGCCCCTGAACGCGACCGAGGACCGCGTCTCCGGGACCGTCGACATCTCGCGGGCGCTGCGGGAGGGCGAGAAGGCGCTCGAGCCGGGGCTGCTCGCGGAGGCGAACCGCGGGATTCTGTACGTCGACGAGATCAACCTGCTCGACGACCATCTCACGGACGTCCTGCTCGACGCGGCCGCGCTCGGCGTCAACGTGGTCGAGCGCGAGGGCATCTCCGTCTCCCACCCGGCACGCTTCCTGCTCGTCGGGACGATGAACCCGGAGGAGGGGGAGCTGCGACCCCAGCTCGCCGACCGCCTCGGCCTGCAGGTCGAGGTCGACCCGCTCGCCGACGTGCGAGCGCGGGTTGAGGTGCTGCGCCGCCGCGAGGCCTTCACGGCCGACCCGGCGGGCGTTCTCACGGCCTGGCAGGACGAGCAGGACGCGCTCGCCGAGCGCGTGCGTACCGCCGAAAAGCTGCTCGCCCAGGTTGCTGTCCCCGAGCGGCTGTACGTCGCGATCGCCGAGCTCGCGCTGCGGGTCGGCACCGGCAGTCATCGTGCCGACATCACGGTGCTCGAATGCGCGAAGGCGGCGGCGGCGCTCGACGGGCGCACCCAGGTGCGCCCCGCGGACATCGTCGATGCCGCGGAGCTCGCGCTCGGACACCGGCTCGCATTCGACCCGTTCTCGCCGGCGCCGTCGGTCACCCGCACGGACATCGAGCGCCTGCTCGACGACATCCTCGACATCGGGATCGAAGAAAAAAAAGCGCTCCGCCCGGCGAGGGCGGCCCGGGGCGGAGCCTCGAGCTGATCGAGGGGACGCCTGCCGTCGAGGAGCTCGACGCCGAAACGGCCCTCGCGTTCCCGCGCGACCTGCCGCGCGACCGACTCGAGCGAGCAGCGATCGGGCAACGCGTCCGCTCGCTCGTCTCGAACCGCCGCGGCAAGTACACGCGGGCCCGTCTCGTGAACCGGGACGCGCCCGACCTCGCGCTCGACGCGACGCTCCGGGCGGCTGCGATCCGGTCCGGCCGCGCCCGAGCCGGCCGGATCGTCGTCGAGCCCGGGGACCTGCGCCGCAAGGTGCGCGAGCACCGCTCTCCGTTCGCGGTCGCCTTCGTCGTCGACAACAGCTACTCCGTCCACGCCGAGCGAATGGTCGAGAAAGTGAAGGGGCTGACGCTCGAGCTGCTCGAGGACGCCACCGGTCGCGGCGACCGCGTGGCGCTGGTCGCGTTCAAGCGCGGGCTCCCGGAGGCTGCAGTCGCCCTGCCGCTCACGCGCAGCACCTCGTTCGCGTCGGCACGGCTCGAGGCGATTCCCCTCTCGGGACGAACGCCGCTCGCGGACGCGCTCAGGCAGGCCGGCCGCCTCCTTCGCCAGGAGATACGCAAGCATGCGAACGTCGTACCGCTCGTGGTCTGCGTCACCGACGGACGCCCGACGGCCCCCCTGCGGCCGGGCGGCGACCCGCTCGCGGACGCGCTCGAGGAGGCCCGGGCGCTGCGGCGTACCGGAATCGCGCTCGTGGTCGCGGACACGGCGACCGGCCGGGCACGCGAGGCCGGGCGCGCCCGCGAGCTTGCCGACGCGGGCGACGGCCGCTACCTGCCGTTCGCGCGCCTCGCGCCGGGCACGCTCACGGCTCTGCTGGGAGAGGGCGCCTGATGGGCGCGGAGGTCGGCCGGTCGATCGACTGGTCGGCGCTACCGCTCACGGAGGGGGCCACGCTGGCGGCGTTCGCGACGCACTGCGAAGACGAGCTCGCGGACGTCGAGGTGCTCGAGCAGAGCGCGATCCACCTCGTAGCCCGCTGGCGCCGCGAGACCAGCCGGCTCGAACTCATCGCGGGCCCGGCCGGGCCCGCTCTCGTGCCCCGGTCGCAGCCGACGCTCTGCCTCGTCGACCTCGAGGGCGGCCTCGAGGGGGTCGCGGAGCGCTTCGCTGCCGAGCCGCCGCTCCGCACGAGCGTCGCGCTCGTCGACCTCGTGCGGCTCGAGAAGATCTCGACCGTCCGCTCGAGCGTCTTCGTGTACTTCGAGTGGTTCCTGCGGGACGCCTACGGCGTCAAGCTGCTCACCTCCCCCGCTTTCACCCGGGGTCTGATCGCGCGCGGCCACCTGCATCTCGGCTTCGGGTAGCGGCCCGGGCAACGGCCGCGGCAGACCGTGGTAGCCTGCGATCGACCCCGAGCTCAGACCCGAATGGGAGGCACGATGGCGTACCGGGCAGTGATCCCGTACGAGTCGCTCGATCCGCTCACGATCGGCGCCTCGGACGACGAGAGCAAGGTCAACCGCGACACGCTCGAGCTCGAGATTCCGGAGCGCAACCTGCTCGCGGCGATCTACCCGGACGAGCCCCCGCCCGTGCCCGACGCCACCGACGCTGCCCGTTACGCGCTCGAGCACCCGGTCTCGGGGCGGAGCTTCGCGAGCCTGCTGGCGGGCGCGAAGAGCGTCGCGATCGTGATCGACAACCAGTTTCGCCCGACGCCCCAGTCGAAGCTGCTGCCGGCCGTCTTCGACGCGCTCGAGACAGCCGGGATCACCGACGCGCGGGTCGTGTGCGCGAACGGCAAGGTCTTCCCGATGTCGGAGACGGACATCCCGCAGAAGCTCGGCCCGGAGAATCTCGCGAGGATGGAGCGCCTGGGGATCCCGTTCTTCCAGAACGAGCCGCGCAACGAGGAGATGTACACGTACGTGGGCGTCACGTCGCGCGGAACGCCGGTGTGGCTGCACCGGGAGGTGGCCGCAGCCGACGTCACGATCACGATCGGCCAGGCCCAGTCGAACCACTGGGGCGCCGGCGGCGGGGGCAAGCTGATTCTCCCCGGCGTCGTCTCGGACGAGACGATCGAGGCGAACCACTGCAACCTCGTCCCCTCCCCGCAGACCCACTACGGCGCCTACGCGGGCCCGATGCGCTCGGACATCGACGAGGCCGCGACGATGTGCGGTCTGACCTGCACGATGAACGTCGTCCTCGACACGCACGGTCGCGTGATCGAATGCATCTTCGGCTCTCACCCCGACGCGCACCGCCACGCGATCGGCCGCTTCAACGAGATCTACACGTACGAGCACCCGGGGCCCGCCGACATCGCGATCTGCGGCGTGTTCGCGCCGACCGACCACCTGTTCTTCCACACGGGCTGGGGCTGCATGTCGGCCGACCTCGTGGTCAGGGAAGGTGGCTCGATCATCTACTGCAGTCCCTCGCCCGGTGTGTCGACGGCGATCGGCGACTTCCCCGGCCTGGCGCTGATGGACATGATGAAGCCCTACCTACCCCCCACCCGCGCGAACTACGAGCGGGTGCTGAAGGACATCCACGCCCGCGCGATCCAGATGTGGGCGGGTTGCATCTGGGTGCCGATCTACGAGGTGATGACCCGCAAGCACCTGAAGCTCGTGACGATCGAGGAGAACCTCGAGATGGCGGCCGACGTGGGTATCGACGCGACCACGTCGCTCGATGCTGCGTTCGCCGAGGCGCTCGAGCGCCACGGCCCGGATGCGAAAGTCATCGTGCTGCCGTTCGCGCGCTACCAGCTGCCGGGAAACGCGGTGCGGATGCACGCGGAGGATCTGAAGCCGCTCGAGGAGGTCCGCCTGTAGGGGCGGGGCATGACCCGCCAGGAGACCCGCCGGTGACGCACGGCGCGATCCGCGGGTCGACCACGATCGTCGAGATCCTCCGCCGCTACCCCGGCGGCGAGGCTGCACGTCTGATGTCACGGCTCGCGTGGCCGTGCGCCCACTGCGGCGGCGCCTTCCACGAGCCGCTGACGCTCGCCGCGAAGCGCCACAGGAACGACCCGCGGGCCGTGCTCGAGGCCTTCCGCGCGCTCGAGCGGGCGGACGGGCCGTCCGAGGAGCAGCTCCGGCTCGCGGCGGAGAAGCACCGCTGATCGCAGTGATTGACAGCAGATAGAGAGTCTGTCTAGCCTTTGTCTAGATCGATCGAATCGGAGGACAGACCCGTGAGGGCCATCGCCCTCGATCCCGCCGTCCGCCTGCGCCGCCTGCGGCGCTTCAACGCGCTGCTCGCGCCGCTGCACCTCGTCCAGGGCATCCTGATGCTCGCGCTCTCGAGCGCCTTCGCGCTCCCGATCACGACCTCGTTCCTGTCCGAGGATCCGGCGCAGCTCACCGGCCCACCCGGCCCTGACACGATCGTCGACCTGCGAATCGGGCCGCTCGTGGCCGTCTTCCTCCTCCTCTCCGCCGTCGCCCATGCGACGCTCGCGCTGCCGCGCGTGCACAGCTGGTACGAGGCGAACCTCGAGCGCGGGATCAACATCGCCCGCTGGGTCGAGTACTCGCTCAGCGCGTCGGTGATGATCGTCGTGATCGCGCTCCTGGTCGGGATCTTCGACCTCGCCGCACTGATCGCGCTGTTCGCGGTCAACGCCGCCATGATCCTGTTCGGCCTGATGATGGAGCTCCACAACCAGCACACCGAGCGGACGAGTTGGGTCGCGTTCTGGCTCGGTACGATCATGGGCGCCGTACCGTGGATCGCGATCGGCATCTACCTGATCGGCGCCGGAGTGGACGGAGACGTCCCGGGCTTCGTCTACGGGATCTACGGCTCGATCTTCGTCTTCTTCAACGTGTTCGCGATCAACATGGTGCTGCAGTACCGCAAGGTAGGCCGCTGGCGCGACTACCTGTACGGGGAGCGCGCCTACATGCTGCTCAGCCTGTTCGCGAAGTCGGCGCTCGCCTGGCAGGTGTTCGCCGGGACGCTGCGCTGAGACTGCCGGGCCAGTGCCGCAAGCTCGCGCTCAGCGGGCGCCGAGGCGACCGAGGAAGACCGCGTTCAGCGAGCCCGAGCGGAACGGCTCGGGGTCGATCTCGACCCGTTCGTAGCCGGCGGCGCGCACGGCGGCGACGATCCCTGCTCGCCCATCCGCAGCGAGCGCACGGGGCAGCTCGCCGGCCGCGAGCTCCACCCGCCCGAGCGGGCCGTGGTGGCGCACGCGCAGCTCGCGGTAGCCGAGCGCCTTCAGCGCCAGCTCCGCCCGGTCGACCCGGGCGAGCGCCTCGGGCTCGACGGGCGTCCCGTAGGGGAGCCGGGAGGCGAGGCACGGGGAAGCCGCCTTGCCGGCGCTCGGCACGCCGAGCGAGCGGGCAAGCGCGCGCACCCCGTCCTTGCCGAGGCCGACCTCGAGCAGCGGATGGACGACGCCGTGCTCGGAGGCGGCACGGAGCCCGGGTCGCCAGTCGCCCTCGTCGTCGGCGTTGGCGCCGGACAGCAGCGCGGCGAAGCCCCGGCGGGCCGCCAGCTCGCCGAGCCGCTCGTACAGCTCGGACTTGCAGTGGTAGCAGCGGTCGGGCCCGTTGACACGGTAGCCCTCCCGCGCGAGCTCCGCCGTCGTGATCGTCTCGTGAGCGATCCCGATCGCACGGGCGACGTCACGGGCGCCGTCGAGCTCACCGGTCGCGAGCGCCGGCGAGACCGCCGTGACGGCGAGCGCGCGCCCTCCGAGCGCACGGGCGGCCACGGCGGCGACCACGGAGGAGTCGACGCCCCCCGAGAACGCGACGACGGCGCTGCCGAGATCGGCGATCCGGCGCTCCAGGCCGGGGAGCGCGCTCATGGAGGCTGCGCCCGGGCGAGCGCTTCCGCCCAGACCGACTTGACCGGGCGGCCACAGCGTCCGGCGACGGCGGCGCAGTCGTCGTGCTCGGGCGCGACGTTGACGACCCGGCCACGGAGCAAGCCGATCTTGACGCGGACGGGCTCGCCCGCCACCTCGACGGTGCGCTCCTCACGCTCGAGCTCGTGGCGCTGGAGGCGGGAGACGCGCACGCCGAGCGCGCTCGTCTCCTCGAGGATCGCCGCCGTGACCGCCTGCTCGGCGGCGGGCCGGGCTAGCGCGGACAGGACGATCCCGGGCCTCCCCTTCTTCATCTGCGCCGCCACCGTCCAGACATCGAGCGCGCCGGCGGCGAAGCAGCGCTCGACCGCGTCGGGGACGAGCTCGGGCAGCAGGTCGTCGAGGTTCGTCTCGATCAGGACCACGTCCGCCGAGGGCGAGATCGCCACCCCGAGCAGCACGCGCAGCAGGTTCGGGCGCTCGGGGAAGTCGTCGGTTCCCGCCCCGTAGCCGACACGCTCGAGCACGAGCGGCGGCGGCGGCCCGAACGACTCCGCCAGCTCGGCCGCGAGCGCGGCCCCGGTGGGAGTGACCAGCTCCTTGACGCCCTCGACCCCGTGGACGATCGCCCCCCGCAGGAGCTCGACGGTCGCGGGTGCGGGCACGGGCAGGATGCCGTGGGCCGCGTCGACCAGCCCTCGCGTGTACGGAAGCGGCGAGCAGAGCACCCGCTCCACGCCCAACTCCTCGAGCAGCAGGGCGGCGCCGCACACGTCGACGAGCGTATCGACCCCACCGAGCTCGTGGAAGTGAACGTGGTCGACGTCGCTCCCGTGGATCTTCGCCTCGGCCTCCGCGAGCCGGCCGAATGCACCGAGCGAGCGGGCACGCGCCCGCTGGGGCAGGTCGGCCGCCTCGATCAGCTCGCGCATTGCGCGCCACGTCCTCGGCGGCGGCGACGGCGGCGGCACCACCTCGACGTGGAGGGCTCCGACGCCGTGGCGCGCGACGCGCTCGACGCGGATCTCGACCGGCCCGAGCCCCAGCCGTCCGGGCACTCCACGGAGCGTCCCCTCGCTCGCCCCGGCGTCGAGCAGCGCGGCGAGCAGCATGTCGCCGGCGATGCCGCCGACGCAGTCGAGGTAGAGGAGCCGGCTCACGTCAGGCCATCACCCGGTAGCGGCGCCAGCGGGTCTCCGTGATCAACGCGCGCCTCCCGCGGCACGTGCGATCCGCGCCGCGATCGTGCCCGCACCGAAGCCGTCGTCGATCCCGACTACGGCAAGCCCGGCCGCGCAGGAGCAGAGCATCGCGTTCAGGGCCGTGCGGCCCCCGTCGGCGGAGCCGTAGCCGACGCTCGTCGGCACGCCGATCACGGGGCAGGCGGCGAGGCCGCCGACAACGCTCGCGAGCGCCGCGTCCATGCCGGCGGCGACGACGATGCAGTCGGCGCGCACGAGGTCGGGCAGCACGGCGGCGAGGCGGTGGATGCCCGCGACGCCGACGTCCTCGTGGACGACCACGCCTGCTCCGAGCAACTCGGCGCGGATCCGCGCCTCGTGCAGCACCGGTCCGTCCGACGTGCCCGCGGACACGAGCACGACGAGGCCTACCGGCTCGGGTAGCGAGCGGGCGATCCAGATCGCACGGACGCGCTCGTCCTCACGGGCGTCGGGCGCGACCGCGCGCACCGCCGCGCGCACGTCCTCCCCGGCCCGCGTCACGAGCACCGAGCCGGCGCCGCCCTCGACGAGCGCCACCACGATCGCAGCCACCTGCGCGGGGGTCTTGCCCTCCGCCAGCACCGCCTCGGGCGCCCCCTGGCGCAGTTCGCGGTGGACATCGACGCGGGCGAAGCCGAGATCGTGGAACGGGAGCACCGAGAGCCGCTCGAGGGCGTGCGCGGGCTCGATCTCGCCGCGCCGAACGCCCTCGAGGAGGGTCTCGAGCTCCGTGCGAAGGCCGGCCATCCGTCGATTATCGCCTGTTGAGTCCGGCCGCCTTGCCCGATCCTGCCCGAGACGGCAGCGAGGTCTCCGGCCGAGAGCCTGCGGCTCGCCACGGGACCGACCGCGTACGGCGCGGTCGAATCACGCCCTTCGGGCTGGATCGAGCCTTCGGAGGCACGCAGGGCGACCGCGAGCCGGCGTCGCCGGGCCCGTGATTCAGCCCGGTCGGGCGCTCTACCCGTGACCCCCGGGTAGATTCTGGTCCGTGGATGCGGCCGTGAGGCAACAGTGGGTCGGACGACCGCTGCCGCGGTTCGAGGACGAAGCGCTGCTGCGCGGTGCCGGCCGCTACCTCGACGATCTCGACCCGGCCCCGAACGCCTGCCACGCCGCAGTCCTGCGCTCCCAGCTCGCCCACGCCCGGATCGCCAAGCTCGACCCGTCGGCGGCGCTCGAGCTGCCCGGGGTCGTCGGCGTCCTCACCGGCGCCGACGTCGCCGAGCTGTCCCGGCCGTTCCCCGCCGGCGTCGACTGCCCGATCCCCTACCGCGCCGCAGCCGTGGACGTGGCGCGCTACGCGGGAGAGCCGCTCGCGGTCGTCGTCGCGCGCGACCGCTACGTCGCCGAGGACGCTCTCGAGCTCGTGGAGGTCGATTACGAGCCGCTCGAGCCCGTGCTCGACCCGCTCACAGCCGCGGCCACGGAGCGGCTGCTCGCATCCGACCGCTCGTTTCGCTACGGCGACCCGGAGAGCGCGCTCGCGTCGGCACACCTCGTCGTGCGCGAGCGCTTCGCGTTCCCGCGCTGGAGCGGCACGCCGCTCGAGTGCTACGGGGTCGTCGCCGACTGGGACGAGGCGACCGGCTCGCTGACAGCCTGGGCGAACTTCCAGGGCCCGTTCACGCTCCACTCGGTCGCGGCGGCCGCGCTCGGCCTGCCCGGCTCGAAGCTCCGCCTGATCACGCCGCCCGACTCGGGCGGCAGCTTCGGGATCAAGTCGACTGTCTACGCCTACGTGGTGCTGATGGGGCTCGCCTCCCGCAAGCTCGGCGTGCCCGTACGCTGGATCGAGGACCGGCTCGAGCACCTCGCCGGCAGCTCGGGCGCAACGGCACGGATCACGGACGTCGAGGCCGGCTTCTCCGCCGACGGTGAGCTACTCGCGCTTCGCTACGACGTCGTCGAGGACGTCGGCGCCTACGTGCGCGCCCCCGAGCCGGCGACCCTCTACCGGATGCACGGGTCGCTCTCCGGTGCCTACCGGGTGCGCCACGTCGCGGCGCGAAACCGCGTCGTGACGACCAACCGCTGCCCGACCGGGCTCAACCGGGGCTTCGGCGGCCCGCAGCTCTACTTCGCGCTCGAGCGGACGATGGCGATCGCTGCCCGGCGGCTCTCCCTCGACCCGGCAGAGCTGGCCCGGCGCAACCTGATCCGCGCGGACGAGCAGCCGTACCGCACCCCATCGGGCGGGCTCTACGACTCGGGCGACTACGCCGCCTGCCTCGACGACGCGCTTCGGCTCGCCCGCTACGAGGAGCGAGTGGCCGAGCGCGACCGGGCCCGCTCCGAGGGGCGGCTCGTCGGGATCGGCGTCGCCTGCATCGTCGAGCCCTCGATCTCGAACATGGGCTACATCACGCTCGCCCGGACGCCCGAGCAGCGCGCGGGCGAGCTGCCGAAGTCGGGCAACGCCGAGGGCGCCTCGGTGCAGGTGAGCCCGCTCGGCGGGATCACGGTGAGGGTCGCGACAGCAGGGCAGGGGCAGGGGCACGCGACCGTGTGCGCCCAGATCGTCGCCGACCAGCTGGGCGTAGGGCCAGCGGACGTGGAGGTGATCACCGAGATGGACACCTCGACGAGCGCCTGGACGGTCTCCTCCGGGAGCTACTCGTCCCGCTTCTCCGGGGTCAGCGCCGGCGCGGTGCTGCGCGCGGCCGAGCGGGTTGCGGCCAAGGCGAGGCGGATCGCGGCCCACCTGCTCGAGTGCGACCCGGACGACGTCGAGCTCGCCGGCGGCCGCGCCGTGGTCACCGGAAGCGCGGACGGGATCTCGCTGCGGCGCGTCGCCGGGGTCGCCCACTGGAACCCGGAGGCGCTGCCGCCCGGGCTCGAGCCGGGACTGCAGGCGACCGCGTTCCACGCGGCGCCGAACCTCGACCCGCCGGACGCGGACGACCGGATCGCCTCGTCGGCGGCGCACGGTTTCGTCGCCGACGTCGCGGTCGTCGAGGTGGAGCGGGAGACGGGACGCGTGCTCGTACTCGACTACGTGTCGGTGCACGACGCGGGGCGCCTGCTCAACCCGCTGCTCGCGGCCGGCCAGGTGAGGGGCAGCTTCGCCCACGGCGCCGGCGTCGCCCTCCTCGAGCGGACGGTCTACGACGCCGACGGCAACCTGCTCACCGGCAGCTTCATGGACTACCTCTGCCTGACCGCGCCGGAGCTGCCGCCGCTCACGACCGGACACCGGCAGTCGCCGTCGCCGTTCACTCCGCTCGGCGCCAAGGGGCTCGGGGAGGGGACGACGATGAGCGTCCCCGCAGCGATCGGCAACGCGGTCGCCGACGCGCTCGGACGCGACGACATCGAGCTGCCGCTGACGGCGCCGCGCGTCTGGGAGCTCCTGGCGTGAAGCCCGCCCCGTTTCGCTACGAGCGACCCGAGACGCTCGAGGAGGCGCTTGGCCTCCTCGCCGAGCACGGCGAGGAGGCCAAGGTGCTCGCTGGCGGCCAGAGCCTCGTGCCGCTGCTCTCGATGCGCTTCGCCCGCCCGGCCGTGCTCGTCGACGTCAACCGCCTGCCCGGGCTCGACGGGATCGCGGCGGAAAACGGCCACGTCCGGGCCGGGACGCTCGCGCGCCAGAGCGCCTTCGGCGAGGCGCCGCCCGTGCTCGAGCGGGTTCCGCTCGCAACCGAAGCGGTGCCCCACATCGGCCACTTCGCGACCAGGAACCGCGGCACCGTCGGCGGCTCGATCGCCCACGCCGACGCGCGCGCCGAGCTGCCGCTCGCGCTCGTCGCGCTCGGCGGCAGCGCCGTTCTCGCCTCGCGGCGAGGCCGGCGCGAAGTGGCGGCGGACGACCTGTTCGTCACCCACTTCACCTCGGCGCTCGAGCCGGACGAGCTCCTGGTCGAGACGCTCTGGCCGGCCGCCGGGCCAGGCTGGGGCTGCGCGTTCGAGGAGCTAGCGCTGCGGGCGGGGGACTACGCGCTCGGCATGACCGCGTGTGTCCTGCACATCGAGGAGGCGCGGATCGCGGTCGCCCGCGTCGCCGTCGGAGCCGTCACGGACCGGCCCACGGTCATCCCCGAGGCGGGCGAGCTCCTCGCGGGCGAGGCAGTCGACGCCACGCTCGCGCGCGAGGCGGGGCGGGCCGCCGCCCGCGCCGTCGATCCGGTGGACTCGTTGCACGCGTCGGCCGCCTACCAGAGACACCTGACCGGGCTGCTCGTCGAGCGCGCCGTGCTGCGCGCCTGGGAGGCTGCTCTGTGATCCCGATCGAGATCACGGTCAACGGGCGCCGCTACCGCGAGACGGTGCCGGCACGGCTCCTGCTCTCCGACTTCATCCGCCACACGCTGGGGCTGACCGGCACCCACGTGGGCTGCGAGCACGGCGTCTGCGGCTGCTGCACGATCATCCTCGACGGCACCTCGATCCGCTCCTGCCTGTTCCTCGCCGTCCAGGCGGACGGCTCGGAGCTGCGCACGGTCGAGGGGCTCGCCGGGGGCGGGGAGCTGACGGCGCTGCAGCGGGCGTTCCGCGAGCGCCACGCGCTCCAGTGCGGCTTCTGCACGCCGGGGATCCTGATGGCCGCGGTCGACTTCCTCGGGCGCCACCCCGAGCCGAGCCGGGAGCAGGTCGTCGGCCTGCTCTCCGGGCATTTGTGCCGTTGCACGGGCTACGAGCCGATCGTGGAGGCGATCCTCGACGCGGCTGGAGAGCGGTGAACCTCGCGCTGACGCTCCTCTACGCGGCCGAGCGCTGGCCCGGCGCGGAGGCGCTCGTCGACGGCGACGTCCGCGTCACCTACCGCGAGCTGCGCGAGCGGGCCGCGCGGCTCGCCGCGGGGCTCGCCTCCCGCGGCGTCGCGCGGGGCGACCGGGTGGCGGCGGTCGCCCGCAACCGGCTCGAGTCGGTCGAGCTCCTCTGGGCGTGCCAGTGGCTGGGCGCCGTGCTCGTGCCTCTCTCCCACCGCGTCCCCCGGGCGGACATCGACTACTGCGTCGTCGATTCGGGCGCGAAGCTCCTGCTCGAGGCAGACGAGGACCTGGCACCGCTGCGCGCCCGCTCGGAGCACCCGGGCGCCCTCGAGCTCGACGACCGCGAGCCCGCGATCATGCTCTACACGTCGGGGACGACGGGACGGCCCAAGGGCGTTCCCCGCTCCCACCGGGCAGACCGGGCAGCAGGCCTCTCGCAGGTGCTCCAGCACGGCTACCTCTCCGGCGACCGCACGCTCGGCGTGATGCCCCTCTACCACACGATGGGCGTGCACTCGCTGATCGCGATGGCGCTGCTCGGCGGCTGCTACGTCTGCCAGCGCGACTGGGACGCCGCCGGGGCACTCGAGCTGATCGAGTCCGAGCGAGTCACGTCGCTGTACCTCGCGCCCACGCTGTTCCACGATCTCGTCGAGAGCCCCGCCACAGAAGCACGCGACCGCTCCTCGATCGACGTGATCGGCTACGCGGGCGCATCGATGACGCGCGCCCTGGCGGAGCGCTGCTCGCACGCGTTCGCGCCCCGGCGGTTCTTCAACCATTACGGCTCGACCGAGATCTACACGTTCTCGCTCCACCCAGACCAGGCGGCCAAGCCCGGCTGCGCCGGCCGGGCCGCCCTGAACGCGCGGCTGCGCCTGCTGCGCCCCGACCCGGACGCGACCCCCGCGGACGGGGCCGGCCCCGGGGAGGACGGTCAGGTCGCCTGCCATCTCTCCTCGGACGAGGCGTTCGCCGGCTACTGGAACCGCCCCGACGCCGATGCGAAGGCACTTCGCGGCGGCTGGTACCTGACGGGCGACCTCGGCCGCCTCGACGCCGACGGCGAGCTGTGGCTGGTCGGGCGGGTCGACGACATGATCATCTCGGGCGGCGAGAACATCCATCCGCTCGAGGTCGAGGAGGTGCTGGCGCGCGCACCCGGAGTGCGCGAGGTCGCGGTGGTCGGCGCGCCCGACGACCGCTGGGGCCAGCGGGTGGTCGCCTGCGTCATCGCCGAGGCCGGCGTGACGGCCGAGCAGTTGGACGCGTTCTGTCTCGCCTCGGCGGGTCTGGCCCGTTTCAAGCGGCCACGTGAGTACCGTTTCGTCGAGGCGCTGCCGAAGAGCCCGTCCGGCAAGATCCTGCGCCGCATGCTGAGGGAAGGAGAAACCGCTTGACCTACGACGGCTTCCGTGTCGAGCGCGACGAGGCGCGCGACGTCACGACGATCACGCTCGACGTCCCCGAGAAGCTGAATCGCGTCTCGATGCCGGCGCGCGAGCAGCTCGCCGCCCTGTTCGACGAGCTGGGCGCCGACCCGTCGGTGCGCGCGATCGTCCTGACCGGCGCCGGCGAGCGGGCGTTCACCGCCGGCGGCGACATCCCCGGTTTCATGGAGCGCGACCCGGAGCAGCTCTCCCGCCTCGCCTGGAACGTGGCTGCGGCCGAGCGCTGCCCGAAGCCGGTGGTGGCGAAGCTGCGCGGCTACTGCCTGGGGGTCGGGCTCGAGCTCGCGCTCGCCTGCGACTTCCGGGTCGCCGCCGACGACGTCCGGCTCGGCCTCCCCGAGGTCGGGCTCGGCATGATCCCGGGCTCCGGCGGCTCGCAGCGCCTCGCCCGCCTGATCGGCCTCGGCCGGGCGAAGGACGTGGTCATGCGCCGCAGGCAGATCCCGGCCGCCGACGCGCTCGCGTGGGGCCTCGTCTCCGAGGTCGTGCCACCCGGCGAGCTGGACGCGGCGACCGACCGGGTCGTCGACGAGCTGCTCGCGGTCTCGCCGCTCGCGCTTGCGATGGCGAAGCGCGTCCTCAACCACGCCTACGACGTCCCCCTGCACGTCGGGCTCGAGCTCGAGGGGCTCGCCTACGGCCTGCTCCGGTCGACCCACGACTTCCGGGAGGGGGTCGAAGGGTTCGTCGAGGGTCGCCCGCCCCGCTTCGAGGGGCGCTGAAGCCCGCTACCCGGTCTCGGTCGTAACCGTCTCCTCGAGCAGGCCGACCCCGGTCAGGCCGACCTTACTGACCCGCCCCGCACCGCTCGTCACCTCGATCGCCGCCTCTCGCTCGCCACCGTCGGCCGGCGCGAACACGACTCCGATCGTGCACGCCGCGGCCGGCGCGATCCGGTCCCCGGGGGCGCAGTCGCCGCCCTCGAGGCGGTAGTCGTCGGCGTCGCTGCCGGAGAGCGCGATCCCGGCGACCGTGAGCGCGATCGTGCCCGCGTTGCGCAGAGTGACCGTTGCCGCGTCGCTCTCGCCGCCGACGCCGACCTCGCCGAAATCGACGGCATCCGGCTCGAGCACCACCTCCGCCCGACCGGCTCCCTCCCCGGCAAGCGCGACCTGTGCAGGGGCGCTGACACCGTCATGCTCGATCACGAGCACGGCCGAGCGCTTGCCGGGCTCGCGTGGAGCGAACGAGATCACGATCGTGCAGGTGGCCCCCGCCTTGACCGTTGCGTCGATCGAGCAGTCGGTCTTCTTCGCGATCCGGAAATCCCCCGCGTGCTTCCCCTCGATCCTGAGCTCCGAGATCGCCAGCGGCGCGTTGCCCCCGTTGGTGAGCGTGACCTGGCGGGTGCGCCTGCCCTTGTCGAGGCCGACGGAGCCGAAGTCGAGGCGGGTCGTCTCGAGGACGACGGCGGCCTCGCCGACACCGCTGCCCCGTAGCGCGACCGGCGGGGGCCCCTCGCCGCCGGCGACCCGGATCACGATCGTGGCCACACGGTCGCCGCGCGCGGTCGGCTTGAAGCTGAGCCCGAGCACGCACGAGCCCCCGTCCTCGACCGGTCGCTGGGTCGAGCAGGTCGTGCCGTCCGTGAGCTTGAAGTCCGTCGCGTCCTGCCCGTCGATCACCAGCGAGACGATCGTCACGGGCGCGCCGCTGCCGTTCGTAAGCGTGATCTCCCGGGCCGCGCTGCGCTTGCCGAGATCCTGGTCGCCGAAGTCGATCGCGGCTGCCGAGAGCGCGATCCCGCTCTCCCCGTCATCGTCGCGCAGGACGAGCAGCCAGACAGCCGCCGCGGCCGCGGCGAGCAGGACGAGCGCGAAGAACGCCACCATCCAGCCGTTGACCGAGCGACGCGGCGGCTCCGGCGGCGCCATCGAGGCGGCCGGGCGCGGCGGGTGGACGACCGGGGGCGGCGGACGCGGGATCCGGCGCGTCGCTTCGTCGGGGCGGTCGGGCTCCGGGGGGATCTGATCGTCGGCCACGGCTTCCGGCCAGGATAGCCATCGCGCGTGCTGCCCGGCCGCGCCGCGTCAGGCGGTCAGGTAGGGCCCGAGGAGTGTCTCCCAGGCACCCATGACCTGCGCGTACTCGTCCTGGCAGCGCACCAGGCGGTCCTCGCCGAGGCCCGCCTGCGCGGCCTCGTCGGCAAACAGCGCCGGATCGGAGCCGTAGACCCAGCAGATGATGTTGTAGAACCGCTGCTCGTTCAGGGAGTGCTCGTCCCAGAAGTCCGCCGCCGCGAACTCCTCGCGGTTGGCGGCGACGAGGCCGAAGAAGAGCGCGCCCGAGAGCGCCACCTGGCCGGCCAGCTCCGTGCCCGCCTCCGCGAGGATCGCCGTCGCGAGCTGGTCGACGGCGTCCTCCTCCTTCCCGGTGACCGGCAGGTCAAGCTGGTCGACGAGCGCGTGGCCAAGCTCGTGCAGGAACACGAAGATCGTGGACGCGACCACGAGCGCCTCGACCTCCTCGGGCGTCCCGACGAGCTCCGACCCCGTCACGAGCTGGTCGGCGAACGCGAGCCACTCCGGCGGAACCACGATCGCGCTCGCGGCGGGCAGGTAGAAGGGGCTCGGGCTGCCCGTCTCCTCGACCGACACGATCACGTCGCGGGGTAGCGCGATCGACGAGTTGATGCCGTCCGCGAGCTGCTGGAGCAGGCCGCTCGAGGCGAGGTAGTCCGCGTAGAACTGGAGCTCGGGTGTGGTGACCGGCACGTACTGGACGACGAGGTCGCCGGCGTCGGCGACATGCTCGGACGGGCCGGGCGCCACCGTCTCGGTCTGCGCGACCGTCTCGGTCTGGACGACGGTCACTGTCGCGGGCGCATGCGTCTCCGCCTCCCCGGAGCCGCCGCCACAGCCTGCGGCGACCAGGGTGATGGAAGCCGCGACCGCGGCGAGCCTAAGCGGAGAGCGCATGCATGATCCTAGCCCGCCCGGACGTCTTCAGGGAACCAGCGCGACCGCGTCGATCTCGAGCTTCGCGCCCGGGATCGCAAGACGGCTGATCTCGATCAGCGTGCTCGCGGGCCGGGTGACGCCGAAGAACTCCTGGCGCACCGGGTTGATGAGCGTCCGGTCGTTCACGTCGGTGAGGTAGACGGTGACCTTGACGACGTGCGCGAAGCCCGTCCCGGCCCGCTCGAGCACGAGCCGGATGTTCTCGAACACCCGCCGCGCCTGGGCGGCGACGTCGTCGCCGCCGACGACGTTCCCGGCGGCGTCGGTCGGGACGACACCGGAGACGAAGAGGAGGTCGCCGGCGCGAACGGCGTCCGTGTAGTGGCTGATCGGCTCGCCGAGCTCCGGAACCCCGATCTCCTCGCGGTCTGTCATGCCTGCCTCCCTGGTCGTGTTCAGTTCGCCGGGCCCAACCCTACCCCGGCCCGCGCCTCAGGCGCTGGCCTGGTCGAACAGCTCCTCCCAGCGAGCGAGCAACTGCTCGAGCTCACGCCGCGCCTCGCGGTGCGCGGCGATCCGGTCGACGTCGCCCCAGTCCTCCGCGAGCGCGTGCTCGAGCTCCGCAACGCGCTCCTCGCACGCGGTGATACGGCCCTCGATCAGCTCGAGCTCGCTCGGTCTCGACCTCGCCGGCCGGGCCTTCGGCTGCGGCTTCGCCTTCGGGGCCGGCGCCTCGGCTTGTGCCGGTTTCGCCGTCTCGGCGGAGTCGCGCGTGAAATCCGCCCAGCCGCCGTCATAGGAGCGAACGCTGCCGTCCTCGAGCGCGAGGATCCGCGTCGCGACCGCGTCGAGAAGCGCCCGGTCGTGGGAGACGAGCAGGATCGTGCCGGGGAACGCCTCGAGCGCGGCCTCGAGCGCCTCGCGACTCTCGAGGTCGAGGTGGTTGGTCGGCTCGTCGAGGACGAGGAAGTTGGCGCCCGATGCGACCACGATCGCGAGCGCGAGCCGCCGCCGCTCCCCGCCCGAAAGCACCGCGACGCGCTTCTCGTGCGCCTCCCAGCCGGAGAAGAGAAAGCGACCGAGCAGGCTCTGGGCCTGCGGCCGGGCGAGACCGGTCGCAGCCTGGACGCACTGGAGCAGCGTGCCGCGGCCGTCGAGCTCGACATCCTGCTGGTCGAAGTAGGCGACCTCGACGCCGTAGCCGAGGCGCGCCGCGCCGGCCTCGGGCCCGCGCCCGCCGAGCAGCGTCTCGAGCAGCGTCGTCTTGCCGGAGCCGTTCGGGCCGACGAGCCCGACGTGCTCGCCGCGCTCGAGCACGAACGAGACGTCCGCGAGCAGTTCCTTCTCGCCGGCGGCGAGCGAGAGGCCTTCGACCTCGACGACGGTGCGCCCGCTGCGCGGCGGCGCGAGGAACTCGAAGCCGAGCGACCGCGTGCGGCGGGCGAGCAGCGCCGCCTCGCCGGCTGCGGCCTTTCGCTCCCGCTCGAGCCGCACGATCTGGGTCAGCTTCGCCTGCGCCTGCCGCGCCTTCGACTTCTTGTAGCGGAAGCGCTCGACGAACCGCTCGAGGCGCTCGATGTCTGCGCCGACGCGCTCGGCCGTCTTCTGCGCGTGGAGCGCGCGCTCGGCCTTCTCGCGGCGCCAGACGTGCCAGGGGCCAGCGAAGTAGGTGGCCCGGCCGGCCTCGAGCTCGAGCACCGCCGTCGTCACGGCCTCGAGGAACCAGCGGTCGTGGGCAACGAGGACGACGGCCGCGTCGAGCGCTGCAAGCTCGCGCTCGAGCCACTCGAGGCTCGCCACGTCGAGGTGGTTGGTCGGCTCGTCGAGCAGGAGCACGTCGGGGTCGCCCGTGAGGGTACGGGCCAGGGAGGCACGCGTCAGCTCGCCGCCGGAGAACGTCTCGAGCGCCCGGTCGAGGTCCGGATCGGCGAAGCCGAGGCCGCGGACGACGCCGGTCGCGCGCTCACGCCAGGCCCAGCCGCCCGCGTGCTCGAGCCGAGCCTGCGCGCGAGCGTAACGCTCGAGCGTGGCGGGACCGTGGTCGCCGGCGACCATCGCCGCCTCGAGCCGCGAGAGCTCCTGCTCGAGCGCGACGAGGTCGGTGGCGCCGGAGAGCACGTACTCGCGCAGCGTGAGCGAGCGACCGAGCGGCGGGCGCTGGTCGTGGAGAGCGACTCGCGCCCCCTTCTCGAACGCGAGCTCGCCGCCGTGCCGCTCCGTCTGGCCGGCCAGGATCCGCAGCAGCGTCGTCTTGCCGGCCCCGTTCGGGCCGGAAAGGGCAAGACGGTCGCGCCGCTCGAGCTTGAACGAGGCCCCGTCGAAGAGCAGGCTCCCGCCGATCTCCTTGCGCAGGCTCGAGGCGATCACGACGGCCATGCGGCAAGGCTAGCGGCCGCCGCGGGCCGCCTCGCGAAGCTGCGGCTCAGACCGGGCGCAGGCGGCGGCGGTGGCTGCGCCCGAGCGCCCCGGCGAACTCGAGCTCGCCCTTCGCCCAGGCGCGTAGCATCGCCCGCCGGCGCCAGCGTCTCACGACGTAGATGACCATGCCGGGAGCTTCGCCGGCCGCAGCTCGAGTCCTCCCCTACGCGGCGAGCGCTGCGGCGAGGGCCGCGGCGAGCCCGTCCACGTCGTCCTCGGTCGTGTCCCAGGAGGTCATCAGCCGGGCCAGGCCCGCCGGCTCGTCGAGCACGTAGAACGGGTAGGGGCCGCCCGCGAGGGGGAGCGCCCGGGCAGGCAGCCGCGCGAAGATCGCGTTGGCCTCGACGGGGTGAACGAGCTCGACGCCGGGCAGGCCGCGGATCGCGGCGGCGAGGCGAGCCGCGAGCGCGTTCGCATGCTCGGCATTGCGCCGCCAGAGTTCGCCCTGGAGCAGCGCCTCGAGCTGGACGGCCACGAAACGCTGCTTCGAGGCGAGCTGGAGGCCCTGCTTGCGCGCGTACTCGAACCCGTCTGCGAGTGCGGGCTCGAAGAAGACGACCGCCTCGGCGGCGAGCGCCCCGTTCTTGGTGCCGCCGAAGCAGAGGACGTCGACGCCGGCGTCGCGGCTCGCCTCGCGCAACGAGGCGCCGAGCGCGGCGGCGGCGTTGGCGATCCGGGCACCGTCCATGTGCACCCGCAGACCGAGCTCGTGCGCCCGGTCGGCGAGCACCCGCGTCTCCTCGAGCGTGTAGACGGTGCCGAGCTCGGTCGTCTGCGAGATCGAGATCACGCGCGGCTGCACTCGGTGCTGGACGCCGAACCCCCGGGCCCTGCTCTCGACGAGCGCGGGCGTGAGCTTGCCGTCGGGAGCGGGCACGGGCAAGAGCTTCGAGCCGAGGAAGCGCTCCGGGGCGCCGCACTCGTCGACGTTGACGTGCGCCTCCGCGGGGCAGATCGCCGCCTCGTGGGGCCGGAGCAGCGAGCCGAGCGCGAGCACGTTTGCCCCGGTGCCCGTGAGCACGAAGAACGTCCGCGTGTCCGGGCCGAAGACCTCGCGAAAGCGCTCCTCCGCGCGAGCCGTGTACGGGTCGCCCTCGCCGTAGGCGGGCGCGTGACCGTCGTTGACGGCGGCGAGCGCGGCCAGGACCTCCGGGTGCCCCCCGGCCCAGTTGTCGCTCGCGAATGCGCGTCCGGCCATACGACAAGCGACAATAGCGGCGTGGACGCCGAGCGTGAGAAGCGGCTGGTCGCGGAGGCGGCCGCGGAGCTCGTCGAGGATGGGATGGCGGTCGGCCTCGGCACCGGCTCCACGGTCGCCCACCTGCTGCCTGCCCTGGCCGCGCGGAGGCTCGACCTCCGCTGCGTAGCGACCTCGCTCGCGACCGAGCACCAGGCGGCCGAGCTGGGCCTCGCCTGCGAGCCGTTCGCAACGCTCGACCGCCTCGACCTCGCGATCGACGGCGCCGACCAGGTCGCGCCGGACGGCTGGATCGTCAAGGGCGGCGGCGGTGCGCACACGCGCGAGAAGGTGGTCGCCGCCGCGGCCGACCGCTTCGTCGTGGTCGCCGACTCCCGCAAGGCCGTACCCGCGCTGCGCCCGCCGGTTCCGCTCGAGCTGCTCGAGTTCGGCCTCGCCGCCACGCTGCGGGCGCTCGGACAGGTCGAGCTGCGCGACGCTCCGCGCAGCCCCGACGGCGGCGTGATCGCGAACTACCTCGGCCCGATCGGCGACCCGGCGGGCCTGGCCGCGTGGCTCGCGGCCACCCCGGGCGTCGTCGAGCACGGCCTCTTCCCCCCCGCGCTCGTCTCCGACGTCCTGATCGCCCGGGGCGACCGCGTCGACCGGATCAGCCTGCGCCGCTGAGCCGCGGCCGGCTCACGGCCCGGAAGGCGCGAACAGCCCGACGACCGCCCCGACCGGATCGGCGACCACGGCGATACGCCCGACGCCCATGACGTCGAACGGCGCGGCGAGCACGGTCGCACCCAGGCGCTCCGCGACCGCGACCGCCCCGTCCACGTCAGGGGTACCCAGGTAGGTCATCCAGGCAGCCTCGACGCCGGCGCCCTCGGGCGTCCGCATCAGGCCCGCCCGGTCGGTCTCGCCGTCGCCGAAGAGCGTGTACGCGCCGGGGTCGTCCCCGTCCCAGGCGCGGGCGCTCCAGCCGATCACCTCGCCGTAGAACGCCGTCGCGCCCTCCACGTCGGTTGTCATCAGCTCGTCCCAGACGAAGACGCCCTCGGGCTCAGGGCTCTCGCCGGCCGGCGTGTACAGCGAGAGTGCAGCCCCCTTCGGGTCGCCGACGACGATGAAGCGCCCCACCTCGGGCACGTCGAACGGGCCGGCGAGCACCGTGCCGCCATTCGCCTCGGCCCGCGCGGCGGCAACGTCGACGTCCTCGACGTGCACGTGTCCGAGCCAGTGCGGCGGCACCCCCGTCGCCGGGTCGAGCTTAGCGAAGCCGCCGTGTGGCGTCCCGCCGACGCTGATCATCCTGTAATCCATCTCCCCGGCCTTCCACACCTCGGTCTCCCAGCCGAGCAGCTCCCGGTAGAACGCTTCGGAAGCGTCGACGTCGGGCGTCGACAACTCGTGCCAGACGAACCTGCCTGTGCTCATCGAACCCTCCTCCGATCGTGGCTGCGGCGAACGGTACCCGCGGCCCCTTCCCGGCGCCCGTCAGATTCCCGCGGCGGCGCGGTCGGCGACGACGAGCGAGCGGCCCGCCTCGACGCGGCCGGCCGGGATCGACGGGTCGCCCGCGAGCAGGCGCGCGAGCGCGCCCGTCTTGGCGGCCCCGGTGACGAGCCAGAGCAGCAGATCCGCCCGGGCGAGAGCCGGGTAGGTGAGGGTCATCCGCCGGGTCCCCCGGTACGGCGCGGTGAGCGCGACGGCGCGGTCGGCCACGTCGAGCACGGGGTCCCCCGGGACAAGCGATGCGGTGTGCCCGTCCTCACCGAGGCCGAGGTGAACGAGGTCGAAACGGGCAGGCAGCGAGGCCGCGTAGCGCGCAGCGCCCGCGTCGAGGTCGGCCTCCTCGACCGGCATCGCCTCGAGGCGCACCGGGACGCTTTCGAGGCACCCGGCGAGCCGGGTCAGGTTGCGCTCCGCGCTGCCCGGGGGAGCGACCCGCTCGTCCACCTGGTAGAGCGCCACGCGCGCCCACGGCACGTCCTCGGCGCGGAGCCGGGCGAGCATCGCCCAGGGTGTTGCCCCGCCACTGACGGCGAGCGCGCAGCTCCCGCTGCGCTCGACGGCCGCCCGCGCCGTCGCCGCGACGAGCGTCGCGCCACGCTGAGCCACCGCCTCCGGCCCGGCCAGCACCTCGAGCTCGTGGCGCATCAGCGCGGGCGCCGGCTCGCGCGGTAGCGGCGGACGAGCGCGTTCGTCGAGGAGTCGTGCAGCGCGGGCTCGTCCGGCGCGACGAGCTCGACAGCGATCCGGTCGGCGAGCTCCTTGCCCAGCTCGACGCCCCACTGGTCGAACGGATCGATCTCCCAGACGGCCGCCTGCGTGAAGACGCTGTGCTCGTAGAGGGCGACCAGCGCCCCCAGCGCGCGCGGCGTCAGCTCTTCCCCGATGATGAACGTCGAGGGCCGGTTGCCGGGGAGGACGCGGTGCGGGACGAGCCGCTCGGGCACGCCGGCGGCGCGTAACTCCTCCGCGGTGCGCCCGAACGCGAGCGCCTCGGCCTGGGCGAAGGCGTTCGCGAGCAGGAGGTCGTGATGCTCGGCGGGTGGATCGAGCGGCCGGGAGAAGGCGATCAGGTCGCAGGGCACGAGCCTCGTTCCCTGGTGGAGGAGCTGGAAGAAGCTGTGCTGGGCGTCCGTGCCCGGCTCCCCCCAGACGATCGCGGCGGTCTCGCTCGTGACTGCCGCACCGTCGAGTGTGACCGCTTTCCCGTTCGACTCCATCGCGAGCTGCTGGACGTACGCGGGGAAACGGTCGAGCGAGCTCGCGTACGGGATCACAGCCGCCGTCTGCGCCCCGAAAAAGCTCGCATACCAGACGGCGAGGAGACCGTGCAGCGCCGGGGCGTTACGCTCGAACGGGGCGGCGCGGAAGTGCTCGTCGACCTCGTGGCTCCCGGCAAGCAGCTCGCGGAAGCGCTCGGGCCCGATCGCCAGCATCGTCGCCAGGCCGATCGCCGAGCCGAGCGAGTAGCGGCCCCCCACCCAGTCCCAGAACGGGAAGGTGGCGGCCGGCTCGATGCCGAAGCCGGCGGCCCCGGCGGAGTTCGCGGTCACGGCGACGAAGTGCCTGGCGAGCGCAGCCTCGTCGCGCAGGGCGTCGAGCGCCCAGGCCCGCGCCGTCCGAGCGTTCGCGAGCGTCTCCCGGGTCGTGAACGTCTTCGAGCAGATGACGAACAGCGTCTCCTCGGGATCGAGACCGCGGAGCGCGCCGGCAAGCGCGGCGGGATCGACGTTGGAGACGAAGCGGACGTCGAGGTCGTCGCGGGCGTGGTGGCGAAGGGCGCTGTAGGCCATCCGGGGGCCGAGGTCGGAGCCGCCGATCCCGACGTTGACGACCGCGGTGATCCTGCGGCCCGTATGACCACGCCGGTCCCCGGCACGCAGGCCGTCGGCGAATACCGACATCCGGTCGAGCACCTCGTGCACGTCGCGTACGACGTCGCGGCCCTGAACGAGAAGCGAAGCGGCCCGGGGCAGGCGGAGAGCGGTGTGGAGCGCGGGTCGTCCCTCCGTGACGTTCACCGGCTCGCCGCGGAACATCGCCTCCGCCCGGCCACGCAGCCCCGACCCGTCCGCGAGACGGCAGAGCAGGCGAACGGTCTCGCCGTCGATCAGGTGCTTCGAGTAGTCGAGGTAGAGCCCGCACGCCTCGAGCGCGAGCCGCTCGCCCCGGCCGGGATCGCCCGCGAACAGCCCCCGCAGGTGGCATCCCGCGATCTCTTGCTGATGGCGCTCGAGCGCCTTCCAGGCCGGACGCTCGGGTTGGCGGAGCTCGTCGGTCATCGTCTGGGCGAGAACGGTAGCGGCCGGCGCCTGCGGGGGCTGGCATCCGAGCCCCGCTTGACGAGAGTGATTATCGTTTTCTGGTAATCTCACCGCGTGCTGCGGCTCCGCCTGCTCGCCCTCGCATTGCTCGCGGTCACGACGGTGGCATCCGCCTGCGGCGACGGCGGCAGGGAGGCGAAGCCGGGCGGCGAGTCGGCGCGCCCGCGACTCGTCGTCACGACGTCGATTCTCGGCTCGCTCGTCGCGGAGCTCGCCGGCGCTACCGCCGAGGTCTCGGTGCTGATGCCGGACGGCGTCGACCCCCACGACTGGCAGCCCTCCGCCAGGGACGTGGAGGCGATCCACGGGGCGGACATCGTGGTCGCGAACGGTCTCGACCTCGAGGAAGGGCTCACGGGAGCGATCGCGGAAGCGGAGCGCGCGGGCGTCGCGGTCTTCCGTGCCACCGATCACGTCGAGCTCAGGACGATCGGAGAGGAGCACGGCGAGGAGGAGCCCGGAGCCGGCAGAGAGGATCCCCATGTCTGGACCAGCCCCGCGGCGATGCGCGAGGTCGTGTCTGCGCTCGCCGCTTCGCTCGTGACCGAGGTGGGTCTCGACGTCGGCGAGCGGGCGTCCGACCTGGAGGCCCGGCTCGACGAGCTCGACCGCGAGATCGAGCGGGCGCTCGCCGGCATCGCCCCCGAGCGGCGCAAGCTCGTCACCGGCCACGAGTCGATGGGCTACTTCGCCGACCGCTACCGGTTCGAGCTGATCGGGGCGATCATTCCCGGCCTCAGCTCACAGGCCGAGGCGTCGGCCGCCGATCTCGCACGGCTCGCGGGTCAGGTGCGTGCGGCGGGAGCCTCCGTCGTCTTCATCGAGATCGGAACGCCACGGCAGCTCGCCGAGGCGATCGCGGAGGAGACCGGGGCCACGGTGGTCGAGCTGCCGTCCCACAACCTCCCCGACGACGGCTCCTACTTCACCTTCATGCGCGCCCTCGCGAACGAGATCGCGGGCGCGCTCGCCGCGGGCTGAGCCGCGTGGGCGCGCTCGTCAACCCGTTTCTCGACAATGCTTTCATGGTTCGCGGGCTCGTCGCGGGCGTGCTCGTCGCCGTCGCCTGCGCCGTCGTCGGCACCTACGTGATCCTCCGGGGACTCGCGTTCATCGGGGACGCGCTCGCGCACGGCGTCCTCCCCGGCATCGCCGGAGCGCTCCTGCTCGGCTGGTCGGGGCTGCTCGGGGCGGCGGTCGGCGCCGCGGTGATGATTGGGGGGGTCGGGCTCGTCACGTCCAGGTCGCGGCTGTCCGCGGACACCGCGATCGGCCTGCTGTTCGTCGGCATGCTGGCGGCTGGCGTGCTGATCGTGTCCCGGTCGGCCAGCTTCGCCGGGGACCTGACGCGGATCCTGTTTGGCGACGTGCTCGGGACGTCCTGGACCGGGATCTGGATCCAGCTCGCAGCCACGGTGGGAGTGATCGTGGTGGCCGCGGTCTGCGCTCGCCCGTTCCTGCTCCTGTGCTTTGACGAGGAGCAGACGCGCGTCGCCGGGTTCAGCCCGCGCCTCTACCACACCCTGATGCTCGCGATGATCGCGGCGACGGTGGTGGTCTCGTTCCAGACCGTGGGCACGCTGCTCGTGTTCGGCATGCTGATCGCCCCGGCCGGGACGGCGGCGTTGCTCGCGCATCGGGCGGGCGTCGCGATGGCGCTCGCCGCGGTGATCGGAGCGTTGTCGGTGGTCGCGGGGCTCCTGCTCTCGTACCACTTCAACCTCGCCGCGGGCGCAGCGATCGTCGCCGTCGCGATCGGGGTCTTCTTCGCCGTCTTCGCGATCCGCGAGCTCCCCCCGCGCGGTCTCTCGGGCTCCGCCCGATGAGCGCGCTGTTGCTCGCCGGGGCCGCCGTCGGCTACGGGGGACGCCCCCTCGTCGAACACATCGACGTCGAGTTGCCGCCGGGCGCGTCGCTGGCGCTCGTCGGCACGAACGGCTCGGGCAAGTCGACCCTGCTGCGGACGCTCGTCGGACTGCTCGCCCCCTGCGGGGGGGTCGTCCGCGTGCTGGGTGCCCGCCCCGGCGCGACTCCGGAGCGTGTCGGCTACCTCGGCCAGTTCCACGCCGGCGGCTCGGTGCTGCCGCTACGGGCGATCGAGCTTGTCCGCATGGGGCGCTTCGCGGGCAAGGGCCTGCTCGGCCGCCTTACCGCCGAGGACCGGGCACTCGTGCACGAGGCACTCGCGCGCATGGACATCGAGAGCATCGCGCACGAGCCGGTGCGCGACCTGTCGGGTGGCCAGCGCCAGCGCGTCTACATCGCGCAGGCGCTCGCGCGGCGCGCCGACCTGCTCGTCCTCGACGAGCCCGCGGCGGGACTCGACGCGCCCGGCAGGGGCCTCCTCGACGACGCGCTGGAGGTCGAGCGGCGCCGCGGCGCCGCCGTGGTCACCGCCACCCACGACATCGGCGAGGCGATGCATGCGGACCTCGTGCTGCTCCTCGCCCGGCGCGTCGTCGCGGTCGGGCCGCCGCGCGCGGTGCTGACCCGGGAGACGCTGCTCGACACGTTCGGGCTGGCGATCCAGGCGCTCGAGGGTGGGCTCATGGTGATGGACACGGCGCACGGCCACGGGGAAGGCGACCCCGGGCCCGACGCGGGCTGAGCGAACGGCCCGCTAGCGGGCACGCGGACGGACGATCAGGCGGGCACAGGCCTCGGCGCTCTCGTTGCCGGCTGTGTCCGCCGCGACGACGCAGACCGCGTACTTGCCGGGAGTCGTGGGCGCCTGCACGGTCAGGCGCGCGGGCGCGCCCATCGCCGGGCCGAGCGGCGCGGTCGCCGTCCGGACGGCCCGGCCGTCGAGCCGGCGGACCCGCACCGTCGCCGCGGCCTCGCCGCTGCCGTCCGCGAGCCGGTAGCGCGCCAGGAACGAGCCGCCCGCCCGGGCCTTCGCGGGGCGGATCGTCGCGGTCGGCGGAGTCGCGTCGCAGGACGGGAACGAGAACGCGCCGATCCGGGTCTTCCAGCCGCGCTGGCTCGTGGTCGCGTAGTACTCCTGCGTGTACCAGAACGTGCAGTCGTCGACGGGATCGACCGTGAGCGCGCTGTAGTCGCCCCAGCGGCCCGAGCGGTGGGTCTGCGCGCCGGCGCCGCTCGAAAGCACGGTCTCGCGCTGCGGCAGCTCGCCCAGCGGGTCCCCGGCGAGCCGTCCCGCGTAGCGGATCGAGGGCGGCGCCGCCGCGCTGGAGGCGGAGTAGCCGAGCGCGATGTTCCCGTTTCCGTCCATCGCGATCGAGCCCATCCAGCGGTGCTCCGCGTCGGGCGCGAACGTCCCCTGCTGGTAGATCACGGGCCTCGCCAGGGGATCTCGCACCTCGTACCAGCGGATCCCGGCGTGGTCGGTCCCGTCCACGTCGACCGTGTGATTGACGACGAGCGCCTCGTGCGTGCCGAGGTTGCGGTAGGCGAGGCGGAACATCAGCCGGTCGGAGAGCGTGTCGAGCCGCTGGAACGTACCCGGCTGGGGCACGCAGTCGCGGTAGCCGCACAGGTTCGAGTCGAACGGCTCGGTCGCGAGGACCGCCCGCGTCGTGAACGTCGCGGCGCCCGGATCGTCCCAGTCGACCCGGAACGAGAACAGGGTGAGCTGGTCGTCCGGGAAGCCCCAGGCATCGTCGTCGACCTCCGCGAACCAGCCGGGCGAACCCGCGGGCGGCGGGCGGCTGCCGTCGAGGTCGGCGGGGAGCATGCCGCCGAGCAGCGGGTTACGGGACGCGACATCGACGACGACGAGCCTCGCTCCCGGGTCGCCGGCAAGCATGCGTTCGCGCTCGAACGCGGCAACGGCGGCGCCACCCCAGCGCAGACCCGTGCCGGTCGGGACGAACTGGTTCACGGACAGGTAGTACGCGTCCGGCCACACCCCCAGCTTCGGGTAGTCGTTCATCTTCACCTTCGAGATCTCGAACGCGTAGCGATGGTAGGCGCCGGTCGGGTCGGGGGTGACCGAGACGGCCACGCACTGGTAGAAGGGGCCGGACGGCAGCCGCGTGACCGGATCCCGCAGAAACCCGAACTGGCTGACGATCCAGCGGTCGGCGAGCTGGTCGTGGAGAACGACCGGGTCGCCGACGTTCGTGACCTCGCACAACTCGCCGAAGCCGGCGAACAGCGTGTTCGTCGGGACGGGCCCGAAAAGCAACCCCCCGTCCTTCCCGTAGACGGCGAAGCGGTTGTTGACGGCCTGGACGAAGTGGTCGGGCCCGACCGCGCCAACGGTGTCGGGCGGGATCGGCTGGCCAGACGAGGGCACGTCCTGACCGATCCCGTCGAAGGACACGATCGGATCGGGCATCGCCGCGGGGCGAAGCGCGGGGTGCAGGCTGCGAAGCGGCGGCGACGTGTCGGCGAGGACTGCCGCGCGGACGACCGTCGCGGCAAGCGCGCCGGGCGCAGCGACCACGAGCACGGCCACCAGCCCCGCGAGTACCGCCCCGGTCTCCTTCCTCATCAAGGCGCGGAGCGGATTCGAACCGCTGTACGAGGCTTTGCAGGCCTCTGCCTAACCACTCGGCCACCGCGCCGCAGCACGAATTCTACGGCCAGACGGGTCCGCGCACCGATCACGGCCGCGCGAAGGACTCACAGTGGCCGCGACGAACACGTCCCGGCCGGCCGGCGTCTCAACGCAGTCCCGGGGTTGACGGCAACCGTCGGCCGGCACCTCTCCTTCCGACGATACGCCTTCCCGGCGCGAGTTGCCAGGGTCCGGCGGGGCGTCCCCCGCCCGCCGTCGCTATACTCGGTGCTCCAGGCGGATGTAGCTCAGTTGGCTAGAGCGTCTGCTTGCCATGCAGAAGGTCGAGGGTTCGAGTCCCTTCATCCGCTCCTCGAGAAAGCCCCGCTCAGGCGGGGCTTTCTCTGCAGGAGCAGTGCGCACTCGGGGGCTACTGCAAGCGGAAGTGCAAGCGCTTGACGGTGTTGCCCGCGGCGCGCATCCCCGATCAGGCCGGCAGGCAGCATGCAGAAGGACGGCGAGCTGGCCGAGACGCCGCTCCGCGTCTTCGTCTCCCCGTACCTCGACGGACCAGTCGGCCACGTCTTAGGTGTCGGCTCGCGTCAGGCTGCGGAGCGTCGGCGCGGCTGCTCCCAGCGGCGCACGACCTCGACATCATCGGAGGCGACGCCGATCGACCCCTCCGGGGTGGGGGCGAGCCCAAGGTCGTCGAGCTCCACCTCGAGGCTGCCGTCGGGATAGACGATCACGACTGTCCCGGTCGTGCCGGCCGGGACATCGACGACGCCGACAAGGAGCTTCACGTGATCGTGGAGGCGCGCGCTCATAGGCCGAATTCTACGCCCTAGGTGTCGACGCGGCGGGAGCGCAGGGTCAGGCCGCGGAGGCCTGGGAGCGCCGCTCGGTCGGCAGGCCGAGCCGGCGGAGGCCGGCCTGGACGACGCGGTGCGGCGTGTTGGTCTCGAGCCAAGCCTCGACCGCGGCGGCCTGCGCCGCGCGGTCGGCGTTCGCAACGCCCAGGTGGCGCAGGAGGTCGGAGACGTGACGGATCGGCAGGGGCTCGCCATGCCGGAAGAGACGCGCACCGGTTCGCAGGCCAAACCGCTCGAGGTCGCTAAGTTCCGGTGTCACGCGATGACCTCCGCCTTGACGAAGATGGCTCTGTCCTCTTCCCGAACGTCGTGCAGGCTGTAGCTTACACCGCGCGGGAGCAGGATCTCGAGTTCGCGCCGCAATGCAGGAGCGCTCACCAACGCGAGCCATGCGGCTGGCGTCCCTGGTGGAAGAACGATCTCGAGAACGATCGGGTACCTGGCCGCCACCAGCTCGCGGTTCAGCGACGTCGACGAGAAGCTCGCCTCGATCGGGCTTCCTTCGAGGCGCACGAAGGGGTCGGTATCGAGCCCGCGCCACACGGTGACGTGCCGCCCGAGGCGGCCGCGGGCGACGAGCCCGTCAAGGCGCTCGATCAGGACGTCGATCTCGTCCTCCAGATCGGGCGGGAGCGGCGCCTCGCCCCCGCGAAGGAAGTCGTTGATCCGGGCGCCGTGTCGCTGGTAGCGGCGGATCGTTGAGCGCTCCTCGTCGCTGAGCGCTCGAGCCCACTCGGCGAAGTCGCGATCGAGGCGCGCGGCGTCCTGAGGCTCTCCAGGCGGCCCGGGAGGCTCACCTGGAGGGGCAGGCGGCTGTCCTCCGCCTCCGCCTCCTGCTCCTCCTCCTGTCACAGGCGGATTCTGACCGGCCCGGGCGGCCCCGGTCGGGACGGGCCGGCAGCGGCAGCGGCCAGGAGGCGCGGTGGCCCACCTCTTCAGGAGCGCGGATCCCGTCGACCTCATTGGCGCGATCGACGTGCAGGCCACCTACTTCTCGACGTCGGTCGATCCGACTGTCGCGGCACTCCGGGCGCAGAGCGGAGGGGTCGTCCTACGGGTGCTCGCCCCCGCGGGCACGCCGGCTGGATGGCTCGCCCATCTGGACGTCGAACATCCGCTCGAGCGGGAACTTCTCCTCGCCCGCAGCTTGGCCTACCGCATCATCGACTTCGGGGAGTACCATGGGCGCGAGATGTTCGTGGTCGAGGTTCTCCCGTCGTGATCCACGATCGGTTCGTCACCGATGACCCTCGGGCGATCACTCGTGTCTACACGCCGCCGCCGTTCAGCGAAGAGACGAGCGCTGATGCAGTGCTCGAGCGGCTCGGTGTCGCCGGAAAACCCCAGGACGAGCAGCGAGCGGCCATCACCCGGCTTCTGGGCCGTTACAGCAAGCCGCTGCGCCCCGAGCTTCTCGAAGACCTCCGCGCCCGCGGCCTCGCGACGACATGAGGCGGCTTCCTCCGGATCGACTCGGGAGATACGGCTCCATGACCGGAGAGGGCCTTCTCCCGCTGGGCGCACCCGCAGGCCGGCGATGATGACGCCGTTCGGCGTGCTTGTCGCGAGCCGCGGCTCGGGCTCCCGAGCGAGCGGCGATCGGGCGCCTGATAGCTCAGGCGGCCTGTTCGGCCTGGGCGGTCAGCTCGGCCCGGAGCTCTGCGATGAGCCGCCCGACACCTTTCCCGGTGCGGGCGGCCTCGACGACCTCGGCGACCGCTGCGCGATCATCCGGGCGATCTCCTCGAGCGAGTAGCCGGCGCAGATCAGGGGGACGATCAGGGCCGCCGTCGCCTGCGCCCGCGGTGACAGCCGATCCCAGCTCACCCTCTCCAAGAGCGAGCTGCTCGTCGAGCGACGCTGTGGCGGCCTCGGCGCGGAGCCGGTGACCGTTGCGGCCGAACCGGCGGCGGAGCCCCTCGACGACCTCAAGGTTCAGCCGCCACGCGAGCCATCCGGCCCACGGTACCTCCCGGGCCGGATCGTACCGCTCCCACGCGGCCCAGGCTGCGGCGAGGAGATCCGCGACAAGCTCCTCCTCGTCCTGCGGGCGGAGGTGCATGCTGAACCGGGCGAGCCCGCGGTCGAGAAGGGTGGCGCAGAAAGCCTCAACGTCCTCGACGTCGCCGAGCGCCCACGGCCGAGGAAGGAGCCGCCTACCGGTCACGAGTCGGCCAGGCGCCCCTCGGCGAGGCGCCCACCCCGCGGCATGCCGCGCATCGGGGAACCCATACCGGCGACGGCGGGCCTCCTCCTGTGCGAGGGCCAAAGCCCGGTGCTCGCCGACGAGGCGCTCGTGGAGCTCCCTGGCCTCCTCCGCCAGGTGCGGGTAGTCCTGGACCACCTGGCGCAGAAGACCGTCGTCGCCGCCTTTGCGGGCGTGCAGCTCGAGCTGGGCGAGGGCCTCCTGGTCCCGGTCATGGGCGGCGGCCTCGGCGCTGGCCTGGGCTGCCTGCGCGTCGGCGACCGGCCGGATCGGCCCCCTGGCGAGTACCGCCCGGAGCGTGTCGAGGTCGCCCCAGTCGGCCTCGTCAGCTTCGCGCGGCCACGGCACGTTGCCGCCACCGTGCAGCTCTTCGACGGCGGCACGGGCCGTCTGGACGCGCTCACGGCGCCGCTCGAGGTCACGGGCCGCCCCGGCGGCGTCACGTGCCTTCGCGGCGAACGTCGCCGCCGCCTTCCGGCTTTCGTCGAGCGCGCTGTCGAGCTTCGCCTGCGCGTCGGCCATCTTGGCCGCGGCGACCTCGGCCCGCTTCTCCTCGACGCGCGCATCGACGGCTTCCCGGAGGCCGCGCAGGCCGTCGAGGGCACCGGTGAGGGCGCCGGCCTTCTGCTCGACGTCGACGCGGGCGCGGCTGGCCTCATCCGGGCTGAGCTCGCCCAGGTAGGCGAGCGCATCGAGGCGGGCCACGTCGGCTTTCATGGCCTCTACGGGCGCCAGGGCGGCCTCAGCTTTCTCGAGATCGGCGAGGAGGCCGTCGCGCCGCTCCTCGATCGCGCGGAGTTCCTGGGCGAGCGTCGCAGCTTCCTTGCGGGATGTCATCTCGTCAGACCTCCTGGTCGGTGATGCCAAAGGCGCAGCGGACGGCCTCGTAGGCGGCCCGATTCCGGTCATCAGCCCAGAAGTTCCGGGCGGCCCGACCCGGGTCGGGCCGCAGGTCTGCCAGCGCCGCCGCCGTGAACGCCGGGCTCTCGGCGAAGTAGCTGCGGAAGGCGTCACGGTCTGACGCGTCGAGGCGCCCGTCACGGAGGGCCGCCTCGACCGGGCAGCTCTCACCGAGCTCCTGGCCGCCGGCCGGCTTCTTCTCCGGAAGCGGCGGCGGCGTCGCCTCGAGCTCGACACCGCGCTTCCGCAGGAGCTGCCTAGCCTCCTCCTGACTCATCACGCCGTTCGCGACGGCCAGGCCGAGCCGCTGCGCCAACAGCCCAAGGTCTTCCTCCTTCCCCGCCGGCGAAGGGACGAAGATCCCGGCGCCTGCGCCGGACGCACGGTCGTACTTAGAGCCAGCGGCTGCCATTTCACGTCCTCCTCCGTAGCAAGAGACGAGCTGGTCGAGGCTCGGCTCGTCGCCGACAAAGAACTCCAGGCACTCGCGCATGCCCGGGTCACATAGCTGGCCGGCCGGTACCCGGATCCCGGCGGCCACGAGACGACGCTCGATGTCCCGCATCAGCCAGCCTCCGCGTGGACACGCGAGCGCTCGAGGAACATTTCGAGATCGACCCGGTCGACGAGGAACGTGCCCCTCTCAGCGAAGCGACGCGCCGGGAGGACACCGCTCAGGATCAGCCGCCGTACAGTCCAGCGGCTAACCCCGAGCGAGCGCGCCACCTCTCCCGTCCTGACCCACTCCTCGACAGCGGCTCCCATCACCTGGGGTATCGGCGCTGTCCGCACTTCCGCACCCGACGCCCCATCCGCGGGGCCCTTGGCGTCGTCCGCCCGTCGGACGGCTCCTGAAGGTGGAGGCGGCGCGAGCCGAAGTCCTCGACGCCTTCTACAGCCATCCCCCCGCCGCCGGGGTCGCGACACGAAAACGCGGACGGTGCCGATATCTAGGGTATGAACGCGATAACTGAGACACCCGCCCTACCCCGGCTCCTCTCGATCCGGGAGGTTGCGATCGCCGCAGGCGTGGCCGAGCTCACGATCCTACGGGAGATCAAGCGAGGAAACCTCGCGGTCATCAGGATTGGCCGTCGCACGCTCGTCCACCCGGACGACTGGCGCGCATACCTCGACCGCCAAACCGACGGCGGGCCGCCGGAGGCGGCGCCATGAACGGCGAGGCCCGCCACGAGGACGGGCCCCACACGCAGACGCCGCCGATCACCGTAGCAGTCGCCCCCGACGGCCTCGGCGAGACGGCCGCCGACATCGACCTTCTCCCGCTCCCCGACGAGACCGAGGGGGAGTGGCGCCGGCGGCTCGCCGCGCGAGGCGTCCGCCTCGTCCCCGGCCCAGCCCGGGAGGGGCGCCGCCAGGCGCTCGCCGCCCTCGCCCGCCTCCACGGCCCAGCCGTGACGCTCGACCGATGCGCCGTCGCCGGCGACGGGACGCTGGTCGTCTACGAGCGGCCGGCGCTCCAGCCGGGGGCCCGACGACACCGGACGTTCACGCCCGAGATCGTGCGCGGGCAGCTCGCCTCGGCCACCCGTCCCGCGCTCCAAGACGCCGGCCTCCTCTGCGCTACGCGCTCGGTAAGCCCCCGCCGCGACCGCGAGGCCCGGCCGTCGTCGAGAGGCCGTCGCCCCGGGCAGCCGCCGCCTTCGCGCGGCGACCCGTCACCGGGCCCCTCACGACGCCGCCGCGGAGCGACGCTCCAGCTTCTCCTCGACGCCCTCGTCCGCGAGTCTTCGGTCTGGGCTGGCGTCGAGCGGCCCGCCCGGGCCGCGTGGGAGGTCGCGCAATGACCGGTCGCGCCGCCCCAGCCCTCCACCTCGTCGTCACCCTCGAGGAGGCAGTCCGCCCGGAGATATGGGCGTTCTGCCCGGCCGACGACGCGAGGCTGCTCGACGAGCTGGAGCAACGCAGGCCGCAGCTTCTCGCCGAGTTCGAGCACGCCCTCGACGCCGCTCTCCGGCTCATGCGCAGCCGCGTCGCCGACTACCAGCCGGCCGACCTCGCGCCCAGGGAGCAAACCGCGTGAGAGGCGCTGACTTCTGCCCACCGTGCGAGCGTGTCACCGCGCACGCCCTCGTCGGCGGCCCCGCCGATCCCGAGGACGCCCGCCGCGTCTTCGGACACGAAGCCGACGTTCGCACAGTCGCCGCGATCGGCTGGACCTGTCTCGCCTGTCAAGTGCCACGCCGGCTGCACCCTCGCCGCGATCGTCGCCGCCGTCGGCATGACCGAACGCGACCTGTTCCCCGACCAGACGAACGGCCACCGCGACCCCAACGAGCCCGACGCCACCTACGACTACGTCGACGAGTACGGCGCGCTCCTCTTCCAGGTCGTCCGGTTCCCCGGCAAGAAGTTCCGGCAGCGCCGCCCCGACGGGGCCGGCGGCTGGGTCTGGAAGCTCGGCGACACCCGCCGACCCCTCTACCGCAGCGACAGGATCTTCGAGGCGATCGAGACCGACACCGGCGCCACCGTCTGGGCCGTCGAGGGCGAGAAGGACGCCCACAGCCTGGAACTGCTCGACCTCCTCGCAACCACGTGCCCCGGGGGCGCCCTGAAGTGGCGGCCCGACCACACCGAACAGCTCAAGAGCGCCCCCAGAGTCGTCATCCTCCCGGACGCCGACGAGCCCGGCCGCCGCCACGCCCAGCACGTCGCGGCCGAGCTCCTCACCGCCGGCGTCCCCGACGTCCGCATCGTCGACCTCCACCCGCAAGCCAGCGACGGCTCCGACGTACGCGACTGGCTCGCCCCCGCAAGAACCGACGCCGAGCGCGCCCAAGCGCACGCCCTCCTCGAACAGCTCGCCGACCAGGCGCCGAACCTCGCCCTCCTCGGCGACCGCCCGCAGATGCGACCAACGCTCGGCGGCATCGACGCGGCCGAGGTCGACTTCGGGCCCCCGGTTGACGACACCGCGTTGCAGCACGGCCGGGAGCTCACCGACCTCGGCAACGCGAGGCGGTTTGCAGCGGACCACCAGCACCGGCTCCGCTACGTCGTCCAGCGCCGCCGGTGGCTCGTCTGGCGCGATGGTCGCTGGCGCGAAGACGACGACGGCGAACACGACCGGGCAGCGAAGCACACCGTCGAGACGATGCTCGCCGAGGCGATCACCCTCGACGGCGACACGCGCAAGCACGTGATCAAGCATGCCCTCAACTCGCAGGAGGCACCGCGACTCCGGCGGATGCTCGACCTCGCCGGCACCGAGCCCGAGCTCGCACTCACCGTGGAGCGGCTCGACGCCGACCCGTGGATCCTCTCCTGCCAGAACGGCACCCTCGACCTGCGCACCGGGAAGCTGCGC
>JAHDVS010000027.1:0-25373 GCA_023382435.1 Thermoleophilia bacterium
CGTAGTCGAGCATCGACGTGACCGCGTTCGTCTTCGAGATCTTCTTCGACTCGAGGCGCTCCCGTTCGAGCATGTTCAGGAAATCGGAGTTGCCCCCGACGTTCAGCTGCATCGTCCTGTCGAGATGGACGCCGCGCTCGCGGAACAGGCTCGTGAGCACGCGGTGGGCGATCGTGGCGCCGACCTGCGACTTGATGTCGTCCCCGATGATCGGCACGCCCGCGTCCTCGAAGCGCTTGTGCCAGTAGTGCTCGCGGGCGATGAACACCGGCATGCAGTTGACCATCGCGCAGCCGGCCTCGAGGATCTGCTCCGCGTACCACTTGGTCGCCATCTCCGACCCGACCGGGAGGTAGTTGACGACCACGTCCGTACGCGTGTCGCGCAGGATCCCGACGATGTCGTCGGTCGGGCCGGGCGCCTTCTCGACGATCTCGGACAGGTACTTGCCGATGCCGTCGTGGGTCATGCCCCGGTGGACCGGAACGCCCAGCTCGGGCACGTCCGCGAACTTGATCGTGTTGTTGGGGTGGGCCCAGATCGCCTCCGACAGGTCGGCGCCGACCTTGCCCTTGGCGACGTCGAAGGCGGCGGTCAGCTCGACGTCCCGGATGTGGTAGCCGCCCAGGTTGACGTGCATCAGCCCCGGGACGAACGTGTCGTCGGGCGCCTCGCGGTAGTACTGGAGGCCCTGGACGAACGAGTTCGCGCAGTTGCCGACGCCGATGATCGCGACCCGCACCGCGTCCTGCGAGCGCGCTTTGCCGTTCCCCGTGCCGTTCCCCTCAGTCATCGTCTCCACTCTCCTTCCACCTCCGAACGGGACCCGTGTTCGCCGCGTTCCCCCGAGCGGAACGCCGAGCCGGGCGGCCAGCGTCTCGAGGATCACGCGGTTCGTATTGGACTCGTGTGCGAATGCGAACGTCTGGAGCTCGCGCTTCAACTCAGCCGGCAGGCGCAGCAGCACCATGCCGCTGTCGCCCGGCGCCTGCCCCCGGCGGCCGCTCGGCTCGAACCCGACCTCGAATCGGTCGGCCAGGATGCCGACTGCCACGTCGTTGAGCGTGCTCTGCCGCGCTGCGACCTCGTGCGCGAGCCGCCGCTTGAGCGCGGGCGGCATGCGCACGAGGACGCTCGTGAGCTGGCGTTTCGCCATCTGCTATCAGTATATCAATCGGGATCGTCGAGGGGCGGGTCATGACCCGCCCCTACGGCATGGCGGTGCAGGGGCGGGCCATGGCCGGCCCCTACGGCATGGCGGTGCAGGGGCGGGCCATGGCCCGCCCGCGCCGGCCCGCCCGCCCGCGAAGGCCGCCCGCGAAGGCCGCCCGCTCAGGGCCGCGGCGGCGGATCGTGGCTCGCGCCGGTGCCCTGCGCGAGCTGGCGGCGGACGGACAGGATCCGCTGCCCGACGGTGATCCACGCGGTGGCGGCGAGAAAGACCACGGCCCAGGGGAGACCACCGACCGAGGCGAGCCCGAGGCCGACGCAGATCACCGCGACGCGCTCGGCGCGGCTGCCGAGCCCGACGTCGCCCCTCAACCCGAGCACCTCGGCGCGGGCGCGGGTATAGCTGACGAGGAAGGAGCCGCTGATCGCGGCGATCGCGGCCGCGACCGCCCACTCCTGGCCGTCTCGCATGAACACGAGCGCGATCGCGCCGAGCATGAACGCCTCGCCGACCCGGTCCAGGGTGGAGTCGAGAAACGCCCCGAACGGCGTCCCCTTGCCGCCGGCCCTGGCGAGCGCGCCGTCGAGGATGTCCAGGAGCGAGCCGGCCAGGAACACGAGCGAGCCCACGATGAAGAGCCACCAGGCCCGGTACTCGAAGTAGACGATTGCCGAGCCCGCGATACAGAGAGCCAGCCCGGAGAGCGAGAGCATGTCCGGCGTCAGCGACGTCTGCCCGAGCTGCTGCATCGAGCGCAACGCGAGCCGTCGTGCCTCCCCGGTGTAGGCGTTCTTGGCTCGGTTGATCGCGGTCGGTCGGGTGCCCATCGCGGGGGAGAGGCTACCAGCCTCGCGGACGGCTCCCCTACGGTGCGACCAGACGCTTGAGCGCCGTTTCTCGCCGCCGTGCGGTCTCCGCCCAGAGCACGATCGAGGTGGCTAGCGCGGCGAGGCCGATGCCGGCGGCGACATCGAGCCAGAAGTGGTTCGCGGTTGCCATCACCGTGAACCAGACCCAGCTCGGCCAGAGCGTCCAGAGGATCTTCGCGGCGCGGGACGTGACCAGACCCGTCATGAAGAAGCCGAGGATCAGCGCGTCGGCCGCGTGAATGCTCGGCATCGCCGCGAACTGGTTCGAGGCGAGCTGGATGAGGCCGCTGCCGTGGTTGAGCGTCGCCGACGCTGCCAGCGTGTCCACGAAGCCGAACTCGGGGAACAGCCGCGGTGGGGCGGTGGGCATCAGCACGAAGCCGACGAGCGCGAGCATGTTCGCGAGCAGGAGGATGTTGCGGACCCGCAGGAACGAGCTGTTGCGGAAGAAGTAGATCCACAGCAGGGCGATGCCGACGACCGTGAACTGGGAGTTCCAGTACGTCCAGTTGACCGCCTGCACGATCCAGTCGCCCGCGGACAGCACGACCCGCTGGATGTCGAGCTCGACGAGCGAATGGAGTCGCTGCTCGAGGTCGACGATGACGCGACCGTTGTGGAACGCCTCCCAGGCTCCCCGGTCGGCGACACCGCGGGCGAGCTGGTAGGCGAGCAGGAAC
Source organism: Thermoleophilia bacterium (assembly GCA_023382435.1). Lineage (GTDB taxonomy): Bacteria > Actinomycetota > Thermoleophilia > Gaiellales > Gaiellaceae > JAHDVS01. Next base: position 2,721 of record JAHDVS010000027.1, read on the forward strand.
CCGAGCCAGATCCCGAGCTGGAGCAGGAAGTCGCCCCAGCCGCGTGGAAGCGCACGGCCGGCCCGCGTCACCTGTGCATGGAGCCCCCGCATCGCGAGGTTTCAATGCTACCGACTGGTGAAGGGGAGTCGGGGCGCCGTCAGCCGCCGATCCGCGACATCTCGACTTTCGCGAGCGGGACGGTGTGGCTCGAGCGCACCTCCGAGTAGCGGTCGTCGCGGCGGCCCCAGATCGCGGTGACCGCGTCGGTCAGCTCCCGGTCGGTGGCACCGCCGCGCAGGAGCGCGCGCAGGTCGTGGCCCCGCGCGGCGAACAGGCACGTGTACAGGCGCCCCTCTGCCGAGAGCCTGGCGCGCGTGCAGTCGCCGCAGAACGGCCGCGTGACGGACGCGATCACGCCGATCTCGCCGCCCCCGTCGCGGTAGCGCCAGCGGCGCGCGACCTCGCCGGGGTAGTTGGGCACGACCGGGTCGAGCGGCAGCTCTGCCTCGACCGCCGCCAGGATCTCGGCCGCCGGGACGACGTCGTCGAGCCGCCAGCCGTTGGTCGTGCCGACGTCCATGAACTCGATGAAGCGCAGGATGTGGCCGGTGCCGTGGAAGTGGCGGGCCATCGGCAGGATCGAGTCCTCGTTGACGCCTCGCTTCACGACCATGTTCACTTTCACGGGCGCGAGCCCCGTCGCGGCGGCCGCCTCGATCCCCTCTAGCACCCGCCCGACCGGGAAGTCGACGTCGTTCATGGCCCTGAACGTCGCGTCATCGAGCGAGTCCAGGCTGACCGTCACGCGCGCCAGGCCGGCGCTCGCGAGCGCCGGCGCGCGCCGCGGCAAGAGCGACCCGTTCGTCGTCATCGTCAGCTCGACTCCCGGGATCGCGGCCAGCATGGCGACGAGCGTCTCGACGTCGCGGCGCAGCAGCGGCTCGCCGCCCGTCAGGCGGATCTTCTCGACCCCCAGGGAGGCGAACAGGCGAGCGAGGCGGACGATCTCCTCGAACGAGAGGAGCTGGTCGCGGCGCAGGAACTCGTAGCCGCGGCCGAACACCTCCCGCGGCATGCAGTACGTGCAGCGGAAGTTGCAGCGATCGGTGACCGAGACGCGAAGATCGCGCAGGGGGCGGGAGAACGTGTCGAGCGGACCCATCCCCCGAAGGCTAGCGCGCCGACCCCCATAGGGATCTGCTATAAATTGACTTAGATTTTCTGTCAGGTAGGTGTGGGCTGCCGGGACGGCGCCCACTCGATCCGAACGGCCAGGAGGCAGCGCAGCATGGGCAAGACCATCGGTATCGATCTCGGCACGACGAACTCGTGCATGGCGGTGCTCGAGGGCGGCGAGCCGGCCGTGATCCCGAACGCCGAGGGCGGGCGCACGACGCCGTCGGTCGTCGCGTTCACGAAGGACGGGCAGCGGCTCGTCGGCGCGCCCGCCAAGCGCCAGGCGGTCACGAACCCGCAGAACACGGTCTCCTCGATCAAGCGTTTCATGGGGCGCAAGTCCTCGGAGGTCTCCGAGGAGATGACGATCGTGCCCTACGAGGTCGTCGCGGGCCCGAACGGCGACGCGCGCGTCAGGGCGGGCGACCGCGAGCTGGCACCGCCGGAGATCTCGGCGATGATCCTCCAGAAGCTGAAGGCCGACGCGGAGGCCTACCTCGGCGAGTCGGTCACCGACGTCGTCGTCACCGTGCCCGCGTACTTCAACAACGCGCAGCGCGAGGCGACCAAGGACGCGGGCAGGATCGCCGGCCTGAACGTGTTGCGGATCATCAACGAGCCGACGGCAGCTTCGCTCGCGTACGGGCTCGACAAGGAGCACGACCAGACGATCCTCGTCTTCGACCTCGGCGGCGGCACGTTCGACGTGTCCGTGCTCGAGCTCGGCGACGGCGTCTTCGAGGTCAAGTCGACGAACGGCGACAACCACCTCGGTGGCGACAACTTCGACAAGGCCGTCGTGGACTGGATGACAGCCGAGTTCCTGCGCGAGCAGGGGATCGACCTCTCGAAGGACCCGATGGCCCTCCAGCGGCTCTACGAGGCGGCGGAGAAGGCCAAGATCGAGCTGTCCTCGACCACCCAGACGCAGATCAACCTGCCGTTCATCACCGCGACCCAGGAGGGCCCCAAGCACCTTGATCTTCAGCTCTCGCGCTCGAAGCTGAACGAGCTCGCGCACGACCTGCTCGAGCGCACCGTCGGGCCGACGAAGCAGGCGCTCGCCGACGCGGGCCTGACCGCCGCAAACATCGACCACGTCGTCCTCGTCGGCGGCATGACCCGCATGCCGGCCGTCCAGGACAAGGTCAGGGAGCTGATCGGCAAGGACCCGCACAAGGGCGTCAACCCCGACGAGGTGGTCGCCGTCGGCGCCGCGATCCAGGCCGGCGTGCTCAAGGGGGAGGTCAAGGACGTCCTGCTCCTCGACGTGACGCCGCTCTCGCTCGGCATCGAGACGAAGGGCGGCGTGTTCACGAGGCTGATCGAGCGCAACACGACGATCCCGACGAAGAAGGCGGAGACGTTCACGACGGCGGAGGACAACCAGCCGTCGGTCGAGATCCACGTTCTCCAGGGCGAGTCGGAGATGGCGACGTTCAACAAGACCCTCGGGAAGTTCCAGCTCGTCGGGATTCCGCCCGCCCCGCGCGGGATGCCCCAGATCGAGGTCGCGTTCGACATCGACGCGAACGGGATCATCAACGTGTCCGCGAAGGACATCGGCACCGGCAACCAGCAGCAGATCCGCATCGAGGGCGGCTCGGGGCTCGGCGAGGACGAGGTCGGGCGGATGGTTCGCGAGGCCGAGGTGCATGCCGAGGAGGCGCACCGGATGCGTGAGCTGGCCGAGGCGCGAAACCACGGTGAGACGCTCGCCTACACGACCGAGAAGACGCTCGACGAGCACGCCGACGCGGTCGACGAGGAGACGCAGCAGACGATCCGCGAGCGGATCGCGGAGCTGCGCGAGGCGCTCGGCGGCGACGACGCGGCCGCGATCGGCACGCGCGCCGAGGCGCTGACGCAGGCGGCGCACAAGCTCGCCCAGGCCGTCTACGAGCGCGCCCAGGCGGCGCAGGCAGGCGCGGCCTCCTCCGGCGACGGTACCGCCGCAACCGACGAGGTCGTCGAGGAGGCGGAGTACGAGGTCGTCGACGAGGAGGCGAAGCGGCCGTGACCGGCGACGTCCCGTCCGAGGCCGGGCTGGCCGAACGGGTCGCCGAGCTCGAGCGGCTGCTCGCCGAGGCGGAGGCCGGGCGCGACGAGTACCTGGCCGACCTGCAGCGTCTGGCGGCCGAGTTCGACAACTTCCGCAAGCGGGCGGCCCGTGATCAGGAGAGCCTGGTCGCGCGCGCCCACGAGCGTCTCGTCCGCGAGCTGCTGCCGGTTCTCGACGACCTCGAGCGGGCGCTCGAGGCCGCCTCCCTGCACGAGGAGGCGAAGCTCGAGGAGGGCGTCGCTCTCGTCGGGCGGCAGCTTCGCGACACGCTTGCCGGGGAGGGCCTGCTCGAGATCGACACCGACGGCCAGTTCGACCCGCACGTCCACGAGGCCCTGCTCGCCCAGCCGTCCGAGGCGGAGGAGGGCGCGATCATCCAGGTGCTCCAGCGGGGCTACCGGCTCGGCGACCGCGTGCTCAGGCCCGCCCGGGTCGTCGTCTCGCAGGGCCTCGAGGAGGCGCGGGCGGCGGAGTGATCCCTCGATGAAGGACCCGTACGACACCCTCGGCGTCGCGAAGGACGCCTCCCAGGACGAGGTCAAGAAGGCCTACCGCAAGCTGGCCCGTCGCTACCACCCCGACCGCAACCCCGACGACCCGGCGGCGGAGGAGCGGTTCAAGGAGGTCCAGGGTGCCTACGACGTGCTGGGCGATCCGGAAAAGCGTGCGCACTACGACCGGGTCGGGCCGCGGCTGTTCGCGGGCGCGCCCGGGGCCGGAGAGGGCACCTTTCGTTTCGAGGGGGTCGACCTCGGAGACCTGTTCGGCAACCTCTTCGGCGGTGCGGGAGCGGGCCGCCGGGCAGGCCGCGCACTCCGCGGCCGGGACGTCGAGGCCGCCGTCGGCCTCTCGTTCGAGGACTCGCTCCAGGGCGCCACGGTCAGCGTCCCGGTCGAGCTCGAGGTCGAGTGCGAAGTCTGCCGCGGGACGGGTGCGGAGCCGGGCACGCGGCCGATCGTGTGTCCCGAGTGCGCCGGCCGCGGCGTCGTCTCCCAGAGCCAGGGGCTGTTCGCGCTCTCGCAACCCTGCCCGCGTTGCGCCGGCAACGGCACCGTGGTCGAGAAGCCGTGCCCGGGTTGCTCGGGTGCCGGGCGCGTGCGGCGGCTGAAGCGCTACCAGGTGAAGATCAAGCCAGGCGTCAGGGACGGCACCAGGATCCGCCTGGCCGGCAAGGGGGAGCCCGGCTACGGGGGCGGCCCGCCGGGCGACCTCTACGTCACCACGCGCGTGGCCGTGTCGCCGCTGTACGAGCGCCGCGGCGTCGACCTCGTGCTCGACGTACCGGTCACGTACGCGGAGGCGGCGCTGGGCGCATCCGTCGACGTCCCGACTCCGGACGGGCAGATCGCGCTGAAAGTGCCGGCCGGCTCCCAGGACGGGAAGCTGCTGCGGATCCGGGGCAAGGGCGCGCCGAAGCTCAACGGCTCCGGCCGCGGCGACCTGCTCGCGCGGCTGCGCGTGTCCGTCCCCACGAAGCTGACGAAGGCCGAGCGGGAGGCGATCGAGAACCTGCAGCGGGTCTCGCACGAGAACCCCCGCGAGGCGTTCGCGGGGAGGTAACGGATGGACGATCGCCCTCGCTACATGATCTCCGTGGCCGCCGAGCTCGTGGGCATGCACCCGCAGACGTTGCGGGTGTACGAGGCTCGCGGACTCGTTCGCCCCCGGCGCACGGCCGGCAACACGCGCCTCTACTCGGACCTGGACGTTGCCCGCCTGCACACGATCCAGCGCCTGACCTGCGAGCTCGGGCTCAACCTCGCCGGGGTCGAGCGGGTGATGGCGCTCGAGGACGAGGTCTCCCGACTGAACGCCCGAGTTGCCCGGCTCGAGCGCGAGGTCCGTGACGCGGTCGACCGCACGCACCGCCAGTACCGGCGCGAGCTCGTGCTGTACGAGAAGCCACCCCTGCCAGCGAGGAGGACATGGACTTCGCAAGGATGACGATCAAGTCGCAGGAGGCGGTCGCGCAGGCCTCCGAGCTCGCGCGCCGGCGCGGCAACCCGGAGGTGTATCCGGAGCACCTGCTGCTCGCGCTGCTCGACCAGGAGCTGCCGCGCACGCTGGCCGAGCGGGCCGGCGCGGCGCCCGACGAGCTGCGCCAGCGGGCCGAGGCGGCGCTCGCAGCCAGGCCCGCCGTCTCCGGGGCGGCGGCCCAGCAGCCGCGCGCTTCGGTCGCGTTCTCGCAGGCGCTCGATCGCGCCGAGACGGAGATGCGCGGGCTCGAGGACGAGTACGTCTCGACGGAGCACCTGCTGCTCGCCCTCGATGCTGTCCCCCGCGATGCCCTGCTGGTCGCCCTGCGTCACGTGCGCGGCTCCCAGCGGGTCACCTCCCAGGACCCGGAGGGGTCCTACCAGGCGCTCGAGAAGTTCGGCCGCGACCTGACGGCGCTCGCCGAGGCGGGGAAGCTCGACCCGGTGATCGGCCGCGACGACGAGATCCGCCGCGTGATCCAGGTGCTCTCGCGCCGCACGAAGAACAACCCGGTCCTGATCGGCGAGCCGGGCGTCGGCAAGACCGCGATCGTCGAGGGCCTCGCCCAGCGCATCGTCGCCGGCGACGTCCCGGAGGGCCTGAAGGGCAAGCGGGTGTGGGCGCTCGACATCGGCGCGCTGCTCGCCGGCGCGAAGTACCGCGGCGAGTTCGAGGAGCGGCTGAAGGCGGTGCTCCAGGAGATCCAGGCCGCGGAAGGCGAGATCGTCCTCTTCATCGACGAGCTGCACACGATCGTCGGGGCCGGCGCGGCCGAGGGGGCCGTCGACGCCGCCAACATGCTCAAGCCGATGCTCGCGCGCGGCGAGCTGCGGGCGGTCGGCGCGACCACCCTCGACGAGTATCGCAAGCACATCGAGAAGGACGCCGCGCTCGAACGGCGCTTCCAGCCGGTGCAGGTCGGGGAGCCGTCCGTTGCCGACACGATCGGGATCCTGCGCGGTCTCAAGGAGCGTTACGAGGCCCACCACGGCGTCCGGATCCGGGATGCGGCGGTCGTCGCGGCCGCCATCCTCTCCGACCGCTACATCTCCGACCGTTTCCTCCCCGACAAGGCGATCGACCTGGTCGACGAGGCGGCGTCGCGCCTGCGCATGGAGATCGACTCGTCGCCGCTCGAGCTGGACGAGGCCGACCGGCGCGTCCGTCAGCTCGAGATCGAGCTCGCCGCGATGGCGAAGGAGGAGCCGGCGACACGCCAGCCGCTCGAGCGGCAGCTTGCCGAGGCCCGGGAGCAGCGCGACGAGCTGGCCGCGCGCTGGGCCGCGGAGAAGGAGAGCCTCCAGCGGATCGCCGAGATCACCCGTAGCCTCGACGAGCTGCGGATGGAGGCCGAGCGGGCCGAGCGCCAGGGTGACCTCCAGCGCGTCGCCGAGATCCGCTACGGCGAGCTGCCCGCGCTCGAGAAGGAGCTGGACGGCCGCGCCGAGCCGGAGTCGCCGATGGTGAAGGAGGAGGTCGACGAGGACGACGTCGCGGCCGTCGTCGCCCGCTGGACCGGCGTGCCGGTCGAGCGCCTGCTCGAGGGCGAGGCGGAGAAGCTGATCCACATGGAGGAGCGGCTGCACCGGCGTGTCGTCGGCCAGGACGAGGCGGTGACGGCCGTCGCGAACGCGTTGCGCCGGGCCCGCACCGGCCTCCAGGATCCCGGCCGGCCGATCGGCTCGTTCGTGTTCCTCGGCCCGACGGGCGTCGGCAAGACCGAGCTCGCGAAGGCGCTCGCCGAGTTCATGTTCGACGACGAGCGCGCGCTGACCCGGCTCGACATGTCCGAGTACCAGGAGCGTCACACCGTCGCCCGGCTCGTCGGCGCCCCGCCCGGGTACGTCGGCTACGAGGAGGGCGGGCAGCTGACCGAGGCCGTGCGGCGCCGTCCCTACGCGGTCGTGCTCCTCGACGAGATCGAGAAGGCGCACTCCGAGGTGTTCGACGTGCTGCTGCAGATCCTCGACGACGGGCGGCTTACCGACGGGCACGGGCGCACGGTCGACTTCCGTAACACGGTCGTGATCATGACGTCGAACGTCCGCTCCGCCGAGGAGCTGAGGGAGCGCTTCCGGCCCGAGTTCCTGAACCGGATCGACGAGATCGTCGTCTTCGAGGCGCTCACGCGCGAGCAGCTCGCCGACATCGTCGAGCTCCAGGTCGCGCGGCTGCGCACGAGACTCGCCGAGCGCGGGATCGGCCTCGAGCTGACCGACTCCGCCAGGGCGTTGATCGCCGACGCCGGGTGGGACCCCGCCTACGGGGCGCGGCCGCTGAAGCGCGCGATCCAGCGGCTCGTCGAGAACCCCCTGGCCGTGGAGCTGCTCGAGGGGGCGTTCCGGGAGGGCGACACGGTGCTGGTGGACGCGCGCGACGGCGAGCTCGTGCTCGAGCGGGCGCCCGCGCCCGCCGCGGTGTAGGCTGGCGCGCCCGTGGTGAGCGTCGAGGCGCCGGATATCCACCGTCCGCTGCGGCTCGCGGAGCTGCTGGCTGCCAGCGTGCGCATCTTCGGCGAGCGCGGCTGGGCGCTGCTCGCGATCGGCGGTCTCGAGGCGCTCGTGTTCGTCGGGGCGAACGCCCTGCCGCCCGTCCCCGGGCTCGCGGTGCTCGCGGTCGCGTTCGCGGTCGCGTTCGCGGTCGTCGCTCGAGTCGTCGCGGGGGACGGGTTCCGATCCGCCTGGCTGAGCGCCGGTCGGAACCTGCCGGTGCTGCTCCTGCTCGGCTTCGTCGTCGCGATCCCCTTCTACCTCGGTTTTGTCGCCGGGCTGCTCCTGCTCGTCTTCTCCGCCGGCTGGCTCGGGCTCACGTCGTTCTCCGTTCCCGCCGCGATGGTGGAGACGTCCGCCGACCCGAGCTGGCCGGGGCGGGCGCGGCACGCGCTCGTTCGCACGATCGCGCTCGCGCGGGCCGACTTCATCCACGCCGCCGCGGTGTCGGCGGCGCTCCTGGTCGTCTACGTGCTCTTCAGCGTCCTGCTCGCGGGCGCGCTGCGCGGCTACGCCGACAACACGCGCCTCGTCGCGCAGGCGCTCGCGCAGATCCCGCTCGCGCCGTTCTTCTTCGTGGGCCTGAGCGTGCTCTACTTCGAGCAGTCGGCGCGCGAGCGCGAGCGATGAGCGAGCCGCCTCTCCTGCCCGCCTGGCTCGTCGCCGAGGTCGCGAGCTGGCCCCAGGACGCGTGGGGCGTGCACCAGGCGCGCCTGCTGCTGCGCGACGGGCGCGTGATCGAGCCGGTCGCGATCCTGCCGAGTGGCGACATCGTCGGCTGGGGTGGAGCGGGGGAGGTCCCGCTCGAGGCGGACGACATCGTCGCGATCGAGCCGGCGGGCTAGGTCGGTCGCGGATCCGGCCCGCCGCTATCGCGTGTACCCGCGCGGCTCGCCCAGACCCAGCATCTCCCTGGCCTGGGCGGGTGTCGCGATCTCCCGGTTGAGCTCGCGAGCGATCCGGACGGCACGCTCGACCGCTTCGCCGTTGCCGCGGAGCTTGCGGCCGCGGCTGTAGTACACGTTGTCCTCGAGGCCCACGCGGACGTGGCCGCCCATCAGGGTCGCCATCACCGTCATCGGCAGCTGGAACGGGCCAATCCCGCACACGAAGAAGACGGAGTCGGCGGGAAGGTCGCGCACCAGCGCGCAGAGGTGGTCCGGCGTCGGGAAGCTCGACGTCTGGTAGCCCATCACGTACTGGAAGAGGTAGGGAGCGCGGACGAGCTGTTGCTCGATCAGGGCTCCGCTGACCCAGTACTGGCCGGGTTGGTAGATCTCCAGCTCCGGCTTGATTCCCTTCTCGAGCATGATCCGGGCAAGCGCCTCGATGATTCCGTAGGTGAACGGGATGCAGGCGTCGTAGACGAACCCCGGGTGAGCGTGCTCCAGGGGCGCTGGTCGCGGCGCGACCGCGAAGCGCGACATGTCGGGGCCCATGTTCAGCGACGCCAGTTCGGGCAAGGCGTCGAGGCACCGGTAGCGCTGCTCCATCGTCGTCGTCGGCCCGCCGCCCGTCGTGTTGTTCACGATCAGATCCGGGCAGGTTTCCCGGATGAGGGCGTTCACCTCCCGGTAGACATCCGGGTCGCCGGACGTTGCCGCCCAATTGCCCGGATCGCGGGCGTGGACGTGCACGGCGACCGCTCCCGCGTCGTAGGCCTCCTTCGCCTGGCGGGCGATCTCCTCCGGGCGCTCCGGCAGGGCCTCGTTTGCCTCCTTCCCCTGGATGCCTCCGTTGACCGCGCACGTGATCATGAGCGGCGGTAGCCCGCCTCGCAGGCGCGCCATCCATTCGTGGCTGTCCGCGTAGCGCCAGACGGAGTCACGCCACATCGCCTCTCCTCCTCTCGGGTCGCCCTACCGCCCGACGCTCGTGCGATCGCATCCGCGCGCCCGCGCGAGGCATCGCTGATGAATAGTTAGGATCCAAACCGGACCACATCTCCGGAAACACTCGCTGCTGCCCCTCGACAAGACCATCTTAGGATCCTACACCTGCTGGAGTCCGGAGACGAGAGCCGATCACCGAGCGCTCCCGCCGGCGGTCCGGCGAGAGCGCCGCGGGTGACGCCGGGCTGCCAGGGCACACCCGCCGCCGCTCTCGCGGCGACGGTACGATTGCCGCGGTGATGCTGTCCAGCGATGGGAGCCCGAGCTCCTGGGAGCCGGCGCTCCCGGACGGCGGCGGGGAGGCACGACGGTGACGCATGCCGTCGTCGTCGCGCTGGCGTTCCTCGGCATCGTCGGCCAGGTGCTCGTCGGGCTGCTGCTCGTCGGCGGCCTCGCCTGGCTAGCCGGCGCCCGTGCGCCGCTCGACTCCGTGCGGGCGGCGATCGCCGGGCACGAGCTCCTGCTCGCGTTCGTCGTGACGGCGATCGCGACCGGTGGAAGTCTCTTCTTCTCGGAGGCGGCCGGCTTCGTACCCTGCGAGCTCTGCTGGTTCCAGCGCATCGCGATGTACCCGCTCCTGGTCACGACAATCCTCGCCTTCCGCTACCGAGACCGGGGGGCGGCCCGCTACCTGCTGCCGCTGCCGGTCGCCGGCGCCGGGGTCTCCGTCTACCACCTCCTCGTCGAGAACGGCGTGGTCGAGCAGAGCCAGGCCTGCCTCGCCTCGGCCCCCGGCGGCTGCGCCACCAGGTGGGTCGACGAGTTCGGCTACGTGACGATCCCGACGCTGGCTCTCACCGCCTTCGCCCTCGTCTTCGCCCTCCTCCTCAGCGCTGCTCGCGGCGCGAGCCGGGCATGACGCCGGAGCCGACTCCCTCCCGTTTCAGATCGTTCCTGCTCGGCGGCATCATCGGCGGCGTCGCCGGGCTCGCCGCGGGCACGGCGAGGGCGAGAAAGCGCGAGCCTCGCGAGCTTCCGCCGCCCGGCCTGGCCGCGTTCGAGGACGCCCCCTGTTTCAGGGAGACGCTGCGGGAGGAGGCGCGGAGCCAGGCGTGAGGGGGGAGAGGCCCCGCGCGCGTCGCCGTACCCGAGTCGTGGGACTCAACTCCGCGCTGTTTCGATCCGATACTGGAGACGACGATGACGACGGGGGTCCAGCCCACGAGCGGGAACGGCCAGCCGTACGGCGGGGGGCGGCCGCGCATCCTCGTTGCCGATGACGATCCCGACATCCTCTTCCTGCTCGAGCACGTTCTCGGGAAGGCCGGCTACGAGGTGCTCAGGGCGGCGGACGGGGCCGAGGCGCTCGCGCTCGCGCGCGAACAGGATCCGGACCTGCTCGTCCTCGATGTCTCGATGCCCCACGCGGACGGCTACGCGGTCTGCAGGCAGATCCAGGACGACGGGCCCGGGGGGCCCCCGATGATCTTCCTCACCGCGCAGGCGCACACCGCCGCGCGTGTGAGCGGGCTCGATGCGGGCGCGGTGGACTACATCACGAAGCCGTTCGACGCGGAGGAGCTGCATGCGAGGGTGCGCGCCGCCCTGCGCACGAAGACGACCCGGGACGCGCTTGCCGTCGAGGCGGCGACCGACGCGCTCACCGGCCTGCTCAACCGCAGCCAGCTCGGCCCACGCGTGTCCGAGCTCGTCTCGTCATCCCGGCGACACCGCCGGCCGCTCGCCTGCCTGATGATCGATCTCGACCACTTCAAGGCGATCAACGACACGTACGGTCACGCCGCCGGCGACGCCGTGCTCGTCGAGACGGCACGACGCTTCGCCACCGTGGGGCGTACCGAGGACGTGCTCATCCGCTACGGGGGCGAGGAGTTCCTCGCGCTCCTGCCCGAAACCGACGCGGCAGGCGCGCTCGCCGCGGCGGACAAGCTGAGGGGCGCGCTGGCAGCCGGTCCCGTGGTGGTGGAGACGGAGACCGGCGCCAGGCTGCCGATCTCCGTTCGCGCGAGCGTCGGTGTGGCCTGCTGGGACGATGCGATGGGCGATGCCGCGCTCCTGATCGCGGCCGCCGACGAGGCGCTCTACCGGGCCAAAGCGGCGGGGCGTGACCGGGTGCAGCTCGCGGCCTGACCGATCCCCCGAATCGGCGAGGGTCCGCTCGCGGCCGGGGGGATTGCCGAACGGCCGCCGGAAGGCCAAGATACCCCCATGACCGAGCAGGAGCCGGCCGGTCTCACCGCGGCGCGCGAGGCGGACTCGCTCTCGACCGCCGGGGCGGTCGCCCGGGCGTTGACGTCGGGCCCGCTCGGCGGATCGTTCGATGAGTCGCTGGCAGCTCTCGCCCCGGCGGGGATCCGAGGTGGCGCCCTGTACCTGCTGCGCGGCGGCATGCTGAGGCCCGTGGCCGGGTCTCCGTCGCAGGCGGAGCTTCGCCTGGTCGGCGATCTCGTCACCGAGCTGCGCGCGACCGGTCGCGCGGAGGAGGACGGCCACCATTACCTGGCGCTGCTCGACGAGGACGGCTTCGCCGGCGCGCTCGAGCTTGCCGGCGCCGAACTCGCCGACCCCGAGCTGCTCGACCTGGTCGGGAACCTCTTCTCGCTGGCGCTCCGGCGCGACGGCGTCGCGGAGCTCGAGCGCCGGCTCGTCGACAGCGGCAAGGTGACGGCGGTGGGAGAGCTCGCCGCCGGACTCGCCCACGAGCTCAACAACCCGCTGTTCGCGATGCTCGGTCTCGTGGAGTTCCTGCTCGAGGAGGCCGAGCCGGGCACGAAGACCCGCCAGCGGCTCGAGCTCGTCCAGCAGAGCGGCCGTGAGATCCGCGAGCTGCTGCGGCTCCTGCTCGCCTTCGCGCGCGAGCCAGAGGACGAGCTCGGCACGGTCGACCTCGCGAAGGCGGTGCGCGCGGCGGGTGCCCTCGCCCGGCTCGCCAGCCCGGCGCGAGACGTCGAGGTGGTCGAGCGAGTCAGCGCGGAGCCGGTCCTCGTCGACGGCAGCGCGAACCGGCTCGAGCAGCTGCTGCTACACCTCCTGACGAACGCCTATCAGGCTATGCCCAGGGGCGGCACGATCACGGTCTCGACATTCCGGGACGGCCCGACGTCCGTCGCCTCCGTGGAGGATACGGGCCCGGGGATCCCCGCGGAGCTCCGGGAGCGTGCCTTCGAGCCGTTCTTCTCGACGCGGCACGGCGCCGGCGGCAACGGCCTCGGTCTCACCGTGGCGCGCACGATCGCGCGCATGCACGGCGGCGACCTCACCGCCGGTCGCGCACCCGGGGGAGGCGCCCTGCTCGAGCTGCGGCTGCCCGCGCTCGAGGAGGCGGGCCGCGCGTCATGACTCGCGTGCTCGTCATCGACGACGAGCCGGTCGTGCGCGCCCTGATGGCCGAGATCCTGACCAGGGCGGGCTACGACGTGGTCGACGCGGACTCCGCCGGTCGTGCGCTCGAGCTGCTCGACGACGGCGAGCTCGCGCTCGTGATCTCCGATGTCGTGATGCCCGGGCTGAGCGGATTCGAGCTCCTCGACGAGGTTCGCACGCGCCGGCCGAGCCTGCCGGTCCTGCTCGTCACCGGCTCCGGCACGCAGGACAACCTCGCCGAGGCGCTCTCCCACGGTGCGGCGGGCCTCGTGATGAAGCCGTTCACGCACGCCGAGCTTCGCGAGCGGGTCGCGTCCGTGCTCTCTCGCGCCAGCCGGGGCGAGCGCGAGGTGCGTGAGCGGGTGATCGCCCCGGCCCTGACGAGCGCGCTCGCGAGCGCCGTCACGGCACGTGACATCGCCACCGGCGGGCACAGCGAGCGCCTCGTCGAGCTCTCGCTCCGGCTGGCGATCGAGTTCGACCTGGCCCCCGGCGACCTCGATGCGATCCGCCTCGGCGCGAGCCTCCACGACATCGGCAAGATCGGCATCCCCGACTCCGTGCTGCTGAAGCCGGGCCCACTCGACCGTGACGAGCGGGCGCTGATGGAGAGCCACACCCTGATCGGCGACCGTCTGCTCGAGCCCGTTCCCGAGCTGGCGGCGGCCCGCCCGATCGTCCGTTCCCACCACGAGCGCTGGGACGGGCAGGGCTACCCGGACAGCCTTATCGCGGAGGCGATACCGCTCGGGGCCAGGATCGTCGCTGTCGCGGACGCGCTGGAGGCGATGTCGGCGCAACGCCCCTATCGCTTCCCGCTCGACCGGGACGTGATCGTGGCCGAGCTCGAAGCCGGTGGGGGCAGCCAGTGGGACCCCGGCGTGGTCACCGCCGCGCTCGCCCTGGTAGACCGGGGCGTGATCTGCTTCGGCGCGGACGGGGTCGGGATCGTCATCGGCTGACCTGCCGGGTCGCGCTCAGACGAGCGTCCGGATCGCGTTGTGCCGGAGCGTGCTCTCGTAGACCGGGGTGTACGCGTACCTGCGGACGGCGCCGCCCCCCGCACGGGCCGATGGCCGCTAGAATCACGTCGTGAGCGTGCTCGCGATCGTCCTGATCGCCTGCGCCGTCGTGGTCGTGATCGGCGCGGAGTGGCCCAGGCTGAGTACACGGGCGCACGCGGGAACCGAAGCCCGCGCACGCCGGGAGCGCGACCGCGTGAAGGCCCAGCTGCGCGTGATCGAGGGCGACCGCGACGACTTCGCCGAGAGCGTCCGTCGCGACCTCGACCGGCTACCGGTAATCGAGGAGCACGACGACCGCTCGCGCTGAGGCTCAGCGCACGACGATCGTCGTCTCGACCACCGTCGTGTTCGGCAACAGACCGGCGACGTTCTCCGTGTTCTTCAGCTCCTGGCGGTCAGAGACCTGGAGCCGCAGGCGGTGCCTGCCGGGCCGCAGGCCCGAGACGTCGAGGATCGCGACGTGCCGCTTCCGGTGGAGCGTGCCCGCGCGCGGCGGTCCCCCGTCGAGCGAGTAGGCGATCCCTCCGGCGTCGACGCCCGAGCCGGCGTCGCGGACGCGAGCGAGGATGCGGCCGCTCCTTGCGCGCCGCGACACGAGCGCGACCACCGGCGGGGTCGTGTCGTCGAGCCAGACACGGAAGCGGAACGCGCCCGCGCTCGCGGCCGAGCGTGTGTCGAGCACGATCGTGTACGCCCCCGGCGCCGGTCGCAGTGCGGCCGCGACCGGCACCGGCGTGCGGAAGGTCGCGAGGTACGGGTTCGTGACGGTCGGCAGCGCGGTGGCGCCGGTCAGGCGGTTCTCATCCGCGCCGGCGACGATCCTCGGTTCGACGGCGACGCCGTCGTCGGTGTCGACGACCGCGACGCCGAGATTCGCGACGGGCCCGCTCACTGTGACCCGGAACGCGATCTCTGGCCCGGGCAGGGAGCGCCCGCCATCCGGATAGCGGTACGTGTCGACCAGCGCGGCCGCGCCTTCGCCGCTCGCAGCGTACGTTCCCGTGCCCGGGGGGAGAGCTGTCGCGGTGACGAGCGGGAGTGTCGGCCGCGTGACCCGCGCCCACCACGGCAGTCGCAGCCTGACGCCGTCTCGCTCGAGCACGACGAAGCCGCCGCGCTCCCCCTCTCGGGCGTCTGCCGAGGCGTTCAGCCGCAGCGTCAGCGCCCCGGGCAGCTCGACCGTCCCAGGCGTGGTCACGGTGGCGCCGGCCTCCTCCCGCTGCGGCTCGACCGACACGCTCCAGACACCGGTGCCGGCGAGCGTGACCTGCCTCTCGACAGCGCGGCCGCCTGCCGACACGTCGACGAGCCCGAACGTGACGGTCTGGGGCGAGGCGTGGACGGTCGTGGCGGCCGCGGCGGGAACGGCGGCGAGGCCGCCGCCCTGACGCGCGGCCGATGCCTCGACACCGGCTCTCGACCGGACGGGGCTCCCGGAGAGGACGAGCGCGGACTTCACCTGCGCCGGCGTCCACTCCGGGTGAAGCTCGAGCAGCAGCGCGGCGGCGCCCGCGACGTGCGGTGCCGCCATGCTCGTGCCGGACAGCCCGATGTACCCCTCGCCCGGGTACGCGGAGAGCACGTCGACACCCGGAGCGCTCAGGTCGGGCTTTGCCAGCAAGCCGAACGGGGTCGGGCCCGACGCGGAGAAGCTCGCGACCGGGCCGGCGCCGGCGCTGGCCGCCACGGTGATCGCGCTCGCGGCCGTCCCGGGCGAGCCGATCGAGCCGCGTCCAAGCGCCCGGTAGTCGTTCCCCGCGGCGACGACCGCCACGACGCCGGCCAGAGCCGCGTTGTCGAGCGCCTTCGCGACGACATCCCCGTCCGGCTCCAGCTCGGGCTCGCCGAGGGAGAGATTGATCACGTCCATACCGTCCGCGACGGCAGCCTCGATCGCGGCCACGAGCTCCGGCGAGTTCCCGTTCAGCCCGACGCCGGAGTCGGTCGGCGTGGTCAGGGCCTTGTAGTTGCCGAGGTAGGCGAGCGGAGCGACGCCCGAGAGCATCGTGCCGCGTGCGGGCGTGCCGTGGTTGCCGGCCGCGATCCCCGCCACGTGGGTACCGTGGAACGAGTAGACCCGATCGAACGGGCGGGCTGCGTTCCGCCAGGTCGAGCCGGCCGGCGCGAACGCGCGAGCGACGATCACTTTCGCGGTCGTGAACGCGCGCCGGCCCTTCGGGAAGCCGGACGGGAACGCGTACCCGGCCGGCGAGAAGTACGGGTGCGACGCGTCGATGCCGTCGTCGATGACCCCGATCCGCAGCCCCCGGCCGGCCGTCGTGAGCCCGGGGCCCCAGACGGCAGGCGCGCCGATCAGGCCGGGGCCGGTCCCGTCCGAGAGAGCGTGGTAGCGGGCGCTCGGGTAGACGCGCACCACCCCGGGCACGGCGGCGAGCCTGCCGGCCGAGGCCGCCGGGAGCGTGACCGCGAGGCCGTCGAGGACGATCCGGTAGCGCCAGCGCACCTCGGCGCCCGGGATCGCAACCCGGATCCGGCTCGCCGCCGCGCGCTGGGCCACGTCGATGGCCGCGAGAGCGGCCCTGGCCTGGCGAGCCCGGCCGGGGCGGCCGAAACCGGCTCTCGCAGCGGGCGGGGGTGCCAGCTCCACGATCACCGACACCATGGCGCTGTCCGGCCCCGGATCAGGATTCGCGGCGGCGCTCGCCGCCAGCGCACCCGCGGCGACGACCAGGAGGAGGGCTGTGAGGCCGCGGCGAACGATCACGGGATGGTAGCGGCCGCGCCGCGAGTCTCATCCGCGTCGGCGGCCCGCCCGCGCGGCTACACTTCCCGGTCACCGCGCGGATGTGGCGGAATTGGTAGACGCGCACGGTTCAGGTCCGTGTGGGGGAAACCCCGTGGAGGTTCGATTCCTCTCATCCGCACTGACGAAGGGCATCGCGTAGCGCGTCTCACCAGGATCTGTAGGCCCGGACACCCCGTTCGGGCGTCAAGGCGGCTGACGCGGGCGTCGATGCTCCCGATCATGGAGCGCGCGCTGCGTATGGCCCGATCGACCCGCGGGCGCAGGATCGTGAACGTGCTCGCGACCGTGGTCGCGCTCGCCGTGTCGGCGCTCGCCGCCCGGCACTTCGCAGCCAGCGGCTGGCCGTTCGAGCGCGCCGACCCGCGCCTCGTCGCGGCCTCGGGCGTTCTGTTCCTGCTCACGTTCCCGCTCAAGGCATTCGGCTGGCACCGGCTGTTCGCGCCGTCACAGCGCCCGGAGGCGATGTCGCTGGCGGCGGCCGGCGGTGCCGCGTCGGTCTCCGGCGCCGCCCTGCCCGGTCGCTTCGACGACGCCGTGCGGATCGCGGTCGTGCGCCGCTATCGCAGCTGCCCGTCCGGCGTCTCGACCGTCGCGCTCTCGCTGTTCATGCTCGGTCTCGTCGACGCCGCCGCGCTGATGCCGATCAGCGCCGCTGCCGCCGCGACCTCCACCGGCTCCCCCGCCGTGCGCGTGGCGCTTGCGGTCGTCGCCGCCGGCGGCCTGGGTGCGGCGCTCGTGATCGGCTTCCTGCCGCGCCTGATCGCGAGCGGCAGGCTGATCCGCTTCCGGATCGCGCGGTGGATCGGCGAGCGGCTGACCTCGGGCCGCGATGCGTGGCGTGCGGGCTTCCTCGTACTGGCGTCGTGGAGCATACGGGCGGTCGCGCTGTTCCTGCTGCTGGCCGCCTTCGACGTGCGGATCTCGTTCCCGCTCGCGATCGGGTTCCTGTGCGCGAGCGCCGCGTCGGGCGCGCTCCCGATCGCCCCCGCCGGTGCCGTCACCCAGGCGGGCGCGGGGGCGGCCCTGCTCGTCGCGTCGGGCGTCGGTGTCCAGCGGGCGATCGACTTCGCCGTCTCGGCGCAGGCGCTCCTGATCCTCGCCGGTGCCGCGGTCGTCGTGTTCGCCGCCGCCTGGCATGCGGGTCAGCGGCTCACCGCGCGCTCGCGCGCAGCCGTCTAGCGTAGCGCCGCCAGCACGCGTTCGGCGTGGCCGTCGGGCTTCACGCCTCGCAGCGCCCTGACGACGGTGCCGTCGGGGCCGATCACGAACGTCGAGCGGACGATGCCCAGCCGCTTCTTGCCGTACAGCGTCTTCTCGCGCCAGACCCCGTACGCCTCGGCCACCTTCCGGTCCGGATCGGCGAGCAGAGCGAACGGCAGCCCGTGCCGCGCGCGAAAGCGCGCGTGCGACGCCTCGTCGTCGGGGCTGACGCCGAGGATCGCGGCGCCGCGCTCCTCGAAGGCGGCGTAGGCGTCGCGGAGCTCGCAGGCCTGCCTCGTACAGCCCGGCGTCTCGTCCCGGGGGTAGAAATAGAGCACGACGGGGCGGCCGCGCAGGTCGGAGAGCCTGACGACCTCCCCGGTGTCGCTCGTCAGCTCGAAGTCGGGTGCGGGCTGGCCTTCCTCGACCATTGCTCTCCTCTCGTCGCGGGCTCCCTCCTGCAAACGCGGCCGGCTGCGCGGATCTTCCTGCCGGCGCGGGGGGAGGGGGTTGGTACGCTCACCCGCTAGGTGGAGGGGCTGCACTCGATCATCGGGCTCGTCGCGGTCGCCGCCAACGCGGGCGCCGCCGGGCTGGGCGGCATCCACGCGTGGCGGCGGCTCGAGCCGCCGCGTCTGTTCGCGCACCTGCTCGCCCTCGGGCAGACGCTGCTGGTCGCCCAGGCCGCGCTCGGTCTGCTCCTCCTCTCGGGGAGTCACAGGGCCCCGGACCAGCTCCACTACGTCTACGGGGGGCTGGCGCTCGGCGCCGTGCTTTCGCCGTGGGTGTACGCGCCGCGGGAGGGGCGTGGCCGGGTGCTCTGGTTCGTCGCGGCCGCGCTGCTCGCCGCCGCGCTCGCCCTCCGCGCCTACACGACGGGAGGCTGATGCGCGTCAACCCCACCGTCCGCGGTCTCGCGATCGTCCTGCTGGTCGCGGCCGTCGTGACCGCGCTCCAGCTCGAGAACGTGCTGGAGGCGCTGTTCCTTGTCCTGCGGATCGTGTTCGTGGCCGTGATCGCCTACGTTCTCTTTCGCTTCTGGCGCGAGCGTCGGGAAGAGATCGGAATGTGGTCGGTGCGCGCTCGCCTCGTCTTCTACGCGGCCGCGGCGCTCGCGCTCGGGAACGTCGTGGTCGCGTTCGCGCTCGACTACCCGTCGGGCGGGCTCGAGGCGCTCACCTTCTTTGCCGTGCTGGCCGCCAGCGCGTTCGCGATGTGGCGCGTCTGGCGCGACGAGCACACCTACGGGTAGGCGCGGGCGACCGTCCCGTCGAGCGAGTCGAGCAGCGGGCGGGGCTCGACGAGCGTGCCGACGAAGATCGGGGTGTCACGCTCCGTGTAGCGGCTCGCCTCGGTCTCGCGCAGCGCCATCATCAGGTGGAGGAAGTCGGCCGGCTCCTCGCACTCGAACGCGGTCATGAACTCCTGGTCGTCGAGCCCGAACGAGTAGGTGGTGTGGTTCGTGACGGTGCGGAAGCGACTGCCGATCTCGGCGTGCTCGTGCATCGCCCGGGTGCGATCCTCGAGCGGCAGCGAGTACCAGGGGCGTAACTTCACGAACGGGTAGACGACGAGGTACGGGGCGCCGCGCGGCACGATCCGCCTGGGCGGCCGGCCCTGGGCGCGCTCGAAGTACTTCGACGACAGCGTCGCCGCCAGGTAGGAGTGCGGCGTCGCCAGCCAGCCGGCCAGCGGCGTCCCGTTCAGGTCGCTGGCGAGCTCGCGCAGGTCGTCGTAGCGCTCGGTCAGCTTCCAGAGCATGAAGTCCGCCTCCGCGCGGACGCCGACGAGGCTGTAGGCGAGGATCTGCATCCGCTCCCGCCACTCCTCGAGCACGTCGGCGAACGCCTCCCTGGCGACCGCGCGTTCGTCCGCCGGCAGCCGGCGCCAGGCCGGGTCGACCCGGTAGAGGGTGTAGGCGACGTATTGCGGTGCTCCAGGCTCCCCGGCCACGGCGAAGGAATCGTAGCTGCCGCGTGCGTGACCGGGCACACCCGGTGCGTCCCCCACGACGTCTCGCCGCGTACCGTGGACGGTGCGGCGGGGACGGCCGCCGAGCGGGCAGGCGGGCGTCCCCGCGCTAGCCTTCGGAGGTGGTCGCGACCGAGTTCAGCCGGCAGGATCGGATCGAGGCCGAGCTGCGCGCCCTGCCGGTCCGGCCGGGTGTCTACCTGCTGCGCGGACGTGGCGATGCGGTGCTGTACGTGGGCAAGGCGAAGAGCTTGCGCGCCCGCGTGCGCTCGTACTTCCGCGGCGGCGACTCGCGCGCCGGGATCGGTCAGCTCGTCGAACGCGTCGAGCGGATCGAGTTCGTCGTCACGCGCTCCGAGGGCGAGGCGCTCCATCTCGAGCAGAACCTGATCAAGCGCCACCGCCCGCCCTTCAACGTGCGCCTGCGTGACGACAAGTCGTACCCGTACATCGCCGTCACCGTCGACGACGACTTCCCGCGTGTCATCTTCACCCGTGAGCGTCACCGTCGCGGCGTCGTCTACTTCGGCCCCTACGCCTCCGCGAAGAAGGTGCGCGAGACGCTCGACGTCCTCAACCGGGTGTTTCAGTTCCGGCCCTGCGAGGGGCCGCGGCCCGGCCGCCGCTCGGGGATCCCGTGCCTCGACTACCACATCGAGCGCTGCCTCGCCCCCTGCGTCGGATATGTCTCGAAGGAGGAGTACCGGCGCGTCGTCGACGGTGTCGTCGAGTTCCTCTCGGGCGAGACCCGGCCGATCCAGCGGGAGCTCGAGCGGCGCATGCGGGAGGCGGCGGCCGGCGAGGAGTTCGAGGGGGCGGCGCGCTACCGCAACCGCCTGTTCGCGATCCGCCACCTCGCGGAGCGCCAGACGGCGGACAAGCGCTCGCTCGGCACCGTCGACGTGATCGGGATCGCCGCCGCCGGGCAGACGGCGGCGGTGCAGGTGTTCCCGCTCCGCGACGGGCGGCTCGTCGACCGCCACACGTTCTATCTCGAGAATCCGGCCGGGCAGGACGTGCCGGCGCTCGCGGAGGCGTTCTGCCTCGAGTACTACGGCAGCGCGCCGAGCGTGCCGCCGCTCGTCGTCGTCCCGCCCGGCTGCGGCGGCGACGGGCTCGGGGAGTACCTCTCGACCCTGCGCGGCAGCCGAGTCGAGGTGCGGGAGCCGCTGCGGGGCGAGAAGCGGCGCCTGCAGGAGCTCGCGCAGGCGAACGCGGAGCTGGCGCTCGCCGGAGACCGCGCGGACAGCGAGCGCAGGCGGCTGAGGCGAATCGAGGCGCTCGAGGAATTGCGGGAGGCCCTGAACCTCGAGATCCTCCCGGTCCGGATCGAGTGCTTCGACATCTCGCAGGTGCAGGGTGCCTCGCCGGTGGGCTCGATGGTCGTGTTCGAGGACGCCGTGGCGAGGAAGGCGCACTACCGGAAGTTCGCGATTCGCGGCGTCGAGGGCCAGGACGACTACGCGATGCTGGCGGAGGTGGTCGCGCGCCGCTTCGCCCGCCTCGGCGTCTCGCCCGGCGCGGACGGCTACGACGAGAGCTTCGCCGCCACGCCCAGCCTCGTCGTCGTCGACGGTGGCAAGGGCCAGCTCGCGGGGGCGCTCGAGGCGATGGCGGCGTTCGACCTGCCCCGTGTCGCCGCGATCGCGCTCGCGAAGCGCGAGGAGGAGGTGTTCGTTCCCGGCCGGGCCCGGCCGGTCCCGCTGGCTCGCGACTCCGCGGGCCTGCAGCTCCTCCAGCGGCTGCGCGACGAGGCCCATCGCTTCGCGCTCGGCTTCCACAGAGCCCGCCGCGACGCCCGCGCCCGCGAGTCGCTCCTCGACGCGCTCCCGGGCGTCGGCCCGGCGCGCAAGCGGGCGCTGCTGCGCCACTTCGGCTCGGCCGAGCGGCTGCTCGAAGCGACGAGCGCCGAGCTGGAGGGCGTTCCTGGGATTCCCCCCCGGACGGGCCGCGCGATCCACGCCGCGCTGCACAAGACCGGCTCCGTGTAGGGGGTGACCGTGTGCGCCGGCTTGCAGGGGCGGGTCATGACCCGCCCCTGCGGGAGGGGTGACCGTGGGCATCGGGTTGTAGGGGCGGGTCATGACCCGCCCCTACGGGAGGGGTGATCGCGGTCGAGGGCCCAGCGCAGGGGGTTCTCGGCGACGTATTCGCGCAAAGCCCGGAGCTCGGCCTCGCTCCGGACGACTCGATCGAAGTAGCCGCGCTGCCAGACCGGCCGCCCCGGCGTCCCGCGGAGCCGGTTGATCTCCCGTGCGGACGCCGACTTGAAGAGGCCGATCGCGGTCCCCAGATGTAGGGGCGGGTCATGACCCGCCCGGTCATGACCCGCCCCTACATCACCGGCGTCCGCGAGGAACACGATCCCGTGGACGTGGTTCGGCATCAGCGCGAACGCGTCGAGCGAGACCCCCTGCACGTGGCGGGGAAGCTCCCCCCAGCATTGCCGCACGGCTTCTCCCAGCCGGCTCGGGTGCATCCGCGCGCCGACGATCTCGCCGAGGATGCACGCCCGGGCGGCCGTGCAGGCGGTGAAGAAGTAGGCGCCCGCCAGGCGGTAGTCGAGCGTGGGTAGTCGCAGCGAGTTGCGGCGGCGCCCGGCCCGATTGTCCTCCCGGCACCCGCGCGGAACACGAACCGGACGTGGCGGCTTGGTGACGTATCCGTCGCGCTCCGTGGCACGACATGTTGGGGCGGGTCATGAACCGCCCCAAAGCCTAGGGGCGTATAGACAAGGTGGGGCGGGGGATGACACACCCCACCGCAAAAGGGCGACAGGGAAGAGTGT
>JAHDVS010000027.1:25383-37703 GCA_023382435.1 Thermoleophilia bacterium
CGTCCCCGTCGCGCTCGGGGGCACTACTGTTTGGGGGGGTACAGCCCCCGCCCCTCCGCAGCGGGCCGTAGCGACATGTTGGGGCGGGACATGACCCGCCCCTACGCATCGGGCCGTAGCGACATGTTGGGGCGGGTCATGACCCGCCCGTTCGATCCGCGCGGTCGATCCGCGCGGTCACGGCGCGTCCCTACCTGTCGGGCTGGAGAAACGGGTAGCGGTAATCCGCGGGCGGGACGAACGTCTCCTTGATCGTGCGCGGGCTGACCCAACGGATCAGGTTCCACATCGAGCCGGCCTTGTCGTTCGTGCCGGAGGCGCGGGCGCCGCCGAACGGCTGCTGGCCGACGACGGCACCGGTGGGCTTGTCGTTCAGGTAGAGGTTTCCGGCCGCGTAGCGAAGCGCCTCCGCCGCCTTGATCGTCGCGTAGCGGTCCTCGGCGAAGATCGAGCCGGTGAGCGCATAGGGGGCGGTGCCATCGACGAGCTCGAGCGTCTCGTCGAAGCGGCTCTCCGGGTAGACGTAGCACGTCACGACCGGCCCGAACAGCTCGTCGCGGAGCAGCCGGAAACCCGGGTCGCGGGTCTCGACGATCGTCGGCTCGACGAAGAAGCCGACCGTGTCGTCCGTGCCGCCGCCGGCGACGACCTCCGTGTCCGGGTGGGAGCGTGCCTCCGCGATCGCGGCCGCCTGCGTCGCGAACGAGCTCCCGTCGATCACGGCGCCCATGAAGTTCGTGAAGTCGCCCACGTCGCCGGTCCGGATCGTGCTTGCCTCCGACGCGAGTCGCTCACGCAGCTCCGGCCAGAGGTTCGAGGGGGCGTACACGCGGGAGGCCGCCGAGCACTTCTGCCCCTGGTACTCGAACGCGCCGCGCAGGATCGCCGCCGCGACCGCGTCGACGTCGGCCGACGGGTGCGCGACCACGAAGTCCTTGCCCCCCGTCTCGCCCACGAGCCGCGGGTAGCCGCGGTAGCGGTCGATCGAGCTGCCGACCGTGCGCCAGATCCCCTGGAAGACGCCGGTCGAGCCCGTGAAATGCACCCCGGCCAGCTCCGGGCTCGCGAGCGCGGCGGCTCCGACGGCGGCGCCGGGCCCGTACACGAGGTTGATCACGCCCGGCGGCAGCCCCGCCTGCTCGAGCAGCTTCAGCGTGTACCAGGCCGTCAGCATCGCGGTCGAGGCCGGCTTCCAGACGACGGTGCAGCCCATCAGGACCGGCGCCGTCGTCAGGTTCGCGCCGATCGAGGCGAAGTTGAACGGGCTGACCGCCAGCACGAACCCCTCGAGCGGCCGGTACTCGAGCCGGTTCCAGACGCCGGGAGAGGAGATCGGCTGCTCCTCGTAGATCCGCCTCAGGAAGCCGGCGTTGAAGCGCCAGAAGTCGCAGGTTTCGCAGGTCGCGTCGATCTCGGCCTGGTGGGCGGTCTTCGACAGGTTCAGCATCGCCGCCGCGTTCAGCGTGTCCCGCCACGGACCCGAGAGCAGCTCCGCGGCGCGCAGGAAGACGGCGACGCGCGCCTCCCACGGGGTGCGGCTCCAGTCCCGCCACGCCTCCCGCGCCGCTGCGATCGCCGCCTCCACCTGCGCCGGCCCGCCCTGATGCACGTCGGCGAGCACGTGGCCGTGGTCGTGGGGCATCACCGCCTGACGCAACGTTCCCGTGCGCACGTCGCGGCCGCCGATCACGCACGCCAGCTCGGGGCGCTCACCGCGCATCGCCTCGAGCCGCAGTTTCAGGCTTGCCCGCTCGGCCGTCCCCGGCGCGTAGGAGCGGATCGGCTCGTTGACGGCCACGGGCGGCTGGAAGATTCCGTGAGCGCTCATACGGGAATGGTACGCTCGCGCCACACGTGGCAGTCAAGCCCTTCCGCTACGAGGCCGAGGGGTGGGGCGTCGGTGAGTTGTGGCTGGACGGCGACCGCGTCGTCTGGCACGAGGCGCCCCGGCCGGGGCCCGGGCCGTCCGCGCCCGGGCCGGAGCTGACCGGGCGTCTTCGCGCCTATTTCGCCTGCGAGCCGGTCTTCTTCGACGACGTCGAGCTCGACCTCGAAAGGCTGCCGCAGTTCGGCCGGGAGCTTGCCGCGGCGCTGCGGCGCGTGCCGCGCGGCGAGACCGTCACCTACGGTGAGCTGGCCGCGCTCGCCGGCCGTCCCGGCGCCGCCCGCGCCGCGGGGACGTTCTGCGCGAACAACCACCTGCCGATCTTCCTGCCCTGCCATCGCGTCGTCGCGGCCGGGGGCATCGGCTCCTACGGCGAGCTCGGTGTCGCCTACAAGCGGCGGCTGCTCGCGCTCGAGGGCTGGCGCGGGTGAGCCTCTCGGACGCCGTTCGCTCCGAGCTGGCCGCGATCGACCCGCGCCGGCCCTGCTGTCGGCTCGCCGAGCTGTCCGCGCTCGTCCGCACGGCCGGCACGCTGCACCTGCGCTCCGGCGGCAGCCTCGCCGTCCATCTCGACGTCGCCAGCCCCGCCGTCGCGCGCCGCGCGTTCGCGCTCCTGCGCGGCTTCGGCGTCTCCGCCGAGATCCGCACCTACCGCCGTCACGCGTTCGGGCGGGAGGCCCGCTACGAGCTGCACCTCGGCGACGATCCACGCGCGCTCCAGACGCTGAACGAAGCCGGCGTGCTCGGCTCGACGCTGACCCCGCTTCCGGAGCCGCCCCGGCGCCTGCTCGCGCGGCCCTGCTGCCGGGCCGCCTACCTGCGCGGGGCGCTGCTCGGGGCCGGTTCGGTGAGCGGCCCCCGGACGCCGCATCTCGAGGTGCGCGCCGCCACGGAGGCGGGCGCCCGGTTGCTCGCGGCGCTCGCGGGCGAGGAGGGTATCCACCTCTCGGTGCTCGACCGCGGCCGCCACGCCGCCGCGTACGCGAAGGGTGCCGAGGCGATCTCCGACCTGCTCGGTCTCGTCGGCGCCCACGATGCCGCGCTCGCGATTGGCGAGAGCGCGGTCGTGGGCGCCACGCGCGCCCGCGCGAACCGGCTCGCCAACGCCGACCACGCGAACCTCGTGCGTGCGAGCCGCGCCGCCCAGGCCGAGATCGCCGCGATCCGCCGGCTCGAGCGGCGCGGCGGCCTCGAGCGGCTTTCCCCGGAGCTGCGCGAGATCGCGGAGCTGCGGCTGCGCCAGCCCTCCCTGTCGCTGCGCGAGCTTGCCGCCAGGTGCCGGCCGCCCGCGACGAAGGCGTCCGTGCACCGCCGCCTCAAGCGGCTCCAGCGGCTAGCGGGCAACTAGAATCGAGGCCCAGGGCAGTCGAGCGGGCAGGAGGCAGCGAATGGGCGTGCGCGTTGGCATCAACGGCTTCGGCCGGATCGGGCGGAACTTCTTCCGGGCGGCGGTGGAGCAGGGAGCCGACGTCGAGCTGGTCGCGGTCAACGACCTCGGCGACGCGGCCACGATGGCGCACCTGCTCAAGTACGACTCCGTGCACGGCCGGTTCGCTCACGACGTCACCGTCGAGGGCGGGGCGATCCGGGCCGCGGGCCGCGAGTTTCGACTGCTGAACGAGCGTGACCCGGCCAAGCTGCCGTGGCGCGAGCTCGGTGCCGAGGTGGTGCTCGAGTCGACGGGGCTGTTCACGAAGCGCGAGCAGGCGCAGCTCCATCTCGACGCCGGCGCCGAGAAGGTCGTGATCTCCGCCCCCGCTACCGACCCCGACGTGACGCTCGTGCTCGGCGTCAACGACGAGGTCTACGACCGCGAGCGGCACCGGATCGTCTCGAACGCCTCCTGCACCACGAACTGCATCGCCCCCGTCGTCCGCGTGCTCCACGACGCGTACGGGATCGAGTCGGGCTTCATGAC
Source organism: Thermoleophilia bacterium (assembly GCA_023382435.1). Classification (GTDB taxonomy): domain Bacteria; phylum Actinomycetota; class Thermoleophilia; order Gaiellales; family Gaiellaceae; genus JAHDVS01. The sequence goes on from JAHDVS010000027.1 coordinate 29,187, forward strand.
CACGATTCACGCGTACACGAACGACCAGCAGATCCTCGACCTCCCGCACAAGGACCTGCGCCGTGCCCGCGCGGCCGCGATCAACCTGATCCCCACCTCCACGGGAGCCGCCCGGGCAATCGGGCTCGTGATCCCCGAGCTGAAGGGGAAGCTCGACGGGATCTCCGTGCGCGCCCCGGTCGCCGACGGCTCGATCGTCGATCTCGTCGTGGGTGTCTCGCGCGACGTCACCGCGGAGGCGGTCAACGCGCTGTTCGCCGGGGTCGCCGATCGCGATCGCTTCCGGGGCATCCTGCGCTACTCCGACGAGCCGCTCGTCTCCTCGGACGTGATCGGCAGCTCGTACTCGTCGATCTTCGACAGCGGGCTGACCATGGCGCACGGCAGGACCCTGAAGGTCTTCTCGTGGTACGACAACGAGTGGGGCTACTCGAGCCGCCTCGTCGACCTCGTCCAGCGCCTCCTGTAGGGGCGGGCCCTGACTCGCCCGCCCCGCTCCGTTCGCGACGCCGACGTCGCCGGCCGGCGCGTCCTCGTGCGCGCCGACCTGAACGTGCCGCTCGAGGACGGGCGCGTCGCCGACGACACGCGCATCCGTGCGGCGCTGCCGACCCTGCGCCTCCTGCTCGACCGCGGCGCCTCCGAGGTCGTCGTCTGCTCCCATCTCGGGCGTCCGAAGGGCGAGGATCCCGCGCTCGCGATCGCTCCCGTCGAGCAGCGTTTGCGCGAGCTGCTCCCCGACCCGCGCGTGCGCGTGCTCGAGAACACCCGCTTCGACCCGGGCGAGACCCGCAACGACCCCGCGTTCGCGGCCCGCCTCGCCGCCGGCAGGAACCTGTACGTCAACGACGCGTTCGGCTCCGCCCACCGGGCCCACGCCTCGACCGAGGCCGTGGCCCACCTCCTGCCCACGTACGCCGGGCTCCTGCTCGAGCGGGAGCTCGTGGAGCTGTCCCGGCTCGTCGAAAGCCCGGAGCGGCCCTACGTGGCCGTCGTCGGCGGGGCCAAGGTGGAGGACAAGATCGGGGTGCTGCGCCGGCTGGCCGGGCTCGCGGACGCGCTCCTCGTCGGCGGCAAGATGGCGGCCGAGCTCGCCGCGCAGGCTCCGCTCGACGGGGGAGCGGAGGTGCTGCTTCCGACCGACGTCGTCGCAGCCGCCGCGTTCGAGCCGGACGCGGAGAGCCGCGTCGTCGCGGCGGACGCGGTTCCGGACGGCTGGCTCGGCCTCGATATCGGCCCCGAGACCCGCCGCGTGTTCGCGGAGCGGATCGCCGGGGCCCGCACCGTGGTCTGGAACGGGCCGATGGGCGTCTTCGAGTGGCCGCGGTTCGCGGAGGGCACGAGAGCGGTCGCCGAGGCGGTCGCGGCGTCGGACGGGTTCACCGTCGTCGGCGGCGGCGACTCCGTGCGGGCGCTCGAGGAGCTCGGGCTGGCGGAGCGGATCGACTGGGTCTCGACCGGCGGCGGCGCCTCGCTCGAGCTGCTCGAGGGCAGGGAGCTGCCCGGCGTCGCGGCCATCCCGCCCGCCTGAGGCCCGTCGCGTAGGATCCCGCTGGATGGACAGGAGAGCGATCCCGCTGATCGCGGGCAACTGGAAGCTGTTCAAGGGACCGGGTGAGGCGGTCGCGTTCTGCTCGGCGCTCGCCGTCCGTCTCGAAGGCCTCGCCGGCGTCGCCGCGGTCGTCTGCCCGCCCTACGTGTCGCTGGGGGCCGCGTCGGCCGCGCTGTCCGGCTCGCCGGTGCGGGTGTTCGCGCAGAACGCGCACTGGCAGGAGACGGGCGCCTTCACCGGCGAGATCTCGCCGGTGATGCTGCTAGAAGCGGGCGCGGTCGGCACGATCGTCGGGCACTCCGAGCGCAGGCAGCACTTCGGCGATACCGACGACACGGTCGCTCGCCGCGCCGCCCACGCGCTGGAGACGGGCCTCGACGTGATCGCCTGCGTCGGCGAGCTCGAGGCGGAGCGAGAGGCGGGGCGCACGGGGGAGGTGCTGCGCCGCCAGGTCGGCGCGCTCGCGGCCGCGCTCGGGCCGAACGAGCGGCTGACGCTCGCCTACGAGCCCGTCTGGGCGATCGGCACCGGTCGCACCGCGACGCCCGAGCAGGCGCAGGAGGCGCACGCGCTGATCCGGGGGCTCCTCGACGTCCCGATCCTCTACGGCGGCAGCGTCAAGCCCGACAACGCTGCCGAGCTGCTCTCCCAGCCCGACGTCGACGGTGCGCTCGTCGGTGGCGCCTCGCTCGAGGTCGAGTCGTTCGCGGCGATCTGCGACGCGGTCGCGGGTGGCTGAGCCGGCGCGGCCGCCGTTCCCGCTCGTCGCCCTCGTCGTCCTGGACGGCTGGGGGCTTGCGCCGCCCGGGCCGGGCAACGCGGTCGAGCTGGCCTCGACACCCGTCTTCGACCGGCTGTGGGAGCGCTACCCGCACGCGACGCTCGCTGCCTCCGGCGAGGCCGTCGGCCTCCCCACCGGCCAGATGGGCAACTCCGAGGTCGGACACCTGACGATCGGCTCGGGCCGGGTCGTCGACCAGGACCTGATGCGGGTGACCCGCTCGATCCGCAGCGGTCGCTTCTTCGCGAACGAGGCGCTTCTCGGCGCGTTCGCCCGCGCGCGCGAGCGCGGCGGCGCCGTGCACCTGCTCGGGCTCGTCTCCGCGGGCGGCGTGCACTCTCACATCGACCACCTGCGGGCGCTGCTCGAGCTGGCCCGCCGCGAGGGGATGGCCAACAGAACCTACGTGCACGTCTTCACGGACGGGCGCGACGTGTCGCCGCGGGCCGCAGCGGCCGACCTGGCCGGGCTCGCAGCCGAGGGGGCACGGATCGCGACCGTCTGCGGCCGCTACTACGCGATGGACCGTGACCGGCGCTGGGAGCGGATCGAGCGTGCCCTCGCGGCGATCACCCGCGGCGAGGGCGTCCGCGCCGGCGATCCTGTCGAGGCGGTGGAGGCCAGCTACGAGACCGGGGTCACGGACGAGTTCGTCGAGCCGGTCGTTCTGCCGGCGCCGCGCCTAGGTCCCGACGACGCCGCCGTCTTCTTCAACTTCCGTGCCGACCGGGCGCGAGAGCTCTCCCAGCGGCTGCTCGAGGAGGGCTACGACCTGACCACGATGACCCGCTACCGGGACGACCTCGACTGCCCGGTCGCGTTCTCCGAGCACGACGTCGCCGACACGCTGGCGGAGGTGCTCGCGGAGCGCGGTGTGCGGCAGCTGCACATCGCCGAGACCGAGAAGTACGCGCACGTCACGTACTTCCTGAACGGCGGCCGCGAGGAGGAGTGGGCGGGGGAGGTACGCGTCCTCGTGCCCTCGCCCAGGGACGTCGCCACGTACGACCTGAAGCCGGAGATGTCGGCAGCCGAGGTCGCCGAGCGGTTCGCCGACGCGATCGCCGGCGGCGGCTACGGGTTCGCCGTCGTCAACTTCGCGAACCCGGACATGGTCGGTCACACCGGCGTGATCCCGGCCGTCGTGCGCGCGGTCGAGACTGTGGACGCCTGCCTCGGTCGCGTGGTCGAGGCGGTGCTCGGCCGGGGCGGCGTCTGCGTCGTCTGCGCCGACCACGGGAACGCGGAGCAGCTGCTCGAGGGCGACGGGGTCAGTCCCCACACCGCGCACACGACGAACCCGGTGCCGCTCGTGGTGACGGCGGACGGTCTCGCTCTGCGACCGGACGGTGGGCTCGCGGACCTGGCGCCGACCTGTCTCGACCTCCTCGGCGTGCCGCTGCCCGCCGAGATGACGGGGTCGAGCCTGCTCGTTCCGGCGTAGGGCCGGCCCCACCCGCTCGGGTATACTCGCTCGCACCTCCAGCGTCCAGGCCCGCCGTCAGGAGGTTCACCCGCGTGCCACTTCCGCAGCCGGAGCTCGCGATTCTCCGCAGAGCGCAGAGGGGCGACGCACGGGCCTTCGCGATCATCGTCACCACCTACGAGGCCCCGGTCTTCAACTACGTGCTGCGCATGATCGGAGACCGATCGCTCGCCGAGGATCTGACGCAGGACGTGTTCCTGCGGATCCACCACGGGCTGTCCGGGTTCTCGCTGCGCTGTCGCTTCACGACGTGGCTGTTCCAGGTCGCGAAGAACCGGGTCGTCGACGAGCTCAGGGCGCGCGAGCGTCGCCCCCAGCTGAGCTCGCTCGGCGAGCAGAGGGAGCTAGAGGTCGTCGACCCACCCCCGGAGCGGGTGGAGCTGATCGACGCCGTCTGGCGGGGCGTCGGTTCCCTCAACCCGGATCTGCGGACGGCGCTGCTATTGCGCGACGTGGTGGGTCTCTCCTACGCCGAGATCGCGGACTCCCTGGAGATCACGCTCGCCACCGTGAAGTGGCGGATCTACAAGGCGCGGGAGGAGGTTCAGCTCGCGCTCGGTCGCGAGGGGATCGTCCCGTCGCGCGAGGTCGGGGTCGGCCCGGCAGCCGGCTCGGCCTGAGCCGGCGTCCGCTCAGAGGCCCTCGCCGAGCCGGTCGGCGAGGCTCACCGGCAGGCCGGCGGCGACGATGTCCGCCTGCGTGCGCGCAACGTCGTACGGCACCCGGCGAAACGAGGCGATGCGCGCGTCGAGATCGAGCAGCAGCCAGGCGGCGCGAGGGTCGCCGTCGCGCGGTTGCCCGACCGAGCCGGGATTGAGGAGCCGGCGCGCACCGTCCCGGAGCGAGATCTCGGTTCCCGCCGGCGCCAGCCCGCCGCTGACGGGCCCGTGCTCCGGGAGCGAGGGCGTCTCGAACGCCAGCGGGACGTGGCTGTGGCCGACGAGGACGAGCGGTCGCGTCGCCTGCCCGAGCGCCGCCACCGCCGCCCCGGCGCCGAGCACGTACTCCCAGACCGGGTCACGGGGGCTCGCGTGGCAGAGCTGCGCCTCGGGGGTCTCCACGGCCGGCTCGAGCGAAGCGAGCCACCCGAGCGCGTCCGGGTCGAGCGCAGCCGCGGTCCAGCGGGCGGCGATCGCCGCCTCGGCGGAGAAGTCGTCGAGGTCGAGCGCGCCGGTCACGCCGAGATCGTGGTTGCCGGCGAGCGGGATGTCCGAGTGGGCCGCGACGTGCGTGCAGCAGCGGCTAGGGTGGGGCCCATAGCCGACGACGTCGCCCAGGCACCAGAGGGCGTCAACCCGTTCGCGCTCGACCGCCGCGAGGACGGCCTCGAGCGCGTGGAGGTTTGCGTGGACGTCCGAGATGACCGCTATCCGCACCTGCGGAGGGCAACGCTAGCCGCTCTCGGTCTGCTGGGGTTGGCGGGCTGGGCGATCGCGGCGTGGCTGCTGTCGAGAACCCACGTCCCGTCGCTCGAGCTCCCCCCGGTGGAGGCAGGGTCGCTGCTGCCACCGGAGGCGCTCGCGCGGATCGAGACGTTTCGTGACACCGGGCGCTGGCTCTGGCTCGCGTCGGCGGCGATCGAGCTCGGTGTGCTCGCGCTGCTCGCGTCGAGGGCGCGCCCGCTTGCCCGGCTCGCCCGTCGGCTCGGCCGCGGTCGGATCCGCTCGGGCGCCCTGCTCGGGCTCGGCGCCGCAACCTGCGTCTGGGTGGCGACGCTGCCGGTGTCGGGCGCCAACCACTGGTGGCGGCGCCGCTACGGGCTCTCCGACCAGGGGATCGGCGGCTGGCTTCGCGACGAGGCCTTGTCGCTCGTCGTCCTCGCGTTCGTGGTCGCGCTCGCGGTGGCGGGCGCGGTCTGGCTCGCGGGCCGGCTCGGACGCCGCTGGTGGATCGCGGGCTCGGCGGCCGCGGCCACGCTCGGCGTCGCGGTCGCCCTGGCCCAGCCGGTCGCGATCGAGCCGCTCTTCCACCGCCTCACCCCGCTCGCGGACCGGGCTCTCGCCGCCGACGTGGAGGAGCTCGGGCGGCGCCTCGGGGTGGCGGTCGGCCGGGTCGAGGTCGCGGACGCGAGCCGCCGCACGACCGCCGCGAACGCGCGCGTGATCGGCATCGGGCCTTCCCGCACGGTCGTGCTGCACGACACGCTCCTCGACGGTCGCTTCCAGCGCGGCGAGGTCCTCTCGGTGGTCGCGCACGAGCTCGCCCACGTTGCCCGTGCCCACGTCTGGAAGGCGGTCGCGTGGTTCGCGCTTCTGGCCGTTCCGTCGCTCCTCGCGATCGCGATCGTGACCGAACGCCGCGGCGGCCTCCGCGACCCGGCGCTCGTGCCGCTCGCGCTGCTCGTCGCCTTCGCCTGCTTCCTCGCCACGCTGCCCGTCCAGAACGCGGTCTCGCGCCGCTACGAGGCGGAGGCGGACTGGCTCGCCCTGACCGCAACGCGCGATCCGGAGGCGGCGACCGCACTCGCCCGGCGCCTCGCTGCCACCGGGCTGATCGACCCGACGCCGCCTGCCTGGGCGCGCGTCCTGCTCGGAACGCACCCGACCGTCCTCGAGCGCGTCGGCATGGCCGAGGCGTTCGCAAGCAGGTAGGGGGCGAGCCGACCTGCCGTCATGTGGCACTCTTCCCGTGCGTCGCCGGCCTGGCCTCTTTCCGATCGCGGGCGGCGCCGGCAGTTGTACGGGGCGGGGACAGAGGGGAGCGGCGCAGCGTGGACAACCTCCAGGAGCACTACCTGATCCGCTCGGCAGGCCGAGGTGGCCTCGGGCCGGCCGGCGAGCCGCGCTCGGTCCGCGAGGCGATCGCGTAGCGGTGGTCGGCCCCGCCGTTCTGCGCCGGCTCGTCGAGCCGCTCGAGTCCGCTGTCCGCGCGCTCGCCGGCGACGGCCACGTCGAGGTCGAGCTCGAGCGACCTGCCGACCCGGCCCACGGGGACTACGCAACCACGGTGGCGTTGCGCCTCGCGCCGCAGCTCCGCCGTTCTCCGCGGGAGCTGGCCCAGGAGTTGGCCGACCGCGTGGAGCTCGGCGGGCTCGTCGAGGAGGTCTCGGTCGCCGGCCCCGGCTTTCTCAATCTGCGTGTCGGCGCGGCATGGTACCGGGCGGCGCTGGCCGAGCTGCTCGAGGCGGGTGACCGTTACGGCGCCGGCTTCGCCGAGACGCCCGAGCGGGTGCAGGTCGAGCTCGTCTCGGCGAACCCGACCGGGCCGCTCACGGTCGCGTCAGCCCGCAACGCCGCGTACGGCGACTCCGTCGCACGGCTGCTCGAGCTCGCCGGTCACCACGTCGAGCGCGAGTACTACGTGAACGACCTCGGCGCCCAGATCGACCTGTTCCGGGAGTCGGTTGCGGCACGTGCCCGGGGGGAGGAGCCGCCGGAGGGCGGCTACCTCGGGGATTACGTGGCGGGAATCGCCGCCCGGGGCGGTGACCCCGTCGAGTGGATGGTCGAGTCGATCCGCGAGACGCTCGAGCGCTTCCGCGTCCAGGTGGACAGCTGGGCGTTCCAGAGCGAGATCGAGCGGGATCTCGACGCCGCCCTCGCCGAGCTCGACCTGTACGAGGAGGATGGCGCCCGCTGGCTGCGGACAACCACCTGGGGGGACGACAAGGATCGGGTCGTCGTCCGCTCGGACGGCCGGACGACCTACTTCGCCGCCGACGCCGCCTACATGCGCTCGAAGCTCGCGCGCGGCTTCGAGCGCCTGATCTACGTGCTCGGCGCCGACCACCACGGCTACGTGGCCCGGCTGAAGGCCCTCGCAGCCGCGTACGGACACGACCCCGACCGGGTCGAAGTGCTGGTCTACCAGCTCGTCCACCTGACGCAGGGCGGGGAGGCCCGCAAGGCGTCGAAGCGCCGTGGCGACGTCGTGTTCCTCGACGAGCTGATCGATGAGATCGGAGTCGACGCCGCCCGCTGGTACCTCGTCATGCGCGGGCACGAGCAGACCGTCGAGATCGACGTCGACCTGGCCCGGGAGAAGAGCGAGAAGAACCAGGTCTATTACGTCCAGTACGCGCACGCCCGCATCTGCGGCATCCTGCGCAACGCCGACGGCGCTGCGCCCGAGCCCGGGCCGCCGAGCGAGCTCGCCGGCGAGGAGCGCGAGCTCGTCAAGCGCCTGGCCGAGCTGCCGGGCGTCGCCGCCGAGGCGACCGAGCGCCGGGCGCCGCACGCGATCCCGATCTACGCGGTCAGGCTCGCCGACGACTTCCACCGCTTCTACCACCATCATCGTGTGCTCGGGAGCGGCGAGGCGGAGCCGTTCCGCCTCGGGCTCTGCAGCGCGACGCGGGCAGCGATCGCGCGCTGCCTCGACCTGATCGGCGTCGAGGCTCCCGAGCGGATGTAGGCGGCGTCGATCGCGAGGGACCCGTCAGGCTCTGGACGCCCGCCGCGGAGCGTGGCCGACACCGGAACCGGGATGAGCGAGGACGTGCGCACCCGTGCCTTCGAGCCGTTCCTCACGACCAGGGAGCGCGGCCGCGGCACCGGCCTCGGCCTTGCCACGGTCTGGGGAATCGACGCCGGCTCGGCGGCGCCTGGCGGCCTGCCGGTGCTCGCCAAGCCGCTTGCCAGGGCCGAGCTGCTCGCCCGGGTGGGTGTCGCGCTCGCCGGCACGGCGACGTGGACGACCAGCCCCGGGCTTGCGGCCCGCCGGCGCCGCGGTCAAGATACCGGTGCCGCCCGGCCCCGA
>JAHDVS010000028.1 GCA_023382435.1 Thermoleophilia bacterium
CGAACGCCTCGTCGGACATCTCGGAGTAGCCCTCGACGCAGGACTTGATGTCGCGGGCCGTCAGCGCCCGTCGCTCCGCCATCAGGAACGCGATCAGCGAGAGCTGGCGGATCAGCTTGTCGGCGTCGTGCGACACGCCCGTATTCAACCGGAGACGTGCCGCCGCCGCACGCGGGGCCGAAGACGGCGGGACTTACGCCGCGGCGCGGCTGGCGACGCGGTCGGTCTCGAGGTGCTGGTGCGACGGGCAGTACTCGCGATCGGGCAGCGGGGTGCGCTGGCACGCCTTGCCTTTGCGCGTCGTGGCGCGGCACCGTGCGACGCCGCCGTCGAACGCGCCCGCTTCGATCTGCTCGCCGATGAACGCGACCGCGGCGCCGATCCCCTGGCTGCAGGCCCAGGAGACCTGCGCCTGAGCCGTGATCGGGAAGTAGCGCCGGATGTCGGCGAACAGCGTCCGTTCCGGGTGCGCGAAGTAGCGCGGGTCGCGCGCCAGGCGCTCGACGGTCTCCTCGCAGGCCGCGAGCACGGCGCGGCGGTACTCGAGCCTGGTCGCCGGGCTCGCGTACGGGTCGATGATGTCCTTGATCGACCGGTAGATGGCCCGGGAGTACTGATACATGGCGGCGACGACCTTCTCGTTCATGATCCCTCGTCGGAGTATGGCGGTTGGCAGATGAAACTCCTGCAAAGAACCGTTAAGCGCAGGTTAAGCGCTTAACGGTTAGTAACAGCTTACATGGTTCGAGCGCCTGTTACAAACTCCGAGGCCGGGCGGCACGTCTCCCGGTGGGGCCGTCAGGCGCTGGCGCGGGGCTCGACGCGCACCATGCGGTCCTCGCCGACCACGAGCACGGCGCAGGGCGCGCTCTCGGCGAGGCGGTGGCTGACGCTGCCGAGCAGGAGCCGCGCCACCGGGCCGCGCCCTCTCGTCCCGGTCACGATCACGTCGAACCCGCCTTCCCGGGCGAGCTCGACCAGGCGCTCGACGGGCTCGCCGTGGGCGATCTCCATCTCCGCCTCGAGGCCGCGCTCGCGAAGGTAGGCGTGCGCGCGAGCGACATCCTGGTGGGCGTGGGGCGCCATCCCCACGTGCCCTCCGGCCTTTGACGCCTGCGCGTCGAGCGGCACGACGCTCGCGATCGTGACGATCGCCCCCTCGCTACGGGCCAGGCGTGCGGTCTCCTCGAGCGCGGGCAAGCTGTGCTCGAAACCGTCGTAGGCAAGCAGCAGCTTCATCGACGAGCCTCCTTCGCGGGTTGCGCCCGGCGCGGACTCGCGCCCGGCGCAAGCATCGCGCCTCGTCGCCGGCGCGTCAACTCTCGCGCCGGGCGCGTAGGCTGTCGCGCGTGAAGGCGGCGGAGATCGGCACGGTCGGCGTCGTGGGGCTCGGCGCCATGGGATCCGGGATCGCGCAGGTCTGCGTCCGGGCGGGCGTGCCGGTGATCGGGCGCGAGCTGACCGGGGAGCTCGCCGAGAGGGGACGCGCCGCGATCGAGCGCAGGCTCGATCGCGACGTCGAGAAGGAGCGGCTCTCGCCCGACGAGCGTGCCCGTGCGCTCGGCCTGCTCACGGTGACGACGGCGCTCGGCGACCTCGCCGGCTGCGACCTCGTGATCGAGGCCGTCCTGGAGGAGATCGGCGTCAAGCGGGCGCTGTTCGGCGAGCTCGGCGCGCTCGTCGAGCCCGACGCGGTGCTCGCTACCAACACCTCGGCGCTGTCGGTGACCCAGATCGCGGCCGCGACTCCCGGGCCCGAGCGGGTGGTCGGTCTGCATTTCTTCAACCCGGCCCCCGTGCTACCGCTCGTCGAGGTCGTGCGCACCCCCCTGACCGCCGACGCGGCGTTCGAGACCGCGTTCGCGCTGGCCGTGCGGATCGGCAAGACTCCGATCGCGTGCGAGGACACCCCGGGGTTTGTCGTCAACCGGATCCTGATCCCGATCCTCAACGACGCGGTGCGCGTGCTCGACGAGGGAACGGCCAGCGCCGAGGACATCGACGCGGCGATGCGCCTGGGAACGGGCTGGCCGATCGGACCGCTGGCGCTCATCGATCTCGTCGGCGTGGACGTGCACGTGCACGCCGCGGAGGCGCTCTGGGAGGCGTACCGGGAGCCGCGCTTCGCCCCGCCGCCCACGCTCGTGCGGATGTTGCGCGCCGGACAGCTCGGCCGTAAGTCCGGTCAGGGCTTCTACCCGTACTCCGCGTAGGGCCGCGACGGGCCGCGAGCTCCGTCCGCCGGCCTGTCTACAGTCATGCCTCGTGACGGTGTGCTCGCTGTGTCGGCGGCATCTCCTCTCCGGGGAGCGCTACCGGCACTGGGAGCCCGGGGAGCTCTCGAATCGCGAGCGCCCGGTCTGCGGCCTCTGCGAGGAGGAGGCGCTGCGGGCCGGCTGGGCACTGACCGCGCGGCCCCCGCGCCGCGAGGGCGCCGCTGGGCTGCGCTCGACGGTCAGGCTGGTCGCCTGAGCCCCGCTCTCCGGCGCGCTCTTTACACTTTCCTTACAAGCAGCTAAGCGCATGCGCATGCGCGCTCGGTTTGATGGATTCGGCGACCCCGCTCAGCCATGGCCCTTCGTGCCCTCCTCGCAGCCGGCGCGCTTGCCGCGACCCTCGTTTTCGCGTCCGCTTCTGCGGCGGCCGGTACTGCTGCTGCGGCCGGGGCGGAGACGGGGATCGAGCTCGTGTCCGGCGCCGGCCGTGCCAACCTGAACCTGCGGGGGGCGGTGCTCGGCACGATCGCGCGCGGCACGGTCACGATCCGGGCGCGGCCCGGGCGCGAGGAGGTCGAGATCCTCGTCCTCGGGCACGAGTGGGCGCGGGAGCTCGCGGACGGCGCCACCATGTACGGCGGCCGCGGGATCCGCTTTCGCGTCTTCCGGGGCTCCTGGAGAGTCCGGGTCCAGGGCTCGGGAATCAACGTGAGCGCGGTCGGCCGCGGCGTCGTCGCCCTGCGCGGCAAGGGGCGCTACTCCGTCGCGGGCGGGCCGTACGAGCGCTGGCCGGCGTCCTACCGGGCGATCAGGCTGACCTGACCATGGCGGCGCCGCGATGAGCCAGGACGGAAGAACGCAGACCGTGCTCGTGGTCGAGGACGAGGAGAGCATCGCCTCCTTCATCGCCATGTACCTGCGCAAGGGCGGCTTCGGGGTCTCCGTCGCGGGCAGCGGCGAGGAGGCGCTCGCGAAGGCGGCAACCGAGCGCCCGAGTCTGATCGTGCTCGATCTCGGTCTACCCGACCTCGACGGCATCGACGTGTGCCGCCGGATCCGCCAGGGCTCGGACGTGCCCGTGTTGATGCTGACCGCACGCGACGACGACGTCGACAAGATTATCGGCCTCGAGGTGGGGGCTGACGACTACCTCACCAAGCCGTTCAACCCCCGCGAGCTCGTCGCCCGGGTGAAATCGATCCTCCGTCGGACCGCGCCCTCGCGGCGGCGCCTCGAGACGCAGGCGATCGCCCACGGCGATCTGCTCGTGGATGCGGGAAGGCGCGAGGCGCGGGTCCGCGGCGAGGAGGTGCAGCTCGCGCCGAAGGAGTTCGACCTGCTCTGGGAGCTGCTCGATCACCGCGGCCTCGTGCTGACCCGCGACCAGCTGCTCGAGCGCGTGTGGGGCTACACGTTCGCCGGGGACACGCGCACCGTGGACGTCCATGTCCGCCAGGTGCGGCGAAAGCTCGGCGAGGCCTGCCCGATCGTGACCGTCTGGGGCGTCGGTTACAAGGTCTCGTCCGAGCCCAAGCCGGCGCCGGCGTAGTCGGGGGCTCGCGACCGTGCGGTCGCTCCGGTTCCGGCTTCCGGCGCTGTTCCTACTCGGCGCGGTCGTCGCCGGGATCGTGACCGCGGTGGTCACGATCCGGCTGTTCCAGGACTACGCGGAGGATCAGACGCTCGGGGACCTGCGCCGGCAGGCGTCCGGGCTCGCCGCGCTGTACGAGGCGCAGGCGCTGCAGAGCGTCGACGAGGGCACCGCGCCGCCCCGCTTCGCCGCCCCCCGGCTCGAGCGTGCCTCGGGGGCGCGCCTCTACTACGTGGGCGTCGAGCTGTTCCCCGGTCGCTTCTCGGGCCTGCGGGCGCTCTCCCTGGAGGAGGCGGGTCTCGAGGCGCTCCCCGCCGCCCAGACGACGATCGAGCTGACGCCGCCCGGCGAGGACCACCCCTACCTCGCGGTCGCCCAGCCGGTGCAGCTCGGCGGGGAGACGTTCGGCGCGCTCGTCGCCGCCAAGCCGAAGGCGGAGCTGACCGACCGCTGGTTCGTGCTCGCCTGGCGCGGCGGCCTCGCTTTCCTGGGAGGTCTCGGCGTTGCCGCCGGTCTGTCGCTCTACCTCTCGCGTCGCGTCACCCGCCCCGTGCTCGAGCTGTCGCGGGCCGCCGACGAGGTTGCCGCCGGCAGGTACGAGACCGCCGTCCCGTCGGTGCGCTCCCGCGACGAGATCGGGCATCTCGCCGACCGCTTCCGTGAGATGACCGGCCGACTCGCCGAGGCGAGCGAGCTCGAGCGCAACTTCCTGATGACCGTGTCCCACGAGCTGCGCACGCCGCTGACGGCGATCCGCGGCCACGTCGAGGTGCTCCGGGAGGGGCTTGCGGAGGACGCCGAGGCCCGCGCGGCATCGCTCGAGGTGATCGGGAGGGAAGCCGACCGGCTGTCGCGCCTGGTCGGCGACCTGCTCGACCTGGCGAAGCTCGATGCCAGGCGGTTCACGCTCGTGCGGGAGGAGGTCGACCTCGGCCGGCTGGTCGAGCAGGCGGCCCAGGCTCTCGGCGAGGAGGCCCGGCGCCGCGGGATCGCGCTCGAGCGCCGGATCGAGGACGTCCCCGTCGTCGAGACGGACGGGGACCGCGTGCTCCAGATCGTCTCGAACCTGCTCGCGAACGCGCTCCAGTGGACGCCCGACGGCGGCGCGGTCACGCTCTCGCTCGGGTCGGACGGCGGACGCGTCACCGTCACGGTCGCCGACTCCGGGCCGGGGATCCCGCGCGAGGAGCTGGAACGGGTCTTCCGCCCGTTCTGGTCGCGCAACGGCCAGGGCACCGGGCTGGGGCTCGCGATCGCGCGCGAGCTGGCGCAGGCGCTCGGGGGCCGGCTCGAGCTCGAGTCCGAGCTCGGGCGCGGCTCGCGGTTCGTGCTCGCGTTCCCGGCGCGAAGCTAGCCGCCGACCGGGGCCGGGAGCCCGAGCGTCAGGCCCCGGGGCCGCCGCGGCGCTCGTCGAGCCGGTAGACGGCCTGCGGCGCGGGCCGATCCTCGAGCGCCCGCTCGAGCCGGTCGAGGACGCGTTCCAGCCGGTCGAGGCGCCGCTCGACGCCGCGCCAGCCGGCGGCGATCAGATCGACGAGCAGCTCGAGATCGTCGACCCGGGCCAGCCGCTCCGCTTCGAGCTCGCCCTGGAGCCCCTCGAGCCGGCGGATCGTCTGCGCGGACAGCCCGCGCACCTCGGCGATCTGCCGCGCGACCGGCAGCACCTCGGCCTGGAGCGAGTCCCGCAGCGCGCTCGAGACCCGGTCGGGCAGCGTCGCCTCGAGCTCGGCCGCGGCCTGCGCGAGGTGCTCGATCTGATCGCGAGCCCGGGCGAGCGTTGCGTCCATGGCCGGCTCGTCCCTGCGCCCCGCCTGGAGGGCGGCGAGCCGTCGCCGTGCCCGCTCGAGCGCCTCGTCCTGCACGGATCGGACTGTACCGTTCCCGGCGGATGAAGACCAGCGAGCTCGACTACGAGCTGCCGGACGAGCTGATCGCGCAGCATCCGCTCGAGCCCCGCGACCGCTCGCGTCTACTCGTCTACGATCGCGCGAGCGGCGACGTGCGCCACCGGAGCTTCTCCGACCTCCCAGGCGAGCTGCCCGCCGGCGCCCTCGTCGTCGTCAACGACACCCGGGTGGTGCCGGCGCGCCTGCGGGTCGAGCGGCCGGGGGGTGGCGCCGCCGAGCTGCTCTTGCTCGAGCGCCGCCACGGGGCGGTCTGGGAGGCGCTCGCGCGTCCCTCGCGACGGCTGCGACCGGGGCAGCGCCTCGGCGGGGCCGAGCTGCTCGAGACGCTCGGCGGCGGGCGCTGGCTCGTGCGGCTGGAGGGCGAGCCTGCCGGCGAGACGCCGCTGCCCCCGTACATCCGGGAGCCACTCGCCGATCCCGGCCGCTACCAGACCGTGTACGCGCGCGACGCGGGCTCCGCCGCCGCGCCGACCGCGGGGCTGCACTTCACCCCGGAGCTGCTCGCCCTGCTCGACACCGAGCGGGTGACGCTGCACGTGGGGCTCGACACGTTTCGGCCGGTGACCGCGGATCATCTCTCCGGGCATCCCCTCCACGGGGAGCGCTACCGTGTCTCGGCCGGCGCGTGGGAGCGGATCCGGGCCGCCAGACGGGTCGTCGCGGTGGGGACGACCACCGTGCGCGTCGTCGAGACGCTCGCGCGCGGCGGGCCGCTCGAGGGTCGCACCGAGCTGTTCGTGACGCCCGGGTTCGAGCCGCTGCGCGTCGATCACCTGCTCACGAACTTCCACCTGCCCCGCACGACGCTGCTCGCGCTCGTGATGGCGTTCGCGGGCGTCGAGCAGACCCGCGAGCTGTACCGGCTCGCCGTGAGCGAGCGCTACCGCTTCTACTCGTTCGGCGACGCCATGCTCGTGCTCTGACCGCGGCCGCTGGCGGTTTTGCCCTACCCTCGGGCGGGTGGGAGACGGGGCCTTCACGGTCGTTGCGACGGACGGGGCGGCGCGGGCCGGGGTGCTGCGCACGGCGCACGGCGACGTGCCGACGCCGGCGTTCATGCCTGTCGGGACGAAGGCGACCGTCAAGGGAATCGATCCGGAGGCTCTGCGGAGCCTGGGCGCGCGGATGGTTCTCGCGAACACCTACCACCTGCATTTTCGCCCCGGCGCGGACACGATCGAGGCCCTCGGCGGCCTGCATCGCTTCATGGGCTGGGAGGGCCCGATCCTGACCGACTCCGGCGGCTTCCAGGTCTTCTCGCTCAGGGACACGATCCTCGCGACCGACGAGGGCGGCGTCTCGTTCCGCTCGGTCTACGACGGGCGGGAGGAGCGGTTCACCCCCGAGCTCGCGGCCGACGTGCAGCGCCAGCTCGGCTCCGACGTCGCCATGTGCCTCGACATCTGCCTGCCCGCCGACGCTGCCCCCGCGGAGCTCGAGCTCGCGGTCGCCCGCACGACCGCGTGGGCGCGCCGCCAGCTCGCGGCGCCGCGAGCCGCGGGCCAGCTCGTGTTCGGGATCGCCCAGGGAGGCACCCATCCCGAGCTGCGCCGGCGCTCGCTCGAGGAGATCGCCGCGCTCGGCTGCGACGGCCACGCGCTCGGCGGTCTCAGCGTGGGGGAGGAGCGCGAGCTCATGCTCGACACGGTCGGCTGGGCGGCCCCGCTGCTCCCGGCCGGCCGGCCGCGCTACTTCATGGGGATCGGCGACCCCGAGGGAATCCTCGCGGTGATCGAGCGCGGGATCGACATGTTCGACTGCGTTCTGCCGACGAGGCTCGGGCGCACCGGGTCGGCCCTGACGTGGGCGGGGAGGCTCAACCTCAGGAACAGGTGCTACAGCCGCGACAGCCAGCCGCTCGATCCGTCATGCTCCTGCCCGGCGTGCGCGCGCTTCTCCCGCGCCTACCTGCGCCACCTCGTCAACCAACAGGAGCTGCTCGGCCTGATACTTTTGTCTCTCCACAACGTGCGTTTCCTACTCGACTTGACCGCCGGCGCTCGGGTCGCCATCGAGCGCGGGGAGTTCGGCGTCTACCGGGACGCCGCGCTCGCGCGAATCGCGCAGGGCCAGTCCGCCCGGGAGGTAGCCAAGTGACGTTCGTGATCGTCATGCTCGCGATGCTCGTGTTCATGTACTTCCTGCTGATCCGCCCGCAGAAGGCGAAGCAACGGGCGGCGCAGGACATGTTGAACCGGCTCGCCCCCGGTGACGAGATCGTCACCGTCGGGGGGATCTACGCCGACGTCGTCGAGGTCGACGACCAGAAAGTCGTCCTCGAGATCGCCGAGGACGTCCACATCGAGGTGGCTCGCCGCGCGATCGCGAGCATCGTCCCGCCGGAGACCGAGACGGAGGACGACGAGGACGACGAGGAAGACGAGGACGAGGGGCTCGAGGCGGACGCCGACGGCGGGGCGGGCCCGGAGGACGGTGAGGCGGCCGACGGTCAGGACACGACGGTCGACGGCGAGGCCGGGGACGCCGCCGTCGAGGCCGGGGAGCGCACCCGCTAGGGACGCGCGCTCGTGCGCCGCTTCCACCTCATCACCGTTCTCGTCGTCGCCCTGCTGGGCGGCGTCGCCGCGCTCGCGATCGCCGGCGGCTGGGAGCCGAACCGGGGCCTCGATCTCCAGGGTGGCCTCGAGGTCGTGCTCGAGGCGCAGGCGCTGCCCGGAAGCGAGATCACCGACTCGGACCTCGACCGCTCGATCGAGATCATGCGCAGCCGCGTGGACAAGCTCGGCGTGGCGGAGCCCGAGATCCGCAAGCAGCCGCCGAACCAGATCATCATCGAGCTACCGGGCATCAAGGACCCCGAGCGGGCCGCCCAGCTCGTCGGCCAGACCGCCCAGCTGCAGTTCTACGACCTCGAGGGCGACCTGGTGGCGCCGTCGATCTCGCCGCAGGGTTTCCCGGTCGCGAGCGCGTCCCTCTACCCGCTCCTGAAAGGCCTCCAGGAGCAGGCCAAGCAGGGAACGCCGTCAGCCTGGTACGTCTACGACGAGGCGAAGACGCGCCTCGCCGGGCCGCGGCCGACGAAGGAGGATCTGATCCGCTCGCTCCCCGGCGGGGTCGAGCCGGACGGCGCCGAGTTCCTCGCCGTGCCCGGGAACCGGATCGTGATCGCCTGCGGTCAGAACGCCGTCGTCTGCCCCGGCGTGAACGAGTCGCCGCCGTCGCGTACCTACTACTACCTGTTCGAGTACGACCCGGCCAACGCCGAGAACCCGGTGCCGGAGATGACCGGCGAGGACCTCGAGCTGCGCGGCACGCGACAGGACTTCGACCAGACGGGGCAGTCGATCGTGCTGATGCAGTTCACCGACAAGGGCGGCGACACGTTCCACGACATCACCCGCGAGCTCGCGATTCGCGGGCGCCTCAAGACCGGCCAGCTCGGCAGCGAGACCCCGCTCAACCAGCACTTCGCGATCGTGCTCGACGGGGAGATCCGCTCGTGGCCGTCGATCGACTTCGAGGAGAACCCGGACGGGATCTCCGGCCAGACCGGCGCCCAGATCACGGGGCTCGGCTCGGCCCAGGAGGCCAAGGAGCTGGCGCTCGTGCTCCAAACGGGCGCGCTTCCCGTCCGTTTCGAGCAGGTCGATCGCACCGACGTCTCGGCCACGCTCGGCAAGGACAGCCTTCGCCAGGCGCTGATCGCCGCCGTCGGCGGGCTGATCGCCGTCGCGCTCTTCCTGCTCGCCGTCTATCGGTTCCTCGGCGTCATCGCGATCGCGGGCCTCGCGATCTACGGGGCGTTCCTGTACGGGGCGATCCTGCTGTTCGGCGTCACGCTGACGCTCCCCGGCTTCGCCGGTCTGGCGCTCACGATCGGGGTGGCGGTCGACGCGAACATCGTCATCTTCGAGCGCATCAAGGAAGAGGTGCGCCTCGGGAAATCGGTGCGTGCCGCGATCGCCACCGGCTACCGGCGCGGGTTCTCGACGATCGTCGACGCGAACATGGTCACGATGATCACCGCGTTCGTGCTGTTCGCGGTCGCGTCCGGAGGCGTCAAGGGCTTCGCCCTGATGCTCCTGATCGGCACCCTGCTCTCGATGTTCACGGCCGTCGCGGCGACGCGGGCGATGCTGGGGATGCTGTCGGGGTCGCGCTGGTTCGACAACCCGGCGTTCATGGGCGCCACCGCGCTGCGGATTCCACGCTGGCAGCGGATCGACTTCATGGGCAAGCGCCGTGTCTGGTTCGCCGTCTCCGCGACGATCGCCCTGGCCGGGGCGATCTCGCTTGGCGTTCAGGGGCTCAACCTCGGCATCGACTTCCGGGGCGGCAGCCAGCTGACGTTCGCGACGCCGCAGCCCCTGCCCGTCGAGCGCGTCCGGGAGGTCGCCTCGGCCGTGATCCCCGCAAGCGCGATCGTGCAGGGTCGAGGCGCGACGGCGGGCGGCGGCTATTCGAGCTTCCACATCCGCTCGGAGCCTCTCCCGGAGGAGCAGCTCGGCCGGCTCAAGGACGCCCTGGTGACCGAGCTCCAGCTCGAGGAGCCGCCGAGCTCGCGCACGGTCTCCGGGAGCTTCAGCTCGCAGATCCTGCGCAACGCGATCCTCGCCGTCTGCGTCTCGCTCGTGCTGATCTTCCTCTACGTCACGTTCCGCTTCCAGTGGAAATTCGCGGCGCCCGTGCTGGCGGCGCTCCTCCACGACCTGTTCATCACGTTCGGCGTCTACTCGGTGACGCAGCGGGAGCTGACCACCGCCACGGTCGCCGCGGTCCTGACCGTGCTCGGCTACTCGATCTACGACGGGATCATCATTTTCGACCGGGTGCGCGAGAACATCCCGTTGATGCGCAAGTCCAGCTTCGCGGCGATCGCGAACCAGTCGATCTGGGAGACCATCCGCCGGTCGATCGCGACGACGCTGAGCACGCTCCTGCCGGTGCTCGCGCTGCTCCTGTTCGGCGGCGACACGCTCAAGGACTTCGCGTTCGCCTTGCTCGTCGGGATCTTCTCCGGCGCCTACTCGACGATCTTCATCGCCTCGCCGCTGCTGACGATCCTGAAGGAGCGCGAGCCGGAGTACGCAACCCGCAGGGGCCAGGTCGACCCGCTCGAGAAGTCGCTCGGCGACGAGCTCGAGGCCCCCGCCGCTCCCGCCCCGCCGGTGCCGGCTCGCGGTCGCCGCCGGCGAGGTGCCGCAGCCGCCGCCCAGGCCGGCCCGGCGGCGGCGGTCGTCGCCGAGGCGCCGCCCGAGGCGGAGGCGGGCGCCGGCCCCGCGGGCGAGGAGGCCGGCGAGCCGTCCGTCGCGGACGAAGCTCGTCCCGTCGCCGACGCCGCCGCCCGGCGGGAGGCAAGGCGCCAGCGTCGACGCTCGAGGCCGCATGGCCGGGCCCGCTGACGACCGGGCGGGAGCCCCGCTGCGGGAGCTTGCGGGCCAGGCCGTCCTCGCCGCCGTCGGCGCGGCCGCGCTGACCCGCGAGCGGGCGGAGGCGATCGTCGAGGAGCTCGTCGGCCGCGGCAGCCTCAGCCACGCGGACGCCCGTGGCCTCGCGGACGAGCTTGTCGAGTCGTCCCGGCCCGGCGGCAGCGGGCTGACCGCGCGGGCCGGTGCGGCGCTCGGAGGCGTGTTCCGCGAGCTCGGGCTCGTCATGGAGGCCGACCTGGCCGAGCTCGAGCTCCGCGTCGCCCAGCTCGAGCACCGCCTCTCGCTGCTCGAGCGCGACGCGGACGAGACCGCCGGCGCGTAGGCGGCCGTACACTGCGCGCATGCGCGCGAGGCCAGCCGTGCGTCAGCTCGGGCGGCTGTCGGAGATCGGGCAGGCCGCGGCCCGGCACGGCTTCGGCTACCTGCTCGAGACCCGCAGGCCGTTCCGGTGGCGGCGAGCCGCGGAGGCGGACGGGCCGTCGCGAGGCCAGCGGCTGCGCGAGCTACTGGACGAGCTGGGCCCGACGTTCGTCAAGTTCGGCCAGCTCCTGTCAACCCGTCCCGACCTCGTGCCGCCGGACATCGTGGCCGAGCTGCGGGGCCTCCAGGACGACGTGCGACCGTTCCCGTTCGCGGAGGTCGAGGCGACGCTCGAGCGCGAGCTCGGCCTGACCGTCGAGCGCCTGTTCCTCGAGCTGGACCGGGAGCCGCTGGCGGCCGCCTCGATCGGCCAGGTCCATCGGGCGGTGCTCCCGAACGGCGAGCGCGTGGCCGTGAAGGTGCAGCGGCCCCAGGCGCCGCGCCAGATCGAGGCCGACCTCGAGCTGCTCTACCAGGCCGCCCGCATCGTCCGCCAGCGGGTCAGGGCGTTGCGCTTCATCGACACCGTCGCGATCGTGGACGAGTTCGCGCGCTCGATCCGCCAGGAGCTCGACTACCGTGCCGAGGGGCGCAACGCCGAGCGCTTCGGCCGCGACTTCCGCGGGCATCCCACGGTACGGATCCCGCGGGTCTACCGCAGCTACTCGAGCGCGCGGGTGCTGACGCTCGAGTACCTGGACGGGGTGCAGGTGGCGGACCTGGACGCGGCCGCGCTCGACTCCGACGAGCGGCGCCGGCTCGCCTACCGGATCGCTGAGGCGTGGATGACGATGATCTTCCGGCACGGGTTCTTCCACGCCGACCCGCACCCGGCGAACATCCTCGTCGTCGGCGAGGGGCACCTGGGGCTCGTCGACTTCGGCCAGGCCGGGAAGCTGTCGGGGGACGACATCGAGAAGCTGACGGCGCTGTTCATCGACGCGGCCGGCGAGAATGTCGAGGCGCTGCCGCGGCGGCTCGCCGACCTCGGCGTCCAGTACGGGCGCGGCCAGGAGCAGGAGTTCGTGGCCGAACTGCGGGACGTCTACGACCGCTACTACGGGACTCGGCTCGCCGACATCGACCCGCTCCAGGTGATCCGGGAGGCGTTCGCCCTGATCTACCGGATGAACCTGCGACTGCCCGCCCGGTTCGTGCTGCTCGACAAGGCGATCGCGACGCTCGGCTCGGTCGGGATGGAGCTCTACCCGGACTTCAACGTGTTCGAGGTCGCCCGCCCGTACGCCCGCGAGCTGATGATGGAGCGGTTTCGCCCCGCGCGACTGGCGGCGCGGCTACGCCAGGAGGCGCGCGCCTACGCGCGGGTGGCCGCGGTCGCGCCCCACCAGGTCTCGGGCCTCGTCGACGAGCTGCGCGACGGGCAGGTCGAGGTCGGCTTCCGCAGCCGCGGTCTCGACGTGCTCGCCCACCGTCTCGACCCGGTCGTGAACCGGCTGGCGGTCGCGATCATCGGGGCGGCGGGAGTGGTCGGCTCCGCGATCCTCGCGGCGTTCGGAGGCGAGCTGCTCCGGGCCGTCGCGGTCACCGGCTTCGTCCTCTCGCTCCTGCTCGGCTTCTGGCTCGCGTGGGGGATCGTCCGCTCGGGGCGGCTCTGATCGCCGTTGCGGCCGCTCAGAGCGGTGCGTCCGGGAGCTCGATCGCCTCGTTGACGCTGTCGACGACGAGATCGACGGTGAGCGCGAGCGCGTGCCCGTCCTGCTCGATCGTGAACGACTCGTGGACCGCCTTGATCAGGCCCGTCGTCTCGGACACGTAGATGACCACCCGCATGTCCCCGAGGGATCCGAGGACCTCATCGGGCAGGTCGGCCAGCCCGAGCGAGCCGAGCTCGTCGGCGGCCTGGGCGAGCGCCGCGCCCAGGAGATCGCGCATCTTCAGCGTCGCACCGAGCTTCGTGACCGGCTCGCCCAGGAACGTCGTCGAGCGCTCGACACTCAGGCCTGTCACGTAGGCCGCGATGTCGAGCTGGCCGAAGCCGCTGCCGAGCAGCTCGAGGTCCTTCGGCTCGATCGTCTCGCCAGGCAGCACCTGCCAGCCCTCGCCGCTGTCGATCGCGATGCTTCCGTCTTTCGCGACCGCCTGCATCGTCAACGCGGGGACGCCGAGGCTCGGCGCGTCGGCGCGTAGCGTGAATGCCATCTCTCCCGCTCGCTCGCCCGCGACGTAGGCGCCGCCCTTCAGCCGCAGCGAGAGCCGCTGCCCGTCCATGTCGCCGGCGAGCTTCATCGTGAAGGCGATCGACTCGACCCCTTCCATCGCGGCCTGCGCCCGCTCGAGTATCCCCAGCGCCTCCGCGGAGGTGTCCTCCTCGCCGATCAGGGGGAGGCTCACGCAGCCGGCGGCCCCGAGGGCGAGCACGGCTGCGACGACCACGCTGACGGTGCGTCTGACCACGTGGGTGTTGCATCGACGGCCCGCGCGGCCCGGCGAATCCCTCGCATGAGGGTGGTAGCGGACGCGGCCGGAGGGGGCGACTGTCGAGCAGTTGTGACGGGTTCGCCCGAAAGGACAGCTGGAGTGGCGGGCAGGGCGTTGCTACCGTCGCCTGCATGGCTGAGCACGCGGTGCTCGTGGTCGACGAGGAGACGGAGACGAGGTCGTTCCTGGAGCGGCAGCTCGTCGAGGACGGCTTCGACGTGCTCGCGGTCGACCGGGGGCTCAGGGCGCTCGAGCTGATCGAGCGCAGCGAGCCCGATCTCGTGCTCCTCGATGCCGCGCTCCCGGACGCGTCCGGCTTCGAGCTCTGCCGCAGGCTGCGAGAGGGCGAGCCGGGCCGCGACTGGAACCGCGACGTGCCGGTGATCATCGTCAGCGCGTACGGCGACCCCGTCGACCGCCTGCGCGGCTTCGCCCGGGGCTGCGACGACTACGTCGTCAAGCCGTTCGTGTACGAGGAGCTGCTGGCGCGGATGCGGGCGGTGCTGCGGCGGGCCGGCTCGGCGGGATACAGCGACCGGCTCGGGGTGGGGGAGCTCGAGATCGACCGGCGTGCCCGCACCGTCCGCCTCGCCGGCCACGTGGTCGCGCTGGCGGCGAAGGAGTACGAGCTGCTCGTCGCGCTCGCCTCGGAGCCCGACCGCGTGTTTCGCAAGGAGGAGCTCCTGCGTGACGTGTGGGGCTTCCGCTCGCTCGGGCGCACGCGCACGCTCGACTCGCACGCGAGCCGGCTTCGGCGCAAGCTGAACGGCCACGGCGAGCGCACGTACGTCGTCAACGTGTGGGGCGTCGGGTACCGGCTGCTCGAGCCGGGGCTGTGACGCCCGGGTCCAGCGGCGTGAGGGCGGGTCGTGACCCGCCCCTACGTCTGCGTCTGGTGGGCCGCCTCGGCTCGCGGGCTCAGATCTTGCGGCGCGGGCGGTTCGGGCCCCACTTGGAGCCGCCGCGGCGGGACGAGTAGACGACCCGGGCGGGCGCGATCACCATGCCCTCGCGGGCGAACTGCTCGGTGTGTCCGAGGCGGGCGGCGACGCGGCTGACGTCCACCTGCTGGTCGGGCAGCACGAGCGTGACGCCGGTGCCGTCCCGCCCGGCGCGGCCGGTGCGCCCGACGCGGTGGACGTAGTCCTTGCCCTCGGCGGGCGGGTCGAAGTTGATCACGTGCGTGATCTCGTCGAGGTCGAGGCCCCTCGCGGCCACGTCGGTGGCGACGAGCGTCGAGACTTTGCCCGACTCGAAGTTCGCGAGCGCCTTCTCGCGGGCCGCCTGCGTCTTGTCTCCGTGCATCGCGACGGCGCGCACCCCGTGGCGGTCGAGCTTTCGTACCAGCCGATCGGCGCCGTGCTTCGTGCGCACGAAGACGAGCGCGAGGCCCCGCTCCGCGCTGAGCAGCTCGACGAGCTTCTCGACCTTGTTGTCAGCGGTGACGGGCACGAACAGATGCTCGACGTCGCCGCGCTCGCGGGAGCTCGGCAGCTCGGCCTCGTGGCTGGCCGCGTCCTGCGTGTAGGCGCGGGCCATCACGCCGACTTCCCCGTCGAGCGTCGCCGAGAACATCATCGTCTGGCGGTTGCGGGGGAGGCGGGCGACGATCCGGTCGACCTGGGGCTTGAAGCCCATGTCGAGCATCCGGTCGGCCTCGTCGAGGACGAGGATCGACACGCGGTCGAGGGAGACGGCGCGGCGGGCGACGAGATCCTCGAGCCGCCCGGGCGTGGCGACGAGCACGTGCGCCTTGCGCGCCCGCTCCGCCTGCCCCTTGATCGGGACGCCGCCGTAGACGCTCGCGGTGCGCAGCCCGCGGGCCGGGCCGAGAGCCGCGAGCTCCTCGGCTACCTGGACGCAGAGCTCGCGGGTCGGCACGAGGACGACCGCGGAGACCGGGCCGTCCTCGGGGCGCAGGCGCTCGACGATCGGGAGCGCGAAAGCGAGGGTCTTGCCCGACCCGGTCGGCGACTTCGCGAGGATGTCGCGGCCGGCGAACGCGTCCGGGAGGACGCGGGTCTGCACCTGGAAAGGAAGTGTGATCGAGCGGCTGGCGAGCACGTCGGCGATGCGCGCGCTCACGCCGAGCTCCTGGAAGGACGGGGTGGTGACTATGGTTCGACTCCTTGGCTTCGGGACCGCGCTCGGCGGCCCGTGGTCTCGAGATTCGCTTGCTCGAAACCACCGGAGGAGGAACCGAGAAGAAAACCTCACCGGGCGGCCGGGCGGCCGTCCGTGCGCCAAGCGTAGCACGCGTGCCGCGGTACGCTACTGGCGATGCTCCGCCGCCGGCTGTTCCCGGCCGTCTCGATCGCAGCTGCCCTGACGCTCCCGGTCGCGTGCGCCGGCGGCGCCGGGGTCGCCGTCGGCGCGCCTGCCGGCGAAACGGAAGGCCCGGCGGTCACGGCCGCCGCCCCGGCCGCGTTCAGCCCGAACGGCGACGGGATCAAGGACACCGCCGCGATCTCCGTCACGCTCGGCCAGGCGGTCATCCTGACGGTCGAGGCTCACGGGCCGGGCGGTGTCGAGACGATCCTGCCGGCCCGGTTCGCGGAGGCGGGCGAGACCGCGTTTCGCTGGGACGGGCGCGGGCGCTCCGGGCAGCGCCTCGCCGATGGCGCGTACACGATCGTCGCGCACGCGCTCGACGCGACCGGCGGCTCGGCGTCGGCCGAGGCCCGCCTGCGCCTCGACACGACGCCGCCGCGGGTGACCTGGGCGAACGTGGCCGAGCGCCCCGGCGCGGGCCCGCTGCGCACGCGCTTCCGGGTCACGGACCGGGGGGCGACCCGCGTCACGCTGCTCGTATCGGGCCGCGACGGCCAGCCCTGGCAGTCGGGCACGCGCCCCGCCGGCCCGGGCACGGCGCAGGTCGCCTGGGCGCTGCGGGCGCGGGGCGGCGGGAAGCTCTCCCCGGGCGGCTACCGGGTCTCCCTGCGCGCCGTCGACGACGTCGGCAACGCCGCCACGTCGCGGGCGCGGCCGGTCCTCGTCTCCTACCCGGTCTCGACGCGGGTGATCCGCCGCGTCGAGGGGGCCGGCCGGCGCGTCGCGCTCACGTTCGACGACTGCAACGACCGCGTGGCGTGGGCCCGGATCCTAGGCATCCTCGCCGCCAGGGACGCGCGCGCCACGTTCTTCTGCCTGGGCCCGCTCGTCGCTGCCCATCCCGCGCAGGCGCGCCGCACGGTGCGTGAGGGCCACTCGATCGGCAACCACAGCTGGGGGCATCCCCACATGCCGTCGCTCTCCGAGTGGGCCGTGCGCTCGGAGCTCGAGCGAGCGGGGGAGCCCTGGTGGAGCCTGGCCCGCACGTCGCCGCTGCCGCTGTTTCGGCCCCCGTACGGGGCGCTCGGCTCGAGCGTGCTCGCCGGCGCCGGCGCCGCCGGGTACCGGCTGACCGTGCTCTGGGACGTCGACCCGCAGGACTGGCGCCGGCCGGGAGCGAGCGTGATCGCGGCGCGCTCGGTCGGGCCGGCGAGGCGGGGCAGCATCGTCGTGTTGCACGTGCAGGCGCAGACGGCCGCCGCGCTGCCCGCGATCCTCGACGGGCTCGCTCGCAAGGGCCTGCGCCCCGTCAGCCTTGACGAGCTCCTGCGCGCAGGCGGCTACCCCCAGTCGCGGGTGACGGTGAGCCAGAACGCGAGCCCGGCCCAGGGGCCGTAGCGGCGGAAGCGGCGGACGATCGCCGCGTCGCTCACTGCCTTGCGGCCGGTCAGCCGGGCGTACGTCGGTCGTGTCCAGGAGTCGAGCACCGGCTTGCCGTAGCGGCCGAGCATCGTCATCACGTGCGCGGCCGCGTACGGCCCCACGCCCGGGAGCGCGAGCAGCCGCGCCTCGACCTCGCCGTCGGGAAGCTCCGGGGCGGCGAGCGCCTCGAGGTCGAGCGAGCCCGAGGCGACCGCGCCCGCGAGCTCGCGCAGGTAGCGGCCCCGGTAGCCGGCCCTGACCGTCTCCCGGTAGAAGCCCTCGCCCATCGCCGCCATCGCCGCGGCCGTCGGGAACGCGCGGCCGGCGGCGCCGGTCGCGGGCGCCCCGGGGGCCGGCTCGCCGAGGTGCTCGACGAGCGCGCCGACCATCCGCTCGGTGGCGGCCCAGGAGCAGTTCGTCGTGCAGATCGTCTTGACGACGTCCTCGAACACGGTCGGGCTGCGCAGCATCCGCCCCGCGCCGGCGGTCGCCCAGGCGAGGTCGGGATCGGCGGCCGCGAGCGCGTAGAAGGGGGAGAGGTCCTCGTCGAGGCGCAGCACGTGGCGGACGGCGTCGAGGAGCGCCGCGGCCTGCCGGGCGCCGGGCGGGCGGCCGGCCGCGACGATGCGGGCCAGGCCGGGGCGGCCGGGCCCGATCGTGACGGTGCGGGGCCGGCCGCCGCGCAGGGGCACCGTGATCTCGAGCGCGCGCGCGTCCGTGTCCACGCGCATCGGCGGCAGCTCGGAGAGGCCGTGGGAGACGATCGTCCGCCAGAGATCGACCCGCTCGCCGCCCGCGCCGGCGAGCGGGAGCTCCGCCGACCAGCTACCCACCGAAGTACTTCTGCTCCCAGCTCGAGACGGCGAAGGCGGCCCCCGGCTCGGCACCGATCGCGAGCACCGTCGTCCCGTCCGCGAGCGCGCGCGCCGAGCGAACGGTGGCCGGGTCGGGGACGTAGACGAGCGTTCCCGCGGGCGCGTCGACCTCCTCGCCGGCGACGGTGAAGGCGGCGTGGCCGCTCGTGACCGCGAACAGCTCCTCGTGGCGCGTGTCCGTCTCGTCGTGCTCCTCGACCAGGGTGTCACCGGCGCCCGCGACGTTCGCGTTGATGCCGAAGGAGCTGATGCCGAAGTGGTGGCGCACGGGCTTCCAGTGGAACGACCCGGGCTCCGCCTCGGCGGGAGAGGGGATCTCCGTGACCCGGACGGCCTCGAAGGCGTGCTTCGACATCGTGCTCTCCTCTCGGTCGGGGATCGACCGTTGGTACGCTACGGCAACTCACGTAACCAGTCAAGCGAGGTGGGTGGTGTCAGGCAGCGCGGCGGCGCCGGGAGAGCTGGAGCTCGTCCGGGCGTTCGTGAACACGCTCGACGTCGAGAGCGGGGAGGACGCGCTCGCGTCGCCGGGGGCGCTCGAGCTCTGGTTCGCGGAGCGCGGCCTGCTCCCGCGCGGCGTTGCCGCGCGCCCCGCCGAGACCCGCCGGGCGCTCGCGGTGCGCGAGGCTCTTCGCTCGCTTCTCGCCGCGAACAACGGCGGCCGGCCGGACGGGGGCGCTGCCCGCGTGCTCGACTCGGCGGCGGGGCGAGCGGGGCTCTCGCTGCGCTTCGGGCCGGAGGGCTCGGCGGGGCTCCAGCCCGGCGCGGGCGGGGTGGACGGCGCGGTCGGGTGGCTGCTCGCGATCGCCGCGGACGCGATGGCGGCCGGATCCTGGGCGCGGCTGAAGGCGTGCCGCGCCGAGGGCTGCCGCTGGGTCTTCTACGACCGCGCCAGGAACCGTTCGCGAGCGTGGTGCTCGATGGCCGTGTGCGGCAACCGGGCGAAGGCGCGGGCCCACCGGGAGCGGGGTCGCGGTCGGAGCGGGTGATCCGGCCCGCGCCCGTACAGTGTCGGGGGTGGCGGTCCTCGGTATCGACGTCGGCGGCACGTTCACGGACGCCGTGCTGCTCGAGGGCGGTCGCCTCTCGACCGCGAAAGTGCCGACCGCGCGGGAGCAGGAGGAGTCGGTCGTGGCGGCCGCGCGTGCGGTCGGCGCCGCCGCGATCGAGCGGTTCACGCACGGCACGACGGTCGCGACCAACGCGCTGCTCGAGCGCAAGGGCGCGAGGACGGCGTTCGTCGCGACGGAGGGCTTCGAGCACCTGCTCTTCCTGCGCCGCCAGGCGCGGCCGCACCTGTATCGCCCCTGCCGCGATCACCCCGAGCCGCTCGTGCCGCTCGAGCGCTGCGTCGGCGTGCGCGAGCGCGTCGGGCCGGGCGGCGTGCTCGTGCCGCTCGACCTCTCCACGCTGCCCGGGCTCGACGCGGACGCGGTCGCGATCTGCCTCCTGTTCTCGTTCCGCGATCCGACGCACGAGCGCGCCGTGGCGGCGGAGGTGCGCCGGCGGCTGCCGCGCGCGCACGTGGTCGCCTCGCACGAGGTGGCCCCGGAGTTTCGCGAGTACGAGCGGGCCTCGACGACGGTGGCGGACGCCTACCTGGGGCCGGTGGTGGCCCGCTACCTGCGCGCGCTGCGCGACCGCTGCGCCGCGGAGGGGCTACCGGAGCCGCTCGTCCTGCGTTCCTCGGGCGGGGTGGCGACGATCGAGGAGGCGTCGGCGCACCCCGCGACGATCCTCGTCTCGGGGCCCACCGGGGGCGTGGTCGGGGCCGCGCTCGCCGCCCGGCTCGCCGGCTTCGAGCGGGCGATCTCGTTCGACATGGGGGGGACGTCGACGGATGTCTGCCTGATCGTCGGCGGGCGCGCCGAGCGCTCGGCCGAGCGGCTCGTCGGCGGCCTGCCGATCCGGCTGCCGAGCGTCGACGTGCACACGGTCGGCGCGGGTGGCGGCTCGCTCGTGTGGCGCGACGCCGGCGGCGCGCTTCGCGTCGGGCCCGAGAGCGCGGGCGCCGACCCGGGCCCCGCCTGTTACGGGCGCGGCGGGGAGCGGGGCACCGTCACGGACGCGAACCTCCTGCTGGGTCGGCTGCCGCAGCGGCTGCCGGGAGGGATCGAGCTCGATCGCGGGGCCGCGGAGCGGGCCCTGCGCGACCTCGACCCCGGGGCCGTGGTCGAGGTCGTCGACGCCGAGATGCTGCGCGCGCTCCGCCTCGTCTCCGTCGAGCGAGGCCACGACCCCCGCGAGTTCGCGCTGGTCGCGTTCGGCGGCGCGGGGCCGCTCCACGCGTGCTCGCTCGCGGAGCAGCTCGGGTGCGAGACCGTGCTCGTCCCGGCGGCGGCCGGCGTCCTGTCCGCGCTCGGCCTGGTCGCGAGCGACGAGCGGCGCGACCGCGTCAGGACGTACGTCGTGCCGCTCGAGGAGGCGGGGGAGCTACCGGAGAGCGGCGAGGCCGATCTGCGCTACCGGGGTCAGTCGTTCGAGCTGGCCGTGCCGCTCGGTGCCGGCGGGGGGATCGCGGAGGCGTTCCACCGCGCCCACGAGGAGCGCTACGGCTACGCCGACCGCGGCCGCCAGATCGAGCTCGTCGCGGTGCGTACCGCCGAGGTCGTCCCGGGCCCGCACGTCGAGCTGCCTCCGGGCGACCCGCTCGACGTGCGCGGCCCCGAGGTCGTCGAGCTCGCCGGCGCCACCTGCTGGATCCCCCCCGGGTGGGTGGGGGTTAGGGATGGGTATAGCACCCTCGTGCTCACGAGAGCGTGACGGGCTGTCGAGAGAGCGTGGCGGAAGCGTGAACATTCAGCTGCAGGTGCTCGGGAGCGCGCTGCGGGCGGTGGCCGAGGAGATGGGAGCGGTGCTGATCCGCTCGGCGTTCTCGTCGAACATCAAGGAGCGGCGGGACTGCTCGACGGCGCTCTTCGACGCCCGCGGGCGGATGATCGCGCAGGCCGAGCACATCCCCGTGCACCTCGGCGCGATGCCGGAGGCGGTCGCGGCGGTGGCGGCGTTCGAGCCGGCGCCCGGCGAGATCTACGTCGTCAACGATCCGTTCACCGGCGGCACGCACCTGCCCGACATCACGCTCGTGTCGCGGACGGAGGCCGGCTTCGCGGTCTCGCGCGCCCACCACGCGGACGTCGGCGGGATGGAGCCGGCGAGCCTGCCGGCGGCGTCGCGCGAGCTGTACCAGGAGGGCATTGTGATCCCGCCGGTCAGGCTCGACGAGCACGTGCTGCGGCTCCTCGTCGCGAACATGCGCAACCCGGAGGAGCGCCGCGGCGACCTGCGGGCGCAGGTGGCGGCCCAGTTGCTCGCGGAGCGGCGCGTCGCGGAGCTGTGCGCCCAGCACGGCCGCGAGCGGGTCGAGGCCGCGATGGACGAGCTGTACGCGTACTCGGAGCGGCTCGTGCGGGCCGGGATCGCCCGGCTCCCCGACGGGCGCTACGAGGCCGCGGACGTGCTCGAGCCGCACGACCCGTCCCAGCGGCTCGAACTCCGGGTCGTAGTCACGGTCTCGGGCGACGAGCTCGAGCTCGACTTCGCCGGGACGTCGCCCCAGCACGACGGCAACTTGAACTGCCCGCTCGCCGTGACCCGCTCGGCCTGCTTCTACGTCGTGCGCTGCCTGACCGAGCCCGACCTGCCGGCGTCGGGCGGGGCGTACGCGCCGGTCTCGGTTCGGGCTCCGGAGGGGTCGCTCGTGAACGCCCGGCCGCCGGCGGCCGTGGTGGCCGGCAACACGGAGACGTCGAGCCGGATCACCGACGTGCTGTTCTCGGCGTTCGCGGGCGCGCTCGAGGTCCCGGCGCAGGGGCAGGGGACGATGAACAACGTCACGTTCGGCAGCGGCCGCTTCACGTACTACGAGACGATCGGCGGCGGTCAGGGCGCCTGCCCCGACGCCGACGGACCGTCCGCGGTGCACGTCGCGATGTCGAACGCGCTGAACACCCCGGTCGAGGCGCTCGAGCTCGCCTACCCGCTGCGGGTGGAGCGCTATTCGCTGCGGCCCGGCTCGGGGGGAGCGGGGCGCCACCGCGGCGGCGACGGCGTCGTCCGGGAGCTGCGCGTGCTCGAGGCCTGCCGCCTGTCCGTGCTCAGCGAGCGGCGGCTGCACGCGCCCGCCGGCGCCCGCGGCGGCGAGCCGGGGGAGCGCGGGCGCTCTCTCCTGAACGGGGAGGAGCTGCCGTCGAAGGTGACGCGCGCGCTCGAGCCGGGCGATCTCGTCCGGATCGAGACGCCCGGCGGCGGCGGCTTCGGCGCTCCCTGAGCGGTTACGCGAGACCGCTCTCGAGCGCGAGCAGCCGGGCCTTCAGCTCGAGGCCCCCGGCGTAGCCGACGAGCCGCCCGGTCGAGCCGACGACGCGGTGGCACGGCAACACGATCGGGACCGGGTTGCGGTTGAGCGCGCCGCCGACGGCGCGCGCCGCGCGCGGCCTGCCCACGCGTGCCGCCAGGCCGCCGTACGTCTCGGTCGCGCCGTAGGGGACGTTGGCGAGCTCGGTGAGGACGAGCCGCTGAAACGCGGGCAGCGGGCCGAGGTCGACGGGGAGGTCGAAGGCGTCCCGGCGGCCGGCGAAGTACTCGTCGAGCTCCCGCCGGGCGGGCTCGACGGGGCGGGCGGCCTGGAGGATGCGGGCGCCGAACGCGCGGGCCAGCGGCACGAGCTGCTGCTCCGGGTCGGGATCGAACGAGACCAGGCAGACGCCGGCGGGCGTCACGGCGACGAGCAGGGCGCCGATCGGCGCCTCGACGACGTCGTAGGCGACGTCGAGGAGACCCTCGGTGGCGGCCCGCTCGCGCAGGCGACGGTCGACCTCGGCGGGGACGGTCACGGGCGCACGCTCCTCTCTCGCAGGCGCCGGACACCGGAGGAGGCGGCCTGACGGGCGGCAGCCTCGGTCGATCCGAGCGCGGTGGCGATATCGGCGTAGGAGAGGTCGTACCCGTAGCGCAGGACGACGGCGGCGCGCTCGGTCGGCGGCAGCCCGCCCGTCAAGTGCTCGAGCTCCGCGTGCGGCGGGCGGCCGGCGAGCACGGGAAGCTCCGGGGGCTGCGCGACCGGCCGCGGCGCCGGCCGGCGCTTCCCGTCGAGCGCGACCCGGGTCGCGATCGTGTACAGCCACGCCCGCAGGTGCTCCCCGGAGCGCAGGCGCGGGTAGGCGCGCAGGGCGCGCAGGAACGTGTCCTGGAACGCGTCGTCCACCTCGCCGGCGCCGGCGAGGCGGCGCAGGTAGCGATAGACACCGTCGCGGTGTGTCTCGTACAGCGTCTCGAACGGCGGCACGGGCACGACCTCCATCATGAGCTGAAACGCCGGGGCGCGCCCCCGTGTGAGATCCGACAACGCCCGGGCGGGGGTTGTCAAGTGGGGGAAAGTGGGGTAAAGTGGGGCGCAGTGGATGAGGCAGGGCGCTGAATCATGTTTCTCGGCGAGTACGAGCACACCCTCGACGACAAGAGCCGGCTGACGCTTCCGGCGAAGTTCCGGGATGCGTTCGCGGGCGGCTGCGTGGTCACGAGGGGCATGGACGGCTGCCTCGTCGTCTACACACGTGAGGCGTGGGAGCGCTTCGTGTCGGTTCGGCTCGAGGGCCTCGACCCCTTTTCCCGGGAGGCGCGCCAGATGGCCCGCTTCCTGTTCTCGGGAGCGACGGAGGCCGAGCCGGACCGCCAGGGCAGGGTGATGATCCCGCCCGTGCTCGTCAGCCGCGCGAAGCTCGACCGCGAGGTCGTGGTCGCCGGCGTCCGCGATCACGTCGAGATCTGGGATCGCGCCACCTGGCGCGCACACCTCGAGGACGTGGAAGGGAGTGCTGAGCTTGTTGCCGAACGCCTTGCCGCACAGGGCGACTGACCACGTTCCCGTGCTGGCCGAGGAGGTGCTCGACCTCCTCGCGCCGAGGCCGGGGGAGACCCTCGTCGACGCCACGTTCGGCGCCGGAGGGCACGCCGCCCTACTCGCAGCCGCCCTGCGCGGCCGCGGCCGCGTGATCGCGATCGACCGCGACCCGGACGCCCGCGCCTACTTCGAGCGTTTCGCCAAGAGGGCCGGCGTCCCCTGCCGGTTCCTGCGCGGGAGCTTCGACACGGTGCTCGCCCAGCTCGCCGGAAACGGCGTGATGGCGGACGCGATCCTGCTCGATCTCGGCGTCTCGAGCATGCAGCTCGACCGCCCCGAGCGGGGATTCTCGTACGCGGCCGACGCGCCGCTCGACATGCGCATGGATCCCTCCGAGCCCGAGTCGGCCCTCGAGCTCGTCAACGAGGCGGGCGAGCGCGAGCTCGCAACCACGTTCCGGCGCTTCGGCGAGGAGCGGTTCGCCCGCCAGATCGCGCGGGAGATCGTGCGGCGCAGGCGCGAGCGGCCGATCGAGCGCACCGGGGAGCTCGTCGACGCGATCCGCGCGGCCGTTCCGGCCCCGAGGCGCTTCGGCGACGGTCACCCGGCGAAACGGGTGTTCCAGGCGCTGAGGATCGCCGTCAACGACGAGCTCGGCGCGCTCGAGCGGGGACTGCCGGCCGCGCTCTCGATGCTGCGTCCGGGCGGTCGCCTGTGCGTGATCAGCTTCCAGTCGCTGGAGGACCGGATTGTCAAGCGCTTCCTGGCGGCGGAGGCGCGCGGCTGCATCTGCCCGCCGGACCTGCCCGTCTGCGCCTGCGGGAAGGAGCCGACGCTTCGGCTCCTGACGAAGAAAGCCGTGCGGCCCTCGCCACGTGAGCTCGCCGAGAACCCCCGCTCGGCGTCGGCGCGGCTGCGTGGCGCGATCAGGACCGACGCGGCCGGCTGATGGCCGTCGCCGCGCCACGGGCCCGGCCCGCGCCGAAGCCTGTCGCCGCTCCCCGTGTCGCGCGCCCGGCCGCGACCTCGCGGTCGCGCCCCGTCGCGAGGCGTGCGGCCACCTCCCCGGCGCTGGCGCGCTGGACGCTGTGGATCGCGATCGTCGCCGTCCTGCTCGCCGGCATCGTGGCGCTGAACGTCGCGGCGCTCGAGCTTCGGGTCGAGCGCGGCAAGGTGCAGTCGCAGAACGCGGATCTGCGCGCGGGCATCGAGCGGCTCGAGGCGCAGCTCTCCGGTGCCGCGGCCGTGTCGCCGGTCGAGGCGGCGGCCCGCGGGCGGCTCGGCCTGACCGAGCCCGCGGAGACGGTCTACCTGGGGCTCGAGCGCGCGGGGCGGTGAGCTCGTGAGCGCGCGCCTCTCGAACCGGCGCATCCGCCTCCTCGTCGCCGTGTTCGGGCTGCTGTTCGCTGCCACGCTCGCGCGCGCGGCCTGGCTGCAGGCGGTGCGTGCACCGGGTCTCGATCGGATCGCCGCGAGCCAGCAGCGGGAGACCGTGACGGTGCCGGCGCGCCGTGGCACGATCTACGACCGCCAGGGGGTCGAGCTGGCCGTGGGCGAGGACGCGACGACCGTCTACGCGAATCCGCGTCAGGTGCGCGACCCGCGTGGGGTATCGGCGGTGGTCGCGCGCGATCTCGGGCTCGACCCCGACGTGGTGTACGGGGCGCTCTCCGACCGTTCCCGCGGGTTCGTGTACGTCGCCCGGAAGGTCGATCCGAAGGCGGCAAAGCGGCTCGCCGCACGCGGGATCGGCGGGCTCGGCTTCCTCCCGGAGGAGCGACGCGTCTACCCGCAGGGGCGGATCGCGGCGGCCGTGCTCGGCTACGTCGGCACCGACAACGAGGGGCTCGCCGGGATCGAGCTCGAGTACGAGGAGCAGCTTGCCGGGCGCCCCGGCGAGGAGACGGTGGTGCGCGACCCGTTCGGGCGCCTGCTCGACGTGGCCGCTGCCAGCCCGGCGAGGCAGGGGCGTGATCTGACGCTGACGATCGATCATCGGTTGCAGGCACACGTCGAGGACGTGTTGCGCCGTACCCGCGCCGCCTGGTCGGCGAAGGCGGCGACCGCGATCGTGCTCGACATCCGGACGGGCGCGGCGCTCGCGATGGCCGTCGCTCCGGGGTTCAACGCGAACCGCTTCCCCGATCTGCCCTCCGGGCGGGTGCGCAACCGCGCGATCACCGACGTGTTCGAGCCGGGCTCGACGTTCAAGGTCGTGACCGTCGCGGCCGTGCTCGACGACCGGATCGTGCAGCCGGGCAGCTCCTTCTCGCTGGCCCCTGAGATCCAGGTCGCCGACCGGGTGATCCACGAGCTCGAGGACCGGGAGACGGAACGCCTGACCGTGTCCGAGATCCTGGTTCGGTCCTCGAATATCGGCGCGATCACGCTGGCGCTGGCGCTCGGGGAGGACAGGCTCGCCTGGTGGATCGAGCGCTTCGGGCTCGGGCAGCCCACCGGGATCGACTTCCCGGGCGAGGCGAGCGGGATCGTGCTGCCGCGAGAGCGCTGGACCGGGGCGACGATCGGGAACGTCCCGCTCGGTCAGGGCATTGCCGTCACCCCGATCCAGCTCGCAAGCATCTACGCGGCGATCGCGAACGGCGGCACCTGGGTCGAGCCGCATCTCGTCGAGCGGGTCGAGGGAGGCACCCGCTTCGAGCCGGAGAAGCGCCAGCTCGTCGTCCGCCGCACCGCCCGGCAGCTCACGCGGATGATGGCCGGCGTCGTCTC
Source organism: Thermoleophilia bacterium (assembly GCA_023382435.1). Taxonomy (GTDB): domain Bacteria; phylum Actinomycetota; class Thermoleophilia; order Gaiellales; family Gaiellaceae; genus JAHDVS01. The sequence goes on from JAHDVS010000028.1 coordinate 27,047, forward strand.
CGAGGGCACGGGCACGCAGGCGCAGGTGCCCGGATACACGGTTGCCGGCAAGACCGGCACCGCCGCCAAGCCGGACGCGAGCGGCGGCTATTCCGACTCCCGCTACGTCGCGTCGTTCGTCGGTTTCGCCCCGGCCAGCGCCCCGCGGATCGCGATCCTCGTCCTCGTCGACGAGCCGAAGAGCGGGATCCTCGGCGGCACCGTCGCGGCGCCCGCGTTCGCGGAGATCGCCGGCTTCGCGCTGCGCTACCTCGACGTGCCCCCCGACGCGCTCCTGGCCGACGACGCTGCGGGCGGCTGAGCCGGGGCACCCCTAACCCACCACCCGCTTCCAGCATATCCGGGAAATGCGCGCGCGTGTGTGTCGGAAAGTGGCGAAACCCGAGGAAATGAGCGTTTTTTGCGGCGGCTCGGCGCCCGGATCCGGGAGGGTGCGATGGTAGAATCCCGCCCCATCGAGCTGGAGACCCTGAGGCAGGCGATCGGAGCGACGCGGGCGGGGAGCGGGGCGTCGGCGGAGGTCACCGACCTCGCGTTCGACGACACCAGGGTGGTGTCGGGCTCGCTGTTCTTCTGCGTTTCGGGTCTTGCCGCGGACGGCCACGGGTTCGCCGCGGCGGCGGTCGAGCGTGGAGCGGCAGCGCTCGTGGTCGAGCGGCCGCTGCCGCTGCCGGTGCCGCAGCTCGTCGTCCCGGACGCGCGGGCCGCGATGGCGCCGGCGGCGAACGTGTTCTTCGGCGAGCCGACCCGGGAGCTCGAGGTTGCCGCCGTGACCGGCACGAACGGGAAGACGACCACCGCGTTTCTGCTGTTCGCGCTGCTGGCCGCCGCCGGCCGGCGGCCGGGTCTGCTCGGCACGATCGAGTGCCGGGTGGGCGGGGAGCGGCGGGCGGTGAGTCACACGACACCGGAGGCGATCGAGCTCCAGCGGACGTTCCGGGAGATGCTCGACGCGGGGGATCGCAGCTGTGCGATGGAGGCGTCGTCACACGCCTCGGCGCTGCGGCGCCTGGACGCCGTCCGCTTCGCCTGTCTCGTATTCACGAACCTGACGCGGGACCACCTCGACTTCCACGGCACCATGGACGGCTACTACCAGGCGAAGCGTCGCCTGTTCGTGGAGCCGGGCCCGGACGGGCGGCGGCCCCCGGCCGCGGTCGGCGTCGACGGCCCCCACGGCAGGCGCCTCGCGGCGGAGCTCGCCCGGCTCGACGTCCCGCTGCTCACGTTCGGGCTCGCGGCGGACGCCGCCGTCAGGCCCGAGGGGCTGGAGCTGACTGCCGCGGGCGCGTCGTTCAGCGCCGCCGGCGTGCGCGTCACGACCAGGCTGCGCGGGCGCTTCAACGTCGCGAACGTGCTCGGCGCGATCGCGGCCGGGCGGCTGCTCGGGCTCGACGACGGCGCGATCGTCCGCGGCGTCGAGCACGTCACGGGCGTCCCCGGCCGGTTCGAGGCGATCGACGAGGGGCAGCCGTTCACGCTGCTCGTCGACTACGCCCACACGCCCGACGCGCTGCGCAACGTTCTCGGCGCCGCGCGCGAGCTCGCCGGGCGGCGCCTCCTCTGCGTGTTCGGCTGCGGTGGCGACCGCGACCGGGGCAAGCGCCCGCTGATGGGCGCCGCCGCCGCCGAGCTCGCGGATCACGTGATCGTGACGTCCGACAACCCGCGCTCCGAGGCCCCGCTCGCGATCATCGCCGAGGTCGTCGCGGGCGCCGCGGGCGCCGGAGCCACCGTCGAGATCGAGCCCGACCGGCGCGGGGCGATCCGCCGCGCGGTCGCGCTCGCCGGCGACGGCGACGTCGTCGTGATCGCCGGCAAGGGCCACGAGCGCGGGCAGACGTTCGCAGACCGAACCGTCCCTTTCTCGGACGTGGAGGAGGCCGCCGACGCGCTGCGCCGGCTCGCCGCCGGGACGCCCGCGTGATCCCACTCCCGCTCACCGAGGTCGCCCGCCTCTGCCCCGGGCGCCTCGAGGCGGCGCCGGGGGCCGAGCGCGTCACCGGTCTCGAGATCGACTCGCGCCGCATCCGGCCCGGCGACCTGTTCGTCGCCGTCGGCAGCGGCGCCGAGCACGTCGCCGACGCGCTCGCCCGCGGCGCCGCCGCCGCGCTCGTTCCCGACGACGCCCACCGCGCCATGGCCGCGCTCGGCGCCGCCGTCCGCACCCTGTCGTCCGCCACCGTCGTCGGCATCACCGGCGCCACCGGGAAGACGTCGACGAAGGACATCCTCGCGGCCCTCTGCCGCCCCCACGCGCGCACCGTCGCGGCCGAGCAGAGCCACAACAACGAGATCGGGCTGCCACTCACTCTCACCCGGATCGAGCCCGACACCGAGATCGTGATCGCGGAGATGGGCACGCGCGGGCTCGGCCAGGTCGCCGACCTGTGCGCCGTCGCCAGGCCCCAGCTCGCGGTGATCACGACGCTCGGCCCCGCCCACCTCGAGCTGTTCGGGACCGTCGAGAACGTCGCCCGCGCCGAGGCCGAGATCGTCGCGGCGCTCCCGCCAGGCGGCGCCGCCGTCGTCCCCGCCGGCGAGCCGCTCCTCGACCCGTACCTGACGAGGACGGACATCGACGTGATCCGCTACGGCAACGGCGGCGACGTGCGGCTGCTCTCGTTCTCCGCCGACGAGCACGCCCACCTCGTCGTCGACGTCCTCGACGAGCGACTCGAGCTCGCGTTCAACTTCCGCTCCCGCCACAACGCGACCAACGCGCTCGCCGCGCTCGCCGCCTACGGCGCGCTCGGGCTGCCGCTCGCCGACGCGCACGTCGGCGCCCTCGAGATCTCGCTGTCGCGCTGGCGGGAGCAGGAGCTCCCGCTCCCCGGCGGCGGCGTCCTCATCAACGACTGCTACAACGCCAACCCGGTCTCGATGGCGGCCGCGCTCGACCACCTCGCCGAGCGCGCCCGCGGCCGCCGGCGCGTCGCCGTGCTCGGCGACATGGCCGAGCTCGGCCCCGGCGCGCCCGCCTACCACGGCGAGGTCGGCGCCGTCGCCAGCCGCGCCGGCGTCTCCGTGCTCGTCGCGATCGGCCCGCTCGCCCGCGGCTACCTCGAAGGCGCCGAGGCCGTGCCCGCGCGCCTCTGGGCGCCGACCGTCGAGCAGGCGCTCGCCGTCTACCCCGCCCTCATCCGTCCCGGCGACTGCGTGCTCGTCAAGGGCTCGCGCTCGATGGGGCTCGAAGCCGTCGCCGGCGCCGTCGCCGCGGCAGCCGCCTAGGAGCCGGCCGTGGTCCGCGTGCTCGTCGCAGGCATCCTCGCGATGGTGATCGCGATCGTGGCCGGGCCGAAGTTCATCGAGTTCCTGCGCCGCAACGAGTTCGGCCAGCACATCCGGGAGGACGGGCCGCAGGGGCACAGCGCCAAGCAGGGCACGCCCACGATGGGCGGCCTGCTGATCATGGTCTCGATGGCGATCCCGTTCCTCATCTTCTCCTACCGCACGATCGAGGCCCTGACCGTATTTGCCGTCACGCTCGGTTGCGCCGCGATCGGCTTCGTCGACGACTGGACGAAGCTCACCCGGCGCCGCTCGCTCGGCCTCGCGGGCCGCTGGAAGCTCGCGCTGCTCGCCCTCATCACCGCGCTCGTCGCGCTCGTCGTCTACGACCGCGGGTTTGCGACCTCCGTGTACATGCCCCTGCTCGACGTCGACGTCAGCCTGTCCTGGGCGTGGTACGGGCTCCTGTTTCTCATGATCGCCGGCGCCGCCAACGGCGTGAACCTGACCGACGGCCTCGACGGCCTCGCCTCCGGCACCGTCACGATCTCGCTGTTCACCTACACCGCCATCGGCGTGGTCGCGTGGATCGTCTCCAAGCGCCTCGGCCTCGAGAACGTCGGGCAGCTCGACCTCGCCATCCTCGGGGCCTGCCTGATCGGAGGGTCGATCGGGTTCCTCTGGTACAACGCGTTTCCCGCCCAGGTGTTCATGGGCGACACCGGCTCCATGGGCCTCGGCGGCGCCCTCGCGGCGTTCGCGATCATGACCAAGACGGAGATCCTGCTGCTTCTGATCGGAGGGGTCTTCCTGATCGAGGCGCTCTCCGTGATCGTCCAGGTCGTCAGCTACAAGCGCTTCGGCAGGCGCGTGTTCCTGATGGCCCCGATCCACCACCACTTCGAGATGAAAGCGTGGTCGGAGGCGCGGATCATGGTGCGCTTCTGGATCGTCGCGCTGATCCTCTGCGCCTGCGCGTTCGTCCTCTACTACCGCTACCAGGAGCACTTCGTCTCCTGACGTCGCACCGGCACCCGGCCCGTCCGGCGCACGCGTGAGCGGCCGGCCCACGCCGCTGCCGGCCCCCGGCGCGACCGTCCTCGTCGCCGGCCTCGCCCGCTCCGGCGAGGCGGCCGCGCTCGCGCTCGCCCGCCGCGGCCTCCGGGTGATCGGGACCGACGCGAACGCCGGGCTCGAAACCGGGAGGCTTCGCGCAGCGGGCGTCGAAGTGCTGCTCGGCGCCGCGACCGAGCGTGCGCCGCTCGATGACGTGCAGCTCCTCGTGAAAAGCCCCGGGGTCCCCGGCGAGGCAGCCCTCGTCGCCGCCGCGCGCGCTCGCGCCGTCCCCGTCTGGAGCGAGGTCGAGCTCGGCGCCCGCCTCGTCGCCCAGCCCACCGTCGGCATCACCGGCACGAACGGCAAGACCACCACCACCGCGCTCGCCGGGGCGATCCTCGCCGCCGCCGGCCGACCCGCCGCCCTCGCCGGCAACGTCGGGCGCCCCCTCTGCGCCCTCGACGGGGTGCTCGAGCCGGGCACCGCCGTCGTCTGCGAGCTGTCGAGCTTCCAGCTCGAGGACATCGAGATCCTGCGCCCGCACGTCGCCGTCCTGCTCAACCTCACCCCCGACCACCTCGACCGGCACGGCAGCCTCGAGCGCTACCGGGCCGCCAAGCTCCGGATCTTCGAGAACCAGGGGCCCGACGACGTCGCCGTCCTCCCGCGCGGCTTCGGGCCCGTGCCCGGACGCGCGCGACGCGTCGAGTTCGCGGCCGCGGACACGCTCCCGGCGGAGCCGCGCATCCCCGGCGAGCACAACCGCGAGAACGCCGCCGCCGCCGTCGCCGCCGCCCGCGCGCTCGGCGTCGCCGACGCGGCCATCGCCGACGCGCTGCGCGCGTTCCCCGGCGTCCCGCACCGGCTCGAGCCCGTGCGCGAGGTCCGCGGCGTCGCCTTCGTCAACGATTCCAAGGCGACCAACCCCGAGTCGGCGCAGCGGGGCCTGCTCGCCTACCCGCCCGGCCTGCGCGTGATCCTCGGCGGCAGCCGCAAGGGAACGCCGTTCGACGCGCTCGCCCGCACGGCCCGCGACCGCGGCGTCGCCGGCGCCTACCTGATCGGCGAGACCGCGGCCGAGCTCGCCGCCGCGCTCGCCGCGGCAGGCGTTCCCGCCGTGCGCTGCGGCGACCTCGACGCCGCCGTCGCCCGCGCGTTCGCCGACGCGCGGCCCGGCGAGACCATCCTGCTCTCGCCCGCCTGCGCGAGCTTCGACCAGTTCGCCGACTACGAGCGGCGGGGCGAGCGCTTTCGCGCGATCGTGGAGGCCCTGTGAAAGCCCCCGCCGCGGCCGGGCAGGGGGGCCGTCGCCCCGCCCGCGGCCGCGTCCGCGCGCATGCCCAGCTCGAGCACGGCCTGCTCGTGCTCGTCACGCTCGCGCTCACCGCTTTCGGGCTCGTCATGGTCTACAGCGCGAGCTCCGCCCGGGCGGCCGTCTCCGCCGGCGACCCCGGCTACTACCTGAAACGCCAGGCGCTCTACGCGCTCGCCGGGCTCGCCCTCTTCGTCGTCCTCGCCCGCACCGACTTCCGCGCGCTGCGGCGCGCCGCCGGGCCGCTCCTCGCCGCCAGCTTCGTCCTGCTCGCCGCGGTGCTCGTCCTCGGCGTCAGCGTCAACGGCGCCCGCCGCTGGCTCGACGTCGGGCCCGTCTCCGTGCAGCCCTCCGAGCTCGCGAAGGTCGCGATCGTGATCTGGGTCGCCGCCCTGCTCTCGAAACGCCAGCCGCCCACGTCGCTCCGCGGCCTCCTACGTCCGATCGGGGTCGTCGTCGGGGCCGCGCTCCTGCTCGTGCTGCTCGAGCCCGACCTCGGCACCGCGCTCGCCCTCCTCGGCGCGGTCGGCGCGATCCTGCTCGTCACGGGGACGCCGATGCGGGTGCTGCTCGCCGCGGGCTCCGTGATGGCCGCGCTCGTCCTGACCGCGTCCTGGCTCGAGCCGTACCGCCGCGCCCGCCTGGTCGCGTTCATCGACCCGTGGCAGGACCCCCAAGGCGCCGGCTTCCAGTCCGTCCAGGCGCTGATCGCGCTCGGCTCCGGCGGGATCTTCGGCGTCGGTCTCGGCGAGAGCGTCCAGAAGGTCTACTACCTGCCCGAGGCGTCCACCGACATGATCTTCGCGATCGTCGGCGAGGAGCTCGGCCTGCTCGGCGCCGCCGCCGTGATCCTCGCCTACGCGGCCTTCGGGTTCGCCGGCTTCCGGATCGCGCTGCGCTGCCGAAACCCGTTCGGGAAGCGGCTCGCTGCCGGCCTGACCGCCCTCGTGTGCGGCCAGGCCGCCGTCAACCTCGGCGCCGTCCTGGGCATCGCGCCGCTCACCGGCATCCCGCTCCCGTTCGTCAGCTACGGTGGCTCGAGCCTCGTCGCCGGCCTCGCCACCGTCGGCATCCTCCTTAACATCGCGGTCAACGATGCAGCAGCCAGCGAACGGGATCAGGTGCGTGATCGCGGCCGGCGGGACGGCGGGGCACGTCCTGCCCGCGCTCGCCGTGGCGGACGCGCTGAGAGCCCGCGGCGCCAGCGTCAGCTTCGCCGGCTCGCCTGAGCGGATCGAGGCGACGCTCGTGCCCGCGGCCGGCTACGAGCTCGACGCTCTGCGCGTCGACGGCCTCCCGCGCGCCGTCGGCACGCGGCTCCTGCGCGCGCTAGCCACCGACGCGCGCGCCCCGCTCGCCGCCCGCCGGCTGCTCGCCCGCAGGCGCCCCCACGTGGTGCTCTCCGCCGGCGGCTACACCGGCGGCCCCGCCGTCCTCGCCGCCGCCTCGCTGCGGATCCCCGCCGCCGTCACCGAGGCCGACGCCCACCTCGGCCTCGCCAACCGCCTCGCAGCGCCGTTCGCGGCGCGCGTCTTCCTCGCCTACCCGCTCGCCGGGCGCGGCGGCAGCAAGTACCGGGTCGTCGGCCGACCGATCCCGGCCCGGTCGCTCGCGCCCGCCGGCGGGCGCACGGAGGCGCGGCGGCGCTTCGGGCTTCCCCAGGACGGCCCCGTCGTCCTCGTCTGCGGCGGCAGCCTCGGCGCCCGGCGGCTCAACGATGCGGCCCTCGACGCGTTCGGCGCCGGCGGGCCCGCCGTGCTCCACCTCTCCGGCGCGCGCGACCACGCCGCTCTCGCGCCGCGCGTGCTCCGCCCCGGCTACCGGCTCGTCGCCTTCACCGACGAGTTCGGGGCCGCGCTCGCCGCCTGCGACCTCGTCGTCTCCCGCGCCGGCGGCGCCGTCTGGGAGATCGCCGCCGCCGGCAAGCCCGCGCTGCTCGTCCCCTACCCGGACGCCACCGCCGACCACCAGACCAGGAACGCCCGCCACTTCGAGCGCGGCGGCGGCGCCATCCTCGTCCCGGACGCGCAGCTCGACCTGCGCCGCCGGGTCGACGCCCTGCTCGCCGACCCGGCTCGGCTCGCCGCGATGGGCGATGCGATGCTCGCGCTCGCCCGCCCCGGGGCGGCCGAAGCCGTCGCCGAGGAGCTGATCGCCCTTGCAGCCGCTCGCCGGTAGGAAACTCTGGCTCGTCGGCATCGGCGGCGCCGGCATGAGCGCGCTCGCGCACGTCTGCCGCGCCTGGGGTGCCGAGGTCGCCGGCTCCGACCGCGCCCGCACCCCGTACGCCGAGCGGCTCGAGCGCGACGGGATCCCCGTCGTCGTCGGCCACGCCGCCGCGAACGTCCCCGCCGGGTTCGAGGTCGTCGCCTCCTCCGCGATCGCCCCCGACAACCCCGAGCTCGCCGGCGGCTACCGCCGTCGCGGCGAGCTGCTCGCCGAGCTCGTCGCGCTGCGGCCCTCGATCGTCGTCGCCGGCGCGCACGGCAAGACGACGACCGCGTCGATGATCGCCTACTGCCTCCACGAGCTCGGGCACGACCCCGCCTACCTGATCGGCGGCGACGTGCCGCAGCTCGGCGGCAACGCCGGGGCGGGGGAGGGGTGGCTCGTCGCCGAGGGCGACGAATCGGACCGCTCGCTGCTGCTCCTGCGCCCGCGGATCGCGGTCGTCACCAACGTCGACCTCGACCACCACGCCACGTTCGCCTCCCGGGCCGAGGTGGAGGCCCTGTTCGCCGGCTGGCTCGCAGCGCTCGCCGACGGCGCAACCGCGATCCGGGGCGAGCGAGTCGAGGCGCCCCCCGGCCTGACCCTCGCGATCCCCGGCGAGCACAACCGCCGCAACGCCGCCTGCGCGCTCGCGGCGCTCGCCGCCGCGGGCGTGGACGCCGCCGCGGCCGCGCGGGCGCTCGCGGCCTTCCGCGGCGCCGGGCGCCGCTTCGAGCTGCGGGGCGAGGCGGGCGGCGTCCGCGTCGTCGACGACTACGGCCACCACCCGGTGGAGGTGGCGGCGACGCTCGAGGCCGCGCGGGCCGTCGCCGGCGGGGGACGCGTGCTCGTCCTCTTCCAGCCCCACCTCTACTCGCGCACCCTCCACCTCGCCCGCGAGCTCGCCGCCGCGCTCGCCGCCGCCGACGCGGTCTGCATCACCGACGTCTACCCGGCGCGCGAGCGGCCGCTCCCCGGCGTCACGGGGAAACTGATCGTCGAGCGGCTCTGCGAGCTGCGCCCCGGAATGCCGGTCGCCTGGGCGCCGGCCGTCACCGCCGCCGCGGCGCTGCTGGCGGGGCAGGCGCGCCCCGGCGACCTCCTCCTCACGGTCGGCGCGGGCGACGTCGACCGCGCCGGCCCGGCGATCCTGGCGACACTGTCGTCATGAGCGAGCAGCCGAAGACGCTGAAGCGCGACGTCGGCCTCCACCGGCACACCACGATCGGCACCGGGGGCCCGGCCCGCTGGCTCGCGAAGCCCGAAACCGTGCAGGAACTCGTCGACCTGCTCGCCTGGGCGGCCGAGCGCGACGAGCCGGTCGCCGTGCTCGGCCTCGGCTCGAACCTGCTCGTCGCCGACGACGGCTTTCCCGGGCTCGCGCTCAGGCTGTCCGGCACGCTCGCCTACGTCAAGATCGACGGGACGAGCATGACCGCCGGTGGCGGCGCCCCGCTCGCCGTGTGCCTCCACCGCGCCCGCGACGCCGGCCTCGGCGGGCTCGAGTTCGCCTGCGCGATCCCGGGCACCGTCGGCGGCGCCGTCT
>JAHDVS010000029.1 GCA_023382435.1 Thermoleophilia bacterium
AGGAGCCGTGACGTTGAGCGATGAGCGGCAGGGCGGCCGTCAGTTGTTCGCGCGATGTCCGGACGCCTGGGTGCCCCGGCGCCTCAGGTCGGCGTCGAAGAACAGGCTTCCGAACGTGCGCACGACGTCGTAGCGGTAGTTGTTCTTGCAGTCGCGCAGCGCGGTCGTCGCGGACCGGTCGATCTGCCGGCGGCAGAGGCGGCGCATGTCGGCGAGGAAGCGGTCGTCGATCCGCCGCCGCGACCAGTCGTGGTAGTCGCGCACGCCGCCCGTGGTGGGATCCTCGATCGTGGAGCCCCGGTAGCCGGCGTCGTGGAAGTCGCAGGCGCTCGTGAACCAGACCGTCCAGAGAGCGCGCGGCACCTTGACCGACCCGTCGCTTCGGCGCACCTGCGGCTGGTAGAAGACCCCGGAGTTGCCGAAATAGTTCTCGACCGCGAGGACGGCGTCCCACGCCTTGCCGCCGCAGCCGTTCGAGATCTTCTTGCGGTCCTGCCAGCGCACTTTCACGGAGATGTGGGCGCAGCTCGAGAGCGGGGCGCCGCGACTGCGCGTCCCGGCCGGGCTCTCCGCCCAGAGGCAGAAGTAGACGGGGCCGAGCAGCTTCGCGCCCAGGCGCACCGTCCATGTCCGGCGCGCCCCCGTCGCGGCGCGGAAGCCGGGCCGGCGGGTCGCGACCGCGACGCCGCGCTGGTAGAGGGCGAGGCGCGCCCGCGCGCGCCCGCTCGGGTCCTCGACGCTGTAGGCGAGCCGCACCGTCGAGCCCGGCAGGTGGACGCCGCCGGGCGCGTACGCCTTCACGGCGGGGCGGACGATCGCCGGGCGCTCGAGCGCGGCCTCCGCGGGCGCCGCGCCCGCGAGCGCGGCGGCGGCGAGGGCGGCCGCGGCGAGCCCGTTGCGGGCCCGGTCAGGCCGGGGCGCACGCCTCGCGCGGTGGCACACGGTGCCGGGCACCAGGGCGGGACCTTACCGGGCGCCGGCGGAGCGGGGAGGGCCCGCGGACACGGGCCCTCCCCGGGAGCCGAGCCGGCTAGGAGCCGGCCGCCTCGAACCCTCGCTGCAGATCGTCTCCGTTCATCACCGGAGTCACGTGGACGGATGCGTCGAGGTTCTCGAACAGCGGCTCGAGCATCGGCGGCAGCTCCCAGGAACCCTCCATCTCGAAGACGAAGATCCCCGTTCGCTTGCCGTCCTCCGGATAGAAGTACACCGCTTCCGGTTCAAGAGTCGCCACGGTGGACTGGATCGTCCGCTGGAGCGCCCCGCTCTTGAACGCCGCGTTCCCCTTCTCCACGGGCATCTGCACCTTCAGCAACATCCTCACGACATGCCTCCTCTCATGGTGGGATGGCTCTGGCAGGGTGATGCTACCGGTGGGCGTAAGGCCCCGCCCGGGCGCGGCCCCGGGGCGGCGCCAGGCCGGTGACAGGCACGTGCCCGGCACCATCGCGCGCGCCTACGTGGTCGCGGCCCGAAACAGGGTCAGCTCCTCCTGGGGCATCGCGTAGCCGTGCTCCTCGGCCGGGAACGCGCCGGAGCGGACGTCGGCGGCGTAGCGCTCGAGCGCGGCGCGGATCTCGACGCCGAGCTCCGCGTAGCGCTTCACGAACCGCGGCGAGCGGCCCTCGTAGAGGCCGAGCAGGTCGTGGAAGACGAGCACCTGGCCGTCGCAGGCGGCGCCGGCGCCGATCCCGATCGTCGGGATCGCAAGCGCGCCGGTGATCCGCTCCGCCACGGGGGTCGGCACGCACTCGAGCACGAGCGCGAAGCAGCCCGCCGCCTCGAGCGCGAGCGCGTCGTCGAGGAGCTGCTGCGCCCGGCGGGCGGTGCGGCCCTGCGCGCGGTAGCCGCCGAGCATCGTCGCCGACTGCGGCGTCAGGCCGAGATGGCCCATCACCGGCACGCCCGCGCCGACGAGCGCGACCGTCCGGTGCAGCGTCGGGCCGGCGCCCTCGACCTTGACCGCGTCCACGCCCGCCTCCTTGACGAACCGCACCGCGTTGCGGATGGCGTCCTCGTCGGAGACCTGGTAGGTGCCGAACGGCATGTCGGCGACGACGAGTGGGCGCACCGCGCCGCGGGCGGTCGCCCGGGCCAGCAGGAGCATGTCCTCCATCGTCGCGGGCACGGTCGAGTCGTGGCCGAGCACGGTCATCGCGGCCGAGTCGCCGACGAGGACGACGTCGACACCCGCGTCGTCCGCGAGGCGCCCGCTCGGGTAGTCGTACGCGGTCACCATCACGATCCGCTCGCCGCGGTGCTTCAGCTCGGCGAGCTCGGTCAGGGGTAGCTTGCCGGCGGTGAGAGGGCGGGTGCTCACGGGGTGTCTCCTTCCAGGACGACGTTGTCGATCAGGCGGGTCTCACCGACGCGGATCGCGGCGGCGAGGACGGTGGCGCCGTTCAGGGCGAGCGTGTCCACGTAGTCGGCGGCGGCGCCAGGCTCGCCGGCCAGAACGGCGGCGGCCGCCTCGACCGGGTCGCCGCCGTCCTCGTACGCCTCGAGGCCGGCCGCGAGCGCGCGGGGGAGGGCGAGCGCGGCAGCCCGCTCCCCAGCGGACAGGTAGGCGTTGCGGGAGCTGAGCGCGAGCCCGTCCGCGTCGCGGACGGTGGGGAGGACCCGCAGCTCGAGCTCGAGCGCGAGGTCGCGGACGAGCCGGTCGACCACCGCCGCCTGCTGGGCGTCCTTCAGCCCGAAGTAGGCCCGATCGGGTCTCACGATCGAAAACAGCTTCAGGCAGACGGTCGCGACGCCGCGGAAATGGCCGGGGCGCGCGTCCCCCTCGAGGCCGCGGCCGAGGCGCTCCACCTCGACCCAGGTCTGGAACCCGGCCGGGTAGATCTCCGCGGCCGCCGGCGCGAACAGGAGATCGACACCCTCCTCGGCCGCGACCGCCGCGTCCCTGGCCGGGTCGCGCGGGTAGCGGTCGAGATCCTCGCCCGCCGCGAACTGGGACGGGTTCACGAACAGGCTGACGACTGCCATGTCGTTCTCCGCCCGGGAGGCCCGCATCAGCGACACGTGGCCCGCGTGGAACGCTCCCATCGTCGGCACGAGCCCGATCGAGCGCGCTCCCCGGTGCGGCGCGAGCGCCGCCCGGATGTCCGCGATCGACTCGACGATCTTCATCGCGCGAGCGCCCTCTCGGTCGAGCCGGCGAGCGCCAGGTAGAGCGGCTCGAGCTCCGGGCGCGCCTCGCGGATCGCCTCCAGGTGCGCCTCGACCGTGCCGCGGTCGCCGCGGACGAACGGGCCCGTCGGGCGGAAGCCGTTCTCGATCGTGCGGCGCATCAGCGGCTCGAGCGCCTCCGGGGGCGCGCCCGCCGCCTCCATCAGCTCCGAGGCGGCGTCGTGGAGCGTGACGAGAAACGCTGCCGCCACCGTCGCCGCCGCGTGGTAGAGCGGCCGGCACGCGTCGGCGAGCTCGAACGGCTCGAGGCCGAGCAGCCATGCCAGCTCGAAGCCGGCGCGCCGCGCCTCCCGAGACTCGCCGGTGACCGCTCCGTAGGCGCCGTCGAACTGGCCAGGTCCGAGCCCCGGCTGGAACGTCTGCAGCGGGTGGACGGCGAAACGGCGCTCGTGCGGCGCGAGTGCCACTACCGACGCGGCGCCGCTCGTGTGGGCGACCCACGGGCCGGCCGGGATCCCCGCGGCGACCGCGGCGATCTCCCGGTCGGGCACGCACAAGAGGACGAGGTCGGCACCGTCGCAGGCGAGCTCGCGACCGGTCACCCGGGTCGGGAGGCGCTCGCCCAGACGGGCTGCTGCGGCCCGGCCGACACGGCCGGCGCCGACGACACACACGGATTCGAACATCTGCTCCAGTTCCTGGCCGGATACCGGGCTTCGCAGAGTGTAACGCGAAACGGGGCCTTGACATGCCGGAGCCGCCGTGGTTTCTCTCACCCGTGGCGCGGATCACCCGCACGCTCCGCCTCACCTCGCCGTTCACGGAGGGCGTGGACGTCGTCCGGGCGCAGCGGGCGCTCGGGGTCGCCGCGGACGGGCTCTACGGCCCGGTCACGGCGGGCGCGGCCGCGCTCTGGAAGTACGCGAGCGGCTACCCGGAGGACGGCCTCGAGGGGACGCTCGCCCCCGACGATCAGCGCCGCCTGCTCGGCCGCGAGCCGCACCCGGCCGGGTATGCGGTCCTCGCGCCGGCGCGGGCGGCCGCGCTCGTCGCCGGCGACGCAGCGCGTGAGCACGCGGTCGCCCGGATGGAGCGGTGGGCGGCGCGGCGGGTGCGGGAGCGACCGCCCGGGAGCGACCGCGTGCCCGCGCTCGCCCGGCTCGCTCGGCGCCTCGGCGTCCCCGAGCCGCTCGCGCGGATGGGCTACCCGTGGTGTGCGCTTGCGGCGTTCCTGCCCGCGCTCGAGGCGGGCGGGCGCAGCGCCGGGCTCGGCCTGCTCGCGGGCGCGTTCAACCCGCTCTACTGCCCGGCGATCCTGACCGAGGCCGAGCACGGCCGCTTCGGCCTGCGCGTCGTCACCGCCGTGGCGGCGGCGCGCGGCGACCTCGTCCTCTTCGACTGGCGCGGCGGCGACCCGACCGAGCACCTCGGCCGCCTGCGCGCGCCCGTCGCAGGGCGGGCCGTCTCGACCGTGGACGGCAACAGCGGCGACGGCGACCTCGCCGTCGAGCTGCGCGAGCGGCCGCTCCGGCTCGTGCGGGCGTTCGTCCGCGACACCTAGCCGCGACGGCGCGCGAGCCGCTCGCGCAGCTTCCCGTCCGCGAGGATCACGCCGGGAAGCAGCGAGATCAAGAAGCCTGCGACGAGCACGACGCCGACCGCGAAGACGGCTGCGAGGACGGCGATGCCGGCGTGCGCGCTCACGGCCCCGATTCTCGCAGGTCGCGCGGCCCGTCGCCGTAGGGGCGGGTCATGACCCGCCCCTACCCTCGTCCGGCCGGTTGCCCTCCTCGCCGCGGCTACCTCGGCTTGGCGTAGTTCTGCACCTGGCCGAAGTCGACGAACTTGCAGGCCTCGTCGCCGACCGTCCAGGCGTCGTGCCCGGGCGCGATCTCCACGATGTCGCCGGGCCCGGCCTCGCCCTCCGTGCCGTCGTCCATGCGCACTGCCATCCGCCCGGACAGCACGTAGCCGCGATGTGGCGTCTGGCAGGTCGCCGTGCCGGCGATCGGCCCCACGTGCTCCGACCAGCGCCAGCCCGGCTCGAACACCCCGACCCCGACCGGCCCGCCACCCATGTTCACGATCCGCGCCTCGCCCTTGTCGACGAACGGGCGCACCTCGTCGGCATCGGCCGACCGCCTGACCTCGAGACCAGCCATCTGACCTTCCCCCTTGTCCTTGGCTTCCGAACAAGACCATGATCGAGCCAAGTAGCGAATGTGTCAAGTAGGCGGGTCCTGACCCGCCCTCGAGTGAGCAGTTCTTCACGAGATGGACACACGCTGTTCACCAGCGCGTGATGTGATCCGGGGCCTTCGGACGACCCACGGCCGAGGAGACACGCATGACCGGAATCGCTCCCCTGACATCTCCCTGGCCGACCGAGCGCGAGGTTGCCGACGAGGTACCGATCGGCGTCGACCCCGACAGGGCCCGCCGCGCGCTCGAGGAGGTGCCGCTCTGGTTCCACACCTTCTGCCTCAACCGCGACCACGACCTGTACACGCCGGGTCAGGCGCGCGACCACGGCTACCGGCTCGCCTCGATCCCGGAGTCGTTCGAGGGGTTGTCCGTGCTCGACGTGGGCGCGTTCGACGGGTTCTACAGCTTCCTCGCGGAAGCTCGCGGGGCCTCCCGGGTGCTCGCCGTCGACAACGAGCAGTACATCGACTGGGTGGCCGCTCGCTGGGGTGTCAGGCTGGCAGGCGGCGAGGGGTTCAGGGCGATCCACGAGCTCGCCGGCTCCCGGGTCGAGTACCTGCGCTCGGATGCGTTCGCGCTCGAGGATCTCGATGAGCGGTTCGACTTCATCTTCTGCTTCGGCCTCCTGCACCGGGTCGAGAACCCGCTCGGGCTGCTGCGCGTGCTCGCGGGCCGGCTCGCGGACGGCGGGCGCATGCTCGTCGAGACCTACGGTGTGCCTGGCGACCGCGGCGGCACGGACGGGGCCCTGTACGTGCCCGCACCCGGCGACGTCTACGAGCGCGATCGCTTCGTCTACTGGCAGTTCTCGAGCGGCGCGCTCGCGAACCTCGTCGCGTGCGCCGACGGGACGCGGTTTCGCCTCCACGGGACGCCGCTCGTCGACGGCCACCCGCGCATCATCGGCGTCGCGGCGCGCCCGGCCTAAGGCCGGTCCCCCGTGCAGCGGGTGTAGCCCGGTGGCCGGGGCGGCAGCTACCCTGGAGTCGTGACTGCGACAGCGGCATGTCCTTCGAAGCCGCTCCTCCGCGGTGTCCTGCACGAGGTCGCGTTCTTCTGGTCGCTCGTCGCGGGCGCCGTCCTCGTCGCGAGCGCGACCGGCACCGCCGGGCGGACGGCCGCCGCCGTGTTCGCCGCCGCCGTCGCGGCGATGTTCGGTGCGAGCGCGCTCTACCACCGCGTCGGCTGGGGCCCCCGGGCGCGCCTCTGGATGCGCCGGGCCGACCACGCCGGCATCTACCTCCTGATCGCCGGCAGCTACACGCCCTACGGGCTGCTCGCCCTCGACGGCACCTGGCGGGTGGCGCTGCTCTCGATCGTCTGGAGCGGCGCCGCGGCCGGGATCGTGCTCAAGTTCGCCTGGGTGCACGCGCCGGGCTGGGTTACGGCCACGATCGCTCTCGCGCTCGGCTGGGTCAGCCTGATCGCCCTGCCGCAGGCGTACGGCGCGCTCGGCTCCGCCGGCCTCGGGCTCCTGCTCGCGGGCGGGCTCCTCTACACGGCCGGCGCCGTCGTCTACGCGCGCCAGCGGCCCGACCCTCGCCCGGCCGTGTTCGGCTTCCACGAGCTCTTCCACGCGCTCGTCGTCGCCGCCGTCGCCTGCCAGTATGCGTCGATCGCGTTCTTCGTCGTCCCGCGCTGAGCCGCCTCCCGGTTGCGGAGCGTCCGTCCGCGGGCCTACACTCCCTGGGCGATGCCGATCTACGAGTTCGTGTGCATGAAGTGCGAGAGCCACTTCGAGGACCTCGTGGCGATGGGCGGCGACTACCCGAGCTGCCCCGACTGCGACTCCTCGAACGTGCGCAAGCTCCTCTCCGTGTTTACGTCTCACGGCACCGCCGAGCAGCCGAGCTTCGGCGGCCCCACGGGCGGCGGTGGCGGCGGTTGCTGCGGCGGCAGCTGTGGCTGCGGCTAGCGGAAAGGACTCGCGCAGCCAGGAGCTCGCGGCCCTCGCCGCGCGAGTCGCGGGGTGCACCGCCTGCCGGCTCGCCGAGGGTCGAACCCAGGTCGTGTTCGGCGTGGGCGACCCCGACGCCAACCTGATGTTCGTCGGCGAGGCGCCCGGCTTCCACGAGGACAAGCAGGGCTACCCGTTCGTCGGCCAGGCCGGCAAGCTGCTCGACAACCTCCTGGCCGGCATCGGCCTGGCCCGAAAGGATGTGTACGTCGCGAACGTATTGAAATGCCGCCCTCCCGGGAACCGCGATCCGATGGCCGACGAGATCGAGGCGTGCGAGGCGCACCTGTTTCGCCAGATCGCGCTCGTCGAGCCGCGCGCGATCGCGACGCTCGGCAACTTCGCGACGAAGCTCCTCTCCGGGAAGCCCCACGGGATCACGCGCGTTCACGGCCAGCCCCAGCCGGTCACGCTCGGAGGCATGGACACGCTCCTCTACCCGCTCTACCACCCGGCCGCCGCGCTCTACACGCCCGCCATGCTGCGCACGCTCGAGGAGGACTTCGCGCGGCTCCCCGCGCTGATCGCGGGAGCCGCCGGGCCCGCGGCGCCCGCCGCGCCAGAGCCGGTCGCCGCGGCGCTGGCACCCGAGCCAGCCGCCGAGCAACTGGGGCTCTTCTAAGCTCCTTCCATGGTCGAGCTCGAGTCGTCCTCCCCCGAGGAGACCGAGCGCATCGCCGCCGCGCTCGCGGCCGGGCTCGCGCCCGGCGACGTCGTCGCGGTCAGCGGTGAGCTCGGCGCCGGTAAGACCGCGTTCGTGCGCGGCGCCTGCCGGGCGCTCGGCGTCACGGGTCCCGTTACGAGCCCGACGTTCACGATCGGCAACCGCTACCGGGGCCGCGTCGACGTCTCCCACCTCGACCTCTACCGCTTCGAGGGTGTCTCGGACTCCGACTGGGCCGACCTCGAGCCGTACTTCGATGACGCCGTCTGCTTCGTCGAGTGGCCCGAGGTCGCGGCCGGCTACCTGCCCGGGCCGCGCATGACCGTCCGTCTGCGCCACGCGGGCGGCGACCGGCGCGTGCTCGAGCTCGAGAGCCCCGACGGAGAGCTGGAGCGGGAGGCCGCGCGGGGTGCTGGTACTCGCGTTTGACACCGCCACGGCCGTCGCCACGGTCGCGCTCGTGCGCGACGGCGAGGCGGCCGCGGAGCGCCTTACGACCGCCGCGCGGCTGCTCGCCGCTGCGCAGGAGCTGCTCGACGGCGCCGGCGCCGGGCCGGGGGACGTCGGCGGGATCGCCGCCGGCACCGGCCCCGGGCGCTACACGAGCCTGCGGATGGGGCTCGTGACCGCGCGGGCGCTCTCGTTCGCGCTCGCTGCCCCCGTCGCGGGCGTCTCCACCCTCGACGCGCTCGCAGCTGGCGCTCCCGGGGCGCTCCCCGTGATCGACGCGCGGCGCAGCGAGGTGTTCGTCCTCGACAGCGGCCCCCGCGTCGTCCCGGCCGCCGAGCTGCGCGTCGCAACGGGTCGGCTCTGCATCGGCGACGGGGCGATCCGCTACCGCGAGGCGCTCGAGGCCGCAGGCGCGATCGTGCCGCCCGACGACGACCCCCGCCACATCCCGTGGGCGCGCCACCATGCCGCGCTCGCCGAGAGCTTCGGGCCGGCCGAGCTCGCGGAGCCGCTCTACCTGCGCGCGCCCGACGCCGACCGGGCGCGCGCGCGGAGGCCGGGATGATCGAGCTGCGGCGGCTCGGCGTCGGCGACCTGCCCGCGATCGAGAAGATCGAGCGGCGTGCCTACCCGACCCCGTGGTCGCGCTCGATGTTCGCCTCCGAGCTCGCGAAGCCGTCGTCGATCTGCCTCGGCGCGGTCGACCCGGACGCGCGCGACACGCTCGTCGGCTACCTCGTCGTCTCCCGCTACGTCGACGCCTGGCACGTGATGAACATCGCGGTCGACGAGCGCTACCGCCGCCGCGGGATCGCGCGGCGGCTCCTCGGCCAGCTGTTCGCGCTCACCGCCGCGGAAGGGCTGCGCGGCTACACGCTCGAGGTACGCATCTCGAACGCGCGTGCGATCGAGCTCTACGAGCGCGCCGGCTTCCGCACCACCGGTCTGCGCCGTGGCTACTACACCGACAACCGCGAGGACGCGTACGTGATGTGGCGAGACCCGTTCGCGCCCGGCGGCGAGACCCCGCCCGCGTCGTGATCCTCGCGCTCGAGACCTCCTGCGACGAGACAGCCGCGGCGTGCCTCGCCGTCGACGGGAGGCTGCTCTCGAGCGTCGTCGCCTCCCAGGCCGGCCTGCACGCCCGCTACGGCGGCGTCGTCCCCGAGGTCGCCTCCCGTCGCCACCTCGAGCTCGTCGTGCCGGTCGTGCGCGAGGCGCTCGAGCGCGCCGGCGCCGGACTCGACGCGGTCGAGACGGTTGCGGTCACTCAGGGTCCCGGCCTGATCGGCGCGCTGCTCGTCGGGCTCTCCGCCGCGAAGGCGCTTGCCTGGTCGCGGCGCCTGCCGCTCGTCCCCGTCGACCACCTCCACGGCCACGTCGCCTCGCTGTTCATCGGGCCCGAGCCTGCCGAGCCACCCCTCGTGTGCCTGCTCGCGAGCGGAGGCCACACCATGCTGCTGGACGTCCCGGAGCCGTCCTCCTACCGCGTGCTCGGCACGACCCTCGACGACGCGGCCGGGGAGGCGTTCGACAAGGGCGCGCGGCTGCTCGGGCTCGGCTACCCGGGCGGCCCCGCGCTCGACCGGCTCGCGCAGCGGGGCGACCCGGACGCGTACCGCTTCCCGGTCGCGCGGGTGCCCGGGCTCGATTTCTCGTTCTCGGGCGTCAAGACCGCGCTCATGTACGCGGTGCGCGACCTCCCCGCCGGCGAGCTCGAGCGGCGCCGGGCCGATCTCGCGGCCAGCTACCAGCGCGCGATCGTGCGGGCGCTCGTCGAGCGCGCGCTCGCCGCAGCCGGGGGCGCCGGGGCAGCCCGCCTCGCCGTCGTCGGGGGCGTCGCCGCGAACTCCGAGCTGCGCGCGCGGCTCGCCGGCACGGGCGCGATCCTCACGCCCCTCGAGCTGTGCACCGACAACGCCGCCATGATCGCGTCCGCTGCCAGGTACACGCGGGGGATCCCGTATCCTGACTATCTTGGTATCGACGCCTATGCGTCGCTTTCGTGACATCAAGCACATCGTCCTGATCGGGGCCGCGACGGCCGCGGTGGCTGCGCTTACCCTCGCGGGCTCCGTGAGCGGTGCCCCGGACGGTGCCGGGGACGACGCGCAGGCGTGGGGAGCGACCTTCGACGACAGGCCCGGCCTCGATCTCGGTGGGCGCATGATCGTCGTGCTCGCCGGCCCCTCCCTCGCCGGCAAGGTGGCCGAGACGGGCGAGCTGCCCGGGCTCGCCGCCCAGCGCCGGGTGGCCCGCGAGGCCCGCGCTTTCCAGCGTGGCCTCCTCGACACGCTCGCAGCCCGCGGCGTCGACGTCCGCGTCGAGCGCTCGTTCACCCTTACTTTCAACGGCTTCTCCGCCGTTCTCGACGCCAGGGCGTTCGCCGCCCTCGCTCGCGCCCCCGGTGTCGTCGGCGTCTACCCGGTCAGGGTCGTCTACCCCGCCGAGTCCGCGATCGGCCCCGGGGCCGGAGAGCCATCCGGGTTCGCGCTGCCCGGCCGGGACGGCGGCGGCGTCACGGTCGCCGTCCTCGACTCCGGCGTCGACCGGGGCGCGCTCGAGACACGGGTGCTCGGCGGCAGCGACCTCGTCGACGGGGATGCCGACGCGTCGCCGGAGGCGGCAGACGACGGCTCCGCAGGGCACGGAACCCGCATGGCGGGGATTGTCGCCGGCGTCGCCCCGGGCGCCACCATCCTGCCGATCCGGATCCTCGGGCCCGTGACCGCGGTCGACGGCGCAGCCCACACGCTCGGCACGAGCGACGACCTGGTCGCCGGGATCGAGCGCGCAGTCGATCCCGACGGCGACGGCGCCGTCGACGACGCCGCCCGCGTGGCACTCGCCGCCGTCGTCGAGCCCTACGCGGCCTTCCCGGACAGCCCCGAGGCCCGCGCCGCAGCCGGCGCCGCCCGCCTCGGCACGCTCGTCGTGGCACCCGCCGGCAACGACGGTCCGGCCGGGAACGGTTTCGGCACCGTCGGCTCGCCGGCCGCGGCCGCCGCGACTCTCGCGGTCGGCGCGTTCGATGCACGCACCGGTCAGCCCGCGGCGTTCTCGTCGCAGGGGCCGTCGTTCGACGGGCGGCCCAAGCCCGACCTCCTCGCTCCCGGGGTCGGCGTCGCCACCGTCGACTCCGCCGTGGGGCGCGTGTCCGCGACCGGGTCGAGCGCCGCCGCGGCGCTCACCGCGGGGGCGGCCGCGCTCGTCTCCGAGGCACGGCCGGAGCTCGACGCGGCCGCCCTCCACGCTGTCCTCGTCGGCGGCGCCCGGCCGGCCGCTGGGCCGACCGGCGCGGGGCTGCTCGACCCGGTTGGCGCCGCCGCCCAGGCCGTCGCGATCGAGCCGGCCACGGTCGCCCTCCAGCGTGGCGGCACCGTCACCGTCCGCGTCCGCAACCTGACCGACACGGAGCTCGGCGTCAGCCTCGCGCTCGCCGAGGCTCCTGCCCTCACGGCCGACCAGGCGCGCCTCACGCTCCCGGCCGGCGGCTACGCCGACGTCAACCTCCGGCCCGCCGCGCGCGGCAGGCTCGTCTCCGGCGTGCTGGTCGCCCAACCGGACGGCGCCCCGGACGCCCGCCTCCCGTTCGCGCTCGTCCGCGGCGCCCACGCGGACCTGCTCGGCCAGCTGCGCCTCTCGGAGCGCCGTGACAGGCCGACGGTCGCGCGGCCCGCCGTCCTCACCTTCACCGCCGGGCGGGTCGATGAGCAGGAGGGTGGCGTCGTGATCGAGCCGGTCGGCGTCCTCGACGTCGAGCTGCGAACCGCGGGCGGCAAGCGCCTCGGCACGCTGGCCCGGCTGCGAAACCTCCTGCCCGGCCGCTACTCGATCGGGATCACCGGTCGCGCCCCCGACGGGTCGAGGCTCGCGCCCGGCCGCTACGTCGTCGAGCTCGTCGCACGTCCGGTTGCCGACGGAGAGGGCCCCGCGGGAGCGGCCACCAGGGCGTCGGTGAAGCTCGTCATCCGGTGACCCCCGGGGTGCGCATCTACGGCGCCCCAGGCTGCCACCTCTGCGACGAGGCAAAGCGTGTCCTCGACGGCGTGCGCGCCGAGATCCCGTTCGACCTCGACGTCGTCGACATCACCGGCGACCCCGAGCTCGAGCGCCGTTACCGCGAGCGGATCCCGGTCGTGACCGTCGGCGGCGAGGAGGCGTTCACGTACTTCGTGCATCCGGGCGCGCTGCGCCGGCGGCTCCGCGGCTGAGACGCACGAAGTAGCCGGAACCCGAGCCCCTGATAGGCCCCGACGGCTCTAACGATGCCGCGTCTCCGGGAGCAGTAGACTGTTACAAGCTATGCCCGCCGATGTGCAGATCGAAGGAGGAAGGCGCGTGGGTGATCGGCTGACGGTAGGCGTCGCGACGCGCCTCTCCCGCTACCTGCAGGTGTTGACGCAGGCCAAGAAGATGGGGCGCGAGCGGATCTCCTCGCAGGAGATCTCCGAGTACACGAACATCAACGCGACCCAGATCCGGCGCGACCTGTCGGGGTTCGGGAAGTTCGGGAAGCGCGGGGTCGGTTACTCGATCGACGTCCTGCTGGCCGAGATCCGCAAGATCCTGCGCACCCAGGGGCAGCACAACATCGCGCTCTTCGGGGCCGGCCGACTCGGGCACGCGATCGCCAGCTCGAGCGTCTTCGCCGACCACGGCTTCAACATCGCTGCCGTGTTCGACACGGACGCCGGCAAGGTCGGCCAATCGATCGGGAACCTCGAGGTCAGCGACTACGCAGAGCTGAAGGACGTCGTCCACGAGCGCAACATCATCGTCGGCGTGCTCGCCGTTCCCGCCACCGCCGCCCAGGCCGTCACCAACGACCTCGTCGACGCGGGCGTGAAGATCATCTTCAACTACTCCGAGGCGCTCCTGAACGTACCGGCGGACGTCACCGTGCACACGACGAACCCAGCCGCCGAGCTGCTCTACGCGCTCTACTTCTACCTCGCCTGATCCACGCGCCCGCGGGCCGGACGGGTCCGGCCCCTACGGGAGGGCGGGGGCCAGCTCGCGCAGCTGATCGAGACCGAGGTCGCCGGCGGTGCGGCCGATCGGCTGGATGCAGACGTGGTCGGCGCCGACGGCGAGGTGCTCGCGCACCCTCGTCCGGATCCGGGCGGCGTCGCCCCACGCGACCAGGGCGTCGACGAGGCGGTCGGAGCCGCCGCCGATCAGGTCGTCGTCGGCGAAGCCGAGCCAGCGGAGATTGTCCCTGTAGTTCGGGAGCGTCAGGTACCAGGAGATCGCCTCGCGGCCGAGCTCGCGCGCGCGGCCCGCGTCGGTCTCGAGCAGGACGAACTGCTCGACCGCGAGCAGCCTCCCCTGGCCGAGGATCTGGCGCGCACGGGCCGTGTGGTCGACCGGGACGAGGTACGGGTGCGCCCCGTCGGCACGCTCGCGGGCGAGTCGGAGCATCGCCGGGCGCAGCGCCGCGAGCACGCGCGGCACCGGTAGCGCCGGGCGGGGGCCCGCGTAGCCGGCCGTGTCCAGCTCGTCCAGGTAGCGGCGCATCCCCGCCACCGGCCGCTCGTACACGTGCCCGCGCGGCTCGACCAGCGGGGGGTGGCTGACGCCGAGCCCGAGCAGGTAGCGGCCCGGGTAGGCCTCACCGAGCGTGCAGGCTCCCGCTGCCGTCGCGGTCGCGTCACGCGCCCAGATGCTCGCGATCCCGTTCGCGACCACGATCCGCCGGGTCGCGGCGAGCAGGATCGCCGCGTGGCTGAATGCCTCCTTGTTCGCGTGCCCCTCGCCGAACCAAAGCGCCCCGTAGCCGAGCTCGTCGATCTCCGCCGCGGCCTCGCGCGCGACCGCGGCCGGCGCCATCCCGAGCGCGCCGAGCCAGACGCCGATTTTGCCGATCGCGGGCCCCATGCCGCGGAAGGCTATCGTGGCGGCGCGAGGTAGACCGGCACGTCCCCTCCGGGGACGCTTCCGAGCGCGTCGAGCACGTCCTGCTCGCTGCCGCCGTAGACGATCACCGCCCCGTCGAGGAGCTCCGCGTCGAGGCCTGCCGCGACCAGGAGCTCGACCGTGCGCGCCGGTGTCTCCCCGACGCTCGCGACGACTGCGCCGGGCGGTACCGGCGCTTCGGCCGCGGCCTCGGGAGCGCCCGCGTCGGCCGCCTCCGCCTCCGCGGCCTCCTCCGCCGGCGCCGCCTCGACCATCAGAGACGCCGTCTCGGTCTGCCGCGACGCCTCCGACCGGGTGCCCTTGCCGGTTGTCGTGACCACGACGATCGCGGCGACCGCCGCGGCCGCGACCGGCACGAGCATCGCGGCGAGCTGGCGTGGCGAGAAGCGCCCGAGCAGGCGCCTTCGCTCGCGCTCGCGCTCCGGCAAGGCCGACACGAGCTCGCCGAGGCGCTCCGCGGGCAGCTCGAGCAGCGGCGATGCGCGCAGCGCGTCGCGGGCGAGCTCGAGCTCGGCGATCGTGGCCGCGCACGCGGCGCACGCCTCGACGTGCGAGCGCACGGTCGCGGCCTCGGGTGCGGTGAGGTCGCCCTCGACGTACTCGAAGAGCTCGACTTCGTTCGGGTGCGCTCCGGCCATCACTGCTTCGACTCCCCGGCGGCGCTCGCAGTTCCAAGCCTGTGCGCCAGCTCGACGCGGCCGCGGAAGATCCTCGACTTCACGGTACCTTCCGGCACCCCCAGCACTTCCGCGATCTCCGCGTACGAGTGCCCGAGCACGTCGTACAGGAGCACCGCCGTGCGGTAGGTCTCGTCGAGCCCGGCGAGCGCCCGCTGGAGCTCGCCGGACAGCTCGCGCTCCGCGATCGGGTCGCGCGGGCTCGCCGGCTCGGCTACGTCATCGAGCGGCACCCCGCCGCCGCGTGCGCTGCGCGCTCGCTGGTCGTGCACCGCGTTCAGGCAGATCCGGTAGAGCCAGGTCGAGAACGCCGACTCGGCACGGAAGCGCGGCAGCGCCCGCCACGCCCGGATCAGCGTCTCCTGCACGGCGTCCTCCGCGTCGCTGGCGGAGCCGAGCTCGCGCGCCGCCAGCGTCACGAGCCGGTGGCGATGCTCCTCCACGAGCCGCGCGAACGCATCGCGGTCACCCGCCTGCGCCTTCCGTACGAGCCGATCGTCAGGATTCACGCCGTGAAGATTCTCCTCTGGCACGGGTACCTCCTGGGAGGCACCGGCTCGAATATCTACACGCGATCGCTCGCGCGCGCCTGGTCGCAGCTCGGACACGAGGTCGTCGTCTTCTGCCAGGATCCGCATCCGGAGCGCCACGATCTCGGGGGCGCGGCGGTGGTGCGGCCCGACATCGGCGGCGTGCTGCCCGTATTCGTGGTCGATCGCTACGAGGACCTCGAAGCCCGCCGCGTCCAGGACCTCTCCCCGGCCGAGCGGCAGCGGTTCGTCGACGCGAACGCGGCCGCGCTGCGCGAGCACCTGCCCGCGGGCCTCGTGTTCACGAACCACCTCCTGCTCGGCGGCCCCGTCGGCGCCGCCACCGGCGTCCCCTACAGGGTCAAAGCGCACGGATCCGAGCTCGAGTTCTCGATGCGCGGCAACGCGGAGCTGTGCGCCTGGGCGCGTGCGACGCTCG
Source organism: Thermoleophilia bacterium (assembly GCA_023382435.1). Lineage (GTDB taxonomy): Bacteria > Actinomycetota > Thermoleophilia > Gaiellales > Gaiellaceae > JAHDVS01. Next base: position 15,971 of record JAHDVS010000029.1, read on the forward strand.
GATCCGCCGCCGCGATCTACGCCGGCACCGAGCACGTGCGCCGGGTGATCGAGGAGGTGCTCGGGCCCGGCGCCCACCTCGACCGCGTGCGGGTCGTTCCGCCCGGCGTGGATGTCGAGGACTTCCGCCCCCGGCCGCGCGCCGAGGCGCTCGCGGGGTTGCTCGCGGAGGCCGAGCGCGACCCGCCGAACCCGCCGGGCGCGCACGACCAGCGCCGGCCGGACGAGGGCAACGCGGCGCGGCTCGAGGCGTTCCTGTCGGGCGCTCAGCCGACGATCGTGTTCGTCGGGCGGATCAGCCGCGAGAAGGGCGCGCACGTGCTCGTCGAGGCGCTGCGGCGGCTGCGCACGCCCGCGCGCACGGTGATGGTGGGCTGGGGCGACATCCGCGACCAACTCGAGGCGGAGGCCGCCGGCCTGCCCGTTCTCTTCACCGGCGCGCTCGAGCACCGCCACCTCGTCCACCTGTTCGCGCTCGCCGACGCGGCCGTCACCCCGTCCACGTTCCCCGAAGCGTTCGGCATGGTCGCCGCCGAGGCCGCGGCCTGCGGCGCGCCGCCGCTCGTCGCGCGCCACACCGGGCTCGCCGAGATCGCCGAGGGGCTCGAGGCCGAGTACCCGCCGCACCTGCGCGAGCTCGCGAGCTTCGAGAACGGCGACACGGACGGGCTCGCCCTCAAGCTCGACGCGATCCTCGCGCTCGGGCAGGCCGACCGGGAGGCGCTGCGCGCCGCCGCCCGGCGAGCGGCGGTCGCGAGGTGGAGCTGGGAGCACGTCGCCGCTCTGATACTTTCGGCCGGATGGGAGACGCCCAGCGCCTGACCCCCGACGAGCAGATCGCGCTCGCCCGCCAGCAGTTCGAGGACGGAACCGACTTCACGGTCGCGGTCGAGGAGGAGTTCGCGCTCCTCGACCCGGAGACGCTCGGCCTCGCGCCGCGGTTCGAGGAGCTGTTCTCCGCCGCCCAGGCGACCGACCTCGGCGAGCACGTCGTCGGCGAGCTGATCTCCTCCGAGATCGAGGTCCGCACGGGGCGCTGCGAGACCTTTCCCGAGGCGGCGGCGAGGGTTGCCGAGCGGCGCGCGCAGCTGCTCGCGCTCGCCGACGCGCACGGCATCTCGCTCGGGTCGACGGGCGCGCACCCCTGGAGCCCCTGGCAGGAGCAGGCGATCATCGACACGCCCCACTACCGGCGCAACGACGAGCTGCTGCGCTACGTCGTCTGGCGCAACAACACGTTCGGGCTGCACGTGCACGTCGGCATCCGCGGCGCCGACCGGGCCGTCAGGGTCTGCGACGCCCTGCGTAGCTACCTGCCCGACCTGCTCGCCCTCTCGGCCAGCTCGCCGTTCGTCGAGGACGTCTACACGCACCTGCACTCGACGCGCACCCAGATCTTCACCCGCATGTTCCCGCGCTGCGGCGTCCCCGACGCCTTCGAGACCTGGCGGGAGTACGAGGAGTTCGTGCGCTTCCTCTACGGCACCGGCTCGGTCACGGAGCACACCCAGCTGTGGTGGAGCGTTCGGCTGCACCTCGCCTACCCGACCGTCGAGGTGCGCATCTGCGACGCCCAACCGGAGCTCGCCGAGGCCCGGTCGCTCGCGGCGCTCGTCTACTCGCTCGCCGCGCGCATCGCCCGGGCCATCGACGAGGGCGAGCCGATCGCGATTCACCCGCACCGACTGATCGAGGAGAACCTCTGGCGGGCGATCCGCCACGGCAGCTCCGGCGAGCTGATCGCGCTCGGCACGGATCGCGTGCGCCCGGCCCGGGAGGCGCTCGAGGAGCTCGTCGAGTGGGTGCGGCCCGTGGCCGAGGAGCTCGGGGCGGCCCGGTATCTGGCGATCCCGGCCGCAAACCCGGCGGAGCGGCAGATCGCGCGCTTCGAGGAGGGCGTGTCGCTACGGGAGATCTACGCGGAGCAGGTGGCCCGCACCCGCGATCTCGCGGTCGAGGCCGCCCGCGGCACCTGACGCGCGCGATGCCCGCTCCCGAGATCGGCATCTTCGGCGGCTCCGGGTTCTACTCGTTCCTCGACGACGTCGAGGAGGTCGCGCTCGACACGCCCTACGGCCCCCCGTCGGCGCCCGCGACGATCGGGGAGATCGACGGCACGCGCGTCGCGTTCATCCCCCGCCACGGGCGCAGCCACGAGCTGCCGCCGCACCGGATCAACTACCGGGCGAACGTCTGGGCGATGCGCGAGCTCGGCGTCCGCCGACTGATCGGCCCCTGCGCCGCCGGGGCGCTCAGGGCCGAGCTCGAGCCCGGCGAGCTCGTCCTCTGCGACCAGTTCGTCGACCGCACGAATGGTCGGGCGGACACGTTCTACGACGGGCCCGAAACGGCGCACGTCTCGGCCGCCGACCCGTACTGTCCCGAGCTGCGCGCGCTCCTCGCCGGGGCGGCACGGGAGCTGGGGATCCCCGCCCGCGATGGCGGCACCGTCGTCGTGATCCAGGGGCCCCGGTTCTCGACGCGCGCCGAGTCGGAGTGGTTCCAGCGGTCCGGCTGGGACGTCGTCAACATGACCGCCTACCCGGAGGGCCACCTCGCGAGAGAGCTCGAGCTCTGCTACGTGAACGTGTCGATGGTCACCGACCACGACGTCGGCGTCGGCGGCGTCGAGTCGGCGTCGAGCGACACCGTCATGCGTGTCTTCCAGGAGAACCTGGCGAAGCTGCGGCAGCTCCTGTTCGCAGCCGTGCCGCTGATCGGCCCGCAGCCCGCTGAGCACCCGTGCGCGACGGCCCTGCGGGACGCGACGCTGTGAGTCGCCCGCCGGGATTACCCGGGGCATGACATCCGGACTTTGTGATAGAAATCCGCCCCGGCGCTTCCCGGCTTCTGACGTGGGGTTGAGGCAACCCTGACGAGGCCCGGGGCGCCCTGTTTGTGCAAGCGACGATGGGCGGGATTGTGACCGACTTCTTCCAGAACCACTCCGTGTTGTTCGCTCTTCTCGCCGCCGCCCTCAGCGTCGCCTGGGGCATCGGCCTGACCGTGTGGCTGCTCAAGCTTCCGGCCGGCAGCGCCCGGATGCAGGAGATCTCGCGCGCCGTCCAGCAGGGCGCCGCCGCGTACCTGCGCCGCCAGTACACGACCATCGCCGGCGTCGCCGTCGTGATCTTCCTCGGGATCGGGTTCTGGAACGATCTCGGCTGGGGCACCGCGGTCGGCTTCCTGATCGGCGCGGTCTTCTCCGCCGCGGCCGGCTTCGCCGGGATGAACGTCGCGGTGCGCGCGAACGTGCGCACCGCGGAGGCCGCGAAGGGGGGGATCAAGCCGGCGCTCCAGGTGGCGTTCCGGGCCGGCACGGTCACCGGCCTCTTCGTGGTCGGACTCGGGCTCCTCGGCGTCGCCGCCTACTACGGCATCCTCACGAACTGGTTTGACCGCAGCGCGCAGGACGCGACGCGCGACCTGATCGGCCTCGCTTTCGGCGGTTCGCTGATCTCCGTGTTCGCGCGGCTCGGCGGCGGCATCTTCACGAAGGCCGCCGACGTCGGCGCCGACCTCGTCGGCAAGATCGAGGCGGGCATCCCCGAGGACGACCCGCGCAACCCCGCCGTGATCGCCGACAACGTCGGCGACAACGTCGGCGACTGCGCCGGCATGGCCGCCGACCTGTTCGAGACGTACGCGGTCACGGCGGTCGCGGTCATGTTCCTCGGCGCGGTCAACTTCCCGGCGACCGGGATCGTCACCTACCCGCTCGCGATCGGCGGCGTCGCGATCGTCGCCTCGATCCTCGGCACGTTCTTCGCCCGGATCGGCCGCAGCGGCTCGGTCATGAACGCGCTCTACAAGAGCGTCGCGGTCGCCACGATCCTGGCCGGGATCGGCTTCATCCCGATCACGATGGCGTTCGACGGCGGCGCGTTCAGCTTCTGGGAGCTGTACGGCTCCGCGCTGATCGGCCTCGGCGTCACGTTCGCGCTCGTCGGGATCACCGAGTACTACACTGGCAGCCGCTGGAAGCCCGTGAAGTCGATCTCGAAGGCGTCGACCACCGGCCACGCGACGAACATCATCGAGGGGCTCGCGGTCGGGATGCAGGCGACCGCGGCGCCCGTGATCGTGATCGCGGTCGCGATCGTCGCCGCCAACGAGGTCGCCGGCCTCTTCGGCATCGGCATCGCGGTGATGGCGCAGCTCGCCATGACCGGCCTGATCGTCGCTCTCGATGCCTACGGGCCCGTCACCGACAACGCGGGCGGGATCGCGGAAATGGCGGATCTGGACGAGTCCGTCCGCGGCGTCACCGATCCGCTCGACGCGGTCGGTAACACGACCAAGGCGGTCACGAAGGGGTACGCGATCGGCTCCGCCGGCCTCGCAGCGCTCGTCCTCTTCGACGGTTTCACGTCCGAGCTCGACGCCCGCGGCTTCTCGATCACGTTCTCGCTCTCGGACGCCTGGGTGATCGCCGGCCTCTTCATCGGAGGCCTGATGCCGTTTCTCTTCTCCTCGCTCGCGATGCAGGCCGTCGGCCGCGTCGGCGCCCAGGTCGTCGAGGAGGTGCGCCGGCAGTTCCGGGAGATCCCCGGCATCCTCGAGGGCACCGGCAAGCCCGAGTACGGGCACGCCGTCGACATCGTCACCGGCGCGGCAATCAGGAACATGATGCTGCCGAGCGCGATCCCGATCGTGTTCCCGATCGTCGTCGGGATCATCAAGCCGGAGATGCTGGGCGGCCTCCTGATCGGCACGATCGTCACCGGCATCTTCCTCGCAATCTCGATGACGTCGGGCGGTGGCGCCTGGGACAACGCGAAGAAGCTGATCGAGGACGGCGCGTTCGGAGGCAAGGGCTCGGATGCCCACGCGGCGGCGATCACGGGCGACACCGTCGGCGACCCGTACAAGGACACCGCGGGCCCCGCGATCAACCCGATGATCAAGATCACGAACATCGTCGCGATCCTGATGATCCCGCTGATCGTCTCGATCCACGGGTAGCGCGATGGAGGGCAAGATCGGCGACACGATCGTGATGCGCGTCAAGACCCGGCGGGTCGCGCCGGCCGGCCGCCAGGGCACGATCGAGCAGGTGCTCGGGCCGGGGCGCTTCCTCGTCCGCTGGGGCGACGGCCGGGCGACCACGGTCGCGCCGCTCCCGGACGCGTTCGAGATCGTCCCGGCGGGGAAGACCGGATCGAAGGCGAAAAAGGCGGCCTCCTGGCCGCCCCCGCCGAAACCGCCGGCCGGCCGGCGGCGGGCGGCGCCGAAGAAGAAGACCTAGGCTCGGGCGACCCGCCCGCGGCCGTCGAGGGCTGCTGGTACCCTCACGCCATGGCGGCCACGGTGCGCGGAGCCTGCCCGCTCGACTGCCCGGACACGTGCTCCTGGCTCGTGACCGTTGAGAACGGGCGAGCCGTCTCGCTGCGCGGCGACCGCGACCACCCGTTCACGCGCGGCGCGCTCTGCGGCAAAGTCAACCGCTACCTCGACGGCCTCGACGCGCCAGACCGAGTGCTGCACCCGCTGCGGCGGGTCGGGGAGAAGGGCGAGGGCCGGTTCGAGCGCGCCTCCTGGGAGGAGGCGCTCGGGCTCGTCGCGACCGGGCTGCGCGGCGCGATCGGCCGCCACGGCCCCGAGTCTGTCCTGCCCTTCTACTTCGCCGGCACGATGGGCCTCGTCCAGGGCACCGTGATGGGCGAGAGGCTGTTCCGGGCGCTCGGGGCCTCGCGGCTGGGGCTGACGATCTGCACCGGCGCCGCCAAGGCCGCGGCGCGCGCCACCTTCGGCGGCTACGTCGGCCCGGACCCCGAGGACATGCCGCACGCGAAGCTCGTCGTTCTCTGGGGCGCCAGCCTGCTCTCGACGAACGTGCACCAGTGGCGGCTCGTGCTCGAGGCGCGCGAGCGGGGCGCGCACGTCGTCACCATCGACCCGCTGCGAACCGACACCGCGGGGCGCTCGGACGAGCACATCGCGCCCCTGCCCGGCACCGACGGCGCGCTCGCGCTCGGCCTGATGCGCGCCGTGCTCGATGCCGGCGCAGCCGACCGCGACTGGCTCGAGCGCCACACGATCGGCTGGCCGGAGCTCGAGCAGCGGCTCGGCGAATGGCCGGTCGAGCGGGCCGCCGCCGTCTGCGGGCTCGACGAGCGCGAGGTGCGCGGCCTCGGTGAGCGGCTCGCCGCGACGCGTCCGACGACGATCCGGCTCGGCCTCGGCCTCCAGCGCCACTCGGGCGGGGCGGCGGCCTACCGGGCGATCTGCGCGATCCCCGCCGTCACCGGCGACTGGCGCCACGTCGGCGGCGGTGTCGTCACGCTCACCTCCGGGCAGCTGCTCGTCACGGACGGCCCCGCCGCGGCGCCGCCCGACCTGTCCTACCCGCCCGCGCGCACCGTCAACATGTCGCGCCTCGCCGAGGCGCTGACCGAGCTCGACGGCCCGCCGGTCTCGGCGCTCGTCGTCTACGACTCGAACCCGGCCGCCACCTCCGCCGACCAGTTGCGCGTGCGCCGCGGCCTCGAGCGCGACGATCTGTTCACGGTCGTGCTCGAGCAGCGCCTGACCGACACGACCGACTACGCGGACGTCGTCCTGCCCGCGACGATGCAGCCCGAACACGCGGACCTCCACGTCGCCTACGGCCACCACTACGTCGCCTGGAACGAGCCCGCGGTCGCCCCGGCCGGCGAGTGCCTCCCGAACGCCGAGATCTTCCGGCGGCTCGCCGCCGCGCTCGGGCTCGACCACCCGCGCCTGCGCGACTCCGACGTCGAGATCGCCCGCCAGATTCTCGACACCCCCGAGTGCCGCGCCGCCGGGATCACGCTCGAGCGGCTGCGCGAGCGGGGCTGGCTGCGGGCCGGCACGATCGAGCGCGGCACGGCGCCGTACGCGGACGGCGGCTTTCCGAACGAGAGCGGCAAGGTCGAGCTCCGATCGAAGGGGCTGGCAGCCCTGGGGCACGACCCGCTCGTCGGCTACGTGCCGCCGGTCGAGGTGGCGGACGAGGTGCTCGCCGAGCGCTACCCGCTCGTCCTCGTCTCGCCGGCCGGCCGGTTCATGACGAGCTCGTCGTTCGGCTCCCAGCCGTGGCATCGGGCGAAGACCGGCCCGGCGCGTGTCCACCTCCATCCGGCCGACGCGGCCCGCCGCGGGATCGAGACCGGTGACGAGGTCAGGGTCGGCAACGATCGCGGCTCCTTCCTCGCCGAGGCCGTCGTCGACGACACGACCCGCCCGGGCGTCGCCTGCACGCTCAAGGCGCCGTGGGCGAAGCTGAGCCCGGAAGGGACGACCGTGAACGCGACGACGCCCGAGCGCGACTCCGACCTCGGCGGCGGCCCCACCTACCACGACAACCGGGTCGAGGTGGAGCCCGTAGGTGTGCGGCGGGCGGGCGCGCGCGAGGCCGCGGTCGCCGCTCTCTGACCGCCCGCTAGCTGCGGCGGCGCGCCTGCGGGCCGCGGCCGCCGATCGCCGCGTACGCGAGCGTCTGGAGCGACTCGTTCAGGGCTTTCAGCTCGTGTGCGATTCGCAGCAGCGCGTCGGCCGAGTCGAGGCGCGAGTTGAGGACGTGCACCTCCTGGCAGAGCGTGTCGAGCCGCTCGAGGATCGCGTCGAGCTGCCGGTCGTCGAGGTGCTGGCGCGGCTCGGTCACCTGACAGGATGGTACGCGCTACGGGTTCGCGAGAGCGGTCAGCTCGGCGGTTGTGGATGCAATCTCCGCACCCGCGCCGAGTCGCTCGAGCAGCCGCTTGCGGGCACCCGGGCCGGTCTCGACCGCCTCGACGCGCCGCGCGGCGCCGAGCTGGGCGAGCGCGACGCGCGCGAGCTCATCGGGGGCGTCGGTGAAGACGCCGACCCGCCAGCCGTCGGCCGCGAGCCGGCGCAGCGCCGAGCTCGCAGCGGCGCCCGGGCGCAGGTGCACCGGTGCGTGACCCTCGGCGAAGCGCTCGAGTTGGCCGCGCCAGTCGCCGACGCCGGCCGCTGCCCAGGCGTCGAGGGCCTCGGCGGCCGCGCCGCGATCCTCCGGGAGGGCGTCCACGTCGAGCGGCGCGATCGAGCGGAAGCGCCGCGCTGCGTCCTCGAGGAACGCCCGCCAGAGTGCGTGCGTATCGCCGATGGCCCCGTCGAGGTCGATCGCCACCGCGGGTGTCATCGCCGGCGGCGCCAGAGGAAGAGAAGGGCGACCCCGAGTAGCGCACCCGCCGTGTCGACGGCCCAGTCCCGAAACGCGGCCTGGCGACCAGAAACGAAGGCCTGGTGCAGCTCGTCGCTGGCCCCGTAGAGCGATGCGGCCGCGACGGCCACCGGGGCGTTGCCGAGCGCGCGCCAGAGGAGGGCGGCCAGGATGCCGTACTCCGCCGCGTGAGCGAGCTTGCGTAGCACGAGGTCCCAGGTGCCCAGGCCGGTGCCGAGGCTCGGGATCGACGAGAACGCGAAGATGACGGCGGCCCAGGCGAGCACGGGCAGCCAGACGCGGGTGCGGCTCGGGGCGACGGCGGCCATGCCCTAATCGTACGGGCGCCGCCGGCGCGGCCCCGCCGGCTTCGTGCGGGTCGGGGTGGTAACCTGCCCGTGTCAACCACATAGGGCGAGCGGCGCAGGGAAGCCGGTGCAAGTCCGGCACGGTCCCGCCGCTGTAAGGGGAGATGCCCGTCCGCCGAAGTGCCACTGGCCCCGTGCCGGGAAGGCGGCGGAGGGGGGAGCCCCGAGTCAGAAGACCTGTCGCGCGCCCCGCACCCGTTCCCCTCGAGGAAGGAGGAAACGTGCTTCGACGCACCACCCTCGCAGCTTTCGCTCTCGCTCTCGCGGCGGCGCTCGCGCTCCCCGGCACGGCGCTCGCGCTCTCGGTCCACGTCCGCGTGGAGGGGCCGAAGGGCACGCACTTCGGCGCCCGCCAGCCGCTCGTGACCCCGTTCACCGGGACGATCGCCGGCGACGGCGGCGACGTCGAGCTGGCCGAGCCGACGGCGCTCGGCGCACTCGAGGCCGCGAGCATCGCCGGCGACTTCTACTACCACCTGCTCGTCTCGTCCTTCGGCCCCTACGTCGCCCAGGTCGGCCGCACGCCAGGGGAGGGCCCGAGCGGCTGGGTCTACAAGGTCAATGGGGTCTCGCCGCCGGTCGGCGCCGACGCGTACGAGCTCGAGCCGGGCGACGAGGTGCTCTGGTACTACGCGACCTTCGGGGACACGGGCGGGCCGCTCACGCTCGACCTCGACAGGGTCGCGCGGGGCTGCTACCGCGCCTACAAGGTGAACGATCTCGGCGAGCGCAGCTTCGTGCGCAAGGTCGCGTTTCTCCTCGACGGCCGCTCCGTCGCGTCGAAGAGCGGGCGGCTGTGCCCGACCGGGCACTGGCACACGCTGCGGGCGACCAAGGACAGGCTCGTCCGCTCCGAGGAGATCACCCGCCGCCGCTAGGGGCAGCGACCGTCGTGCGCAGACTCGCTCTCGCGGCTCTCGTCCTCGCACTCGCTCTCGCCCTCTCCGGCTGCGGTGGCTCGACCGCCGCCGGCGAGAGCGGGAGCGAGGACGGTGGCAACGCGGCCACCGCCAGCATCGGCGTGGACACGGCACGTTCGAGCACCGCGGTCATGGACGCGGTGAGCGAGGCCGAGGGGGCTCGGGTCTGGGTGACGCGCGATCGGGGCGCGGAAGTCATTCTGACGGCCGATGTCCCGGCGGGCCTGACCGTGCTCCGGGCGCTCGACCGCGCCGCCGAGATCGAGACCCGCTACGGCGGGCGCTTCGTCCAGTCGATCGAGGGGATCGAGGGCAGCCTCAGCGGCCGGCAGGACTGGTTCTTCTTCGTCAACGGGATCGAGCCCGACGTCGGTGCCGCCGAGATCGCGCTCGGACCGGGCGACGTCGCCTGGTGGGACTTCCGCCCGTGGGCGGAGACCATGCGCGAGCCCGTCGTCGTCGGCGCCTTCCCCGAGCCGTTCCTGCACGGCTTCGCGGGTAAGCGGCGCCCGTGGGTCGTCGAGGCGCCGGCCGGCATCGAGGCCTCCGCGCTCGAGCTCGTGCTCGGGCCCCCGGGCGGAGCAGGGGAGCCGAACCGGTTCGTGGTCGCGTTGAGCGCCGGTGCGGCCGGTGCGACGTTGACGGCGACGCGCGGGGAGGCGAACGACTCGCCGGTCGAGTTCCGGCTCGAGGGCTCCGAGCCCGCCGTTCGGGCGGCGCTCGCGGCGCTCGTCGTCGATCCGGCGATCGTCCGCCACCGGTACACGGCCGAGTTCGACGAGCGCGGGAACGTGGTCGGATGAAGCTCGCGACAGTCCCCGCAGCGCTCCTGTTCGCCGCCGCCGCGGCCGCCGCTCTGCTCGCGGAGCACCTGGCGTCGGTTGCGGTCCTCTTCGGGCTCCTGCTGGCGTTGGTGCTGGAAGCGCCCGTGCGACGCAAGCGCCTCTACCTGATCGGCGCGCTCGCCTCCGGCCTGGGTGTGGTCGTCGTGTGGCCGTTCGTGGCGGTGCTCGGCGAGGACGTGCTCTGGCGCGGCCCGACGGTGCCCGTGCTCGGGGTCATCGACATCACACGGGAGGAGATCGCGGCCGGGACGCTCGCCGGGCTTCGGCTGGCCGCGGTCGCGCTCGCGTTCGCGGCGTACGCGCTGCTGCTCGACCACGACCGGTTGCTCGCCTCACTCGGCTTCGCGCGCCGATCCGCGTTCGCGGCGGTTCTGGCCACGCGGCTCGTGCCGACGCTGGAACGCGACGCCGCGGCTCTGGCCGAGGCGGTTCGGGGCCGGGGCCTCGAGCTCGATGGGGTGCGCAGCCGCGCCATGCTCGTCTCGCCGCTCGTCTCCGGCTCGCTCGAGCGAGCGCTGAACCTGGCGGAGGCGATGGAGGCTCGCGGGTTCGGACGCGCCGGGCGCACGCGGGCGCCGCGGCCCGCTTGGGGCGCTCTCGACCGGGTCGCTGCCGGGTCGGCCCCCCTCCTCGTCGTGGCGGGTGTGCTGTGGCTCTAGTCGCCGTGGAAGGAGTCTGCTTCACCTATCCGGGCGGCGGGCGGGCGGCGCTCGAGGACATCTCGCTCGAGCTTCGGCGGGGCGAAGTCGTGGCTCTGCTCGGCCCGTCCGGGGCTGGCAAGTCGACTCTCGTGCGGGCGCTTGCCGGGCTCGTGCCCCACTTCCACGGGGGCAGCTTCAGCGGGCGCGCGACGGTGGCGGGGTATGACACCCGCGAGGCGCGCCCCGCCGACCTGGCCGGCACCGTCGCGACCGTGTTCCAGGATCCGGAGGATCAGATCGTGATGGCTTCCGTCGCGAACGAGGTGGCGTTCGGGCTCGAGAATCTCGCCACGCTGCCGACTGAGATCCCCGCGCGCGTCGAGGAGGCCCTGGCGGCGGTCGGGGCCGTTCACCTCGCCGGTCGCCGGACCGCGGAGCTCTCGGGCGGGGAGCTGCAACGGGTCTGCCTCGCCTCGGCGCTGGCGCTGCGCCCGCGCCTGCTGCTGCTCGACGAGCCGACCTCGCAGCTCGATCCGGAGGCCGCGGAAGCGTTCCTCGACGCGGTGGGGCGGCTCGGCTCGGCGGTCGTGCTCTCGGAGCAGCGCACCGGCCGCGCGCTTGCGCTCGCCGAGCGCGTGCTCTTCGTCGACGGGGGCCGGCTCCTGCTCGACGCTCCCCGCGAGGAGGCGCTCGGCTGGCTGGCCGCCAACCGCCCCGCATTCCTCCCGCCACCCGACCCGGCCGGCCAGGTCCTCGCGGGCCATGTCCGGGTGCCTGGCACCGGGACATGGCCGGAGGGGGCACCCGCGGTCGAGATCGCCGGCGTGTCGTTCGCCTACGACCGCGTTCCCGTGCTCGACGATGTCTCCCTGACTGTCGACCGCGGCGAGGTCGTCGTGCTCGAGGGACCGAACGGGTGCGGCAAGACCACGCTTGCGAAGATCGCCTGCGGCCTGCTCGAGCCGGCCGCTGGGAGCATCCGGCGGGCGGGCCGCGCCTGCTACCTGTCCCAGGATCCCGGCCGCTACCTCGTACGGGAGCGTGTCGACGAGGAGGTCGCACTCGCCGTTGGCGGTGATCTTCGCCGCGCCCGCGCCGCGCTCGCCATGGTTGGCCTCGAGTGGGCGGCCGACCGTCACCCGCGCGATCTGTCGAGCGGCGAGCGTGAGCGGCTCGGGCTCGCCGCCGTCGCTGTCGCGGAGCCGGACCTGCTCATTCTCGACGAGCCGACCCGGGGCATCGATCCGGAGCGCAAGGAGGCGCTGGCCGCTTGGCTCGCCGCCTACGCCGAGCTCGGACACGCCGTGCTCGTCGCCACCCACGACAGGGCGTTCCCGTGCCACCGGCGCGTCTCGATGGCGGCGAAGGAGACTGTCCTTGTCTAGGTCGGCCGGGGTGCTCCCGGGCCGGGCCCGGACGGCGGTGATCGCTGCCGCCGCGTGCGCCTTCGCGACCGGTGTGTGGGCGGCCCTCGACCCGAGCCGATCGGGCATCGCGCTCTTGCTCGCCGCCGGCGCTCTCGTCGTCGCCGGAGCCGCCTGGCTCGAGACCGGGCCGGGATCGGCGAAGGAGATCGCCGTGATCGCGACGCTCGGTGGCGTCGCCGCGGCCGGCCGCGTCCTCTTCGCGGCCGTGCCGGGCGTGCAGCCGGTGACGGTGATCGCGGTCGCAGCGGGGGTGGCGCTGGGGCTGCGAGCCGGGATCGGTGTCGGCGCGATCGCCGCGTTCGCCTCGAACTTCTTTCTCGGCCAGGGCATCTGGACACCCTGGCAGATGCTCGCCTGGGGCGCCTGCGGCGCCGCCGGAGCCGCGTTCGCCCCGCTCGTGACGAGGCGACTTGCCTTCGCCGTCCTCTGCGCCGTGCTCGGCTTCGGCTTCAGCGCATTCATGGATATCTGGATGTGGCTCAGCTTCTACCCCCACACCTGGCAGGCGCTCGCGGCGCAGCTCGCCCGGGGTCTCCCGTTCGACGTGGCGCACGCGGCCGGCAACGCCATGCTCGCGCTGGCCGCCGGCCCGGAGCTGAGGCGGGTGCTCGACCGCTATGGGCGGCGGCTGCGAACGGAGGTCGCGTGGGCGTGATTGCCAGGTTGGGGACGGTTGCGGCCGCGGTCTTGGTGGCACTCGCGCTCGCGGCGCCCGCGCAGGCCTCGAAGGCCGGCGCAGCCGACTACCTGCGTTCGCGCCAGCAGTCGAGCGGCGGCTTCGCCGAGCCGGGGCGCCAGGCCGACCCGAGCGTGACCGCGTGGGCCGTGCTCGGTCTACGCGCGGCGGGGCGATCGGTGCCGGGGGCGGCGCCGTACCTGGCCGGGAAGCCGTTTCCGACCGCAACCGATCTCGAGCTACGCATTCTCGCGCTTGCCGCGCTCGGCCAGAACGTGAGCGCGCTCGCCGGCCAGCTCGAGGGGCTGCGGCGCTCGAACGGCATGATCGGGCCGACGCTGAACTCGACGATCTGGGGAGTACTGGCGCTACGGGCCGCCGGCCGTCCGGCCGGCAAGGCCACGATCCGCTACCTGAAGAAGGCACAGCACCGCAGCGGCGGCTTCTCGTGGCAGGCGGGCGGAGCACCCGACTCCAACGACACCGCGGCCGCGATCCAGGCGCTGCGCGCTGCGGGGGTGAAGTCGAAGGCAAGAGTGATCCGCCGGGCCGTCGCCTACCTGCGCAAGCTCCAGAACGCGGACGGCGGCTTCGAGATGAGCGCCGGGCGTGGCTCCGACGTGCAGTCGACCTCGTGGGCGATCCAGGGGCTGCTCGCCGCCGGCAAAGAGCCCGGGAAGGCCTCCTTCGCCTATCTCCGCCGGATGCAGCAGCGCGACGGGAGCTTCCGCTACAGCTCCCGCTACGTCACGACCCCGGTCTGGGTCACGGCCCAGGCGCTTGTCGCCCTCTCGCGCCGCACGTTCCCGCTCTGAGGCGGCGGCCTCTCCCGCCGCTCCTATACTCGGAGCGATGGCCCCGTCGACCGCCGCCGTTCTGACGATCGGCAACGAGATCGTCTCCGGGGACGTCGAGAACACGAATGCGTCGTGGCTCTCTCGCCGTCTCGCCGGTCTCGGCGTCGAGGTGCTCGCCCTGGCCGCGCTGCGCGACGAGATCCAGGCGATCAGCGCCTTCCTCGCCGGCCGTGACCGCTACGACCAGGTGTTCGTGACCGGCGGCCTCGGCGGCACCCCGGACGATCTCACCCGGGAGGCGATCGCGCACGCGTTCGCGGTCGACTGCGTCGAGATCGCCGGGCTGGCGGCGGAGCTGCGCGAGCGGTTCGCCCCGCGCGGCCTCGACGAGTACGCGGCCCGCTGGGCGCGCCTGCCCCGCGGCGCGGAGCCGATCGAGAACCCGCTCGGGGGCGCGCCCGGCTTCACGCTCGGGAACGTCTGGGTGCTGCCCGGTCTCCCGAGCGAGATGGAGGCGATGTTCGACGCGATCGCCGAGCGCTTCCGCAGCGAGCCGATCGGTGCCTGGCGGCGCAGCTACCGGACGGGCGAGGGCCAGATCGTGCACGTACTCGAGGAGGCGCAACTCCGCCACCCCGCGGTGTCCGTCGGCAGCTACCCGCGCTTCCTCGACGACGGGCCGGAGGTCGACCTGGTGCTGAAGTCGGCGGACGCCGCGGCGCTGGCGACAGCGACCGCATGGCTGGAGAGGGCGCTCGCGGACGCGTTGGGCCCGCTGCGGGGCCGGTCGGCTTGACGGTCCTATCCCCGGAGCGCTACCTCGCGGAGCTGAACCCCGCGCAGCGGGAGGCCGTGCTCGCGACCGAGGGCCCGGTGCTCGTGATCGCGGGCGCCGGCTCCGGCAAGACGCGCGTCCTGACGCACCGGATCGTCCATCTCGTCGCCGCGTGCGGGGCGAAGCCGAACGAGATCCTCGCGATCACGTTCACGAACCGGGCCGCGAACGAGATGCGCACCCGGCTCGAGGGCCTGCTCGGGCAGGTCGTCCGCGGCATGTGGGTGATGACGTTCCACTCCGCGTGCGGGCGGATTCTGAGGCGGGAGGCCGAACGGCTCGGCTACCGCGCGAGCTTCACGATCGTCGACCAGGCAGACCAGGTGCGGGTGGTGAAGGCGTGCCTCGAGGAGCTCGACCGCGACCCGAAGCGGTTTGCCCCGTCGGGGATCCACGCGCAGATCTCGAACGCGAAGAACCGCCTCGTCAGCCCCGACGAGTACCGAAGCCTCGTCGGCTCGTTCTACGACCAGACCGTCGCCGACGTCTACGACCTCTACCAGCGGCGCCTGTTCGCGTCGAACGCGCTCGATTTCGACGACCTGCTGATGCTGACCGTGGACGTGCTCGAGCGCTTCCCGGACGCGCGCGAGCGGTGGGGGAAGGCGTTTCGCTACGTGCTCGTCGACGAGTACCAGGACACGAACCACGCCCAGTACCGGCTGCTCCAGCTGCTCGGTGGCGAGCATCGCAACGTGTGCGCGGTCGGCGACCCGGACCAGTCGATCTACGCGTTCCGCGGCGCCGACATCCGCAACATCCTCGAGTTCGAGCGCGACTTCGGCGACGTCAGGCTGGTCGCGCTCGCGCAGAACTACCGCTCCACGAACCGGATCCTCCAGGCCGCGAACACGGTGATCGCGAACAACCGCGAGCGCAAGCCGAAGGAGCTCTGGAGCGAGCTCGGCGACGGCGAGCCGGTGCGGATCGTCGAGGTCGAGGACGAGCATGCGGAGGCGCGGCTCGTCGCGTCGGAGATCGCGCGGCTCGTCTCGGACGAGGGCCTGTCCGGGTCGGAGATCGCGGTCTTCTACCGCACGAACGCGCAGTCGCGGGTGGTCGAGGACGTGCTCACCCGCCAGGGCGTCGGCTACCAGGTGATCGGCGGCCCGCGCTTCTACGAGCGGGCGGAGATCCGCGACGCCGTCGCATACCTGGCCCTGCTCGTGAACCCGGACGACGCGATCTCGCTCGCCCGGATCGCAAACCGGCCCCGGCGCGGGATCGGCGACACGTCGCTCGGTCGGCTGCGGACGTTCGCCGACACGCTCGGCGTGTCCCTGTGGGAGGCGTTCGTGCGCGCCGACGAGGCGGGGCTCGGGACGGCCGCGCTGAAGGCGGTCGCGTCGTTCCGCTCGCTGCTCGAGTCGCTCAGGGCGGGCGCGGGCGAGCGGACGGTGCCGGAGTTGCTCGAGGCGGTGCTCGAGCGAAGCGGGCTCGTGACCGCGCTCGAGGCGGAAAGGACGATCGAGGCGCGCGGGCGGATCGAGAACCTGCGCGAGCTCGTCGGGGTCGCCGGCGAGTACCACGAGGGGGCGGAGGAGCCGACGCTGTCCGGGTTCCTCGAGGGGATCTCGCTCGCCTCCGACCAGGACTCGCTCGACGAGGAGGCGAGCCTCGTCACGCTGATGACGCTGCACAACGCGAAGGGGCTCGAGTTCCGGGCGGTCTTCATTCTCGGGATGGAGGAGGGGGTGTTCCCGCACTCCCGCTCGATCGAGGAGCAGGGGGTCGAGGAGGAGCGCCGCCTCTTCTACGTGGGCGTGACGCGCGCGCGGGCGTGGCTCGTGCTGACCCATGCGACACAGAGATCGCTCTGGGGGACGCGCGGCGCGAACCTGCCGAGCCGCTTCCTCGACGAGCTGGGGCAGGGGACGGAGCGCGAGCGGCTGCGCCCGACCTCGTGGTCGTCGTACCGGCCACCTGGCCGTGAGGCCCCGCCGGTCCGCACCGCGCCGGAGCTCGCGACCGGGAACACGGTGCGCCACGAGACGCTCGGCGAGGGGATCGTGATCCGCATCGAACCGGGCGGCGTCGTGACCGTCCGCTTCGCGGGGGACGGCACCGAGCGGCGCCTGCTGCTCGAGTACGCACCGCTCGAGCGGATCGCCTGACCGGTGCCGGAGGGGCACGCCGTCCACCGGGTCGCGCGCGAGCACGGCGCCGCGCTCGCGGGGCGGGCGCTGGTGGCGAGCTCCCCGCAGGGTCGGGCGGCGGCGGCAGCGGCGCGGATCGACGGCCGCGTGCTCGATCGGGTCGAGGCGCACGGCAAGCACCTGTTCTACCGTTTCGACGGCGGCGCCGTCCTCCACGTCCACCTCGGCCGCTACGGGGAGTTCGGCCGCTTCGAGCCGCCGGCGCCCGAGCCGCGGGCGACGGTGCGGCTGCGGCTGGCGGACGCTCGCGGTGGCGTCGACCTGGTCGGCCCGGCGGCCTGCGCGCTCGTCGATCCGGACGAGGAGGCGGCGATCCTGGCCCGGCTGGGGCCCGACCCGCTGCGCGCGGACGCCGACCCGGAGCTCGCGTGGGCGAGGCTGCGCGGGCGCCGCTCTCCTCTGGGTGCTGTGCTGCTCGACCAGCGCGTGATCGCGGGTGTCGGGAACATCTTCCGTGCCGAGGCACTGCACGCGGTCGGAATCGACCCGCGCCGGCCGGCGTTTGCCCTCGAGCGCGAGGAGTTCGAGCGGCTGTGGGCGACCGTCGAGGGGATGCTGCGCCGCGGCGTCGAGGACGGGCGAATCGTCACGGTCGACGCGGAGTCGCTCGGGTTCTCCCGGGCGGAGATCCCGCGCGCGCTCGCGTTCCGCGTCTACGGACGCGAGCGCTGCGCCCTCTGCGACGCCGCGGTCGAGCGGCTCGACCTGGGCGGCAGGCGCACGTTCCGCTGCCCCGCCTGCCAGCCGCGCTGAGCTTTCGTTAGCCTGGCCGGCGTGGAGCTCGAGCTCAGGATCCCCCGCGAGGACGAGTACGGGGCGTTCGGCCAGGCGATCGCGAGCGCGCACGGCGGCGATCTACCGGCAGGTCTGCTCGACCGGATCCGGCCGGTCACCGAGCTCGACCGCTGCCTGATCGCCCTCGACGGGGCGGAAGTCGTGGGGACCGCGGAGGCGGTCCGCTTCTCCCTGACCGTGCCCGGCGGGACGCTCGCGGCGGGCGGGGTGACCTCGGTAGGGGTGCTCCCCACGCACCGCCGCCGCGGGCTTCTGACCCGCCTGATGCGCCGCCAGCTCGACGACCTCCACGCCTGGGGCGAGCCTCTCGCCGTTCTGTGGGCCTCGGAGGGCGGGATCTACCACCGCTTCGGCTACGGGCTCGCGAGCTGGAACGCCCGCATCGAGGCCGAGCGCGACCGCTTCGCGCTGCGCCACCCGGCGGAGCCGGAGGGAGGGGTGCGGCTGGTCGGCCACGCGGAGGCGCTCGAGCTGCTCCCGGCCGTGTACGACCGCGTGCGTGTGGCCACGCCGGGGTTCTTCGCGCGCTCGGCGCTCGCGTGGGAGTGCGTGACGCTCGCCGACGACGAGCACGAGCGCCAGGGCGCCGGTCCGCTCTGCCGCGCCGTGCTCGAGCTGGATGGTCGCCCCGAGGCGTACGCGCTCTACCGGGTGCGGCGCGCGTGGGAGCGGGGGGTGCCGAAGAGCCGCCTCGAGGTCGCGGAGGCGCTTGCGACTTCCCCGGTCGCGGAGCGGGAGCTGTGGCGCTACCTGTTCGGCGTCGACCTGATGGAGACGCTGAGCTCGCGGCGGCTCGCGATCGACCACCCGCTCTTCCTGCTCGTTCAGGAGCCCGCGCGGTTGCACCTGAGCGTCGGCGACGGCCTCTGGCTTCGCCTCATCGACGTGGCCGCGGCGCTCGCCGGGCGCGGGTACGCGGCCGCCGGGACGCTCCGGCTCGGGCTGACGGACGCGTTCTGCCCCTGGAACGAGGGGACGCTCACGCTCGAGGCGTCGCCGGGCGGGGCCTCCGTCACGCCCGGCGGCGAGCCCGAGCTCGTCCTCGACGTCAGCGACCTCGCCTCCATCTACCTGGGCGGCTTCACGTTCGCCGCGCTCGCCCGCCTCGGGCGGGTGGAGGAGCGCTGCCCGGCCGCGCTCGCCCGTGCCGACCTCCTGTTTCGCACCGACCGGAACCCGTGGTGCCCGGAGTCGTTCTAGCTACCTCGCGCGTGCGCGAGCCGCGCTCCGTCCGCGCTGACGTCAGCTAGAATCCGCGTCCGCGGGGCGGTTAGCTCAGTTGGGAGAGCACCAGCTCGACAAGCTGGGGGTCACTGGTTCGAGCCCAGTACCGCCCATTCAACGAACACTCGTTCGCCGCATGGTTGAGCGAACACCCTGGAAAGCGCGGGTTTCGTGAAAGCGACAGGCGTGACATACATGACGGGTGTGCTCGTGCGGTGCTACCCCCGTGCTACCCCCGGGAACTGCCCCCGGCGCTGATGCAGGACCTGACCCCGTCGCGTAGCCTTCCTCGCCGAAGGAGGCCACGCTGGAGAAATGGATCGCACTCGGCGAGGTGGTGCTCGCGAACCTCGCCTGGATCGAGGAGCTCGACATCGAGGGGTGGCTGCTCGCCACCGCCGCCGTCGTCGCGGGAGGCGCCGTCGCCTGGTTCTTCGTCGGCCCGATCTGGCTCGTCGTCGGCGCGAGCCTCTACCTGGCCCTGCTCGTGACCGTCAAGGTGCTCGCCGACCGTCGCCGGGCGGACTGAGGCCCGGCTACAGTCTGCCCCGGCCTCTGCCGATTACCGGGGGGCGCGGCCCGTCCGGCCGCGCTGCCAGGATTGCGGCCGGGCAGTCAGGCGCCGCGATCAGGTGCAGAAAGACGAGACAGGGAGGACAAGATGCGGGTACGGGCAGCAGCTGCCGTCGCGGCGCTCGCGCTGGCGGGGGTGGCTGCCGGCTGCGGCGGTGGCGACGGAGGCGGCGATCGCCTCACGAAGGACGAGTACATCGCCCAGGCGGACGCGATCTGCAAGGCGGCCAACGAGAAGATCGACGCGCTCGGTGAGCCCGAGACCATGGAGGAGATCGCAACGCTTGCCGCCGACGCGATCGAGATCCAGGAAGGCTCCCTGGCCGAGCTGCGGGCGCTCAAGCCGCCGGAGGAGGACGAGGCGACGCTGAACGAGGCCTACGCGCTGGTCGAGCAGCAGGTCGAGGTCGGTAAGAAGGTCAAGGCGGCCGCCGAGGCGGGAGATCTGGAGGCGATCCAGACGCTGATCGCCGAGAACGAGCCGCTCGACGACCAGGCCGACAAGATCGCTGCGGACTACGGCCTGACCGAGCTTGCCGTCGCCGGCTGCGGCGGTAGCGGCGGCGGTGACCGCCTCACGAAGGAGGAGTACATCGCCCAGGCGGACGCGATCTGCAAGGCGGCCAACGAGAAGATCGACGCGCTCGGTGAGCCCGAGACCATGGAGGAGATCGCAACGCTTGCCGCCGACGCGATCGAGATCCAGACGAAGTCCCTCGCGGATCTGCGCGCGCTCAAGCCGCCCGAGGCCGACGAGGCGAA
This sequence comes from Thermoleophilia bacterium, assembly GCA_023382435.1. Taxonomy (GTDB): domain Bacteria; phylum Actinomycetota; class Thermoleophilia; order Gaiellales; family Gaiellaceae; genus JAHDVS01. The sequence goes on from JAHDVS010000029.1 coordinate 36,138, forward strand.
GCTGAACGAGGCGTACGCGCTGATCGACCAGCAGGTCGGGCTCGGCAAGGAGATCCTGGAGGCCGCCAAGGCGGGCGACCTGGAGAAGATCCAGAAGATCCTCGCCGAGGGCAAGCCGATCGACGACCAGGCCGGTGCGATCGCGGCGGACTACGGGCTGAAGGAGTGCGGCGGCGACTAGCCGACCGCGCTTGCGGGCA
>JAHDVS010000030.1:0-4957 GCA_023382435.1 Thermoleophilia bacterium
GACGGGATCGAGCGCAAGCTCGACCCGGGCGAGCCCGAGGAGCGCAACATCTACGAAGCGATGGAGGCGGGCAAGGAGGTCGCGCGCATCCCCATGAACTTCGGCGACGCCCTCGACGCGCTCGAGGCCGACGATGTGGTCAAGAGGGCGTTGCCGGGTGACATGTACCGTGTCTTCACGCACTACAAGCGCGACGAGTGGGAGCGCTACTGCGCCGAGGTCACGGACTGGGACGTGAAGGAATACCTCGACGTCCTGCCCTGACGGCGGCGTCGGCGAAACGCGACGGAAGAGGACGGCGCCTATGTGCGGGATTGCAGGGATCATCTACCGGGACGGGGCGGAGCACCCGATCGGTACGGACATGACGCGGATGCTCCAGTCGATGAAGCACCGCGGCCCCGACTCGACCGGCTACGCGCTCTATCGCAAGCCGGGGGACGACTACGTGATGCGCTACAAGCTCGCGGACGCCAACGACGCGCGCGACTACGAGTTCGCGGAACGGCTCGAGCGGCACCGCAGGGAGGTGGAGGCCCGGCTCGTGTCGCTCGGGGCGACGATCGAGGAGGTCGACTTCGACACGGAGTACGCCTTCCGCATGCGCTTCCGCTACGACGGCTCGCTCAAGGACGTCGCCGACTTCGTCGAGGACGTCCCCTCCGCCGAGGTGCTGTCGCTCGGGCGGGCGCTCGAGATCGTCAAGGACCTGGGCGATGCGGAGACGGTCTCGGAGCAGTACCAGCTCGAGAAGATCACGGGCACGCACGCGATCGGGCACGTGCGGATGGCGACCGAGTCGGACGTGGACATCTCGGGCGCGCACCCGTACTGGGCCTATCCGTTCTCGGACATCGCGGTCGTCCACAACGGCCAGCTCACGAACTACTTCATGTGGCGGCGGCGGCTCGAGCGGTCGGGCCACCGGTTCCAGTCGGAATGCGACTCCGAGATCATCGCCGTCTACCTGGCGGAGAAGATCGAGGCGGGCATGGAGCTCGAGGAGGCGATGCGCGCGAGCCTCGACGACCTCGACGGCGTCTTCACCTACATCGCCGTCACGGACCGCGCGCTCGGCGTCGCGAAGGACGAGATGGCGGCGAAGCCGCTCGTGCTCTACGAAAGCGACGACCTGGTCGCCCTGGCCTCAGAGGAGATCGCGATCCGCGCGGTGATCGATCACGAGATCGAGACGTACGACCCCTACGAGCGAGAGGTGCTGGTATGGAAGCGCTAGCCGGGGAACGGCGAATCACCTACGACGCCCGCGGGCTGGCCGAGCCGTTCGCGGAGATCCCGAAGATCTCGGAGATCGACGGCACGAGGGCCGTCTTCGACGCCGCCGAGCTGTCGACGCGGCAGATCAACCTCGAGCTGCGCTGGCTGCTCTTCGAGCAGGGCGTCACGGACATCACGGTCGAGAACCCCGGCGCGAAGCACTCGCTCGGGGTCGGCATCCTCACCCGCTGCAAGCTCCGCTTCAAGGGCAGCCTCGGCTACTTCGGCTGCGGTTTGATCGACGGCCCGGAGATCCGGATCGACGGGCGGGTCGGCTGGTCGGCCTGCGAGAACATGATGAGCGGGGTCGTCGTGATCGAGAGCAACGCGGGCTCGCTCACGGGCGCCGCGCTGCGCGGCGGCGATCTCGTGATCAAGGGCCGCGTCGGTGCCCGCACGGGGATCGACCAGAAGGGCGGCACGATCATCGTGCTCGGCTCGGCGGGCTCGATGACGGGCTTCATGATGCAGCGCGGCCGCCAGATCATCTGCGGCGACGTCGGCCCCGGGCTCGGCGACTCGATGTACGACGGCATCATCTACGTCGCGGGTACGGTCAAGTCGCTCGGCATCGACTGCGTGCCGGGCGAGTGGACGGACACCGACGGCGAGCTGATCGAGCGGAAGTTCTCGATCTACGGGCTCGGCACGCCGCCCGAGTTCCAGAAGTTCGTGTGCGGCAAGAAGCTCTACAACTACGACACCCTCGAGCCGTCCGAGCGGAAGCTCGTTCTTTGAATCTCCCACCACCCCGCGAACTTGACCCCACCACCCGCCCCCGAACGGGGTCACCACCGAGCGTCCTTCGGACGCCCCGCTGAAAGGGAAGCGATGGCAGACGAGACCGCCCCAAGCGAGAAGACCGTCCTCGGGACGAGCCGTATCTTCACGCCCGAGGTCATGAACGACATCCACATGAAGGCTGAGCTGGGCCGCTACCGGATGCGCGGCTTCTCCATCTTCAAGCCGGTCCCGCACTGGGATCAGCTGATGTTCCTGCCCGGCACGCTGACCCGGTTCGTGATCGAGGGCTACCGCGAGAAGTGCGTGACGAAGACCGTGCTCGGTGCGCGCTTCGCCAAGAAGCCGCTCGAGCTCGACATCCCGATCTACATCACGGGGATGAGCTTCGGGGCGCTCTCGCTCGAGGCGAAGATGTCGCTCGCAAAGGGCGCATCGATGGCCGGCACGGCGACGTGCTCGGGCGAGGGCGGGATGATCCCGCCGGAGCGCGACTACTCGACGAAGTGGTACTACCAGTGCATCCAGAGCCGCTACGGGTTCAACCCGCACCACCTGATGCTTGCCGACGGGGTCGAGTTCTTCATCGGGCAGGGGGCGAAGGTCGGGCTGGGCGGCCACCTGATGGGTCAGAAGGTGACGGAGCAGGTCGCGGAGATGCGCTCGCTCCCGGCCGGGATCGATCAGCGCTCGCCGGCGCGGCACCCGGACTGGCTGGGCCCGGACGACCTCTCGCTGAAGGTGCAGGAGATCCGGGAGGCGACGGACTACCAGATCCCGATCCAGCTCAAGCTGGGCGCATCGCGCGTCTACGACGACGTGCGGATGGCGGCGAAGTGCGGTCCGGACATCATCTACCTGGACGGCGCCGAGGGCGGCACGGGCGCCGGCCCGCACATCGCGACGGAGGAGACGGGGATCCCGCTGATGGCTGCGATCCCGGAGGCGCGCCGCGCCCTCGAGGACGTCGGCCTGGCCGAGGAGATCGACTTGGTCGTGGCGGGCGGGATTCGCAACGGCGCGGACGTGGCGAAGTGCCTGGCGCTGGGCGCGAAGGCGGTCGCGATCGGCCATTCGGCGATGATGGCCCTGAACTGCAACAAGGAGCTCCCGGGTGTCACCGACTACGAGGGCACGGTGGGCGTGCCGGCCGGCTACTGCTACCACTGTCACACGGGCCGCTGCCCGGTCGGGGTGGCGACGCAGGACCCGGAGCTGCGCAAGCGGCTCGTGGTCGAGGAGGCCTCGGAGCGGGTCTACAACTTCCTGCACACGATGACGCTCGAGTTGCAGATGCTCGCGCGCGCGTGCGGGAAGACGAACGTGCACTCGCTCGAGCCGGAGGATCTGTGCGCTCTGACGGTCGAGGCGGCGGCGATGGCGCGGGTGCCGCTCGCGGGCACGACCTATATCCCCGGCGTGACCGAGCAGCAGACGCTCGCCGAGATCAAGCGCCTGCTCGGGAAGAAGCAGGAGGACGACATGCAGCTCCACCATCCGCGCGAGCAGGTCGAGCGGCTGTCGGTCGCGGAGTAGAGGAGGAGAGATGTCGACGCAGGAACCAACCCCACCGCCCGCCCCAGAACGGGATCACCACCACGGGATCGCCTACCGCGAGCCGGAGAAGATCAAGGGGATCGACGCCGAGTTCCTGTCCGGGAAACGCTTCCCCTACCAGGAGGATATCGCGCTGGTCGAGGACATCGACCTGCTGGCGGCGACGCCCGGGCAGGACCTGAACTGGCTCGAGGACATCCACCTGCTCGAGGAAGACGGGACGCCGGCCGTGTTCGACCGCTACTCGAACTCGTTCCTGAAGATCTACTTCCCGATCCCCGAGGGCCGGGAGGACGAGCTCGCTCGCAAGGTGCTGATCAAGCACCTCATCTCGGGCAACTCCTACGGGATCCAGCTCAAAGAGGTGCACTGCAAGTTCCCGCAGGCGGAGCTGGGCCCGTGGGTCGAGGGCTCCAGGACGGTCGGCACCGACTGGAAGCCGCCGGTGCTCGAAGGCTGGGAGCCGCCGCTGCACTGAACGCGGCGTGGCCCTCGTCACCCTGGAGGGCGGGTCCTGACCCGCTCCGTGTGCGTGGTTAGGCCGAGAACAGCGTCAGCTCGGGCTCGCGCTCGCCCCGGAGGAGCTCCAGGTCGACCTCTACCCAGCCGAGCCCCCGCGCCTCGGCGAGCGTGCGCGCCTGCGGCTTCACGACTCCGGCGGCGAGCACGCCGCGGCAGCCCGGAAGCCCGTCGGCCTCGAGCCGCTCTAGGTAGCGGCCGAGCTGCTCGACCGCGTCGATCGTGCCGACCCGCTTGACCTCGACCGCGACGAAGCCCAGATCGTCGCGGCACATGAGATCGACGGGTCCGATGTCCGTCGGCCACTCGCGGCGAACGAGGCGCAGGCCGTCGCCGCAGAACGCGGGGGCGGCCGCGAGCGCCTCCTGGAGGTGAGCCTCGACGCCGTCTTTCTCGAGCGCCGCCGCCTCGCCCATGTCGTGGCTCGTGTCCGACACGACCTCCGCGATTCGAATCTCGAGCTGCTCGTCGCCGCGGAGCTTGCGTACTCGCAGAAGCGCGGGCGGGTCGCCGTCCTCCTCGATCACGGTCGGGGGCGTCATCCAGTTCTGGGGCTTGTAGCCGCCCGCGTCCGCGTGCACGAGCACGGAGCCGTCGGACTTGATCACGAGCAGGCGCAGCGCCTCCGGCAGGGTCGCGGTGAGCCGGCCGGTGTAGCGGACCTCGCAGCGGGCGACAATCAGGCGCACGGCCGGCCAGCGTAGCGTCCGCACCGGCCGTTGCGGACATGGCGCCCGCAGCCAGGTAGGGGCGGGTCATGACCCGCCCCTACATCGTGGTGGCGGCGTTCGGCCGTCCGGAGGCGCGGGGGCGGGTCATGACCCGCCCCTACCTCGTGGTGGCGGCGTTCGGCCGTCCGGAG
>JAHDVS010000030.1:5057-33812 GCA_023382435.1 Thermoleophilia bacterium
GGGGCGGGTCATGACCCGCCCCTACCTCGTGGTGGCGGCGTTCGGCCGTCCGGAGGCGCGGGGGCGGGTCAGGCTCGCCCCTACAGCCGTTCGACGCGGGAGCCGCCGACGATCTGGTCGCGTCCGTCCGGGTAGCGCACCCAGGCCTTGTGGGTGCCGTCGTAGTCCGGGCCCCAGAGGACGAGCGTCGCCTCCTCGCCCGCGACCCGGCAGGGCTCCGTGCCTTCCGGGTCGAGGCCCCGCCAGACGCGGACGAACGGGTTCGACTCCCACTCGGCGGCGACGGTGGTCGGCCCGGCGTGGCCCGGGTGGAGGCGGGTCTGCGGTGGCAGGGCGAGCAGCCGCTCCATGATCGAGCGCACCTGGTCGGCGTAGCCTGTCGGGCCGCCGCCCGCGGTTCCGCCCACCGTGCCCGCGAACAGGCAGTCGCCCGTCAGGCAGTCCTCGCCCGCGAGCAGCGCGAGGTGGTCGCGGCAGTGGCCGGGCGTCTCGATCACCCGCAGCTCGAGCCCCCCCGAGCGGACGACGTCGCCGTCGCCGATCGTGCCGTCGAGCGGGACGCCGGCCTCGCGGGCCAGGGGGTGCCCGAGCACGGGGACGCCGAAGCGGGCCGCGTCCGCGGCACACGTGACAACGTGGTCTTCGTGGTGGTGGGTGACGAGCACGTGGGTGATCGTCAGCGAGAGCCGCTCGGCCGCGGCGAGCAGGGGCTCGTTGACCCCGTTCGAGTCGACGAGCACGCCGTGCCCGCCGTCGCGGTCGGCGAGCAGGTACGCGTTCGAGAGCCAGCCCGGGTGCTCTGTTCGCTCGATGATCACGTCGGTCTCCTCTCCGAGCTACGGGAGCTCGATCACGGTGCGGATACCTTCCTGGCGCTCCATCGCCGCGAAGGCCTCGTTGACGGCAGCGAGCGGCACGCGCGCGCTTACGAGCGCGTCGACGTCGATCTCGCCGGCGAGCCAGCGCTCGACGAGCTGCGGCACCTGCGTGCGGCCCTTGACGCCGCCGAACGAGGAGCCCGCGACGCGCCTGCCGGTGATCAGGAGGCGCGGGACGATCTCGAGCAGCTCCCCCTTGCCTGCGACGCCGATCATCGTGGCGAGTCCCCACGCCTCCCGCGCCGCCTCGACCGCCTGCCGCATCACCGCGACGTTTCCGGTCGCCTCGAACGTGTAGTCGGCGCCGAAGCCGCCGGTCTCCGAGCGCAGCCACTCGACCGTGTCGGCGCCGGCGGGGCGCGTGTCGGTCGCCCCGTGGTGGCGCGCCTGCGCGAGGCGAGACTCGGCCAGGTCGATCGCGACGATCCGCCCGGCGCCCGCCAGGCGGCAGCCGATCACCGCGCCCAGCCCGACGAGCCCGCAGCCGAAGACCGCGCACGTCGAGCCGGGCTCCACGCGCGCCGTATAGAGGGCGGTGCCGATTCCGGTCGAGAGCCCGCAGGCGAACGGGGCGCAGCCGGCGAGCGGCGCCTCGGAGCTCACTTTCGCGAGCGCGATCTCGGGCATGACGGTGTACTCGGCGAACGTGGACGTGCCCATGAAGTGGCGCAGCGGCTCGCCGTCTCGCGAGAAGCGCGTCGTTCCGTCGGGGAGGAAGCCGAGCCCCTGCTGGTCGCGGATCGAGACGCAGCGGTTCGTGCGCGGGTTGCGGCAGTGAACGCACTTGCCGCACTCGGGGGCGAACAGCGTCACGACGTGGTCGCCGGGGCGCACGAGCGTGACGCCCTCGCCGACCCGCTCCACCACGCCCGCGCCCTCGTGCCCGAGCACGCACGGCGCGTACCCGGTCGGGTCGGCGCCCGACGCCGTGTAGAGGTCCGTGTGGCAGACGCCGCACGCGGCGAGCCGGACGAGCGCCTCGCCGGCCCTCGGCTCGGCGAGCTCGACCTCCTGCACCGCGAGCGGCCGGCCGAACTCCTCGAGAACGGCGGCCCGGACCTTCACGGGCCGGATGCTAGCTGGCGGAGTGCCTGGCGGCCCGCGCGGCGTCGAGGTCGAGCGCGTAGGCGGGCGGCTCGAGCCCCGCGGTGAGATCGGGCGCCGGTACCGGCTTCCCCGCGCGCACGGCGAGGGGGACGACGCCCGCCCAGACCGGGTAGTCGAGATCCCCGCCGCTGTCGCCTGGCTGCCCGCTGCGTACCTTGGCGGAGCACTCCTCGAGCGGGAGCGCGGCAACGGTGGTCGCCTTCAGCTCGCTCGCGCTCGGCGGGCGCACCTCGGCCCAGCGGCCAGGCACGAGCTGCTCGGTGAACGCCTCGAGCGCGCGCAGCTTCTCGTCCGGGTCGTCGACCAGGCGCGCGGTTCCGAGCACGATCGCCGAGCGGTAGTTCGCCGACTGGTTATAGGCGGTGCGCGCGAGCACGAGCCCGTCGACGATCGTGACGGTCAGGCAGACCGGCACGCCCGCGGCGAGCGTCCTCAGCATCCGGCTCGCCGCCGAGCCGTGCACGTAGACCGTGTCGCCGACGCGCGCGTGCAGCGTCGGGATCACGTACGGCTGCCCGTCGTGGACGAAGCCGAGGTGGCAGACGAGCGCCTCGTCGAGAATCGAGTCGACGGTCGCGCGGTCGTAGGCGCCCCGCTCGGGGTGGCGGCGAACGCGGACGCGGTCGGTAACGGGGTTCGGCATTTGTTATAGTACAGAACGATGGTTGAGGCAGCACAGTATCAGATCACCGGTGGGAGCGCAAGCGAGATCGCGGGGAGCGTCGAGGCGCTCGTCGCGGCGGGCGGGCTCGCTCCCGGCGCGCGCCTGCCGGCGGTGCGCCGGCTCGCGGGCGAGCTCGGTGTCAGCCCGGCCACGGTCGCGGCGGCGTTCCGGGAGCTCGCGCGGCGCGGCATCGTCGTCGGGCAGGAGCGCCGCGGGGTTGCCGTCAGCGCTCGCCCGCCCCTCGCGGCCCGGCACCCCTCCCGGCCGGTTCCGCCCGGAGTCCGCGACCTCGCGACGGGGAATCCCGACCCGGCGCTGCTGCCCGACCTCGTCGCCGTGCTCCGCTCGCTCGACCCGCCCGGCTACCTCTACGGGGAGGAGCCGGTCGTGCCCGCCCTCGTTGCGGCGATCCGAGCCGAGCTCGAGCGCCTCGGCGTACCGGCCGAGAACGTCTGCGTCGTCTCCGGCGCCCTCGACGGGGTCGAACGCGCGCTCGAGGCCCGGCTGCGCCCGGGCGACCGGGTCGCGCTCGAGGACCCCTGCTACGGCAGCACGCTCGACCTCGTGCGGGCGCTCGGGCTCGTACCCGTGGCCGTGCCGCTCGACGACGCGGGCATGATCCCCGGCGCTCTCGCCCGGGCGCTCGAGGCCGGCTGCCGGGCCCTCGTCCTCACCCCGCGCGGCCAGAACCCGACTGGCGCCGCGCTCGACGCGGGCCGGGCGGAGGAACTGCGGGGTCTGCTCGCCGCGGCGCCGGACGTGCTCGTCGTCGAGGACGACCACCTGGGTGCGGTCGCTGGCGTTCCCCCGTACACCACGGTGGGCGGTCGCGAGCGCTGGGTCTTCGTCCGCTCGGTCGCGAAGTCGCTCGGGCCGGACCTGCGGCTCGCGTTCCTGGCCGGGGACGCGATCACGGTCGCCCGCGTCGAGGGGCGGCTCGGGCTCGGCCCGGGCTGGGTCAGCAGGCTGCTCCAGCACGCGGTGCTCTCGCTGCTCGCCGATCCGGCCACGGCCCCGCTGCTCGAGCGGGCAGCGACCACCTACCGGGAGCGGCGCGAGGCCCTGATCGGCGAGCTCGCCGCGCGGGGGCTCGAGACGCGCGGGCGCACCGGCCTGAACGTGTGGGTGCCGGTCCCCGACGAGGAGGCCGCCGCCGCCGCCCTGCTCGAGGCGGGCTACGCCGTCGCCCCCGGCTCGCGCTACCGCCTCGAGAGCCCCCCGGCGGTCCGCGTCACGACCGCGGCGCTCGATCCCGGGGAGGCAGGCGAGGTCGCGGCAGCGCTGGCAGGCGCCTTCGCCGGCACGCGCCGGACGCGAGCGGCCTGATCACGTCTTCTTGCCCGGGTTGAAGAGCCCCTTCGGATCGAATGCCTGCTTCACGGCCGCGTGCAGCTCGAGCGCACGGGGGCTCCACTGGCGGGCGAGCTGGCCGCGCTTCAGCCAGCCGAGCCCGTGCTCGCCCGAGACCGAGCCGCCGAGCGAGACCCCGAGCGCGGCCACGTCCTCGGCCGCCGTGCGAGCCCGCTCGACGGCGCCGGGCGCCTTCGGGTCGAAGAGGAAGTTCGCGTGCAGGTTGCCGTCGCCCGCGTGGCCGAAGCTGATCGCCTCGAGCCCGTGGCGGGCGCCGATCGCGGGCACAGCCCCGATCGCCTCGGCGAGCCGGTCGACCGGCACCGTGATGTCCTCGCCGAGCTTGCTGCCCCACTTGGACGTCGCCGCGAACGCGATCCCCTCGCGCCAGCGCCACAGCTCGCCCGCCTCGGCGGCGGACTCGGGCGCCCGAACGGCGAGAGCCGTCTCGCCGAGCACGTCGACGAGGTCGGCGCGCAGGCGTGCCGCTTCCTCGCGCGTGCCGTCGGCCTCGGTCAGGAGCATGAACCCGGCCGCCCGGGGCACGCAGCCCGGGAATGCGGGCGCCGCGATCGCGAGCGTTGCCCCGTCGAGGTACTCGAGGGTGGCCGGGACGAGGCCGCTCCCGAGCACGCGCTCGATCGCCTCGCAGCCGGTGTCCGTCCCGTCGAAGAACGAGACGACCGGCAGGGCCGCCTCCGGGGCGGGCGCGAGGCGAAGCCAGACGGCGGTCACGATCCCGAGCGTGCCCTCGGATCCGACGAGCAGGCCGCGTAGGTCGTAGCCGGACTGGTCCTTGCGGATCGGGCCGCCGACCGTGACGAGCTCGCCCGGCGCGACGACGGCCTCGAGTCCGGTCACCCAGCGGCCCGTGACGCCGTACTTGAAGGCGTGCGGCCCGCCGGCATTCGTGGCCACGTTGCCCCCGATCTGCGACTGCTCGGCCGCGCCCGGGTCGGGTGGGAAGTGGAGGCCGCTCTCCCGGGCGAGCCGCCGCACCTCGGCCGTGCGCACGCCCGCCTCGGCGTGCATGCGCCAGGCGAGCGGGTCGAAGGCGCGCACGCGCGCGAGCCGCTCGAGCGCGACGACGACCCCGCCGGCCACGGGGACGGCGCCGCCCGCGAAGCCCGTGCCGCCTCCGCGCGGGACGATCGGGACGCCGCGCTCGTAGCACCAGGCAACGACCCCGGCGGCCTCCTCCGGCGTCCGCGGCAAGACGATCGCGTCCGCGTGCCCGCGCAGTCCGAGCGTCGAGGTCGCATCCTCGAGGTAGGGCGCCGTGTCGCCCGGGAGAACGCCCTCGGAGCCGACGATCCGCTCGAGCTCAGCGCGCAACGACGCGGATGGTCGCGAGGGACGAGTCGGCGCAGTAGGCGAGCCGCGTGCCGGTCGCGGCCGCGTCGGCCAGCGCCTCGAGCAGCGGCGTGGAGAGCACCTCGCCGGGCGCGATCGCGGGGATGCCGGGCGGATAGGGCGCCACGGTCTCGGCTGCGATCCGGCCCGCGGCCACCGCCGCACGCACGGTCTCGCGCGGTGCGAAGAAGGCCTCGCGCGGGCTCAGGGCGACCTCGGGCTCGACGCCCCAGACCGCGCTCGCGCCGCCGGCCGCGCGAGGCTCACCGCGGCGGCGCTCGAGCGAGCGGGTGAGCGCCGAGACGAGCCGTCCGACGCTCTCCTCGCTGTCGCCGATCGTGATCAGCGGGACGAGCGTGTCACGGTTCGCGAGCTCGACGCGGACGCCCTCGGCCCAGATGTCCCGCTCGACCGCGATCCCGTCGGCCCCGGTGCCAGCGAGGGCGAGCACGAGCTTGGCCGGGTCGTAGGCCCAGCCGCAGTCCGGCCCGAGCACGCGCAGCCCCTCGATCGCCGCCAGCTCCGCCCGCGCCCGGGCGACCAGGGCGAGCACCCCGGCCAGCAGTTCCTCGCCTCGAACGGCGAGCAGGGCGCGGGTGCTGTCGAGGCTCGCGAGGATCCCGGCGGAGGGGCTCGTCGTGTTCAGGGCGTCGAAGCCCTCGCGGAGGCGGTCGAGGTCGAGCCTGCCCGCGCGAGCGAGCAGGTAGGCGCTCTGGGTGAAGCCCGTCAGCGTCTTGTGGGCCGACGTGACGAGGGCGTCGGCCCCGAGCGCGAGCGCGTGCGGCGGCAGGGCGGGGTGGAAGCCGAGGTAGGCGCCCCAGGCCTGGTCGACTGCCAGCGGGACGCCGGCGGTGCGGCACGTGGCGGCGATCGCGGCGACGTCGCTCGAGACGCCGACGAAATTGGGCTCGACGAGGAAGACGCCGCGCGCGTCCGGGTGCGCCTCGAGCGCCGCCGCGATCCGCTCCGCCGGGACGCCGAGCGCGAGCCCGGTCTCCGGATCGACGTCAGGCCGTACCCAGACCGGCTCGAGCCCGGCCAGCACGAGCCCTGCAAACAGCGATTTGTGCAGGCCGCGGCAGACGACGACGCGATCGCCCGGCCTGCCGGCGGCGAGCGCGAGCGCTTGGTTTCCGTGCGTCGAGCCGTTGACGCAGAAGCGGCACCAGTCCGCGCCCCACAGCCCGGCGGCTAGGCGCTCGGCGCTCCCGAGCACGTCCCCGGACAGGTGGAGGTCGTCGGCGCCGGCGGAGAGCGGGGCGTCGGCGGCGAGCAGGGGATCGGTGAGCCCGGGAGCGCGCTTGTGCCCGGGCGTCGTGAACGGCGTGATCGCGGGATCGGCGAGAAACGCCCGGACGGCGTCGGCGAGCGGCATCTCGGCCTGCGAGGACATCGAGAGCGTCGATACTACGCAGCCGCGGCCGCCCGGGCGGCGGCCGTCGTGGGCCGGAGCGCTACGTCTTGCATCAGCGCACCCCGATCTCTCCGGACCGGAGCGAGTACATGACGCAATCCGCCCACTCGTCGCGGCGCTCGAGCGAGGTGCGAAGGATCCCTTCTCTGGTGAAGCCCGCCTTCCCGGCGACGCGCCCGAAGGCCAGGTTCCCGGGATCGGTGACGAGCTCGAGGAGGGGAATCGGACGCTCCGGGAGCACCCTGCAGCATCGGTCGGGCTCTCCGGGCTACGGGACGAGCACGGCGGCTCCGCGCACCCGGCCCGCCCGGAGCCGGTCCAGCGCCTCGTTCGCCCGCTCGAGCGGGTACGGCTCCACCTCGACCCGAACCGGAACTCGTGGCGCCAGCGCGAGGAACTCCTGGCCGTCGGCTCGGGTGAGGTTCGCGACCGATCGCAGCACCCGCTCTCCCCAGAGCAGCTCGTACGGGAACGAGGGGATGTCGCTCATGTGAATGCCGGCGCACACGACGACGCCGCCCTTCCCGACGGCGCCCAGCGCGGCGGGAACGAGCTCCCCGGCCGGGGCGAAGACGATCGCTGCGTCGAGCTCCTCCGGTGGCGCGCCGAGGGCGTCCCCGGCCCACTCCGCACCGAGCTCGCGGGCGAGCGCCCGCGCCTGCTCGTCGCCTGCCCGGGTGAAGGCGAAGACGCGGCGACCCTGCCAGCGGGCGACCTGAGCGACGATGTGGGCGGCGGCGCCGAAGCCGTAGAGGCCGAGCCGCTCGGCGTCGCCGGCGAGCGTCAGCGAGCGGTAGCCGATCAGCCCGGCGCAGAGGAGCGGCGCCGCCTGGAGGTCGGGGTAGCCCTCGGGGAGCGGGAAGCAGAAGCGAGCGTCCGCGACCGCGAGCTCGGCGAAGCCGCCGTCGAGGTGGTAGCCCGTGAAGCGGGCGCGGTCGCAGAGGTTCTCACGGCCCTCGCGGCAGTAGCGGCACTCCCCGCACGTCCAGCCGAGCCAGGGGATCCCGACCCGCACGCCGGGCGCGAGCGTCTCGACGCCCGGGCCGCTCGCCTCGACCGTGCCGGCGATCTGGTGGCCGGGCACGAGCGGCAGCTTCGGCTCGGGCAGCTCGCCGTCGACGACGTGCAGGTCGGTACGGCAAACCCCGCACGCGCGCACGCGCACGAGCGCCTGGCCCGGGCCGGGCGCGGGCGCGGGAAGGTCGGCCGGCCGCAGCGGGCTGCCCGGGCTGTCGAGCACCATGGCGCGCATCGCTAGCGCTCGAGCTCGGCGAGCAGGCCGGCGAGGTCGAGCGGCTCCGTCTTCTGCGCGATCCGCCCGTCGGGGTAGCGGGCCCATGACTCGCGCGGCCGGTCGCGGTAGAGCTCGACGCCGTTGCCCTCCGGGTCGCGCAGGTAGATCGCCTCGCTGACGCCGTGGTCGGAGGCGCCCTCGAGCGGGATCCCGGCGTCGAGCACGCCTCGCACCGCCTCCGCGAGCTCCCGCCGGCCCGGGTAGCGGACGGCAACGTGGTAGAGACCGGTCGTTGCGAGAGGCGGCGGCGGGGCGCCGAGGCTCTCCCAGGTGTTGAGGGCGATGTGGTGGTGGTAGCCGCCCGCGGAGAGAAAGGCCGCCTGATCGCCGAGCTGCTCCTGGAGCTCGAAGCCGAGCACGTCGCGCCAGAAGCCAAGCGCCCGCTCGAGATCGGCGACCTTCAGGTGGACGTGCCCGATCTCGACGCGGGGGTCGATCATCTCAGGAGGGCGTCGCCCACGCGTCCACGAGCCCGGGCTCGATCGTGACGAGCGCGTGGAGGCTGCCGTCGTCGTAGCCCGCGATCGTCGAGGCCACCTCTTCTGCCGGCACGTAGCGGCGCACGATCGCCTCGGTCTCGTCGCGCAGCTCGGCGACCGGGCCGGCGCGAACCGACGCCCGCCCGCGCAGCACGACCGCCGACCAGGGCGCCGTGTGCTCGTGCACGGAGAGCGCGACGCGGGGCTCGGCTCGGAGGTCGCGCACCCAGTGTCGGTCCGCGCCGCTCCAGACGAGGATCCGCTCGCCGTCCCAGCGGTACCAGACCGGTACGACCCGGGGCGACCCGTCCGGCCGCACGGTCGAGATCGCCGCGCAGAGCGCCGGGTCGACCCGCTCGAGCAGCGCGTCGCGCAGGGAGACGTCGAGCGGGGCGAGCGTCACGTCAGGCCACCCACGGCAAGCCGTTCCAGTAGGCCGACACGTGCTTGTGCCAGAGCCCGCGCAGCTTCAGGTGCAGCTCCTCGGGAGGGCGCCGACGCAGTCCGGCCGACAGGTAGAGCTCGAAGCCGTCGGCCGGGACCCGGCCGAACTCCCAGCGCCCCGGGGGCTTCGTGGCAGCCCGCAGAACGACCGGGCAGGCTCCTCAGCCCGCTTTCTGCGACCAGATGAAGAGGCGTCCTCCGTGCTCGCCTACGTAGGAGCGCACTTCGGGCGACGTGACGATCCGCATGAGATCGATTGTACGGACCGGGAGGTCCCGGTCCGCATTACGATGACAGCCGTGAGAGCGGCGGTTCTGTACGAGTACGGCCAGCCTCTCGTCGTCGAGGAGGTCGAGCTCGACCCGCCGCAGGCCGGCGAGGTCACGGTGCGGATGGCCGCGAGCGGCGTCTGCCACTCCGACCTGCACACGATCCAGGGCATCCACCCGTGGGCTCTCCCGGTGATCATGGGCCATGAGGGGGCCGGCGTCGTCGAGGAGGTCGGGCTCGGCGTCACGCACGTCGAGCCGGGCGACCACGTGATGCTCTCCTGGCTTCCCTACTGCGGGAGCTGTCGCTTCTGCGCGATCGGTCGCCCGAACCTCTGCGAGGGGATGGACTGGTCGAACGAAGGCCTGATGGCGGACCGGGGCACGCGCTTCCACCGGGACGGGACGCGGATCCACCACTACAACACGTCGTCGTTCGCGGAGCGCTCGGTCGTGCCCGCCCAGACGGCGATCAGGGTCGATCCCTCGCTGCCCCTGGCCGAGGTCGCGCTGATGGGCTGCGCGGTCATGACCGGCGTCGGAGCGATTCTCAACTCGGCGCGCGTGCGGCCGGGCGAGAGCGTCGCCGTCGTCGGCTGCGGCGGCGTCGGCCTGAACGCGATCCAGGGCGCGCGCATCGCCGGCGCGGGTGCGATCCTCGCGCTCGACGTCGTCCCGTCGAAGCTCGAGCTCGCGCGCGAGCTCGGCGCGACGCACACGCTCGATGCCTCGACGCCTGATGTCGTCAGCCTCGCGCGCGAGTTGCTCGGCGGCGGCGCCGATCACGCGGTCGAGGCGATCGGGCGCAAGACGACGATCGAGCTCGCCGTCGCCCTCACCGGGCGTGGCGGCCAGACCGTGCTGATCGGGCTCGCGCCCCCGGACGACCACGTTGCGCTCGACACGCTCCCGCTCGTCTTCGAGGAGCGGTCGATCCGGACCTCCTGGTACGGATCGTGCCGGCCGCTCGTCGATTTCCCGCTGCTGTTCGACCTCTACCGCGACGGCAAGCTCCGTCTCGACACGCTCGTCGAGCCCTGCGGGCTCGAGGACGTGAACGACGCCTTCGCCGCGCTCGACGCCGGCGTCGCCGCCAGGAGGGTGATCGTCTTCTGACCGTTCCGCGGCCGTCGGTCGAGCCGGGGCTGGCACCGCCCTACTGGCTCGAGGAGGCGCTTGCGACGGAGGGCGGCGAGCGGGGGGACGCGCCCCCGCTCGAAGGTGATGTGGACGCCGACGTCGCGATCGTCGGGGGCGGCTACACGGGGCTCTGGACGGCGCTCGCCCTGCGCGAGCGCGACGCCTCGCTTCGGATCGCGCTGCTCGAGGCGGAGATCTGTGGCTGGGGGCCGAGCGGGCGCAACGGCGGCTTCGTGCACGGCTTCTGGACGCAGCTGGCCTCGCTGCGCGAGCTGGTCGGAGACGGCGCCGCGCTCGAGCTCGCCCGCGCGGGCTCGAGGATCCTGCCCGGAATCCGTGCCTTCGTCGAGCAGCGCGGCGAGGATGTGTGGCTGACCGAGCGCGGCTACCTGAAGGTCTCGGCGGCGCCGTTCCAGGACGCGGCGCTCGAGCGGGCCGAGGCGGCCGCCCGTGCGCTCGGCGTGCTCGGAGACCGCGTCGTGCCGCTGTCGGAGGCCGAGGTGGCGAAGCGGGTGCGCTCGCCGCGCTTCCGCCGCGCGCTCTTCTTCCCCGAGTGCGCTACCGTCCAGCCGGCCCGACTCGCGCGGGCGCTGCGCCGGGCCGCGCTCGGCGAGGGGATCGCCTTGCACGAGCGCACGCGTGTAACCCGGATCCGGGCGGGTAGCCCGACCCTGCTCGAGACATCGGCCGGCAGCCTGCGGGCGGCCGAGGTGGTGGTCGCGACCAACGCCTGGATGACCGGCTGGAAGCCGGTCCGAAGCCGGCTCACGAACTTCGGCAGCTACGCCGTGTTGACGGAGCCGGTGCCGCACCTGCTCGAGCAGATCGGCTGGACGGGCGGCGAGGCGATCGCCGACTGGCGGATGTTCGTCCACTACTTCCGAACGACGCCAGACGGGCGCGTGCTGATGGGCAGCGGCTCGGGCCCGATCGGGCACGGGGGTAGCGTCGACGCCCGCTTCACGGCCGACGGTCCGAGTGCCGGGCGTGCGGAGCTGGGTCTGCGCAAGCTGCTGCCCGGGCTGGCGGCGGCGCGGGTCACGCATGCCTGGGGCGGCCCGATCGACGTCTCCGCCGACCACCAGCCGTTCTTCGCCACCGTGCCGGGAACGAGAATCCACTACGGCGCCGGCTACTCCGGCCACGGGGTCGGCCCGGCCTGGATCGGCGGGCAGGTACTCGCGTCCCTCGTTACCGGTGCCGACGACGAGTGGACGTCGCTGCCGCTCGTCACGCGCCGGGTGCCGGGGCTGCCGCCGGAGCCGCTCAGGCGTGTCGGCGGCGGCGCGGTGCGGGCAGCGATTCTCGCCTGCGAGGAGCGCGAGGAGGACGGCTTGCCGGCGTCGCAGCTTGCCCGGCTCGTTGCACGCGCGCCGGCGTTGCTGGGCATGCAAATCGGTACACGATAGATTTCGCCTCTCCGTCCGACTCCGGACTCGCGGCGTAGGCCGCGAATTCGTGTCTTGTGGCGTTACGCTCGCGCGAGTATCCTCGCGCACCGTGGGGAATCCGGAGGTCGAAATCAGCGTGGCCGCAACCCACACGAGAAACCATGTCAGTGGCGATGCCGGGCGGGCGCTCAGCCCGGTGCGCACGCTGGTATTCCGCACGGTCCGGCCGGGCGACCACATGTCGCTCCACGCGGGCAGGCGCGTGATGGCGGGGATCGGGTAGCGCGTGGACGGAGCCGCTGCCAACGCCGTCGAGGCGGACGTCCGCCTCGAGCATGTGACGAAGCGCTTCGGCGAGGATGTCGTCGCCGTCGACGACATCTCGCTGACGATCGAGCGCGGCAGGTTCTTCGCGCTGCTCGGCCCGTCCGGGTGCGGCAAGACGACGACGCTGCGGATGATCGGTGGCTTCGACCAGCCGACCGGCGGAACCGTCTACCTCGGCGAGCGCGACGTCACGGGCCTGCCCCCGTACCGTCGCGACGTCAACACGGTCTTCCAGAGCTACGCTCTCTTCCCGCACCTGTCGATCTACGAGAACGTCGCCTTCGGCCTGCGCCGCCGGGGCGTCAGGGGGGACGAGTTGAAGCGGCGCGTCGGCGAGGCGATGGAGCTCGTCGGCATCGGCTCGATGGCAGCGCGCAAGTCCCGGCAGCTCTCGGGCGGCCAGCAGCAGCGAGTGGCGCTCGCCCGCGCGCTCGTCAATCGCCCCCGGGTGCTCCTGCTGGATGAGCCGCTCGGCGCGCTCGATCTGAAGTTGCGCAAACAGCTCCAGCTCGAGTTGAAGCGCGTCCAGCACGAAGTCGGGATCACGTTCGTCCACGTCACGCACGACCAGGAGGAGGCGATGACGATGGCGGACACGATCGCGGTCATGAACGAGGGTCGGATCGAGCAGCTCGACGCGCCGGCCGAGCTGTACGAGCGACCGCGCACGGCGTTCGTGGCCGGCTTCCTCGGAGTCTCGAACCTGCTCCAGGGCACCGTGTCCGGCGACGGCGTGGTGCGGCTCGACGCTGGCGGCGAGGTCCGTGCGGCGCCCGGCTCGCTCGCCGGTCGCAGCGGTCGGGTCGCCGTCGGCGTCCGGCCGGAGAAGGTGCGGCTCGGGGCCGGTGAGGCGAACGCGATCGAGGGAGCGATCGCGGAGGTCGCCTACATCGGCGTCTCGAACCAGTACATCGTCAACACGCTCGCGGGCCCGCTCACGGTCTACGTCCAGAACGCGGACCCGGGCGCGCGCCCGGCCGCGGCGGGTGATCCGGTAACCCTGAGCTGGAGCCCGGAGGCGACGTTCGTCGTCGAATCCACGAAGGAGGCGGAGAAATGAACGACCCGATCTCGAGACGGCAGCTGCTCGGCCGTGCCGCGGCCGGCGGCGCGGGCCTGTCTCTCGCGGCCCTGCTCGCAGCGTGCGGCGGCGGCGGCGGCATCGAGGGCGGCGGCGAGACGACCGCGCCTCCCGAGACGACTGCGCCCCCCGAGACGACCGCGACCGGGGGCGGCGAGACCACGGCTCCTCCGAAGGAGCTTCGCGACATCGTCTGGGCAAACTGGCAGCTCTACCTCGACACGGACGAGAGCGGGAACCGCTACCCGACCCTGGAGGCGTTCGAGCAGGAGTACGGGATCGATGTCGAGTACCTCGAGGGCGACATCAACGGCAACGAGGAGTTCTTCGCCAAGCTCCGCCCGCAGCTCGAGCAGGGCCAGAGCGTCGGGCGCGACCTGATCGTCCTCACAGACACGTCGGGCGTGCCGGGCCGCATGATCGAGCTCGGCTTCCTGGAGAAGCTCGACAAGGAGGCGATCCCGAACATCGTCAACCTGCTCGACGTCCACGCGAGCCCGGCCTTCGATCCGGGCCGGGACTACTCGCTGCCCTGGCAGGGGGGCTTGACCGGCATCGGCTACGACCCGAAGAAGGTCGGCGGCGACGTGACATCGCTCGAGCAGCTCTTCACCGACCCCAAGCTGAAGGGGAAGGTGACGTTCCTGACGGATATGGCGGACACGGTCGGCCTTGCCGCGCTCCTGAATGGCGACGATCCGAGCGCGATGACCGACGAGGCCTTCGATCGCGCGGTCGCGACTGTCCAGTCTGCGGTCGATTCCGGCCAGGTGCGTCAGTTCACCGGCAACGAGTACTCGTCGCTCCTTGCCCAGGGCGACGTCTGGGCGTGCATGGCCTGGTCGGGCGACCTCGTTCAGCTCCAGTACGACAACCCCGAGCTCGTGTGGGTCCAGCCCGCCGAGGGCGGCATGATCTGGACCGACCAGCTCCTGATCCCGAAGGGCGCGGACGTCTACAGCGCCTCGACGCTGATCAACTGGTACTACGACCCGGCGATCGCGGCCGAGGCTGCGGTCTGGATCAACTACATCTCGCCCGTCAAGGGCGCGAAGGAGGCGCTGCTCGCGATCGACCCGGAGATCGCGAACAACGCGCTGATCTTCCCGTCCGATGACACGCTCGCGAAGTCGAAGCTCTTCGACGTCAGCGCGTCCAACAACGACGGGTACAAGTCGAAGTTCCAGGCCCTCCTCGGTGCGTAGACCCGGCCTCGCAGTGGCGCGGCTCGCCTCGCCCAGCCGCCTTCCCGCCGGTCGATGACCTTGCGCGGCCGGCGGGGCCTGACGCCGTACCTGCTGCTCCTGCCGGGGGTGGCGTTTCTGGCCGCGTTCTTCCTCGTCCCGCTCTACTACCTCTTCAACACGTCCCTGCAGGAGGGGACGTTTACGACCACGTTCACGTGGGCGTGGGAGAACTACTCCGACGCGATCGGCCAGTTCGACGAGCAGTTCGTGCGCTCGCTCAAGTACGCGGGGATTGCGACCGCGCTCGCGCTCGGGATCAGCTACCCGCTCGCCTACTGGATCGCCGTCCGTGGCGGGCGCTGGAAGAACCTGCTGCTCCTCTTCATCATCGCGCCGTTCTTCGTCACCTACCTGATCCGCACTCTCGCCTGGCTGACGATCCTCTCCGACGACGGCTTCGTCGTCGACGTGCTCCAAACGGTCGGGATCCTCTCCGACGACGGTCGGCTCCTGGCGACATCGACGGCTGTCGTCGCCGGCATCACCTACAACTTCCTCCCGTTCATGGCGCTGCCGCTCTACGTCTCGATCGAGCAGATCGACGGGCGGCTGATCGAGGCCGCCCAGGATCTCTACGCGAGCCGGGCGCGGGCGTTCCTGCGCGTGACGCTGCCGCTCTCGCTCCCTGGCGTGTTCGCCGGGACGCTGCTCACGTTCATTCCCGCGGTTGGCGACTTCATCAACGCGCAGCTGCTGGGGGCGCCGGGGCAGTACATGATCGGCAACGTGATCCAGTCGCGCTTCCTGCAGCTCGGCGAGTACGGGCAGGCGGCCGCGCTCTCGTTCGTCGTCATGGGCGCCGTGCTCGTCCTGATGCTCATCTACGCGAAGGTGCTCGGGTCCGAGCGCCTGACGGGGGCTGGGATCTGAGCGCGGTAGCCGAAGCTCCGGCTCTGCCCCGCCGGCCCCGCGCCCGCACGCTCGCGTTCGTGCGCCACCACCTGCTGACCGCCTACGGCGTGCTCGCGCTCGGCTACCTGATGCTGCCGGTGGGCGTCGTCGTGGTCTTCTCGTTCAACGACCCCGTCGGCAAGTTCAACTACACCTGGAAGGGCTTCACGCTCGACAACTGGGCCCATCCGACCGGGGCGCCGGGGATCGGCGAGGCGGTCACGACGAGCCTCGAGATCGCGGCGATCGTGACGGTCGTGGCGACGCTCCTCGGGACGCTGATCGCGATGGCGCTCGTGCGCTACGGGTTCCGCGGCCGCGGGCTGACGAATTTTCTCATCTTCATGCCGATCTCGACGCCCGAGATCGTGTTCGGCGCGTCGCTCCTGACGCTGTTTCTGAATTTCGGCGTGCAACTCGGGTTCTGGACGATCGTGATCGCGCACATCGCCTTCGACATCAGCTTCGTCGTCGTGACCGTGAAGGCGCGGCTCGTCGGGTTCGACCGCAGCCTCGAGGAAGCGGCAGCTGACCTCTACGCGACGCCCTTCGCGTCCTTCCGGCGGGTGACGCTGCCGCTGATCGCGCCGGCGGTCCTCGCCGGCGGGTTGCTCGCGTTCGCGCTCTCGATCGACGATTTCGTGATCACGTTCTTCACGGCCGGGATCGAGCAGACGTTCCCGGTCTGGGTCTGGGGGGCGGTCCGCATCGGCGTTCCGCCGCAGGTGAACGTGATCGGCACGATCATCTTCGCCGTCGCGGTGGGCCTGATGCTCGCCAACACGCTGTGGCAGCGGCGGCGGGAGCAGGCGGCGATGGCGGCCACGGGGGCCGCGGCGACTGACTGGTGACGGGAGGGAACGCATGAGCACCACGCACAGCGGCATGAGCCCGGTGGAGCTCCAGCGGGCAGCGCACGATCACCTCTGGCTGCACTTCACGCGGATGGGCGCCTACGCGGAGTCCGAGGTGCCGGTGATCGTCCGCGGCGACGGCTGCTATCTCGAGGACATGAACGGCAAGCGCTATCTCGATGCGCTCGCGGGCCTGTTCTCCGTCAACATCGGCTACGGCTTCGGCGAGGAGATCGGCGAGGCGGCGGCAGCCCAGATGCGCGAATTGCCGTTCTACACCAACTGGACGTACGCGCACCCGCGCGCGATCGAGCTGGCCGCCGAGCTCGGCTCGCTCGCGCCTGGCGACCTCGACCGCGTCTTCTTCGTCAACGGCGGCTCGGACGCGGTCGAGGCGGCGTGGAAGCTCGCCCGCCAGTACCACGCGGCGCGCGGCGAGCGGCGCTGGAAGGCGGTCGCTCGCCGGATCGCCTACCACGGGACGACGATGGGGGCCCTCTCGATCAACGGGATCGCTGCGCTCCGGACCCCGTTCGAGCCGCTCGTGCCGGATGCGATTCACGTGCGCAACACGAACCGCTACCGCCGGCCGCAGGAGGAGACGGAGGCGGAGTTCACGGCGTTCCTGCTCGAGGATCTCGAGGAGGCGATCGTTCAGGCCGGGCCCGAGACCGTGGCGATGGTGATCATGGAGCCGGTGCAGAACGCGGGCGGCTCGTTCACGCCTCCGGCCGGCTACTTCCAGGGGGTGCGGGAGATCTGCGACCGCTACGGAATCCTGCTCTGTGCCGACGAGGTGATCTGCGGCTTCGGTCGGGTGGGCGAGTGGTTCGGCTCGATCCGCTACGACATCCGCCCCGATCTGATCGCGGCCGCGAAGGGGCTGTCGTCCTCGTATGCGGCGATCGGCGCGCTGATCGCGTCGAACCGGGTGATGGAGCCGTTCCTGGCCGGGAAGAACATCTACATGCACGGAATCACATTCGGCGGCCACCCGGTCATGTCCGCGATCGCGCTCAAGAACCTCGAGATCATGAAGCGCGAGCGCGTCGTCGAGCACGTGCGCGACAGCGAGGGAGCGATCCGCCGGACGCTCTCCCAGCTGCTCGAGCTCGAGATCGCGGGCGACCTGCGCGGCGCCGGTTTCTTCTGGGCGCTCGAGCTCGTCAAGGACAAGGAGAAGCGGGAGACGTTCAGCGACGAGGAGTGCGAGTGGCTTCTGCGCGACTTCCTCTCCGGGCGGCTTTTCGAGCGCGGCCTGATCTGCCGCGCCGACGATCGCGGCGATCCCGTGATCCAGATCTCGCCGCCGCTCGTCGCCGGCCAGCAGCAGTTCGACGAGATCGCCGGGACCCTCGGCGACGTGTTGACCGACGCGTGGGCGGAGCTCCAGCGTCGCTAGCAGCTGCCGCTCGCTCGTCGTCAATGGGCACGTCGATGTCGTCGCCGCCGGGAAGGTGGAGCGGTGGACGTCACCGCCGTTCACGGCCGAGGTTCGCTACGGGCGGATCTACGGCCGCGGCGCCTGCGACCTGAAGGGCGGGATCGCGGCCGCGCTGTTCGCTCTCGAGGTGCTCCATGCCAGCGGGGTGCGGCTCGGGGCGGCGTGGCCTTCCGGGCGTCGGGCTGGCAGACTCCCAGTCGAACGACCGAGGACAGGCGCGGGCACTGCCCGCTCGAGTGACGGGGGGCTCGATGGAGACGATGGCGGAGGGCGACTCGATCGGGGCGACGCGCGCGGCCCGGGGCGTCGTCTCGGCGAGCGGGGTGACCCGACGCTTCGGCGAGGGCGACACGGCGGTCGACGCGTTGCGCGGTGTCACGCTCGACGTTCCCAGGGGTCAGTTCACGGCTGTCATGGGGCCGTCGGGCTCCGGCAAGTCCACCCTCATGCACATCCTGGCCGGGCTCGACCGGCCGACCGCGGGTGAGGTATCGATCGACGGCATCGACATCACACGCATGGGCGACCAGGAGCTGACGTTGCTCCGGCGCAACCACATCGGGTTCATCTTCCAGTTCTTCAACCTCCTGCCGATGCTCACGGCGGCGGAGAACATCACGCTCCCGCTCGACCTGGCCGGAACGAAGCCTGACAAAGCCTGGGTCGAGGAGATCGTCGCGAAAGTCGGCCTCGGTGACCGCCGCGCGCATCGCCCCTCCGAGCTCTCGGGTGGTCAGCAGCAGCGCGTCGCGATCGCGCGCGCGCTGATCTCGAAGCCGACCGTCCTCTTCGCCGACGAGCCCACCGGGAACCTCGACTCGACGACGGGCGAGGAGATCCTCCACCTCCTGCGCGACTCGGTGGACACGTACGGGCAGACGACGCTGATGGTGACGCACGAGCCGCGGGCTGCCGCGATGGCCGACCGCATCCTCTTCCTCGCCGACGGCCTGATCGTGAGGGATGCCGGGAAGTCGACCGCGTCCGAGGTGCTCGCGGCGATG
Organism: Thermoleophilia bacterium; assembly: GCA_023382435.1. Lineage (GTDB taxonomy): Bacteria > Actinomycetota > Thermoleophilia > Gaiellales > Gaiellaceae > JAHDVS01. The sequence goes on from JAHDVS010000030.1 coordinate 23,689, forward strand.
AACGAGCTCCGGCGATGATCGGGGTCTCGCTGAAGGGGCTCGCGGGGCGCAAGCTCCGCGCGACGCTGACCGCGCTCGCGATCGTCCTGGGTGTCGCCATGATCAGCGGCACCTACGTCCTCACGGACACGATCGAGAAGGCGTTCGACAGCCTCTTCGTCGAGGCCTACGCGGGAACGGACGCGGTCGTGACCGGCAAGGGCGCGTTCGAGACCGACTTCGGGCTGCCACCTCCCTTCGACGAGGGCGTGCTCGCCGACGTGAAGGCCCTACCCGACGTCGAGGCGGCCGTCGGGGGCATCTCCGACTTCGCCCAGCTCACCGACAAGCAGGGAGACCTGATCTCGACCCAGGGAGCGCCCGCGCTCGCTTTCGGCATCGACACGAGCGAGGAACGCTTCAACGCGCTCAAGCTCACGGCCGGCGCCTGGCCGAGCGGTCCGGGCGAGGTCGTCATCGACGCCGGCACCGCCGATCAGGAGGGGTACGGCGTCGGCGACACGATCGGCGTCGCCGCCGAGGGGCCGATCAGGGAGTTCACGATCTCCGGCATCGCGAAGTTCGGCTCGGTCGATTCGATCGGCAGCGCGACGTTCGCCGTCTTCGACATCCCCACGGCCCAGACGCTCTTCGACAAGCCAGGCCAGCTCGACGGCATCCAGGCCGCCGCGAAGGAGGGGGTTGCGCCGCAACAGCTCGTCGACGAGATCCAGCCGATCCTGCCCGTGGGCACCGAGGTGCAGACGGCGGATCAGGAGGCGAAGGACGCGACCAAGGACGTCGCGGACTTCACGAAGTTCATCCGCTACTTCCTGCTCGCCTTCGGTGGCATCGCGCTCTTCGTGGGCGCTTTCGTCATCTTCAACACGCTCTCGATCACGGTCGCGCAGCGCGTGCGCGAGTTCGCGACCCTGCGGACGATCGGTGCCTCGCGGCGGCAGGTGCTCGGCTCCGTGATCCTCGAGGCGCTCGTGATCGGCCTCGTCGCCTCCGTCGTCGGTCTCTTCGCCGGGCTCGGGCTGGCGAAGGGCCTGAACTCGGTTCTGGTCTCGTTCGGGCTCGACCTCCCGACCGCGGGCATCGTCTTCGCGGGGCGGACGGTGGCCGTCAGCGTCGTCGCCGGTGTCGTCATCACGCTCGTCGCGGGCATCCTGCCGGCCGTGCGGGCGACTCGCGTCCCGCCCATCGCGGCGGTTCGGGAGGGCGCGACGCTGCCGCGCTCGCGCTTCTCGCGCTTCTCGCCCTACATCGCCGCGATCACAACCGTCCTCGGGCTCGCGCTGCTCCTGTACGGCATGTTTGCCGACGACATCGGCATCGGCCAGCGGCTCGGAGGGATCGGCGCCGGGTGCCTGATCCTCTTCGTTGGCGTCGCAGGCTTCTCGGCGCGGCTCGTCCGGCCGCTCGCGTCGGTGCTCGGCTGGCCCGCGGTGCGGGTCGGCGGCGCCGCGGGCAGGCTGGCGCGCGAGAACTCGATGCGCAATCCCCACCGCACCGCGGCGACCGCGGCGGCGCTGATGATCGGCCTCGCGCTGATCACGTTCGTGGCCGTGCTCGCTCAGGGGTTGCGCGACTCGGTAGGGGATGCCATCGACCGGCAGGTCAATGCGGACTACGTCGTCGTGTCCGACGACAACTTCACGCCATTCGAGCCGGCCTCGGACGCTGCCCTCGCCGCGGTGCCAGGCACCGAGGTCGTCGGCATCCGCGGCGACCGCGGGCGCGCAAACGGGACGGAGGAGAACGTGACCGGCATCGATCCAGCCGCGATCGCGAGCGTCTACGACTTCGACTGGGTGGAGGGCTCGGACGAGTCGCTCGCGTCGCTCGCCGATGGCGGCGCGATCGTCGAGCAGAGCTTCGCGGATGACGAGGCGCTCTCCGTCGGCAGTCCCCTCCGGGTCGAGACGCCCAACGGCACGCAGCTCTCGGTCGAGGTGAAGGGCGTCTACAAGGCGCCGCCGTTCTGGGAGATGCTCGGTAACGTCAGCATCTCGCGGGAGGCCTTCGACGCGAGCTTCCAGGATCCGAAGAACCTCTACACCTTCATCAGCGTCACCGGCGGAGCGACGGCCGGGGGCGAGCGGGCGCTCGAGGCGGCCCTCGTCGACTTCCCGGGCGTGAAGCTAGACACGAAGAGCGGGTTCTCGAAGAGCCAGCAGGACTCGATCGGGCCGTTGCTCAACCTGCTCTACGTGCTGCTGGCGCTCTCCGTGATCGTGAGCCTCTTCGGCATCGTCAACACGCTCGTCCTCTCGGTGTTCGAGCGAACCCGCGAGCTCGGGATGCTGCGCGCGGTCGGGATGACCCGCCGCCAGGTGCGCCGGATGATCCGCCATGAGAGCGTGATCACGGCGATGATCGGCGCGGTGCTCGGGATGGTGCTCGGCCTCTTTCTCGCCGTGCTCGTGACCCAGGCGCTGAAGGACGAGGGAGTGATCTTCTCCGTGCCGGTCGTCAACCTGGTCGTCTTCGCGGCGATCGCCGTGCTCGCGGGCATGGCCGCGGCGATCTTTCCGGCGAGGCGCGCCGCGCGCCTCAACGTCCTGGAGGCGCTCCAGTACGAGTAGGGGTGAGACGGGTCTCGCCCGGACATCGGCTCCGCGCGCGAACGCCTCGCCGCTGCCGCCTCTACGCGGTCGCCGCCGCGAGGGCCGACCGCAGCTCCACGTGGCAGTCGCGGACGGCGCCGGTGAAATCCTCCGCGTCGTCCGCGGAGCCGAACGCGGTGCGCAGCACGAGCTGGCGCAGGAGCCGCGGCGGGTAGCCGAGTGCCTCGAGGTCGGCGGCGGCCGCCCAGTGGGCCGTGCCCGGGAGCGGGGCTGACGGGAGGGGGTCGGAGTCGTCCGGGTAGGCGTTCGTGTTGTAGGCGCCGAACGGCTTGGTGCGGACGATGCCGGTGACGTCGTCGCAGGTCGTACCGATTCCTGCCGCGCTGATCGACGCGTCCGGCGTCGTCGCGAGCTCGTGGAAGCCCGCGAGCGTCTCCCGCTCGGCCTGGGTGAGCGGCGCGGCCGGCCCGCCGCCCGCGCTCTCGTCGCCGTCGCGGAGCGCGAACGCCCAGATCGCGAACGCCCCCAGGCCGCCGGCGACGAGCGCGACGACCGAGAGGAAGAGCCACTTGCCGCGGGGCTGGGCGTGCTCCATGGCGGCAGGCTAGCCGGCCCGTCGGCGCGAGCCGACTATGATCGGCGGGCGGTGCGCCGCCTCCTCGCTCTCGGACTGCTCGCCGTCCTGCCGCTCGCTGCCGGCTGTGGCGGCGGCGTGTCGAAGGAGGAGTACGTGGCCTCGGTGTCGGCCCAGCTCGGCCAGGTCGATGCTGCGCTCGCGACGCTCGAGGCCGCTCGGCCCGACGAGGTCGCGGCCGTGGCCACCGACGTCCAGCTCCGACTGGTCGCGGCGGCGAACGCCCTGGCCGCGCTCGAGCCGCCGGACGCGCTCGAGGAGGCCCACGGGGTGCTCGTCGAGGGGGTGCGCGCGCTCGCGGACGAGATCGGCGGTGTCGTCACGCTGGCCGCTTCCGGCGCCGAGCTGCCCCAGGCCCTCGAGCAGCTCTCGGAGCTCGGGTCGCTCGCGAAGCTCGCCGAGGCACGGGAGCTGCTCGCCCGGGAGGACGTGGAGCTGGAGCCGCCGGCGGGCTAGCCACCGGGGTCGGGTCGCGACCCGCCCTACGATTCCCGGGCGCGGCGCCGCTCCGGGTCGTAGACCGGGTGGCGGACGACCTCGCCGGGCGCGTCCTCGCCCCCGACCGAGGCCGTGACGAGCGTCCCAGGCTCGCGCAGGTCGCGGTGGAGCTTCGCGAGGCCGAGCGTCTTGCTGCCCAGGTGCGGGGAGACGATCGCCTGGGTGACGACGCCCACGTCGCGCCCGTCGACGGAAAGCCGAGCGCCGCTCGCGGCGTCGCCGCCGGACTCGAGCACGACGCTCGTCAGCCGCAGTGTCGTCTCGTCGCGGTCGCGCAGGCAGCCTTCGCGGCCCTGGAAGTCGCCCTTGTCGAGGTCGACCGACCAGCCGAGCCCGCACTCGTAGGGCGAGACGGTCGGGTCGTACTCGACGCCGCCGATGATGAAGCCGCCCTCGATCCGAAACAGGTCGAGCGCCACCATCCCGATCACCGCCATGCCGCGCGGCGCGCCGGCCTCGGCGAGCGCGTCCCACAGGTCGGACGCCCGGTCCCGCTCGACCCAGAGCTCGTAGCCGAGCTCGGCCGTGTAGCCGAGGCGGGTCATGAGCACGGGGATGCCCGCGATCTCGACGTCCTCCCTGAACGTGTAGTAGGGGAACGCCGCGTTCGAAAGGTCGCTGCCGGTCAGGGCCTGGAGGATCTCGCGGCTGCGCGGCCCCTGGAGGCACAGGTGCGGTGTCGCGTCGGTGTGCTCCCTCACGGTGATGCCCGTGCCGCCGGCCCGCTCGCTGAAGATCTCGAAGTCGCGGTCGTTCGCGCCGCAGAAGCGAACCGAGTCCGGAGAGCGCGCGATCACGGTGCAGTCGTCGATCATCTTCCCGTGCTCGTCGCAGAGCGCGCCGTAGGCGATCCGCCCCGGCTCGAGCTTCGAGACGTCCCGCGTGACGATCCCGTTCACGAGCGCGAGCGCGCCGGGCCCGTCGAGCGAGACCTTGCGCAGCATCGTGAAGTCCATCAGGGCCGCGGCCTCGCGGCAGGCCCGGTACTCCTCGAGCGTGTCCGTGACGACACTCGGCGCCCAGTAGCCGAACAGATCCATCCACTGGTCGGTCAGCGCCGTGAGCTTCCCGTAGAAGGCGGTCTCCTTGCTCAACGCGGTCTCCTCGGTCGTCGGGCCCGGCCGGTCGATCCCGGCCGCCGTCCCGCGTAGCCTACTGCGGACGGGACGATCGTCGAGACCGCGAGGCGGGGAGCTGAGCATGGCCTGGGACGAGCTGACGCCGGGCGACAGGATGATGGTGGAGGGGCTCTAGTGGTGGGGGATTCCGTCGCTCTTTCGCTGCCCCGTCGACCCCGACCCGGCCGCCTGCGAGGTCGCGCTCGCCGGCGTCCCGCACGCCTCCGGGAACGCCTCGACCGAGCGCGATCAGCACCTCGGCCCGCGAGCCGTCCGGCACGTCTCGGCGCTCCAGCGCCGCTACCACCAGGCGTTCGGGTTCTCCCCCTGGGACACGTGCCGGATCCACGACCTCGGCGACGTGCCTTTCCCGGAGGCGAACGACAACGAGCTCTGCATCGAGCGGATCACCGCCTTCTTCCGCCGGATTGCGGAGGCGGGCGCCCGGCCCGTTGCGATCGGCGGCGACCACTCCGTCACGGGCGGGATCCTGCAGGGGCTCGCGGCGCCGTCGTCGCGCCTGACGGGCGGGCGCAAGGTCGCGCTCTTCCATCTCGACGCCCACATCGACGCCTACGAGTCGATCCCGCACTGGCTCGGTGCCAGGAAGTCCGCGGCGCACTGGGCCAGCTACCTCGTCCGCCAGGGGCAGGTCGATGCTTCTCGCAGCGTCCAGATCGGCATGCGCGGGAACCCGCGTACCGCTGACTGGCTGGGGCCGAGCTACGAGCTCGGCTACGAGGTGATCCCGATCGAGCGCTACCGGGAGCTCGGCCCCGAGCGCTGTATCGAGCTCGTCCGCGAGCGGGCCGGCGACGCGCCCGTCTACATCACGTTCGATCTCGACTGCCTCGACCCGAGCGTCGCGCCGGCGGTCTCGAACCTCGAGCCGGCGTTCACGGGTTTCACGATCGACGAGGCGACCCGGCTCCTGCGCGGCGCGCGCGGCCTCGACGTGATCGGCGGCGACGTCGTCTGCCTGCTGCCGACGAAGGACTCGCCGAACCAGATCACGGCGATGGTGGCCGCGGCGATCGCGTTCGAGCTGATCGGCCTGGTCGCGGACCGTCTTGTCGCCTGATCGGGCCGGACAGGTCCGGCCCCTACGGTTCGGGCGCGGCCCCGACCGCGACCGGGTCGAGCTCGAGCGCCTCGAGCACGAGCTCGGACAGCTCGCGCAGCTCGATCTCGGCTGCGTGGCCCGAGGTCTTGATCGCGTCCTCGTACATCGTCACGTCCTTCGGGCACGCGACCGTGAAGAACCGGACGTCGCCGAGCGCGACCGCCTCGTCGATCCGGTTCTCGCTCGGGCGCTGCGCGCTCTCGTCCCGGAGCTCCTTCATCCAGATCCGGCCGCCGCCGGCGCCGCAGCAGAACGAGTTGTCGCGGTTTCGCGGCATCTCGACGAGCTCGAGCCCGAGCGCTCGCATCACTTCACGCGGCTGCTCGAAGACCCGGTTGTAGCGTCCGAGCGTGCAGGGGTCGTGGTAGGTGACGCGGTAGCCGAGCCGCCGCTTCGGGACGATCCGCCCGCGTTCGAGCAGCTCGAGCAGGAACTCCGAGTGGTGGACGACGTCGGCGGCGCTCCAGCCCGCGCCCAGCTCCGGGTACTCGTTCTTGAGCGTGTTGTAGGAGTGCGGGTCGCTGGTCAGGATCCGCCCGAACTCGCAGCCCTCGATCGTCTTCACGTTCTCCTCGGCGAGCGACGTGTAGAGGCCCTCCTCGCCGACCCGGCGCACGTCGTTGCCGGCCGATTTCTCGGCGTCGTAGAGGACCCCGAAGTCGACGCCCGCGTGGTGGAGGATGCGGGCGAGCGCCTGCGTGTTGCGGACGTTGCGCGGGTCGAGCGAGGCGAAGTCGCCGACGAACCAGAGCAGCTCGCACGGCTCCTTGCGGGCGTCCTTGACCTCGAAGCCGAGCTCCTTCGTCCAGCGCGCCCGCTTGCGCTTCGCCTCGCCGAACGAGTTGCCGGACGTGTAGATCGTCTCGAGCGTCTGCTGGAGCTGGCTGTCCATCTCCCCCCGCTCGACGAGCCCCCGCCTGAGCTGGTTGATGATCGGGACGTGCTCGATCCCGACCGGGCAGATCTCGACGCACGCCATGCACTGCATGCACGACCACAGCGTCTCCGGCCGGATCGGGTTGCCGACGAGCGGGGCCGCGGCGTCGAAGCGCGGCTCGACCCCGAGGCGGGAGCGCAGGCCGAGCGAGCCCTCCGCCACCTCGCGCAGGTCGAGGATCAGGTCGCGCGGGGAGAGCGGGTAGCCGCTCGCGCGGGCCGGGCAGGCCTCGTGGCACTTCCCGCACTTCGTGCACGCGTCGAGCTGGAGCAGATGGCGCGGGGCGAAGTCGGTGATCCGCTGGTAGCCGACCTCCTCGGGCTTCGCGTCGGGCGGCAGCTCGACGAGGCGCCGTCCCGCGAGGTCGTCCCGCGTGGCGACGCTCGCCGGGCCCGCGAGCATGTGCACTGCTTTCGTGAACGGGATCGACGAGACGAAGCCGAGCGCGACCAGGCCGTGCACCCACCAGTTGATCCGGTGCGCCAGCTCCGCCGCGCCGCCGTCGAAGCCGATGCCGATGAACGCCTGCCCGACCGCCCAGCCGACCGGCGACCAGGTCTCGAACGACGGGTCGGTCTCGGCGATCCGGAACGACTCCTGGAGGAAACCGGTCAGCGCGAGGAAGAACAGGATCCCGAGGAACGCCCGGTCGCCCAGCACGTAGCGGCCGCGCACGTCCTCGGGCCCGCCGTCGACTCTGCGGTAGTCGAGCCGCGGCGGCCGGACGAGCCAGCGCCTGCCGGCGAGGAGCAGGAGACCGGCGACCAGGATGGCGCCGAAGACGTCGAGGAAGAGCGAGTAGGCCTGGTAGAACCAGCCCTCGAAGAACTCGAACCCGGCCGGGCCCGCGATGTCGTCCTGCACCATCAGGATCGCCGTCCCGACGAACAGGACGAGGAAGCCGTAGAAGACGAACAGGTGGCCGAGCCCGGAGAGCGGGTCGCGACGGCGGATCCAGGAATGGGAGAGCACGACCCTCGCGCCGCGCGCCAGCCGCTCGGCCGGACGATCCGGCTCGGCCGGCCCGCGGCCCGCCCGGTACTTGCGCGCGAGCCGCCAGACACCCCAGGCAAACGCGCAGACCGAGACGAAGATCAGGAAGTACCAGAATGCGATCGCCCAGACGGGCAGGTTCGCGAACGTCTCGCGGGTTGGGACCTCGGCTGCCAGCATCGTTCCGGGCGACTATACGCGGCCGCCGTGACGCGGGGCCGCGCCCCCTCAGTACAACTTCTCGAGCTCCTCGGCGACGTCGAAGATGTCGCAGACCGCGCCGTAGTGGGCGACCCCGAAGATCGCCGCCTCCGGGTCGGTGTTGACCGCGATGATCGTCCCGGACGTCTTCATGCCCGCGAGGTGCTGCACAGCGCCCGAGATGCCGAACGCGAGGTACACCTTCGGCTTGACCGTCTTCCCGGACTGGCCCACCTGGCGTGCCGCCGGCATCCAGCCGGCGTCGACGAGCGGGCGGGAGACGCCGAGTGTCGCGCCCATTGCGGTCGCGAGTTCCTCGAACCGCGTGATCGAGTCCTTCTCGCCGACGCCGCGCCCGATCGAAAGCAGGAAGTCCGCCTTCGTGATGTCCACGTCGCCTTCCCCGCCCGCCTCCACGTACTCGAGGTGGCGGCTGCGGCTCTCGGAGGCAACCGAGAGCTGCGACACGGTTGCGGAGCCCGTGCCCTCAGCCGGCGCCCACACGGTCGGGCGGAGCATCAGGAGCACACGATCGTGGCCGGGGAACTCGAGCTCCGCACGCACTTTCGCCCCGTAGAAGTCGCGCTCGACCACGAGCGCGCCGCCGTCACGGCGCACCGCGACGACGTCTGAGGCGAAGCCGAGGTCGATGCGGGCGGCAAGCGCTGGCGCGAAGCCCATCGCGTCGACCGTGAAGCCGGTCAGGACGACCGACGGTTCCCGCTCGGAGACGAGCTGCTCGATCGCCGCCAGCGCCGTGTCGGCCGAGAACCCGTCGGCATCGACCGCGACCGCGACCACCTCGTCGACGCCGGGGACATTCGCGGCGGCGGCCAACGGTCCGGGGTCGCGGGCGATCACCGCGATCGTGACCGGGCCGTCACCGAGCTCCGCCGCGGCCGTGACGAGCTCCTTCGTGACGTCTCTGAGCTGGCCGCGGACGTGCTCCGCGACGACGAGCGTGCCGCCCATCACCTCAGCCTTTCCTCGACGATCTGCTTGATCCGCTGCGCGACCCCGGCGGCATCGTCGCCGAGCAACTCGGCCCCCTCGCCGCGCGGCGGCACGAACATCCGCCGCACCGACGCCGCGGGCGGGCCGAGCTGGCCGGGCTCGACGACCTCGATCTCCTTCTGCTCGGCCTGCTTGATCGCGCGCAGGGTTGCGTAGCGCGGCTCGTTGATCCCGGTCTGGATCGTGATCACCGCCGGGGTCTCGACCTCGTTGACGTCCACGAGCCCGCCCTCGAGCTCGCGGTGGACGACGGCCTTGCGCGCGGCGTGGTCGTACTCGATCTTCTTGACCACGGCGACGCGAGGCAGGCCGAGCAGCTCCGCGAGGGCCGTGCCGGTCGCGCCCTGCACCGCGTCGGACGACTGCACGCCGCAGAGGACGAGATCGGCACCCTCGCCGCGCACGACCTCGGCCAGCGCGCGGGCGGTCGTGATCGGGTCGCCGGCGGGGATTCCGTCCCCGGCGATGCGCACGCCGCGGTCGGCGCCCATCGCGAGGCAGCGGCGCATCGCGTCCTCCGCGTCCTCGTCGCCGGCGGAGACGACGACGACCTCGCCGCCGCCCGCGGCCTCCCTGATCCGGAGCGCCTCCTCGGTCGCGTAGGAGTCCCACTCGTTGAGGGCGTGCTCGAGGTAGTCCGGGTCGACACCGCGGCCGTCCGGGGTGAACTCCACCTCGTCGCCGAGCATAGCCACCTGCTTGACACACACGACGATCTTCATGGCGCGAGTCTACTGAGCCTCAATCCACCGCGCGGGTGTTGCGGGCGGTCTGATCGGGGTCGTTGGCGGGGTTGGCAGGGGTCGGCTGCGGGTCGGACGTCTCGCGTGTCGTTGAGGGGGCGCGGGCGCTTCCGCGAGAGCGTTCTTGGGTGTTCGCGGGCAACGGTGATCGCGCCCCGGTGGGCGTGGAGGTCTGCTGGCTGGTGGGGGGGACCGGCCGCGCGATCAGGTGGCGGCGGAGAGCACCCGGATGCGGGTGAGGGCTTCGGTGAAGTCGTGCTGCCAGGGCCAGCGGGCGGGGAGGTGGAGCGTCCACTTCTCTTGCAGGGAGT
>JAHDVS010000031.1 GCA_023382435.1 Thermoleophilia bacterium
GTGGATCCTCTCCTGCCAGAACGGCACCCTCGACCTGCGCACCGGGAAGCTGCGCCCGCACGACCCCGCCGAGCTGATCAGCCTCGGGTCGCAGATCCCCTACGAGCCGAGCGCGACCTGCCCACGCTGGTAGCGGTTCCTGCTCGAGGCCTTCGCCGACGATCCGGAGCTCGTCGAGTTCGTCCGGCGCGCCATCGGCTACAGCCTCACCAGGGACACCCGCGAGCATGCCCTCTTCATCTGCCACGGGGCCGGCGCGAACGGCAAGACCACATTCCTCGAGACCGCCAAGCGGCTACTCGGCGGGCTCGCCGCAACCGCCGCCTTCGACACCTTCGCCAGGGCTCGCGGCAACCGAGGCCCCCGCAACGACCTCGCCCGCCTCCACCGTGCCCGACTCGTCGCAGCCGCCGAAAGCGGCGAAGGCCGACGCCTCGACGAAGCCACCGTGAAGCAGATCACCGGCGGAGACACCGTAGCCGCCCGCTTCCTGTACGGCGAGCACTTCGAGTACCGGCCCGCGTTCAAGCTCTGGCTCGCGACGAACCATCGGCCCAGGGTTGACGGCGACGACGACGCGATCTGGCGACGCATCCGCCTCATCCCCTTCGGCGTCAGCTTCCGCGGCCGCGAAGACCGCGAGCTCGAACAGACCCTCGCCGCCGAACTACCCGGCATCCTCACCTGGGCCGTCCAGGGCTGCCTCGACTGGCAGAGCGACGGGCTCGGCAGCGCCGGCGCCGTCGACGAGGCCACGGCCGAGTACCGCCAAGACGAGGACGTCCTCGGCGCGTTCCTCACCGAGCGGTGCGAGCTCGGAGCCGGCCACGAGACCGCACCCGCCGACCTCCGCACCGCCTACGAGACCTACCGCGTCGAACTGGGCGAGAAGCCCGTCACCGCGAGCATCCTCGGAAAGCAGCTCTCCCGCCGCGGTATCAAGCGCGGCGGGCGCAACAGCGTCTACCGGGGGCTCAGGCTGCGATGACGATCCAGCCATGTACCCGGGTACATGACGTACTTTCGGTAACTCGCCTCGCGTGCGCGCGGAAGAGGGGAGTTACCGATTCTGCCTCCCGTACCCGGGTACCAGCCGTAGGCGGGCCTGTTCCCGGTCCGGCCGGCTCGGGTGCTCAGGTGTTGCCGCGCCCGCAGGCGGAGGGCGGGGCGTGAACGTCGAGCTCCTCGCTGGGCTCCTCGACGAACTGGCCGAGCGTGTTGCCGGCCGTGTCCTCGCGGAGCTGGCGGCGCGGCCGGGTCTCGAGGCGCCATCGGAGCAGTGGCGCCTCCTGGATGTCGAGGAGGTCGCTGGGCGGCTGGGCCGGTCGACGCGGTGGGTTCGGGAGCGGGCGAAGCGCGGCGACCTGCCGTGGGTTCGGCTCGACGGTGGGGCTCTCGCTTTCGACCCCGACGATGTTCGGGCTTTCGTCCGGGAGCGTAGGATCGCTTGCAGTCCGCTTGCAGGCGCCCCGGGAGCTGTCTGTTCAAGCGGGTTTCCGGACCCGTGTCTGCCTACGATTCAGAAGGCTCGGGGTTCGGCCGGCCGGAGGTCGGCGTGAGCGCGGAGAGGTCGGGGGATGCGCTGCGGTCGCACGGCCCGAGCCGGCATGCGCAGGGCTGCAGCTGTATCCGCTGCCGGGGGTTTCAGCCGGGGCACGAACCGAGCCGGCGACACGGCGGCTACTCGCTCGTGAGCCTTCAGCCGAGGGCGGCTGTGATTGCCGACGAGCTGCGCCGGCTCGTCCCTGCTCGGTCGGATGCTGACGAGCCGGCGATCCGGCTGCTCGCGCTCCAGTTGGCGCAGGTCGAGGGGATCCACGAGTGGCTCGCCGAGCACGGGTTCGTGGATGAGGGCGGGCAGCCCCGGGGGATCCTCCGCCACCTGGGCACCGTGACGAACACGGCGGCCCGGCTCTGTGACCGGCTGGGATTGACGCCGTCCGGCCGGGCGGCGCTCGGGTTGGACATGGCCCGGGCCCGGGGTGAGGCGCTACGCGCCCATCTCGTGGAGAACTGCGGGGAGCCAGGGTGAGGCTGCGTACGCTCCCAGGGGTCGGGATCGCCTCGGAAGCGGCGGGTGGCGGCGTAGAGTTGCTCGAGCCCGGCGTGCCCGGCGACGAGGTAGCCGCGCAGTGCGGCTGCGACGCCTTCGACCTCGCTCCAGCCGAGCTCGATCGGCTGTGCGGCTGCCTCCGCGAGCGCGTGCTCGAGCGCGTTCGAGATCTCGCGCTCAGTGGGATCGTCAACTGGGTCGAGGGGGAGGCTGTCCCGGAGCCTCGTGGCGAGCCAGGCTGCGCCGCGGGCGTCGAGCGGGTAGGCCCGGCCACCGATGAGCACGGTCGCGCTCACGTCGGCCAGCCTACCCGGACGGGGACGGGCCGGTGAGACACCTTCTGCCGCGGGTCGGGCTAGTCGAGGCGTGCGCTGACCCGGCCCTGTTCGGGGTCGACCTGTGGCCGAGGCAGTGTGACCTTCTCGCCACCGTGGAGGCGGGCCCGCGGCTCCACGTGTGGGCGCTCGGCCGCCGGTCTGGGAAGACGACGATGGCGGCCATGGTTGCCCTGTGGGACTGCCTGCTCCGCCCGGAGCTCGGGGCGAGGGTGCGCCCGGGGGAGGTCAGGCATGCGGTCGCGGTCGCGACGAACCACCGTCAGGCGCGGCTGTTCGTGCAGGCGGCCCGGTCGATCGTAGAGCGCTCCCCGCTGCTCGCCGAGCTGGTCGAGCAGGCGACCGAGGACGAGATCACGTTCGTGAACGGGACGGCGCTGTCGGCGTTTCCGTGCTCGTCCAGGGGCGCCCGCGGCTGGCCGATCTGGACGCTCGTCATGGACGAAGCGGCGCACTTCCTCTCGGAGACAGAGGGGCCGCAGGTGGCCGAGCGGGTATTCGAGGCGTTGGTCCCGTCGACTGCGCAGTTCGGGGCGGCGGCGCGGGTGATCGTGTGCTCGACGCCGTTTGGGGTCGGAAGCCTGTTCGCGACGCTGTTTCAGCGGGCGTGGTCGGGGGAACTCGAGGATGCGCTGGCGCAGCATGCGACCACAGCGGAGATGAACCCAACGATCGACCCGGGTTTCCTGGAGCTGGACCGCCAGCGTGACCCGGAGAGCTTCCGCGCCGAGTTCGAGGCGGAGTTCCTGGCGGGCGGGGCAGCTTTCCTCGACCCGGGACGGATCGCCGATGCGCTGGCCGACCGGGCGGAACTCGCGCCGGGCCAGGTGGTCGACTGCGTGGCCGGCCTCGACCCGGCGTTCTCCTCGGACCCGTTCGGGCTGGCGATCGTCGGGCGTGACCCGGCTGACTGCCGCCGACTGGTGCTCGCGCTGGCGCAGCGCTGGCGGCCGCCGCGTCGGAGGGCGGGGTCGTTCGAGGAGCGTCGGACGATCGAGGACGCGGTGCTGGACGAGGTGGCGGAGGTGTGTCGCCGCTACCGGGCCCGCGCGGTGACGGACCAGTTCGCAGCGCCGGCGGTGGTCAGCTATCTGCGCCAGCGCGGGGTGGCCGTCCGGGTGGAGCCGATGACCGCCCAGGCGAAGACTCAGGCGTACGTGGAGCTCCGGGCCCGGTTGAACACGAGCTCGCTCGAGCTGTATGAGGAGTCGGTGTTGCTGGGGGAGCTGCGGCGGCTGCGGTCACGGTATGCGGCGGGCCGAGCGTCGGTCGTGAGCCCACGGGCCGGTGACTCGCACGGGGACATTGCGCAGGCCCTCGCGCTAGCAGTGTTCGAGCATGACCGGTTCGGGCCGCGGCTGATCGAAGGGGACGACGGGGAGGGTTCGTTCCTGGCCGGCGAGGTGGTCCCGGCCGGGTGGTCTGCGGGGCTGGACGGGCCGATGCCCGGGTACGGGGCCGTCCTATGACGGTCGACATGCCCGAGCTGCTTGTCGCGGGTGATCCGGGGGAGGGCGTGGCGGCTGTGCTGCGGAGGGAGCTCGCGGGGCGAGCGGGTCGGCGGCGGCGGGATCTCGCCGGGGAGGTGGAGGCGTTGCTGCGCGTGTCACCGGGGTTGTCGGCGAAGGCGGTGGCGAGGGAACTTCGGGCGCAGCCGGCGGAGGTGCTGCGGGTGTTGCGGGGGGACGGTCGGTTCGTGGATCTGGCGGCGGGGGCCGCTCGGCGTGGTTCCGCGGGTCGCTGGTCGGTCGCGGATGGCCGGTTCCGGCGCGACGGGAACCGGTTCTCGGGCGCTTATGTGTCCGAGACGAGCTTGGCATCGAGTCGTGATCTGGCGGGCTCAGACGGCCGCTCAGGGCGTCAAGGGTAGGCCTGCCCGTGTTTCTCGACTTCGACTCGGCTGGCGTCGTCCAGGCGGACCCGGCCGATCTCGTCGAAGTCGTCCGCGGCGGCGACGTAGAATGGCGACGACCTTTGCCCCATCAGGGCTCAGGTTCGGATCACCGCGCGGCGTCGGGTTTCGGATTCCGCGGCCGGCCGGTGGGCAGGGGTAGGTGTTCCCGGGCCCAGGTCTCGACGTCGGTTCGGCGCCAGAGGCGACCGGCTGCGACGCGCACCTTAGGCGCTGGGAAGTCGGCGCGCTCTGCGTACCGCTGGACGGTTCGTCGCGTCACGCCGAGGAGCTGCGCAACTTCGGAGAGCCCGACGAGGTCATCAGAGGTCACTGCCGCGGACGGTATCAGGGCGACGAGGCGAAAACCTGTCTCTACATACGTTTGCCTTCATCCCCCGGGAAAGCTATCGTACGTATGCGTCAGGTTTCCCAACCGAGAGGAGGTCTCCCTTGCCGAGCAACAGCCGTCCGAGTCCACCGCCTTCGCCACCCCTCGGCTCGCTCCCGAGCGACGAGCTGCTCCGCGAGCTCGACGCGATGCTCGCCGAGGTCGACCGTCGTGCGGCGAATTACGTGGAGATGGGGGCCGGCAACCTCGCCGCTCTCGACGAGGGCCTCCTCTTCGCGACGAAGGCGGAGGAGCTCATCTACAGGCGGAGGAGGTCCTGGCTTTGCGGCGGCCTCGACGATCTACTTGACCGGCTGAAGCGCATGAGCCTCGAACAGACGCTCGTCGCGGAGGAGGTGGCGTGATGGGAGCGCAGACGACACTGCCCGCCGCCGCTCGCCGGGAGCTGTGCGCCGGCGTCGCGGCGATGAGCGACATCGTCGCCATGGTGAGCGCGATCGTCCAGGCGCTCGGCGATGAAGACGTTCGAGAGCTCGTCGGGCCGATGGGCGGGGAGTGGGACCCGGAGGCTGGGGCGAGGGCCGATGAGCTCTCGGCCCGGTGGGCGGTCGAGACGGCCGCCTTCCTGTTCCACAACGCTGTCGGGCGTGCCCGCCTCGCGGCCCTCCAGCGTGTCCATGGTGAGGACCTGCCGAGCGAGACGGTCTTGGCGGCCTGGCGGGAGGCGCGGGAGGCGGAGGGGCGACTGCGCGCGCTCGCCGCGGAGCTCGGCCTGGGGGCGTCACCGTGACCGCGCCGCGGCACGGGGACGGTCGTGCTGCCGGCGCTGCCAGCGGAGAGAGCGCCGAGGTGATCCCTCTCTCGGTGGCGCGCGCTGCCCGGGAGGCGCAGGATCGGATCGACGTGGCGCGGCGTGCGCTGGCGGGCCCGCCCCGCCGACCCGAGAGGAGCGAGTGATGGCCGACGTCAGGCTGGGGCGATTCCATGGAAGGGGGACGTGATGGCAAAGCGCACGAACATCCGGCGTCGCGGCCGGTCGTGGGTCGCGTACTACCGCGTCGACGGGCGGCAAGTCTGGCGGTCGTTTCCGACGCGCGAGCAGGCGGAGCTGCACCTCGCGCAGGCCCAGGTTGAGAGGGCTCGCGGCGAGCTTCGAGCGCCGGCCCGAGTCACGTTCGGCGAGGCGCTCGACGAGTGGCTCCGCCACGGCGAGTTCGAGCGGGGACTCAAGCCCTCGACGATCAGGGACTACCGGTCGTGCCTGGAGCGGTGGCTCCGTCCGGCGTTCGGCGAGCTTCGGCTCGACGCTGTCACGGCCTCGATGATCGAGCGGTGGCGCGCGGAGGCGATGGCCCGGGCGAAGAAGGACGAGAGGCTTCCACGGCGCCAGGCCGACAAGCTGATCGCGATCCTCCACGGCGTCTTCGAGCGGGCCCGGAAAGCGTACGGCTTCCCGCGGAACCCAGCCGACGATATCGAGCGCTTGAAGGTCAGCTACTCGGGCCGCTTCGACTTCTACTCGCCGGAGGAGGTGTGGGCGCTCGTCCGGGCCGCCGCATCGGAGCAGGACGGCGCCATCTTCCTGACCGCAGCGTTCACCGGGCTCCGGCGCGGCGAGCTCCTCGCCCTTCGCGTCCGGGATCTCGACTTCGCAGCGGAGGCGATCCGGGTAGAGGGAAGCATCGACATCACGGGCGAGCGCGGCACCCCGAAGTCCGGTCGTACGCGAAGCGTGCCGATGGTGCCCGAGGTCGCGCAGACGCTCGCCAGGCTGCTCACGCGGGAGCAGCACACCGGTGGCGACGACCCCGTGTTCGTCGGCGAGTCCGGCGGATACCTCGACGGGTCCGCGCTCCGCCGCCGCTTCAAGATCGCTCAGACCCGAGCGAAGCTCAGGCCGCTCCGGCTCCACGATATGCGCCACACGTTCGGGAGCCTCGCCGCGAGGAAGGCGGAGAGCGGCCGCGAGCTCCAGGAATGGATGGGCCACGCCGACCTGAAGACGACGGCGCGTTACACACACTACCGGTCTCGCGGCGGTGAGGCCGCCCGGCTGGCCGAAGCGTTCACGCTCGGCAAGCCCCGACAGGCCGAAGGAGACGGAGCCCGTGGAGGTCGCCACCCACTGATGCCTGCAAGCGGACTGCAAGCATTCGCCCTTCGCACGGACGCAGCCGGGTTCCGCCCGAACGCCGGCCGTGAGGGCGTTTCCCCTGCTCGCGTTGCGTTTCGGCGGAACCCGGCGGAACGCGATGACGGCCCTTGACGGCTTGCCATGCAGAAGGTCGAGGGTTCGAGTCCCTTCATCCGCTCCTCGAGAAAGCCCCGCTCAGGCGGGGCTTTCTGTCACCCGGCCCTCTTGCCGCGGATCGATCGGTAGGAGAGAAGCCAGGCCCACCGCCTCCTCGAAGGCAGCCGCTGCCGCGAGCAGATCGGCGTCGCAGCGTGGACGGCCGACCAGCTGGAGCCCGACGGGTCGCCCGTCGGAGGTGAAGCCGCAGGGAACCGAGATCGCAGGGCACGATGTGAGCGTGATCGCGGAGGTCACGCGTAGCCACTCGACGTAGTTGTGAAAGACGGTTCCCTCGAGCTCGCGGATCCAGCGGGTCTCGACGGGGAACGGCGCCACGCAGGCGGCGGGGCACGCGAGCAGGTCGTAGCGCTCGAAGAACGCGGCCACGCGGTGGTAGATCGCCCCGCGGGCGCGTTCGGCCCGGCCGACCTCCTCGGGCTTCAACCGCAGGCCCGCCTCCACGTTCCAGACGATGTCGGGCTTCAGGCGATCGCGCATCGTCTCGTAGAGGGGCCCGAGGTCCGCGACGAAACCGGCGGCGCGCAGGGTCTGGAAGGTCTCCGGGGCATCACCCAGATCAGGGCAAGCCTCTTCGACAGCGGCGCCGAGATCGGCGAAGCGGGCGGCGGCCGCGGCGCACAGCCCGCGCACCTCGGGATCGACCGGAGAGATGCCGAGATCGGGGCTGAACGCCACTCGGCGGGGAGCGCGCCGGCTTGCCGCGGCGGCCGCGAACGGCTCCGCCGGCGCCGGCAACGACAACGGGTCGGCCGGGTGGCGGCCAGCCATGGCGTCGAGCATCAGCCCGACGTCGGCGACCGTCCGGGCCATCGGGCCGGCCACCGAGAGCGTGTCGAACGGCAGCTCACGCGGGCCCGTCGCGACGTACCCCGGGCTCGGACGCAGGCCGACGACGGAACAGAAGCTCGCCGGCGTGCGCAGGCTGCCCCCGAGATCGGAGCCGGTGGCCAGCCAGGCCTGGCCCGTCGCGAGCGCGGCCGCGGACCCCCCGGAGGAGCCGCCGCAGGTGAGCGCGGTGTTCCACGGGTTGCGTGTCTCGCCGAGGACCTCGTTGAACGTGTTTGCCCCGGCGCCGAACTCGGGCGTGTTCGACTTCGCAAGCACGATCGCCCCGTTCGCCTCGAGCCGCTCGACCAGGAGGCTCGAGCGCTCCGGCACGTGATCTGCGTAGATCGGCGAGCCGTAGGTCGTGCGCACGCCCGCCACATCCTCGAGGTCCTTGACCGCGATCGGCAGTCCGGCGAGCCAGCTCGGCCCCGGGGCGTCCGGAGGTTCGGCCATCAGCCGGCGGGCACGCTCCCGGGCACGCTCGGGGCAGAGCGTCGGCAGCGCGTTGAGCTGCCCGTCCGTGGCCGCGACCCGGCCGAGCGCGGCATCGATCAGCTCGAGAGGCGACAGCTCACCGTCGCGCAGGAGCCTCACGGCCTCCCGCGCGGGCAGGGAGATCGGGTCGGAGGACGCGACCACTGGCCCGCCAGCCTACCGATGCGCGCCTCACCGCTTTCTGGCGGCCGCGTAGACTCCGGCCGGGTGGAGTTCCACACCGTGATCGAGCCGTTCCGGATCCACTCGGTCGAGCCGTTGCGACTGACCACGGTGGAGGAGCGGCAGCGGGCGATCCGCGAGGCCGGCTACAACCTCTTCAACCTCCACGCCGCCGACGTCCTGATCGACTTCCTGACCGACTCGGGCACCGGCGCCATGTCGCGCGACCAGTGGGCGGGGATCCAGAGGGGCGACGAGAGCTACGCGGGCTCGCCGTCGTGGTTCGCGTTCCTCGCCGCCGTCCAGGAGCTGTTCCCGTTTCGCCACGTGATCCCGACCCACCAGGGACGAGCGGCCGAGAAGATCCTCTTCTCGGTGATCGGGGGGCCAGGGAAGGCGATTCCGAACAACACGCACTTCGACACGACCCGCGCGAACGTGGAGTTCACCGGGGCCGAGGCGATCGACCTCGTCGTGCCGGAGGGCCGCGAACCCGCCGCGCTGCACCCGTTCAAGGGCAACATGGACCTGGCCGCCCTGGACGCCTTCCTGGCAGCACGCGAGACCGGGACCGTGCCGGCGGTGATGGTGACGATCACGAACAACTCGGGGGGAGGCCAGCCGGTCTCGCTCGAGAACCTCCGCGGCGTGCGGGCGCTCTGCGACCGCTACGGCATCCCGCTCTACCTCGACGCCTGCCGTTTCGCTGAGAACGCCTGGTTCATCCGCGAGCGGGAGCCCGGCCAGGAGGGGCGGGCGGTCGCCGACATCGTGCGGGAGCTGGCCTCGCTCGCCGACGGGATGACGATGAGCGCGAAGAAGGACCCGCTCGCGAACATCGGCGGCTGGCTCGCCCTCGACGACGACGAGCTCGCGGAGCGTTGCCGCAACGTGCTCATCCTCACCGAGGGGTTCCCCACCTACGGCGGCCTCGCCGGGCGCGACCTCGAGGCGATCGCGCAGGGGCTGCGCGAGGCGGTCGACCACGACTACCTGCGCTACAGAGTCCGATCGACCGCCTACCTCGGCGAGGGCCTCGCCCGCTCGGGGTTGCCCATGGTGCAGCCCTACGGCGGCCACGCCGTCTACGTCGACGCGCGGGCGCTGCTCCCGCACATCCCACCGCTCGAGTACCCGGGCCAGGCGCTCGCGGTGGCGCTTTACGAGACGGGCGGGATCCGCGGCTGCGAGATCGGCACGGTCATGTTCGGCCGCCGCCCCGACGGGAGCGAGGAGCCGGCCGCGATGGACCTCGTGCGGCTCGCCGTGCCGCGG
This sequence comes from Thermoleophilia bacterium, assembly GCA_023382435.1. Taxonomy (GTDB): domain Bacteria; phylum Actinomycetota; class Thermoleophilia; order Gaiellales; family Gaiellaceae; genus JAHDVS01. The sequence continues at coordinate 9,706 of JAHDVS010000031.1, forward strand.
CGCACCTACACGCAGAGCCACGTCGACTACGTGGTCGAGGTGTGCGCTGCGGTCGCGGCCCGGGCCGGGGAGCTGCGCGGCTTCCGCATCGCCTCGCAACCCCCCGTCCTGCGCCACTTCACGGCTCGCTTCGAGCCTCTCTCCTGACGGTCAGCCCTCCCCGTGCTTGCGCTGCCACGCGCGCCACGTGAGCGCCCAGCGCTCCGGGTCGTTGTGCGGCTCCGGGTCCATGTAGTGGACGGTGCTCCGGTGCGGTGAGCTGCGGACGAGCTCCGGCTCCTCCCGCGCCTCCTTCGCGACCCGCGCGAGGATCGCCGCGTACGTGTCGAGGTCGGCGCGAGACACGGTCTCCGCCGGCTCGAGCGTCATCGGCTCCGCCACGATCCACGGCTCGTGGCTCGGGAAGTACTGGCTGACGCCGAAGTCCACCGTTCGCCGGGCGACGTCGAGCGTCGAGAGGCCCGTCTCCTGCTGCAGCCGCTCGAGGCTGTAGCGGATCTGCTCGAGCCGCCGGTCTGAGTTGCCCTCGGCGAACGAGATCTCGATGCCCGGGATCTCGGCGACCTTCTTCGCCAGATAGTTGTTGTTGAGAACGGCCACCTCGGCGACCTCGCGCAGCCCCTCCCCGCCCAGAGCGAGCACCCAGGCGTACGAGCGCACGACCGTCGCCGGCACGCCGTGGAAGGCCCGCAGCTTGCCGACCGAGTCGGGCCGGTCGTAGTCGAGGTAGAAGCGCCCGCTCGCCCCGTCCCGCTCGACCATCGGCGCCGGCAGGAAGCGCGCGAGCTCCCCGGTCACGCCGGAGGCCCCGACCGGCATCCCCATCGAGCAGTGCGGCGAGGAGAACGTCTTGTGCAGGTTGAACTGACACAGGTCGAAGCCGGCGTCGCGAGCGCGCGTGATCCCGAACAGCCCGTTCGCGTTCGCCTGGTCGTAGTGGCAGAGGCCGCCGGCGTCATGGACGATCTCGACGATCTCGTCGATGTGGGGGTTGAAGATCCCCGTGTCCTCCGGGTTCGTGATCATCAGTCCGGCCGTCCGCTCGGAGACCGCCGCCCTGATCGCGTCGACGTCCGGGTAGCCGCGCTCGCCCGCGTAGACCGTCACGACCTTGAAGCCGGCGGTGGCCGGGCCCGCCCCGTCGCAGGGATGCGAGAAGATCGTGGTCAAGATCTCGTCGCGTTGCGACTCGCCGCGGGCGGCGTGGTAGGCGCGCATCATCAGCGCGTTCGCGTACACGGCCTGCGAGCCGCCGCCCGGTTGGAACGTGAACCGCTCCATCCCGGAGACCTCGCAGAGCGTCCGCTCGAAGCGCCACATCGCCTCGAGGATCCCCTGCAGCGTCTCGTCGTCCTGGAGGGGGTGCAGGTCTGCGACCTTGTGGGAGCGGATCAGCTCCTCGTTCACTTTCGGGCTGTATTTCATCGTGCACGTGCCAAGCCCGAGGTGGATGTTGACGTCGTTGCCGAGCGTCTCCTGGGAGAGACGCAGGTAGTGGCGCAGCACCTGCGGCTGCGAGAGCTCGGGCAGCCCCGGCGGCGCCGAGCGTCGCAGCTCTCCGGGAAGGGCGGAGGAGGCGTCGCCGGCGAGGGCCGCGATCTCAGGCTCGACCGTGGGCGGCAGGAGACCGCGCTCGCCCGGGCTCGTCTGCTCGTGGAGGATCGGCTCGTTCCAGCTCGCCTGGTGGAATGGCCGCAGCCGGGTCATGCGATCACCTCCGAGAGCGTCTCGACCAGACGGTCGATGTCGGGCTTCGTGTGAACTTCGGTCACGCAGTAGAGGGCGCTCTGGCCGAGCTGCGGGTACGCGGCGGAGAGGTCGACGCCGCCGTGGATGCCCCGATCGAGCAGCGTCCGGTTGACCTCGGCGACGGTCTTGCCGGTCCCGTCGAAGCGGACGACGAGCTCCTTGAAGAACGGGCCCGAGAGCGCGGGCGCCTCGACGCCGGGGAGTTCCCCGAGCTTCGCCGCCGCGTAGCGCGCCCGCTGCGTGATCCCCTCCCCCAGCTCGGCCAAGCCGCGGGGCCCGAGCAGGGCGAGGTAGACGCCGGCCACGATCAGCCACAGGTTCTGGGTCGTGCCGGCGTACTCGCTCGAGTCGCCGCGGGTGACGTAGGACATGCGCTCCCACACGACCTCTCCGAAGCCCCACTCACCCTGGCTCGTCTTCGCGAGGCCGATCAGGAACGTCGGGCACTCGGCGATGAACCGCTCCTCGTCGGGCATCGCGACGAACCCGGCGAGGCCGCCGCCGAAGCCCATGTGGATGCCGAGCGGCTGCAACTCCCCGCAGACGAGATCGGCGCCGTAGCGGGGGGGCGCCTCGAGCACGCCGAGCGAGATCGGGTCGACGCCGACGACCGCGAGCGCTCCGGCCTCGTGGGCCAGCTCGGCGATTCGCGCCGACCGCGTCTCGATCGTGCCGAGATACCCGGGGTTCTCGACGTAGACGGCGGCCGTGTCGCTGTCGAGCAGGGAGCGCAGTGCCTCGAGGTCGAGCAGACCCGAGCCCGGCTCGAAGGGCACCTCGACGACATCGAGCGACGCGTCGCAGTAGCCGTGGATCACGGAGCGGCGCTCGGGAGCCACGGACTCCGGCACGAGCACCTTGCCGCGGCCGGTCAGACGGCCTGCCATCGAGAGCGCGGTCGCGGCCGCGGTGCCCCAGTCGTACGTGGGCTGGCTGACCGCGTCGAGCTCGACCAGATCGCCGAGCATGCTCGCCCCCTCGAAGAGGGCCTGCATCTTGCCGTGGTCGGAGTAGGTCTCGCCGTAGTAGGCGGTCAGGAACTCCCCCCGGCTCGCGATCTCGTCGCAGACCGCCGGGACGTAGTGGGGCCAGCAGCCGCCGCCGAGGAAGCTCAGGGTCTCCTTGCAGCTTCGGTTGGTGTCGAGCAGCCCTTCCAGGTGGCGGCGCAGGTTCGCCTCCGAGGCCAGCGGCGGTGGCAGGTCGAGCGGCCGGTCGAGGCGCAGCCGCGCGGGGATCGCCCCGTACAGCTCCTCGATACTGGCCGCACCGATCTCGCGCAGCATCTCCTCCTTGATCCGCGGCACCGAGTTCGGGATGTACGGATGGGCCGTGTAGGGCATGGGCACACGCTCCTCGCGTCGAGACGGGACACCACGACCATATCCCGCTAGGAGCTGACGCGGTAGACAACCTCTCGTCCCGGACCGGTGATCACCCTCCGGAAACCGGAGAGCTCCGCGTCGAGCTCGGGGTCCCCTGTGTCGACGAGGAGGGGGCGCCCGCCGAGCGCGGCGAGCTTGGCCTCCGTCGCGACGACCACCACGTTCGCGGGTCCGCAGCGCCGCAGAACGCGCGCCGAGAGCTGCTGGTTGCCCCGTCCGAGCACGAAACCCTGGCCGCCCACCGGCGTCACCACCACCTTCGTCCCCGGCCCGGCCAGATCGAGCAGCGTGCGCTCGTCCGCGTCGATCGCGACGAGCCGGCCCCCGCGCACGGCGTCGATGCCGAGCAGCGTCTTCTCGAGCCCGAGCGCCGCCAGCACCGCGCGGGTGGTCGTCCCCGGGCCGACGAGGTAGAGCCCGTCGCCGAGCACCTCCCCGGCGACGTACCGGCCGAGCGCCTCCTGCGCGGCGCGCTCGGACGGGGCGCTGCGGGCCTTCCCACCCTGCACCCGCGAGGCGCTCGCCGGGACGCGGAGGTAGCCGTGCAGCCGCGCCGAGACGACGCCCTCGCGCAGCGCGGCCTCGTCGACGTCCATCACCTCGCCCTCCCCGACTGCCCCGTTGCCGCGCAGGAACCGCAGCGCGACCTCGCCGGCACCGCGGGGGTTGACCGCGAACACGGCGGAGTGCATCTTCACACCCGCCGGGATCCCGAGCGCGGGGACGCGATCGCCGATCGCCCGGAGCACGTCGACGGCGGTTCCGTCCCCGCCCGCGAACAGGAGCAGGTCGACCCCCGCGTCGGCCATCGCCGCCGCGGCCGCGCGCGTGTCGGCGGCCGTCGTCGCCTCCCCGATCGTGCCGACCACGACCGGGTCGAAGCCGCGGGCGCGTGCCTCGCGCTCGCCCATCTCCCCGGGCGCGGCGAGGAGCTCGAGCCCGTCGCCGTCGGACGCGAGCACCTCCAGCGCCTGCTCGGCGCGACCCGGCGAGACCTGTTCGGCGCCGCGCTCGCGAGCCAGAGCGACGAGCACGGGATCGTCGCTGCCCTTGAGCGCCGCCCGGCCGCCCACGCCGGCGACGGGGTTGACGACGAGCCCGACGCGGCGGGCGGCCCGCTCAGCCTCCGGCATCGAGGGCCTCGTTGACAAGGCGGTCGGCGAGGAGGTTGTGCTCGCGCCGCACGGCCGTGTAGCGAACCATCCCGATCCGCCGCGCAAGCCGGGCTGCCTCGAGCGAGAGCTCGCGGAGCGCCGCGTTCTTGACCCGGTAGACGCCGGTCATCTGCTTGACGAGCAACTCGGAGTCGGACACGACCTCGAGCTCGCACACGGCGAGCTCGGCGGCCTTTGCGAGGCCGGCCACGAGCGCCCGGTACTCGGCGACGTTGTTCGTGGCGACGCCGATCGCCTCGCCACGGGCGTCGAGCACCGTCCCGTCTTCGGCCTCGAGCACGTAGCCGAACGCTGCCGGCCCCGGGTTGCCGCGCGCTCCCCCGTCGGTGAACAGCCGCGCCCTCACCGGCCGGGGCCAGCTCTTGCACTGCAGCACTCCCTCGCCGTGCACGTCCCGCGCCGTATGCCGCACCGCACGACCCGACCCCGTCTCACGGCGGGTCGGTCGGCAGGAACGTGCCCGGCACGCGGGCGCGCCGGCGGTCGCGGGTGACGCGCTGCCCGCCGCCGCCCGCGCCGGATCGCCTCGGGCCTGTGCGACGGTCGACAACGACCTCGACATTCGGGTTGTCGCGGTAGTGGGCGACCAGTTTCTCGTAGAGCGCGTCCTCGAGCTCCCGGGGGATCACGCAGTAGATCACGGCGGCGCTTCCGCGCTCAGAGCCTCGGGATGTCCGGTGCCAGGCGCCCGTCCGCGTCGAACGACGCGTTCCAGTCCTTGAAGCGCGGGTCGAGCTCGTCGATCTCGTAGCCACGCTCGACGAGGCGGATCGGCTGGCTCGACTCCAGCCCGACGCGATACTGGTACCAGGAGATCTCCCAGGCGACCGTGATCACGACCTCGTGGTTCGTCCCGGAGAGGACGAGCAGGCTGACCCGCGGTTCGCCGAGGCTTCGGCCGATACCGAAGATCGTACGCCTGAACGGGCTCTCGTCGAACAACTCGGCAGCGTCCGCCATCGCCTGCTCCGCGGCCGTCAGGCGTCGCAGCATCGGCTCGGTGGCCGTAGCCGGTGCAGGCTCGTCGCGACGGCCGTCGAGCAAGCCGAGATGCGGCAACCGGCGGCGTCGACGGCGCGTGTCGCCGACGACCGGGGCCGTTGGGCTGCCCTCCCGGGCCCAGCCATGCTCATTCGCCTCGTCGGTGCACAGCGCGCAGACGTCCACCCAGTCGCCATCGAACGGCAGGTAGCGCCACGTGCGCTCGCCCAGGAGCAGCGTGCGCTCGCAGATCCCGCAGTGCGAGAGGGTATCGACCTTCTTGACGATCACGCCTTCGCCTCCTCGCGTTCCTTCGTCGCGTCCGCGATCACCTTCTGCGCGATGTGGGCCGGTACCTCCTCGTAGCGCAGGAAGCCCATCGTGTAGTCGCCCCGCCCGCCGGTGAGCGAGGTGAGCGACTGGGAGTAGGTCAGCATCTCAGCGAACGGGACCTCGGCGCGGATGGCCGTCGTGCCGCCCGCGGGCTCCATTCCGAGCAGCCGCCCCCGGCGCGAGTTGAGATCGCCGTTGACGGCGCCGACCGTCTCGTCGGGCGCGGTGACCTCGACCGCCATGATCGGCTCGAGCAGGACCGGGTCGGCCTTCGCGTACGCGTCCTTGAACGCCATCGAGCCGGCGATCTTGAAAGCCATCTCGGATGAGTCGACGGTGTGGTACTGGCCGTCGACCAGGCGCACCCGGAGGCCCTGGACGGGGGCCCCCGCAAGCTCGCCGTGTCGCATCGCCTCCTGGATTCCCTTGTCGACGGCGGGCCGGAAGCTCTGCGGGATCACGCCACCGACGATCTGATCGACGAACTCGTAGCCCTCGTGGCCGTCGAGCGGCTCGAGCACGATGTCGCAGTCTCCGAACTGGCCGCGACCTCCGGTCTGCTTCTTGTAGCGGTGCCTCGCCCGGGACTCCTTGCGGATCGTCTCGAGGTAGGGGACACGCGGCTGGTGTAGGTCGACCTCGACCCCGAAGCGTCGCTTCAGGCGGTCGACGGCGACCTCGACGTGCATCTGGCCCATCCCGGCGAGAAGCTGCTCCCCGGTCTGCTCGTCCCTGCGCAAGACGAGCGTGGGGTCCTCCTCGGCGAGGCGCCGCAGCGCGGTCGCCACCTTCTCCTCGTCGCCCTTCGCTTTCGGGGTCACAGCGAAGCTCATCACGGGCTGGGGGAAGACGATCGGGTCGACCTCGACCGGCCGGTCGCTCGCCGCGAGCACGTCACCGGTCTGCGCCTCCTTGAGCTTCGCGACGGCGCCGAGATCGCCGGTGCCGAACTCGGGAGCCTGCTGGTGATCCTTGCCCTGGAGCACGAGGAGCTGGCCGAGGCGCTCCTTGCCGTGGGTTCGCAGGTTGACGAGCGTCGAGTCGGCCTTGACCGGGCCCGAGAGGACGCGGAAGACGGTGATCCGCCCAGCGAACGGGTCGGCGACGGTCTTGAACACGAATGCGGCGGCCCCGTCGAATGCCTCCGCCGCGGACTGCTCGGCGGGCGAGGGGACGGACTCGACAAGCAGGTCGAGCAGCGCGGTGGTGCCGATGTTCTGGGTCGCGACGCTGCACGCCACCGGAACGAGGTCGCCGCGGGCCACGGCGCCGCGCAACGCTGCGCCCAGCTCGGCGCCGCTGATCTCCTCGCCCTCGAGATACCGCTCCATCAAACCTTCGTCGGTCTCGACGACGGCGTCGACGAGCTGCTCGCGGAGGACGGCCGCCTCGCTCGCGATCTCGTCCGGCACGTCGACGGGCCCCGCCTCTCGCGCGCCGCCGGGTGAGAGATAGGCGCGCATGTGCAGGAGGTCGACGATCCCCCGCAACTCGTGCTCATGGCCGATCGGGAGCTCGACAGCGACGCAGGCAGGGGACAGCTGCGAGCGGATCTGCTCGAGGACGGCAGCGAAGTCGGCGCGCTCCCGATCGAGCATGTTGATGCACACGACCCGGCCGACGCCAAGCGTCTCGCAGCGCCGCCACGCCCTGGACGTCTGCACCTGGACGCCCGCCACGCCGCTGACGACGAGAAGCGCGCCCTCCGTGACACGCAGAGCGGCGAGCCCGTCCGCCTGGAAGCCCGCGTCCCCGGGGACGTCGACCAGGTTCACCTTCGTGCCTTTCCAGTCGAGGTGGCAGAGCGACGCCGAAAGCGACATCTGCCGCTTGTGCTCGTCCTCGTCCCAGTCGGAGACGGTCGTCCCCTGCTCGACCGTTCCCAGCCGATTCGTCTGCTCCGCCTGGAACAGCAGCGCCTCGACGAGCGACGTCTTCCCCGTGCCGCGGTGGCCGACAACGGTGATGTTCCGGATCGCGCTCGGGTCGAGGGCAGGCATGAGCTCGAGTACCTCCTTCCGCTTGGAGTGCGGAGTTTAGCCTCTACCCGCTGAGCGAGGCGCGCGTCTGGGCGTCCGCCAGGCGCGCCTTCAGGCGCAGAATCGCCTTCGTGTGCAGCTGCGATACGCGCGACTCCGTGACCCCGAGGACCTCGCCGATCTCGCGCAGCGTCAGCTCCTCGTAGTAGTAGAGAGTGATCACGAGCTTCTCACGCTCCGGCAGCGACGCGATCGCCTCGCCGACCAGCTCCTTGATCTCGCTCGCTTCGAGCTGGCCACCGGGCGCGACCGCGTGCGGATCCTCGAGCGTGTCGACGAGCGCGACGGCGTCACCGGAGCCCGTCGGGCTCGCCCAGAGCTCGTCGAGCGCACCGATCGACGAGCGGGAGATCTCGAGCAGCGACTCGTCGAGATCCTCCTCGCTGACCCCGAGCTTTGCCGCGATCTCCTCGTCGGTGGGCGCGCGCAGGAGCTGTGCCTCGAGCTGGGCGATCGCCTTCTCGATCGCCCTCGCGCGGCTGCGTACGGAGCGCGGCACCCAGTCGAGCGAGCGCAGCTCGTCGATGATCGAGCCGCGGATCCGGGAGATCGCGTACGTCTCGAACTTCACGTCCCGGCCCGGGTCGTAGCGCTCGATCGCGTCGATCAGGCCGAGCAGGCCGTAGGAGACGAGATCGCTCTCGTCGACGTGCGCGGGGAGCCCGGCGCCGAGCCGCCCGGCCACGTACTTGACGAGCGGGGCGTAGGTGAGAACGAGCCGGTCGCGAAGGGCCTTGTCGGGGCTGCGCTTGTAGCGCTGCCACAGGGTATCGGTGTCCTCGGGATTCGGCACGGTCAGAGCATACGGCCCTCAGCGCAGGGTGCGAAAGGAGAGTTCCCCCATCCACAGGGTCAGGGCGCCCGCGGCTGCGGCAATCACCCAGGCGCCGGCGGCGGCGGAGTAGGCGGCCACGGACGCGAACACGGCGGTCAGAAGGGCGAACAGCGCCCCGAGCGAGCGACGCTTCGGGCGAGTCATGGGCCGAGTGTAGAGACCGCGGCCCGGGGTACAATGGTGCGACCCCTAGGGCAGTAGCTCAACTGGTAGAGCACCGGTCTCCAAAACCGGGGGTTGGGGGTTCGAGCCCCTCCTGCCCTGTAGCTCGACAGGCGACCCACGAGGGCTGGCGCGAGCCCAGCCCTCCGAACTCTCGCAAGGAGCCGCGCCTACAGGACCCGCGCGACCTCGTCGCTCGCGTAGACGGGGAGCTCACGCTCGACTCCGCCGGCGCGGATCGTGAACCGGCCCGGTTGGTTCGTGACTGAGCCGATCCGGGTTACCGGGATGCCGGCGGCGGCGCCGGCCGCGACGAGCAACTCGACAGCTCCCGGGTCGGCGGCGGCGAGGAGGCTCCCGGAGGCGAGCATCCCCAGCGGCTCGATGCCGAGCTCGGCGGCGATCGTCGCCGTCTCGGCAAGGATCGGAACCGCGTCTCGGTCGATCGTCGCGCCGCAGCCCGCGGCGAGCGCCAACTCGCGAACGCCGGTGGCCAGCCCGCCTTCGGTCGGGTCATGGAGGGCCGTGACGCCGCCGGCTCGCAGAAGGCAGGCCGCGTCCGCGACGACCGAGATACCGGGGTCGTAGAGCAGGTTGGCCGCACGCGTGATCAACGCCGGATCGAGAGCGATGCGAAGACGGGGGGCGAGCTCTCGCGCCAGCAGGGCCGTGCCCTCGAGGGCAAGCGCCTTGGTCAGCAGAAGCTGGTCGCCCGGGCGGGCTCCGCCGGGACGGAGCAGGCTGCCAGCTTCGACCTCGCCGATCAGCACGCCGACGAGGATCGGCCGATCGAGACCGGCGGTGATCTCGGTGTGGCCGCCGACGAGGCAGATGCTTCGCTCCCGGCAGGCGTCGCGCAGCTCGCAGAAGAGGGATTCGATCAGCGCTTCGGTCGTCGCCCCCTCCGGCAAGAGCGCCGTCAGCATCATCCAGCGGGCCGTGGCGCCCAGGCAGGCAAGGTCATTCGCATTCACGTTGACGAGATAGCGCGGCGCGTTCTCGGTGGCGAACGTGATCGGATCGGTCTTGACGACCAGCGTCGTTCCCGCGAGCTGGATTGCCGCGGCGTCACTCCCGACGCCGGGGCCCACGACAACGGTCGGGTCAGTCGTCGCGTACGTCGCGATCAGCCGCGCGAGCAGCTCGCCCGGGAGCTTGCCGACCGGCAGGCGCTCGCCGTGGGTGTCCGCCATCAACTCGGGTTCCGAGGCAGGTTCCTCAACGGCGGTATCGTAGGCACGCAGCCCGGTCTGCAGAACCCGGGGGCGGTAGACTCACGTCATCGCCGAGCTCGAGGATCTCCTTGGCCGCGCGCACGAGCTGCGCGAGGCGGGCGACTGGGGCAGCGAGGCCACTGCCGTCTACGCCCGCCTCGCCGAGCTGGCGCCGACGGCGGCGGGACCGCTCGTGATGCTCGCCTCCTGCCACGAGCGAGCCGGGCGTGTCCGGGATGCGCGCGCGGCGTACGAGCGGGCGCTCGCGCTCCCCGACCGGGGACGCTTCGACCGGCGTATCCGCAACGGGCTCAAGCGCGCACGCAGCCTCGAACGCGCGGCCGGTCTCGCGACCGTGGCGGACGCGCTCCGAGTCGCTGCGCTTGCCCGGGACGACGGCCGAGCGGACCTGGCGCTCGCGGCCAGCGGGCGGGCGCTCGAGCTCGCCAGGAGCCCGGGTGAGGAGACGGCAGCGCTCGCGTGCCGCGCCTCGATCGCGCTCGGTGCGGGCAGGGCCGCCGAGGCGCTCGAGCTGGCGCGCCGCTCGCTCGGCATCGACGCGTCCCGCGAGACGAACCGCGAGACGTACGCGGTCCTCGTCGCGGCCCTGCTCGAGGTCGGCCGCACCGACGATGCCAGGGCGGAGGGTGAGCGCCTGCTCGCCGTCAACCCAACCGATCCGACCGTGGCACGGGCGCTCGCTGCCGCCTACCGGCGCCTATTCGAGCTGACGAACGACCCGAGCTGGCAGGCGGCGGCCGAGAGCTGCCGAGCCCGCGCCGCCGGCCCGCGGCTGCGCTGATCCGGCGTCCTTCCCTTCGCGGCCGAGGAGGCGTACACTGGCGCGGGCCCCCGAGCCTCTCTTCCCCACGGGAAGCACGGCCAGCGGCCGGCCAGCCCGTGTCTGATGACGGCACTCCTTCGCCCGGCAACGAAGCGACGGAGCTGAAGACTGCTCGGGGGCCCGACTCACGCCGGCCGACGCCGCGGACCGCAGCGAGAATCCCCCGAACCGTGGATCACACGATCCGCCGATCGGGGATGGTCGCGCGACGGGGTCGCGACGATGCTGAGCCCGGAATACGGCGGCGGCCGCACCGCCGCCGGTCGGGCCGACCCGGGCGCTGCGAAGCGGGGGTCGGCCCAGCGGAAGGCGGCCCGGGCGCGAAAGCGGGGGCCGCCTTCCGTGTCTCGTCGCGCACCTTCCCTCACATCGGGGGATCGCACCGGGCGACGCCCCCGCCGATACGCAACGAACAGCACGTATCGGCTCGGGTTCCGGATGCTTCGTGCCGCTCTCCTGATAGCCCTGATCGTCGCTCTCGGCGTCGCTGTTCGAGGCTCGGGCGTCCTGGAGGAGCTCGGCCTGCTCGGCTCCTGCCACACGATCGCGGCACCGGCAGGCCTGCGAGCCGAGTGGCAGGCATGCCGGCCGGGCCGGCTCGGTGACGCGCCGGACATGGCGAAGCGATCGTGCGCAAGCCAGGGAGTCGTCGGGGCGGTCGAGTACTGGCTGTGCCCGCTGCCGCCGGCGGGCGAACGCGCGATCAGCTCCGGCTGACGGGCCGCCGCCCGGCGAGCTCGATCACGGGCCCGAGCAGCTGCGCGAGCGCCGGCTCACCCAGCTCCTCGAGCTCGTACGTGACCCTGCGCACCGGATGGCGGGTCGCGATCAGCCTGGCGAGATCGATCGGCGTCCCGGCGACGACGACGTCGCAGTCGACCGCGTCGATCGTCGCAGCGAGCTCGGCAAGCTGGGCATCCGAGTAGCCCATGGCCGGCAGGACCGGCCCGACGGCGGGATACCGGGAGAACGTGTCCGCGAGCGAGCCGACCGCGTACGGCCGAGGATCGACCAGCGTTCCCGCTCCGGCCTCGCGGGCCGCCACCGTCCCGGCGCCGAACGGCATGCCCCCGTGGGTCACGGTCGGGCCGTCCTCGACGACCAGCACCCGGGCACCGGCGAGCGGCGGGCCCGGCTCGAGCCGCACCGGCGAGGCCGCCCTCACGATTGCCGCGCCCGGATTGACGGAGCGAACGTTCGCGACCACCAGATCGACAGCCGCGGGTGGAGCCGAGTCCACCTTGTTGACGACGACCACGTCCGCGAGACGCACGTTCGCCTCCCCCGGGTGGAACGCGAGCTCGTGGCCGGGGCGGAGCGGGTCGACCACGGTCACGTGGAGGTCGGGCACGTAGAACGGCAGGTCGTTGTTGCCGCCATCCCAGACGAGAACGTCCGCCTCGGCCTGCGCCCGCTCGAGGATCTCCCCGTAGTCGACCCCCGCGTACATGACCATGCCGGCGCGCACCGGCGCCTCGTACTCCTCGCGCTCCTCGACCGTCGGCCGCGCAGCGTCGATGTCGGCAAGCGTCGAGAACCGCTGCACGCGCATCCTCTCGAGGTCGCCGTAGGGCATCGGGTGCCTGACGAGGGCAACGGAGAGGCCGGCGTCAAGGAGGATCCGACCGATCCTGCGGCTCGTCTGGCTCTTGCCGCAGCCGGTACGCACCGCGCACACCGCCACAACCGGCCGCTCGGCGCGCAGCATCGTCGCGCGGGGCCCGAGCAGCGTGAAGCTCGCGCCCGCGGCGAGTGCGATCGACGCCCTGTGCATCACGTCCTCGTGGGACAGATCGGAGTAGGCGAACACGACCTCGTCGACGTCCTCGTCCCGAACGATCCCGGCGAGCGCGGTCTCCGGCCGGATCGGAATCCCGCCCGGATAGAGCGGCCCCGCGAGCGAGGGCGGGTACGTGCGGTCGTCGATGCCCGGGATCTGCGCGGCCGTGAACGCCACCACGCTCACCGCCGGGTCGCCCCGGAAGACGACGTTGAAGTCGTGGAAGTCCCGCCCCCCGGCCCCCATGATCACGACCTTACGCGCCCCCGCCATCCCGGGGACATGATGCCGGCCGCGGGCAGACGCCGGGGCGGCCCGAGGGTGTTTCGCTAGGCTCAAGCTGCCAAGACCGACCTAGGAGGAAGAGATGGCCTACAGCGTCCCGCCGCTCCCCTACGACTACGGCGCGCTCGAGCCCCACATCGACGAGCAGACGATGCGCATCCACCACGGCAAGCACCACCAGGCGTACGTCGACAACGCGAACAAGGCCCTTGACGGAACCGAGTGGGCCGGCAAGGCCGTCGAGGACGTCCTCCGAGGCCTCGACGGCGTCCCGGAGGCGATCCGCACGGCCGTGCGCAACAACGCGGGCGGCCACGCGAACCACTCCCTCTTCTGGCAGGTGATGGCACCGGACGGCGGCGGCGCTCCCGGGGGCGAGCTCGTCGGCGCGATCGACGCGGCATTCGGCGGCCTCGACTCGCTCAAGGAGAAGCTCACGCAGGCAGGGATCACCCGCTTCGGCAGCGGCTGGGCCTGGCTCGTCTGGAGCGGCTCCGGCCTCGAGATCATGTCGACCGCGAACCAGGACAGCCCGCTCTCCGAGGGCAAGACGCCGGTCCTCGGCGTCGACGTCTGGGAGCACGCCTACTACCTCCACTACCAGAACCGCCGGCCCGACTACCTGGCCGCCTGGTGGAACGTCGTCAACTGGCCGGAGGTCGAGCGCCGCCTGAAGGCCGCAGCGTAGAGCCGAGCCCCGGCCGTGGGCGAGCCCGGAGACCGCGTGTCGAAGGCGGCGCTGGCCGCCGGGCTCGTCGCGGCCCGGGAGCGCACGCTCGCCCTGCTCGGCCCGCTCCCCGACGGCGAGCTGACCCGACAGGTGTCGCCGCTCATGTCGCCGCTCGTCTGGGATCTCGCCCACATCGCCTGGTACGAGGAGATGTGGCTGCTGCGCCGGCTCGCGGGCACACCGCCGGTCGACCCGAAGCTCGACGACCTCTACGACGCGTTCCGCCATCCGCGCGCGGAGCGCCGCTCGCTGCCCCTGCTCGAGCCCGAACGCGCGCTGACGTACGCCGCCGACGTGCGCGAGCGCGCCCTCGGCGTGCTCGAGCGGGTCGAGCTCGACCCGGCGGATCCGCTCCGCGCCGACGGCTTCGCGTTCGCGCTCGTGGCGCAGCACGAGCAGCAGCACGTGGAGACGATGCTCCAGACGCTGCAGCTTCGCGCCGAGCCGTACCCGCTCGGCCCGCCCGCGCCGGCCGGCTCGCCGGTCGACCCCGCGGAGGTGCTCGTCCCGGCCGGGGCCTTCGTCCTGGGTACGGACAGCGAGCCGTGGGCATACGACAACGAGCGGGCCGCCCACGAGCTCGAGTTGCCGGCGTTCTGGATCGACGCGACGCCTGTGACGAACCTCGCGTACGCCGCGTTTGTCGCCGACGGCGGCTACGACGAGCCGGCCTGGTGGAGCCCCGAAGGGTGGAAGCACCGCCGGCAAGCCGGCCTCGAGCACCCCCGCTTCTGGCGGCGTGAGGGTGACGGCTCGTGGTCGCGGGCCCGCTTCGGGCACGTGGAGGCGCTCCCACCCGACGAGCCCGTCCTCCACGTCTGCTTCCACGAGGCCGAGGCGTTCGCGCGCTTCGCGGGCAAGCGCTTGCCGACCGAGGCCGAGTGGGAGCGGGCCGCCTCCTGGGACGCCGCTGCGGGACGGAAGCGCCGCTACCCGTGGGGGGGCGACGTGCCCGACGGGCGCGCCAACCTGGGTGGCCGCCACCTCGGCCCGGCCGCTGCCGGCGCCTACCCGTCCGGCAGCTCGCCGGACGGCTGCCGCCAACTCGTCGGGGACGTGTGGGAGTGGACGGCCTCGGAGTTCCGCGCGTACCCGGGCTTTGCCGCCTTCCCCTACCGGGAGTACTCGGAGGTGTTCTTCGACTCGGGCTACCGGGTGCTGCGCGGTGGCTCATTCGCCACCCACCCGTCCGTGGCCCGGGCGACGTTTCGCAACTGGGACATCCCGATCCGCAGCCAGATCTTCGCGGGATTTCGCTGCGCAAGAGACGCGTGAGCTCCGCGCTGGAGCCGAGGATCGACGTCCTCCTCGGCCCCGACGACCTGCGGCACGCCCTGCGCGCCGACGTGCTCGCCGGCCTCACGAGAGCCCCGAAGGAGCTACCGCCGAAATGGTTCTACGACGAGGCGGGAAGCGCGCTCTTCGAGCAGATCACACGGCTGCCCGAGTACTACCCGACACGGCGCGAGCGGGAGATCCTGACGTCGGAAGTCGCCGCGATCGCGCACCTGACGCGGGCGGAGACGCTCATCGAGCTCGGCTCCGGGACGTCGGAGAAGACGCGGTTGCTCCTGGCGGCTCTGAGCGGCGTGGGCACCCTACGGCGCTTCGTCCCGCTCGACCTCAACGAGCGCGTGCTGCGCGGCTCGACGGTGGCGATCGCCGGCCGCTACCCGGGCCTCGAGGTGCACGGGGTCGTCGGGGACTTCGAGCGCCACCTCGGGCGAGCCCCGGTCGAGGGAATACCCCTGGTCGCGTTCCTCGGCTCGACGATCGGCAACCTGAAGCCGGTGGCACGAGCCGCGTTCCTCGCGAAGATCGCTGCCCACCTCGGCACGAACGGAGCCCTGCTGCTCGGCACCGACCTGGTCAAGGACCCGGCGCGGCTCGAAGCCGCCTACGACGACGCGGCCGGCGTCACGGCCGCGTTCAACCTCAACCTCCTGTCGGTGCTGAACCGGGAGCTCGGCGCAGATTTCGACCCGGGCGCGTTCGAGCACGTGGCGCGCTGGGATCCCGGCGCCGAATGGGTCGAGCTTGCGCTGCGCTCCCGCCGCGACCAGCGCGTCCGTGTCGCCGGGCTCGCCCTCGAGGTGGCGTTCGCCCAGGGAGAGGAGCTGCGCACCGAGGTCAGCGCGAAGTTCCGCCGCGAGGGCGTCGAGGCGGAGCTCGAGGCCGCCGGTCTCGAGCTCCTGCGCTGGTGGACCGACGCCCGCGGCGACTTCGCCCTCTCGCTCGCCGTCCCGGCCTGAGACACGCCCCGGGCGAGTACCGGGCGCGATACGGTTGAGCGGTGCAGATCGCGGAGGCGATGCCGGTCGGGGCCGCCGTCTGGCGGAATCCGGGGGCTCCCGGCTCCGTCGAGGAGGTGCTGCTCGACCCGGCCGGGCCCAGCGAGGTGCGCGTCCGCGTCGCCGCGGCCGGCGTCTGCCACTCAGACCTCCACCAGGCGGACGGCCACCTGGGCGGCGAGCTGTTCCCGACCGTGCTCGGGCACGAGGGCGCCGGGATCGTCGAGGCGGTCGGGACGGACGTGGCGGGGCTGGAGCCCGGCCAGCCGGTCGCGTTCTGCTTCATCGCCGCCTGCGCCGAGTGCCGCCGCTGCCTCGAGGGCCGGGCGGCCCTGTGCGAACGCAACTCCCGCGCCTCGTTCGAGGGGACGATGCTCGACGGCACGACGCGCGTTCGTCTCGCCGACGGCAAGCCCGCCCGCAGCTTCCTCGGGATCGGCTGCTTCGCCGAGCGCTGCGTCGTCCCCGCGCGGGCCACGGTGCCCCTGCCGCCGGGCCTGCCGCTCTGGCAGGCGGCGCTCGTCGGCTGCGCCGTCGTCACCGGCTTCGGGGCGGTCCGCAACGCGGCCGGCGTGCGCGCCGGCGAGAGCGCCTGCGTGGTCGGCCTCGGCGGCGTCGGCCTCCAGGTGCTGGCGGCGGCACGTCTCGCCGGCGCCGAGCCGCTCGTCGCGGTCGACCGGACACCCGCCAAGCTCGAGCTCGCGCTCGCCCGCGGCGCGACGCACGCGGTCGACGCGGGCGCTGCGGACGCGGCACGCCAGATCCGCAAGCTGACCGGCGGCGGCGCCGACCATGCGTTCGAGGTCGTCGGGCGAGCCGAGACGATCCGCCTCGCCTGGGACTCGCTGCGCGCCGGCGGCACCGCCGTCGTGGTCGGGCTCGCCCCCGTCGGAGTCGAGGCGGCCGTGCCCGCGATCGGCTTCATCTCCGAGAAGAGCCTGCGAGGCTGCTTCTACGGCTCGGGCGAGCCCCGCCGGGAGATCCCCGAGCTCGCCCGGCTCGCCGCGGACGGCGAGATCGACGTCGCGGGCAGCGTCTCCCACCTCGCGGGCCTCGACGGGATCGAGGACGCGTTCGGGCGGATGCGCCGCGGCGAGGGCTCCCGGACCGTGATCGTCCTCGACCGGGAGCTCGCGGGGGTGTCGCCGTGACCGGTCCGTCCCCGCTCGAGCGGGCGCCCGCCGAGCTGGTCGGCGGGCGCGACGCCTACCTGAAGCGGGAGGACACGCACGAGCTCGGCGCGTTCAAGTGGCGCGGGGCCCTCCCCACGCTGCGCGAGCATGCCGCACGCGACGCGCGCACCGTCGTCACCGCGTCGACTGGGAACCACGGGGCCGCGACCGCCTGGGCAGCCCGCGAGCTCGGCATGACGGCGATCGTGTACGCGCCGGAGCATGCCCCACGCGCGAAGATGGCGCTGATCGAGTCGCTGGGCGCGGAGATGAGGCTGACCGGTGCCGACCTCGACGAGGCGAAGGACGCGGCGAGAGCGTTCGCCGCCGCGAGCGAGCTGCCGTTCTTCGAGGACGGCGCCGAGCCCGCCCAGTACCTGGGCTACCGTTCGATCGCCCGCGAGGTGCTGGAGCAGCTCGGGCGCGCGCCGGCGGCGCTCGTCGTCCCGCTCGGAAACGGAGCGCTGCTCGGGGGGATCGGGCTCGAGCTCGCAGACCGCTCGCCCTCGACGCTCGCCGCCGGAGTCCAGTCGCGCGAGGCGCCGGTGATGGTCGAGTGCTGGCAGGCGGGCCGCGTCGTCGAGAGCGACCGGTCGGAGACGTTCGCGGACGGCCTCGCGGTCCGGGTTGCGATCCCCCACGCGGTCGACGTTCTGGCACGGGTCGCCGGGCGGATGCTGCTCGTGTCCGAGCGGGCGATCGCGGAGGCCGTGGGGGCCTACGCGAGGGCGGGGATCCGCGTCGAGGGCGCAGCCGCGGCCGCGCTCGCGGCGCTCCCGCAGCTCGGCGACGTCCCGGATCCGCTCGTGCTCGTCGTCACGGGCCGCAACATCGACGACGAGCTGTGGCGCCGGGCGGTCGACCGGCCGGAGTCGTTTCCGGACTGAGCCGCGCGCCGACAGCCTGTCAGGCGACGGCCCAGGTATGACCCGAGCCGAGCAGGGACGCGAGGTCGCCAACCCCGAGCCTGGCCCGGGCAACGGCAAGTTGATCGTCGAGCGCCTGGCCATACACCTGCCGCTCGACCGAGCGGAACACCCCGATCGGGGTGGGACCGGTCGGTCGCTCGCTCAGATGAGCGAGCGCGAACGCGAGGCTCGGGTCGTGGTGATGGGCGTCGTGGACCACGAGCGCGTCCTCGCCGACGTCGGCGACGTTCACGATCTCCATGCTTCCGTCGCCGCGCTGGACGACGCCGCGCTCTCCTTCGGGCCCGAAGCGAATCGGTCGGTCGTGCTCGAGCCGGATCTGGTTCAGCGCACGCGTCTGCTTGTCGGTGAGCGTATCGAAGGCGCCGTCGTTGAAAACGTTGCAGTTCTGATAGATCTCGACGAAGGCGGTGCCGCGATGCGCCGCTGCCGCCCGCAGCACCCCGGTCAGGTGCGCGCGGTCGACATCGAGCGTGCGCGCCACGAACGACGCCTCGGCCCCGAGCGCCAGGGCGAGCGGGTTGAACGGGTGGTCGAGCGCCCCGAACGGCGTCGACTTCGTGATCTTCCCCTCCTCGCTCGTCGGCGAGTACTGCCCCTTCGTGAGCCCGTAGATCTGGTTGTTGAAGAGCAGGACCTTGACCGGCACGTTGCGCCTGAGCGCGTGGATCAGGTGGTTGCCGCCGATCGAGAGCGAGTCCCCGTCACCGGTCACGACCCAGACGGACAGATCCGGGCGCGCCACGGCCAGTCCGCTCGCGAGCGCGAGCGCGCGCCCGTGGATCGCGTGCACGCCGTAGGTGTTGACGTAGTAGACGAACCGTCCCGAGCAGCCGATGCCGGACACGAACACGAATTTCTCGCGCGGCACGCCCAGCTCGGGCAGGAAGCTCTCGATCGCCGCGAGGATCGCGTAGTCGCCGCAGCCGGGGCACCAGCGCGGCTCCTCGCCCGACGCCCAGGCTTTCCGATCCTTCGCGGCGACGGCCATCAGAGCCGCCTCTCGATCTCGCGCTCGAGCTCCGCGAACCCGAACGGCACGCCCTGCATCTTCGAGTAGCCCTCCGCGGCGACGAGGTACTCGGCCCGCAGCACCCGGACGAGCTGGCCCGAGTTCAGCTCGGGCACGAGCACCCGCTCGTAGGAGGCGAGAACGTCGCCCGTGTTCTCCGGCAGGGGGCTGAGGTGGGTGAAATGAGCGGTCGCGACGGCGCCAGCCCGCGAGCGGACACGCCTGGCGGCCGCGCGGATGGCTCCGTACGTGGAGCCCCAGCCGAGCACGAGCAGGTCGGCGCCGTCCGGGTCGTCGACCTCGAGCGGCGGGATGTCGCGAGCGATTCCGGCGACCTTCCCGGCGCGCAGGGCGGTCATCCGCTCGTGGTTCCCGGGATCGTAGGAGACCGCGCCCGTGCCGTCCTGCTTCTCGAGCCCGCCGATCCTGTGCTCCAGCCCGGGGGTTCCGGGCACCACCCAAGGGCGAGCGAGCCGCTCGTCGCGCGAGTACGGCAGGAAGCCGTCGGACGAGCTCGCGTCGGTGGTGAAGGCGGGGTCGATCACGGGCAGGTCGTCGACGGCGGGGATCAGCCACGGCTCCGAGGAGTTGCCGAGGAACGTGTCCGAGAGCAGGATCACCGGCGTTCGGTACGTGACCGCGATGCGCACCGCCTCGATGGCGGCGTCAAAGCACTGCGCGGGCGCGTAGGCGGCCACCACCGGCAGCGGCGCCTCGCCGTGGCGCCCGTACAGCGCCATCATGAGGTCGGACGCCTCGTTCTTCGTCGGCAGGCCCGTGGACGGGCCGGCGCGCTGAACGTCGACGATGACGAGCGGCAGCTCGAGCATCACGGCGAGGCCGATCGTCTCCGCCTTGAGGTCCATGCCCGGGCCGCTCGTCCCGGTCGCGCCCAGGTGGCCACCGAAGGCGGCCCCGAGCGCGAGGTTGGCGGCGGCGATCTCGTCCTCGGCCTGGAACGTGCGCACGTCGAAGTTCTTGTGGCGCGAGAGCTCGTGGAGGATCTCGGAAGCCGGGGTGATCGGGTAGCTCGCGTAGAAGAGCGGGAGCCCGCTGCGCACGCTCGCGGCGATCAGGCCCCAGGCGAGAGCCGCGGCGCCGGAGATGTTGCGGTACACGCCCGGGGCGGCGGGGGCGGGCTTGACCTCGTAGCGGACCGCGAACACCTCGGTCGTCTCGCCGAAGTTCCAGCCGGCCCGGAACGCCGCCAGGTTCGCATCCCGGATCTCGGCCTTGCCGGCGAACTTCTCGGCGATCCACTGCTCGGTCACCTCCACCGGGCGGCCGTACATCCAGGAGACGAGCCCGAGCGCGAAGAAGTTCTTGGCCCGCTCCGCCTCCCGCTTCGACAGGCCCGCGATGCCCTCGGTCGCGCGCAGCGTCAGCGTCTGCATCGGCACGCGGAAGACGCGGTAGCCGGCGAGGCTGTCATCGTCCAGGGGGCTGGTGGCATAGCCGGCCCGCTCGAGATTGCGCGCGTTGAACTCGTCGTCGTTGACGATCACCGCGCCTCCGGCCTCGAGCAAGCCGATGTTCGTCTTCAGCGCCGCCGGGTTCATCGCGACGAGCACGCTTGGCTCGTCGCCGGGCGTGAGGATGTCACGCGATGCGAACTGGATCTGGAACGCGGAGACGCCGTGCAGCGTGCCACGTGGCGCGCGGATCTCGGCGGGGAAGTCCGGCAGCGTAACGAGGTCGTTGCCGAAGAGGCCGGTCGCGCTCGTGAACCGATCGCCGGTGAGTTGCATCCCGTCGCCCGAATCCCCAGCGAACCGGATGACGACCCGATCTCGTTCCTCGACTGCTTTCGCCACTAGACGGTCAGGCCACCTTCGCTCCCACCCTACCACGCGGGGTCGGACGCGAGCGCCGCCACCTTCCCCGCGGGCTCAGCTCGCGTTGAGGGCGTCGAGCTCCGCGCGGAGGGAGCGGATCCGCTCCACGCCGGCGGTGATTCCGTCGTGGGTGAGCTGCCCCTGGTCGGCGAGGTCGAACGCGGCCTTGCCGAGGTCGTCGTACGCGTTGTTGAGATCGCGCTTGAGCTGAAGCTCCTTCGCCTCCTCCTTGGCTTTTTGCGCCGCCTCTCCGGCCAGCTCCTTGCCCTTGACCGCGGCCTGGCCGGCAACTTCCTTCGCCTTGTCGAGAAACCCCATGAGCACCTCCGTGTCGTTGACCCTGATACTAGTTGCCGGATCCGCTGGCGCGCAGCGTGCGGCACGCGAGCCGCCCCGCGGGCAAGCGCGCGCTCGGGCGCCTCTCGCTTGCGGCGGCGGCGATCGGCGGCTTCGGCGTCTGGTCGATCGTCACGGGCGCGATAGAGCTCGCGTAACCGCGGCCACGGTGGCGCGGTAGAGGCCGCCGTCCACGGCCGCGAGCCCCTCTAGCTCGAGCGAGACGAGCGCGGCCGCGACCGTCTCGGCCGCGAGGCCGCTTCGGCGGGCGAGCGCGTCGGCGTCGGCGGGGCCGTCCCGCAGCAGCGCGAGCACGGCCGCGGCTGTCGGCTCCGGGCCGGGCCCGGCCGGTCGAGGCGGCGGCTCGAGGCCGAGCGCAGCCAGCACGTCGCCGGCGCAGAGCAGCGGCGCGGCTCCGGCGCGCAGGAGCGCGTTCGTGCCGGCCGACAGCGCCGAAGTGATCTCGCCGGGGACGGCGAAGACCTCCCGTCCCTCCTCGAGCGCGAAATCCGCGGTGATCAGGGCCCCGGAGCGCTCCCTCGCCTCGACCACGACGGTGGCGAGCGAGAGACCCGCGATGATGCGGTTGCGCGCCGGGAACCGCCACGGCGCCGGCTCGACGCCGGGAGGGTACTCGGACACGATCAGGCCCGCCGCGGCGATCCTCCGCGCCAGCTCCGCGTGTGCCCGCGGGTAGTCGCGATCGATGCCGCAGCCGAGCACGGCGATCGTGGCGCCACCGGCCTCGAGCGCACCCCGGTGAGCCTCCGCGTCGATCCCGCGCGCGAGCCCGCTCACGACGACTGCCCCCGCGCCGGCGAGGTCGCGGCCGAGCGTGCGGGCGACCTGGACCCCGTAGCCGGAGCAGGAGCGGGCGCCGACGACGGCAACGCATCTGTCCGCCAGGAGCTCCGGGCGGGCCCCGCGGAGGTGCAGGCGGCGTGGCGGGTCGTAGATACGCGCGAGCAGCTGCGGGAAGCCCGCTGCGCCGAGCTCGACCGCCGCCCCCGTCACGGCCCCTCCCCGAGCTCCCGCGGCACGCGGTAGGAGAGCGCCTCCGCCACGTGCTCCGCCCGGATCTCCGGCGCGCCCGCGAGCGCCGCAGCCGTCGCGGCCACGCGTGCGACCCGGGCACGACCCCGTCCGGAGAGCGGCAGCCTGTCGACGGCGCGGTCGAGCAGCTCCCTGGCAGCGGTCGAGAGCTGCGGCGGCGCCTCCGCGAGACGGGCCCCGGCTGCCTCCACGCGCCCGGCGACGGTTGCGCTCGACTCCCCCGGGGCGCCGCCGAGCTCGCGCGAGCGCGCGCGCGGAACGACCAGAACGAGGTCGAAGCGGTCGAGCAGCGCCCGCGAGAGCTTCGCCCGGTAGGCGGCAATCCGCTGCGGCGTGCAGGCGCAGGCTGCGGCCGGATCGCCGCGGCCGCCGCACGGGCAGAGGTTCATCGTGGCCGCGAGCAGGAACCGGGCCGGGAAGATCGCGCGGCCGAGGACGCGGGCGATCGCGATCACGCCGTCCTCGAGCGGCTGGCGTAGCGCCTCGAGCACCGGCCGCTGGAACTCGGCCAGCTCGTCGAGGAGCAGCACACCGCCGTGCGCGAGACTGATCTCGCCTGGACGCGGGCCGGCGCCACCGCCGACGATCCCGGCGGTCGAGGCGCTGTGGTGCGGCGCGCGAAACGGCGGGTGCTCGACGAGGCCGCGCCCGGGCGCAAGCAGGCCGGCGACCGAGTGGATGCGCGTCACCGTGAGCGCCTCGTCGTGGCCGAGGCGGGGCAGGAGCCCGGGCAGGCGACGCGCCAGCATCGTCTTGCCGGTGCCCGGCGGGCCGGCGAGAAGGAGGTTGTGCCCACCGGCGGCGGCCAGCTCGAGCGCACGGCGGGCACGCTCCTGTCCGCGAACGTCGGCGAGATCCGGGTACGCGGGCCGCGGCGAGGGTGGCGGCGGCTCGGGAACCGGGGGGCGCAGCTCGCCGCGCAGGTACGCACCCGCCTCCGCGAGGTGGCGCAGCGGGACAGGCTCGACGCCTGCGAGGGCGGCCTCGGCGGCAGACTCGACCGGGCACAGCAGCCGGGGGATGCCGGACCGGCGGGCGGCCTCGGCACAGGCCAGGACGCCGGGGACGGGGCGCAGCCGCCCGTCGAGAGCGAGCTCTCCGACGGCCGCGTGCCCGGCCAGGCGCTCCGCCGGTACCTGGCGGGAGGCGGCGAGCACGGCGAGGGCGATCGGCAGGTCGAGCCCGGAGCCCTCCTTGCGCAGGCCGGCGGGGGCCAGGTTCACGGTGATTCGCCGCAGCGGCCACTCGAGCTCGGAGCTCGTGACCCCGCTGCGGACGCGCTCCTTCGCCTCCTGGCACGACTTGTCCGGCAGCCCCACGATCGCGAACGCGGGCACCCCGAGCTGGAGGTGCGCCTCGACCTCGACCGGGCGGGCATCGAGCCCGACGACCACGTGCGTCAGGGCCTTCGCGAGCACGGTCCGAGGCTAAGCGCACGGGACGCACCGATTCCGCGCGGACCGTGGCGAGGAGGCGCCGAGAGCGGGTCGCCTCACGCGCGTCCGGCCGGCCGGTCTGCGAGACTCGCGGCGTCCGACCGGCGGGAGGGAAGGGATGACGGTACCGCTCAGACGTGGCTTCGGCACGCTCATGCTGCTCGTGCTCGCGCTCGGCCTGGCAGCCTGCGGTGGTGGTGGTGGTGGTGGTGGTGGTGGTGGTGGCGATGCGCAGCCTGCGACCTCTACGGTGCCGGCGAGCGCGGCTGCGGCAGCCG
>JAHDVS010000032.1 GCA_023382435.1 Thermoleophilia bacterium
GTTGACGATCGTGATCTCGCCGCCGCCGACGAGCTTCTTCGACTTGACGAGCGAGAAGTCCGGCTCGACCCCGGTTGTATCGCAATCCATCATGAATGAGATCGTGCCGGTCGGCGCAAGAACGCTTGCCTGCGCGTTGCGGAAACCGTGCGCCTCGCCGAGGTCGAGCGCGTCGTCCCACGCCTTCCGGGCGGCAGAGAGCAGGTCGGCGGGGACCGCGTGCGCGTGCTCGATGTTGCCGACGGCGGCGCGGTGCTTCGCGACGACGCCGAGCATCGCGGCCGCGTTCGGCCGGTAGCCGGCGAACGGGCTCATGCGGGCCGCGATCTCGGCCGACTTGCGATACGCGCGGCCGGTCATCAGCGCCGTGATCGCGGCCGCGTATGCGCGGCCCTCGTCGGAGTCGTACGGGAGCCCGCGCGCCATCAGCAGCGCGCCGAGGTTCGCGTAGCCGAGGCCGAGCTGGCGGTAGGCCCTCGCGTTGCGCTCGATCTCGGGTGTCGGGTAGCTCGAGTAGCCGACGATGATCTCCTGCGCGAGGAAGATCGTGTCGACGGCGTGCTGGAACGCCTCCACGTCGAACTCGCCGTCCTCGCGGCGGAACTTCATCAGGTTCAGCGAGGCGAGGTTGCACGCGGAGTCGTCGAGGTGCATGTATTCGGAGCAAGGGTTCGACGCGTTGATGCGCCCCGAGTTCGGCGTCGTGTGCCACGCGTTGATCGTGGTGTCGTACTGCACGCCCGGGTCGGCGCACTGCCAGGCTGCCTCGGCGATCTGATGGAGCAGGCTGCGGGCCCTCGTGGTCGAGAGCACGGTTCCGTCGGTGCGCGCCGTCAGGCTCCAATCCCCGTCGTCGCGCGCGGCCTCCATGAACGCGTCCGTGACGCGAACCGAGTTGTTCGCGTTCTGGTACTGGATCGACGCCCAGTGTGGCGAGTCGAGCGACATGTCGTAGCCCGCGGCCGCGAGCACCCGCGCCTTCTCCTCCTCGCGGGCCTTGCACCAGATGTACTCCTCGATGTCGGGGTGGTCGACGTCGAGGACGACCATCTTCGCCGCCCGACGCGTCTTGCCGCCCGACTTGATCGTGCCCGCCGACGCGTCGGCGCCGCGCATGAACGAGACCGGCCCGGACGCGTGGCCACCCTTCGAGAGCTGCTCTTTCGACGAGCGCAGCCGCGAGAGGTTGACGCCCGCGCCGGAGCCGCCGCGGAAGATCATCCCCTCCCGGCGGATCCAGTCGAGGATCGACTCCATCGAGTCGTTGACCGAGAGGATGAAGCACGCGGAGCACTGGGGCCTCTCCTCGAAGCCGACGTTGAACCAGACCGGGGAGTTGAACGACGCGAGCTGGTTGGCGAGGATCGCCTTCAGCTCGGCGCGGAACGCCTCCGCGTCGCCGTCGTCGGCGAAGTAGCCGCCCTCGACGCCCCAGCCGGTGATCGTGTCGACGACCCGGCCGATCATCTGCTTCACGCTCGACTCGCGCTCAGGCGAGCCGAGCCTGCCGCGGAAGTACTTCTGCGCGACGATGTTCGTGGCGGTCTGCGACCAGAACCGCGGGAACTCGACGCCGCGCTGCTCGAACGCCGGACCGTCCTTGCCAGGGATCAGCGCGTCGCGGACCTCCCACTCGACCTCGTCGAAGGGATCGCGGCCCGGGATCGTGTAGTAGCGGCTGACGCTGCACGTGCGCGCCGGATCGGCGACGCTGTTGCGCAGTTCATCGTCCGCCATTACGGGTGCATGCTGTGTCCGATCCACGGCCGACATCGTGAAGCTCCTCCCCAAAGACTACGTTGTGCGTTCGAGTACCCCGGTCGCGGGGGCGAACTGCGCAAGGTAGCGCGGGGATCGGACGGACACGGTCGGGCCGCCAGATTACCGCAGCATGCAGGGAATTTTTGCTGTCGGAGACGGAGCTAGGCGCCGACGACGAGCACGAGCTTCGCTCCGCGAAGCTGGGAGGCGCGCAGCCCGTCGAGCGGCACTGCCCGACCGGGCTCGAGGCCGAGGTCGCGGGCGAGGCGAAGGGCCTCGCCGCGGAGGCCCGGGCGGTACATCACGATCGTCCGGGGGAAGTCCCGCCGCGACGCGTCCGCGGCGGCGGTGACCGGGTAGCGCAGCTCCCGCACGCGCTCGGCGGCGGCGGTCGCGGCGCCCGGGACGCCGTTCCCGTTCAGGACGAGCACCGCGGTCTCGGCGCGCGTCAACTCGGCCACGCCGGGCTCAGCGGCGGGTGCGGCCGCCGGGGGCTTCGTCTCCTCCGCCTTCGCCGTCGCGGGCGCGGCGGCGGGTTTCGACGCGGCGTCGTCGGCGAACGGCTTGGCGACGAACGCGAGCGCGATCACGACGAGCGCGACGAGCTCGAGCGCGGCGATCCCGCCGCTGACGAGCGCGGCCCGGCGCCAGCGCGAGGGGGCCTCGGGGTAGGAGAAGGATGCGAGCGCCGGAGCGGGAGCGTCCACGGTCGCGTGAGTTCGCCGCGGCTAGGGCCGCTCCTTCTCGAGCACCCACCCCCACGTGGCGCGTAGCCCGTCGTCGAGGGAGACGGCGGCCCGGAACCCGAGCTCGCGCTCTGCGAGGGCGGGGTCGAGCACGCTGCGGGCCAGCTCGCCCTCGCGCGGGGGCACGTGCGTCGCGGGGCCGTCGACGCCGGTGACGCGGCGGCACGCGTCGAGCAGCTCGAGCACCGAGGTGGCGCTGCCCGTGCCGACGTTGAACACGCCGCCCCGCCGCCCGGCGGCCGCGAGCGTCGCCCGCACGACGTCGCCGACGAACACGTAGTCGCGCTCTTGGCTCCCGTCTCCGAAGACCGTGGGCGCGCCCCCGCTCGCGAGCAGGCCGAGGAAGATCGCGACCACCCCGGCCTCCCCGTGCGGGTCCTGGCGCGGCCCGTAGACGTTGCCGAACCGCAGCGCGACGTGGCCCGCGTCGTAGAGGCGGTTGTAGGTCGCCAGGTACTCCTCGGCCGCGAGCTTCGCGGCGCCGTAGGGAGAGAGCGGCTGTCTCGGGGAGGTCTCCGGCGCCGGTCGCTCGCACTCCCCGTAGATTGCCCCGCCGGTGGACGCGAGCACGACCCGGGTGCCCGCTCGCCGGGCGGCCTCGAGCACCCGCAGCGTGCCGAGCACGTTGACCTCGCAGTCGAAGTCCGGCCGGGCGACCGACACGCGCACGTCGGCTTGGGCGGCGAGGTGGAAGCAGACGTCCGGTCGCACCCGCGCAAACAGCGCGCCGACGGCCTCCCCGTCGCGAACGTCGCCGACGACGAGCTCGGCCCGGCCGTCGACGTTCTCCCGGCGACCGCTCGCCAGGTTGTCGAGAACCGCGACCCCGTCGCCCCGCGTGAGGAGCGCGTCCACGACGTGCGAGCCGATGAAGCCCGCGCCTCCGGTCACGATCGCCCGCACGGGCGCCTATGGTACTGACCGTGAGAGTCCGCCGGCCCCTGGCTCTCCTCGCGGTGCTGGTCGCCGCAGGCCTCAGCGTCGGCCTCCCGCTCGCTCTCGGAGGCGACGACGAGCCGAGGGGCCAGGGCCTGCCGGCGCCGGCCTCGTCGGCGGGCGCCGCCGAGGCCTCGACCGGGCCGGAGGCGACCGCCCCCGCGACCGAGGGGCCCGCGGCCGAGCAGGCGCAACGGCCGCTCTACTACGGCCCGGAGGCGCGGGACGCCCGTTTCGAGCCGAGGCTGAGCGCCCGCGCCTACATCGCGATCGACCCCGACACGGGGCAGATCCTCGTCGCCAGGCACGAGCGCCAGCGGCTCCCGGTCGCGTCGCTGACGAAGATCATGACCGCGCTGCTCGTGATCGAGGCGGGCGAGCTCGGCAAGAAGGCGCAGGTGCCCGCCGAGGCGGTCCGGGTCGAGCCGAACCTCGAGGGGCTCCGCGCGGGGCGCTGGTACGTGCGCAAGCAGCTTCTCTTCTCCGCGCTGCTCGAGTCGACGAACGACACGGTCGAGGCGCTCGCCCACGACGCCGGCGGCGGCTCGGTCAGCCGCTTCTACCGGCTGATGAACGAGCGGGCGCGCGCTCTCGGCATGACCGACACCGCGTATCGCAGCGCGTCGGGGCTGAACGACGACACGAACCTCTCGAGCGCGCGCGACCAGGCGCTCGTCGCGCGGGAGGCGCTCGAGAACGCGGTCTTCGCCTCGATCGTGCGCACGCGCGTCAAGCGGGTCTCCTGGCCGCCGCCGACGTATGCCAAGGAGTGGGTGAACCACAACAAGATGCTGTGGACGTACGAGGGCACCTACGGCGTCAAGACCGGCTACACGACCCGGGCGGGCGGCTGCCTCACGGTGGCCGTGCGCCGGGGCGGGCATTCGGTGATCGCGGTCGTCCTCGGCTCCGACGACATCTGGGCGGACATGCCACGGCTTGTCGACGAGGCGTTCGCGCGCCTCGAGAGCTGACGGCGAGGAGCGCTCAGCGAGCGGCCGGCCCGAAGAGGTCGGCACTCGTGCGCCCGATCGCAGCCGCGAACGCGTCCTCGAGCATCGTGAAGTGCTCGTCGAGGACGCCGGCCAGCTCGGCGGCGTCGCCGCGGCGCATCGCCTCGAGTTGGCGCACGTGCACGGCGAGCGTCCGCTCGTCCTGCCCGAGCCCGCCCGAGTAGGAGTCGCGGATCGCGGCGAGGTCGCGCACGACGCCGCGCATCGCCGCCTGGAGCGTCTGGTTGTGCGAGGCCCGGACGACCGCGCGATGGAACATCGCGTCCGCTCGCATCACCATCGCCCGGTCGCCGAGATGGGTGCGGAGCAGGCCGATCGAGCGCTCGATCTCGCCGAAGTCGTCCCGGGTCGCGACCGCGGCGGCGAATTCCGTGATCGCCGTCTCGAGCACGCGGCGGCCGCGCAGGACGTCCACGATGAACCCTTCCTCGAGCGCGACCGCGCCGAGGATCGCGTCGGACGGGATCAGGTCGGAGGCGACGAAGATCCCGCCGCCCTTCCCCTGCCGCACCGTCAGGAGGCCTGCCCGCTCGAGCACGCGCAGCGCCTGGCGCAGCGTCGGCTTCGAGATCCCGAGCTGGGTGGCCAGGTCGCTCTCGCTCGGGAGCTGGTCGCCCCGGCCGAGCCGGGCTCGTTCGATCGCCTCGACGATGTTCTCGATCGCCGCCTCGAACGTGCGCGTGGTCTGGATCGGCTGCGTGAACGTCGGGCCGGCGCGCATTGCGGCCCACTCTAGGAGACCGCTCGCGGCGAGCGCGCCTATGCTGCCGCGCCCCGGGCGAGGATGCCCATGATCTCGCGCTCCTCGAGCACGTGGTCGGAGGCCTTCGCCACCGCGAGGATCCGCTCCAGCGTCGGCCCGTCGTGGGGGAGCCCGCGCGCGTCGAGCCAGGCGACGACGTTCGCCTGCCCGCTCATCGGGCCGACCGTGATCGTCTGCTCGCGCCCGCAGTCGGCCGCCGGCACGCTCGAGTAGACGCGGTCGGCGAGCCAGGCGTCGCCGCGGCGGAGCGCCTTCAGGATCGCCGAGGCGTGCACCCCGGTCGAGGTCTGGAACGCGTCTTCGCCGATCACCGGGTAGTTGCAGGGGATCGGGACGCCAAGCGCGTCGGCTGCGGCCCGGCAGTAGGCGGGCAAGGTCCGCAGGTCGCGCTCGATCCAGCCGAGCAGCTTCAGGTTGACGAGCAGGACGTCGAGCGGCGTGTTGCCCGCTCGCTCGCCGATCCCGAGCGCGCAGGCATGGATGCGATCGACGCCCTCGGCGAGCGCGACCAGCGAGTTGATCACGTCGAGGCCGCGGTCGCGGTGGCCGTGCCAGTCGATCCGCACGTCCTCGCCGGAGCCGGCGACCACCCCGTGGATGAAGCGCACGAGGTTGCGCACCCCCCACGGCGTCGCGTGCCCGACGGTGTCGGCGAGGCAGATGCGGGTCGCGCCGGATTCGATCGCGGTCGTGTAGAGGGCGCGCAGGTCCTCGGCGCGCGCGCGGGTCGTGTCCTCGGTCACGAACATCACGTCCAGGTCGAGGCTGCGGGCGAGCCCGACCGCCTGCTCGGTCGTCCGGAGCAGGAAGTCGAGGTCCCAGCCCTCGGCGTACTGGCGGATCGGGCTCGAGCCGAGGAAGATGTGGGCGGCGATGCGCACGCCGGAGCGCTGCTGCGCCTCGGCGATCGGCTCGATGTCGGCGGCGGTCGTCCGTCCGGCGCAGTTCGGCCAGATCGAGAGTCCGGCCCGGCCGATCTCCCCGGCGAGCGCGACGACGTCCGCGAGCGCCTGGGGGCCGGCGCCTGCGTAGCCGATGTTGGCGGCGTCGATCCGGAGCGCCTCCATGTGGTGGAGCAGCTCGAGCTTGCGCTCGAGCGGCGGGTGACGGACAGAGGGGCTCTGCAACCCGTCCCTGAGCGTCTCGTCGTTCAGCTCCACGGGCCGGGGCGGCGCCGGCGTGCCGGCAACGGCGTTCCAGTCGTAGAGGAGCGCCTCCTCCCGGCCGTGCCCGTTCGCGTCGCTCACCGTTCCGACCTCCTTGACCAGCCAGTCAAGAACCAGGATCGCGGAGGCGCCCGACGAGTTCAATCCGGCGCCCGCATCACTTCGCTGGTGTCCCTGCATCATGGGCCCGCCCGATCTGAGAGAAAAAGAGTTTCTCTTTTGGTACAGTGCGAGAAATCCAGCGGCGCGAGTCTCCGGAGGATCGCGATGGCAGCGCTCGAAGAGCTGATACGGGAACCGGTCGACGTCCTCGACCTGCTCGGCCGGACGGCGGACGGGATGGTGGCGGTCTCGCCAGGCGGGGCGATCCTCGCCTGGAACCCCGCCGCCGTCGATCTGCTCGAGCACGAGGAGGCCGACGTGATCGGGCGCCCTTGCCACGAGGTGCTCGCGTTCGCCGATCGCTGCGGCAATCTCGTCTGCAGCGCGTTCTGCGCCGGCTGCCGGCCGGCCGAGCAGGACGAGCTCGTCGGGAGCCGCGACGTCGTCACGCGCTCGCGGTCGGGGCGCGCCGTCTGGCTGTCGGTCTCGACGCTCGTCCCGCCCGCCGCGGTGCGCGGCTACTGCCGGGTCGTCCACTTCTTCCGCGAGGTCGCGCTGCCGCCGGAGCTCGAGCGGCTCGTCGCCGACCGGATCCGGCCCGCCGAGGCGCCGGCCGAGGCCGTTGACGCCGGGGGCGCCGCCGCCCTCGCGACCCTGACCCCGCGGGAGCGGGAGATCCTCGGGTTGCTCGCCGATGGCCTCGATACCCGCGCGATCGCCGCCGAGCTCGTCGTCTCGCAGGCGACGGTGCGAAACCACGTCCAGAACATCCTCGGGAAGCTCGGCGTGCACAGCCGCCTCGAGGCGGTCGTGCTGTTCGTCCGCCACGTCGCCTGAGCCTCGCCCCGGAGGGCCAGACATGTCCCGCCCGGGCATGTACCCGTTGGGGCGACGGGGTCAGACCCCGGGGCGCGGCCCGCGCCGCAAAGCGTCGACGCAAGCGGCTTCTCGCCCGGGATCTAAGTCACCCCGTATCAAGGGGTCTGACCCCGGGGTCTGACCCCTTGACACGGCCACCGCGGACATATGCGGACGGCCCGACGCGGTTCCCTCAGCCCGCCCAGGCGCCGCGCTGCACGTACGCGGTGCCCTCGGCGAGGCGGCGGGCGGTGCGGGCGTAGGCGGCCTGCTCGACTTCCCAGCCGCCCGCCGTCTCGCGCACGCGCGTCCAGATCGGCAGCACGCCGCTCGGGTGGCCGATCGCGATCGGCTCGCCGGCCGCCGGCAGCGCGGCCGCCGCCGCCACGACCGTGCCCGGGAGCAGCGCGGCGACCGCGGTCGTGACTCCGACCGTGCCGGGGTAGGCCTTGTGGGGCGACGGGGGGCGGCCGCCGACGACGCGGGCGACCAGGCTCAGGTTCGCTGCGGCGACGGGAGAGCCGTCGAGCGCCGCGTAGGGCGCGGGCGGAGCGACCGCGACCGGCACCGGCACGAGCGAGCCCTCCGGGAGCCCGATCCGCCGCGCGGCGGCGTCCTTGACCGCATCGAACGCCCTGAGCGTCTCCGGCACCAGCTCGGCCGGCAGCTCCGTGCCGCGTAGCCCGAGCGCGCCCGCCGCGAAGAACACAGACAGGTTGCCGATGTCGACGATGCTCGCCGTGATCTGTCCGATGCCGGGCACGTCGAGCGTGTCCGTCGCCGAGCCGGACGGGAGGAGCGACCCGGTCGCGCCGCCGACGGTCGGGGCGTAGTCGAGCAGGATCGGCGCGCCCGTCCCCGGGACGCCGTCGATGGCGAGGTCGCCCTCGACCGCCGGCTCGCCCTCCTCGAGCGGCACCTCGGCCACGAACACCGAGTGCGTGTTCGTGTTGTGGATCCTGACCGAGACGCTGTCGCCGTCCGGGCGCACGAAGCCCTCCTCGATCGCGAACACGCCCACAGCCGCCGAGCAGTTGCCGCAGTTGATGGCGTAGCTCACGTGCGGCTCGGAGACCGAGACCTGGGCGAACGTGTAGTCGACGTCAGCGTCCCCACGCGTGGGTGGCCCGATGATCGCGAGCTTGCTCGTCAGGATGTCGGCGCCGCCGAGCCCGTCGATCTGCCGCGGGTCCGGGCTGCCGAACAGGGCGAGGATCACCCGGTCACGCGCCTCCGGCTCCGCCGGGAGGTCGCTCTCGCGCAGGAAGACGGCCTTGCTCGTCCCCCCGCGCATGAGCACGAAGCGGATCGGGACCTGCCGTGCCACGCTGCCCCTACCGGACGAGGATCTGGACGGTGCAGGCCGCGCCCTCGACCCCGGCGGCCTTGCCGCCGCGGCAGTGGGCGAGCCCGACCTTCGCGCCCTCGATCTGGCGGTCGCCCGCCTCGCCGCGGAGCTGGCGCACGATCTCGACCACCTGCGCCACGCCGGTCGCGCCGAGCGGGTGACCCTTGCCGAGCAGCCCGCCGCTCGGGTTCACCGGCAGCCGGCCGCCGAGCGACGCCTCGCCGCGCTCGACCGCGTGCAGGTAGCCGCCGCGCGGAAACAGCTCGCAACCCTCGACCCGGAGCGCCTCCGCGATCGAGAAGCAGTCGTGCACCTCGGCGAGGCTCACGTCCCCCGGGCCGACCCCCGCCCGCTCGTAGGCGTCGCGGGCGGCCGCGTTCGTGAGCGGCTCGAACGTCATCGAGACGGGCTCCGGATCGACGGTCCCCGTACGCAGCGAGGAGGCGGCGAGCCGCACCCCGCGCCCGTTCAGCCGCCGCGCCGCCGCCGCGCTGCAGAGGATCGCCGCGGCGCCGCCGTCCGTCACCGGCGAGCAGTCGAGCTTGCCGAGCGGCTCTGCGATCGGGCGGGCCCCGAGCACCTGCTCGACCGTGACCGCTTCCTGGAACTGCGCCATCGGGTTGCGCGCCGCGTTCGCCTTGTTCTTGACCGGGATCAGCGCGAGCTGCCGGCGCGTCACCCCGTAGTCCTCGAAGTAGCGGGTCGCCCGCATCGCGTAGATGCCGGGCATCGTCAGCCCGACCGTGGCCTCGACGTCGTCCGGGTCCGGCGTGAGCGCGCCCTGGAAGCGGGAGGTGAGATGCTCGACGCCGAGCGCGAGCACGACGTCGTGCTCGCCGGCGCGGATCGAGAGCGCCGCTTCCCGGATCGAGACCGCGCCGCTCGAGCAGACGTTCTCGACGTTCGTGAGCGGGATCCCGGCGAGGCCGATGTGCGCGAGCACCCGCTGGCCCATCGCCATCCCCTGGAAGACGTGGCCGCAGTAGGCGCCCTCGATCTGCCTGGGCTCGATCCCCGCGTCGCGGATCGCTTCGAGCGCCGCCTCCGCGCCGAGGTCGGTCGCGTCGCGGTCCGGGTGCTTGCCGAACCGTGTCATCCCGACGCCGAGCACGTAGACGTCGCTCACGAGCCCTCCCCCACCGGGCGGAAGCGGAAGCCGAGCTGCTCGTCGGGCTCGAGCTCGACCTCCATCCCGATCCGGGCCTCGCCCGCGAGCTGGCCGAGCACGCGCACGCCCTCGGGCAGGTCGACATAGACGAGCGTGTACGGCGTCTCGAACGCCGGCGCCGACTGGTGCACGACCGTGTGGGTGTAGACCGTCCCGCGCGCCGACAGGGGTGCCTCCTCGAGCTTGCCGAGGCAGCGGGAGCAGACCTGGCGGGGCGGGAAGAACGCCGCCCCGCAGGCCGGGCAACGGCTGCCGGTCAGCAGCGCTGCGACGCCCGCGGCGGGCGCAGGCTCCCCTGCGGTGGTCACGCCGTAAGGCTCGCGCAGGCTGACCGCCGGGTCAACCCGTTCGCTTCATCATTCCCCGTGATGCATTCGCGCCAGGGCGAATGATGCGGCCGCCCGGTTGTCCCGCGCGGGACGTGCCGCGAGACTTCTGACCAGATGGTCAAACAGCTCGGATCGGCACTCGAGGGCGTTCGCGTGCTCGACCTCTCACAGGGGGCGGCGGGCCCGACCTGCGCAATGCTGCTCGGCGACCTCGGGGCGGAGGTCGTCAAGGTCGAGCCGCCCGGCGGCGAATGGGGGCGAGGGCTCGGGCCCCCATTCGTCGGTGGGGTCGCCGCGGCGTTCCTGGGCATGAACCGCAACAAGCGCAGCCTCGTCGTCGATCTCAAGCAGGAGGCCGGCCGCGACGTCGTGCTACGTCTCGCCGACAGAAGCGACGTCTGCCTGGAGAGCTTCCGCCCGGGCGTCGCCGATCGCCTCGGGATCGGCTACCAGGCCCTGGCGGAGCGCAACCCCCGGCTCGTCTACTCGGCCGTGTCCGCATTCGGCCAGGCGGGCCCGTGGCGCGACCTCCCAGGCGTCGATGGCGTCGTCCAGGCGGTCAGCGGGATCATGAGCGTCACCGGCTCGGCGGACGGGCCGCCGGTCAAGGTCGGTGTCCCCGCGGCGGACATGACCGGCGCTTTCTTCGCCGTCCAGGCGATCCTCGCCGCGCTCCTCGCCCGCGAGCGCACCGGCGTCGGCCAGCGCGCCGACGTCTCGCTCCTGCGCTCGCTGCTCGCGTTCCAGGTCGTGCCGCTCTCGATGTTCATGGCGAGCGGCGAGCCGCCCGGGCGCCAGGGGAGCGCGGCCCCCTACGCCGCCCCCAACGAGGCCTACCCGACCGCCGACGGTCACGTGATGGTCGCCGCCTACACGCCGGAGCGCTGGCCGTGCCTCTGCGAGGCGCTCGGCCGTCCCGCGCTCGCGGACGACCCGCGCTTCGACACGAACGAGAAGCGCGTCACCGGGCGGGCCGCCCTGCGCGCCGAGCTCGAGCCGCTCTTCGCCGCCCGCACGACCGCCGCCTGGGTCGAGACCTTGCGGGCCGCGGATGTTCTCTGCGCCCCCTTGCTCGACTACCCGGGCGTGCTCGCCGAGGAGCAGGTCGCCGAGGCGGGCGCGCTCTGCACCACCATCCACCCCGAGCTCGGGCCGCTGCCCGGGATTGCGAGCCCGCTCGAACTGTCGGCCACGCCGGCCCGGCCCCAGCGCCCGCCGCCGCACCGGCCGGGCGAGCACTCGGCCGAGCTGCTCGCGGAGCTCGGCTACGCAAGCGACGAGATCGACGCCCTGCTCGCCGCCGGCGCCGTCCAGGACGCCGGTCGCACGGTGGCGGCGGCCTGAAGGAGGATGGCGAGACCATGGAGCAACCGATCCTGTGGACGACCGAGGGCGCCGTCGGCGTCGCGACCCTGAACCGGCCCGAGGCGCTGAACGCGATCACGGTCGGGATGCTCGAGGAGCTCGAACGCGCCCTCGACACGGCCGAGGGCGACGCCGGCATCCGCGCCGTCGTGCTCGCCGCGAGCGGCGAGAAGGCGTTCTGCGTCGGCGCCGACCTCAAGGCCCGCGCGCAGGAGTACGACGACGGCTCGGGGATCGACCCGCTCGCGGCGGCCGTGCACCGCGTCTTCCGCCGCCTCGAGCGCCTCGAGCGGCCGACGATCGCGGCGATCCACGGCTACTGCCTCGGCGGCGGGCTCGAGCTCGCGCTCACGTGCGACCTGCGCGTCGCCGCCAACAGCGCCCAGTTCGGGCTGCCGGAGGCACGGGTCGGGAGCATGCCCGGGGCGGGCGGGACGCAGCGGCTGACCCGCCTCGTCGGCCCGTCGCGGGCGAAGGAACTGATGTTCACGTGCGAGCGGATCGACGCGGCCGAGGCGCTGCGCCTCGGGCTTGCAAATAGGGTCGTCCCGGCCGCCTCGCTGCTCGCGGAGGCGACGGCGCTCGCCGGCTCGATCGCCGAGAAGGCGCCGCTCTCGCTGCGCAAGATCAAGGAGTCGGTCGACCGCGCCCTCGACAGCCCGCTCGACGAGGGGCTCGAGTTCGAGCGCTCCTGCCACGCGTTCCTCCGCGACACCGAGGATCGCCAGGAGGGAATCAGGGCGTTCGTGGAGAAGCGCGCGCCCGTCTTCGTCGGGCGCTGAGAAAGGAGCGGAGCGGATGCAGGTGCAAGACCGGGTTGCCGTCGTCACGGGCTCGGGGCAGGGGATCGGCGCGGCGATCGCGGCGCTCCTCGCTGCCCGTGGCGCGAAGGTCGCCGTCAACGACGTGGCAGCGGAGCGCGCGGAGGCAGTCGCCGCCGAGCTCGCCGCGGTGGGGGGGACGGCGATCGGCGTCGCAGCGGACGTCGGCACCGCCGCCGGCGCCGAGGCCCTGATCGGGCGGGCGGCCGAGGAGTGGGGCCGGGTCGAGATCCTCGTCAACAACGCGGGCATTGCCCGCGACGCGTGGCTGACGAAGATGAGCGAGGAGGACTGGGACGAGACGCTGCGCGTGAACCTGAAGTCGCAGTTTCTCTGCTGCCGCGAGGCCGCCCGGCACATGCAGGAGCAGCGCTTCGGCCGGATCGTCAACATTGCCTCGCGGGCGTGGCTCGGCAACCCAGGCCAGGTCAGCTACTCGGCCTCCAAGGGCGGCGTCGTCAGTCTCACCCGCACGCTCGCGCTCGAGCTCGCTCGCTTCGAGATCACGGTCAACTGCGTCGCGCCCGCGCTCGTCGACACGCCGCTCTTCCGACAGCTCAAGGACGAGATCCAGGAGCGCCTGATCAAGACCGTGCCGCTGAAGCGAATCGGCACGCCCGAGGACATCGCCCAGGCCGTGCTCTCGTTCGCCTGCGACGAGGCCTCCTACGTGACCGGTCAGGTCCTGTACGTCTGCGGCGGCCGCAGTCTCCAGAGCCCGGCGATGTAGCGATGGGCCTGACGCTCGCGGAGAAGGTGCTTGCGCGCGCCTCCGGGCGCGACGAGGTGCGGCCGGGCGAGTTCGTCGTCGCCTCGATCGATCTCGCGCTCGTGCACGACATCTTTGCCGCGGACGTGTTCCGCCACCTCGTCGAGCTCGGCGTCGAGGAGCTGTTCGACCCCGACCGCGTAGTCATCGTGCTCGACCACCTCGTGCCGGCCCCGTCCGAGGCCGCCGCGGCCGCCCATCGCACGATCCGCGAGCACGTCGAGCGCTTCGGGATCTCCTCCTTCTACGACGCCGGGGCCGGGATCTGCCACCAGCTCCTGCCCGAGCGCGGCCACATCACCCCGGGCGCGCTCGTGGTCGGCACCGACTCGCACACGACCACGCACGGCGCGCTCGCAGCGGCCGGCACCGGGATCGGCACCTCCGAGATGGTGTACGCGCTCGCGACCGGGAAGCTCTGGTTCCGGGTGCCGCCGACGATCCGCTTCGAGCTGACCGGGGCGCTCGCACCGATGGTGGCCTGGAAGGACGTGATCCTCGCGCTCGCCGGGCGCCACGGCGACGACGTCGCCCAGTACAAGGCGGTCGAGCTCGGCGGGCCGGCCGCGAGCTCGGCGAGCATCGCGAGCCGCCTCACCGTCTGCAACATGGCGGTCGAGATCGGCGCCAAGTTCGGCTTCTTCGCCGCGGACGAGGCGGCCCTCGCCTACCTGGCCGAGCGGGGCCACGAGGGGCTCGAGCCGTTCGGCCCCGACCCGGACGCCGAGTACGAGGCCGTGCACGGGTTCGACCTCTCGTCGCTCGAGCCGCAGGTCGCGCTCCCCTCCGCGGTCGACAACGTCGAGCCGATCGGGCAGGTCGAGGGCACGCGGATCGACCAGGCCTTCATCGGCTCCTGCACGAACGGCCGCCTCGAGGACCTCGAGGCGGCGGCCGCGATCCTGCGCGGGCGGCAGGTCCACCCGGGCGTGCGGCTGCTCGTCGCCCCGGCCTCCCGCGCGGTCTTCCAGGCCGCCGTGCGCTCGGGGGCGATCCAGGCGCTCGCCGACGCCGGCGCCTCCGTGCTCCCGCCCGGCTGCGGGCCCTGCTTCGGCGGCCACGGCGGCCTGCTCGGACCGGGTGAGCGCTGCATCGGCACCCACAACCGCAACTTCGTCGGGCGGATGGGGAGCGCCCGGGCGGAGATCTTCCTCGCCTCTCCGCAGACCGTCGCGGCCTCCGCGCTCGCGGGCGCGATCGCCGACCCGAGGAAGGTCGGCGGGCGTGGCTAGCGCGGCGTCTCACCGCGTTGCGCTGGAGACGCGGGGGAGGTGTAGGGGCGGGACCTGTCCCGCCCGAGACGATGCGGGCAGCGGGAAACGGGGCGGGTTGCGGGCCGGACAGGTCCGGCCCCTACGCCGTCGCAGCCGATCGCGGCCGGCGCTTTGCGGTGGAACGGTATGAGAGGCGGCACTGACGCCGTGATCGCCGGTCGCGTCTGGCGCTTCGGCGACGACGTCTCGACCGACCTGCTCTCCCCCGGCGAGTACGCGATCGCGCCGCTCGAGGTGCGAAAGCAGCACTGCCTCGAGTCGCTCAACCCGGTATTTCCGCGCGCGGCCAGTGCCGGCGACCTCGTCGTGGCCGGCAGCAACTTCGGCTGCGGCTCGAGTCGCGAGACCGCCCCGGAGAACCTGAAGGCGCTCGGGATAGCGTGCGTCGTCGCCGACTCGTTCGCCCGGATCTTCCTGCGCAACGCCGTCGCGATCGGCCTGCCCGTGCTCTCCTGCCCGGGCGCGTCGGCGGCGTTCGCCGACGGGGACACGGCCGAGGTCGACCTCGGCGAGGGCACGCTCCGCCACGCCGGCACCGGCGTCGTGCTCCGCGGCGAGCCGCTGCCGCCCGAGATGCGCGAGATCCTCGCCGCCGGCGGGATCCTGGTCGTCCTGCGCGCGGGCGGCTGACACGGCGCCCCCGGCGTGATTCGATAGGCGCGTGGCGCGCGACCCCAGGCACGACGTTCTCTTCGAGCCGGTGCCGATCGGCGCGAGGACGCTGCGCAACCGCTTCTACAAGACTCCGCACTGCTCGAGCTTCGGCTCGGACTGGCCGGGCACGCAGGCGCATTTCCGGGCGCTGGCGGCCGAGGGCGGCTGGGCGGCGGTCTCGACCGAGTACTGCTCGATCCACCCCTCGAGCGACGGCCACCCGAGCGTCGGCGCGCGCCTCTGGGACGCCACCGACGTCGCCAACCTCGGCCTCATGTGCGACCTCGTGCACGAGCACGGCTCGCTCGCCGGGGTGCAGCTCTGGTACGGAGCCGCGCACGCGCGCAACTACGAGAGCCGCATGCCGGCGGCCGGTGTCTCGCAGGTCCCGAGCGACTACCTGTTCGTCCAGTCCTGCTACGAGCTCGACCTCGACGGGATCCGGGAGCTCCAGCGCTGGTACGTCGATGCGGCGTGCAGGGCCCGCTCGGCCGGGTTCGACATCGTCAACGTCTACGGCGGCCACGGCTACCCGATCACCTACCAGTTCCTCGACCCCTACTACAACCGGCGCAGCGACGAGTACGGCGGCTCGTTCGAGAACCGCGCCCGCTTCTGGCTCGAGACGATCGAGCTCGTGCGCGAGGCGGTCGGTGACGACTGCTCGATCGCCGTGCGCACCTGCATCGCGCCGCTGCGCGAGGGCGGCCTGGCCGAGGAGGAGGCGCTCGCGTTCATCGAGCTCGCCGATCACCTGGTCGACCTCTGGGACCTCCAGATCGGGGGTGTGATCGGCGAGTGGGGCGAGGACTCGCTCTCCTCGCGCTTCGGCGCCGAGAACTACCAGCGTCCGTGGATCGAGAAGGCGCGCGCGCGCACGGCGAAGCCGCTCGTCGGTGTCGGGCGCTTCACGAGCCCTGACACGATGGCCGCGATGGTGCGAGACGGGCTCCTCGACGTGATCGGCTCGGCGCGCGGCTCGATTGCCGACCCCTTCCTGCCCCGCAAGATCGAGGAGGGGCGGCTCGACGACGTCCGCGAGTGCATCGGCAACAACGTGTGCGCTGCCCGCTACATGCAGCGGGCTCTGCTCATCTGCACCCAGAACGCGACCGCGGGCGAGGAGTACCGCCGCGGCTGGCACCCGGAGCGCTTCACGCGCGCCGCCAACGCTGACTCGGACGTGCTGGTCGTCGGCGCCGGCCCGGCCGGGATGGAGTGCGCGCGCGTGCTCGGCGAGCGGGGCCTGCGCCGCGTTCACCTCGTCGATGCGGCGGGCGAGCTCGGCGGCGCGCTGCGCTGGGTGACCGGGCTCCCGGGCCTCGGCGAGTGGGCGCGGGTCGTCAACTACCGCCGGATCCAGCTCGACAAGCTCTCGAACGTGGAGCTCGTTCCCGGCACCGCCCTCGACGCCCGTGCCGTACTCGACTACGGCGCCGACCTCGTCGTCGTCGCGACCGGCTCGCGCTGGGCCGCCGACGGTCTCAGCGGCACCACCCACCGGCCGCTCCCGGGCGCCGGCCCGGGGCTCGCGCACGTCCTCACCCCGGAGGACGTGCTGGTGCGGGGGCTCGAGCCACCGGGCGAGCGGGTGCTCGTCTACGACACGGACGGCTACTACATGGGCATCTCGCTCGCGGAGAAGCTCGCCCGCGAGGGCAGGCGCGTGACGTTCGTGACGCCGTTCGCCCAGATCTCCCCCTACAGCACGTTCACGCTCGAGGCGCCGCGGCTGAACCGGCTCCTGCGCTCGCTCGGCGTCGAGCTGCTCGCCGAGCACCTGGTCGAGCGGATCGAGCCGGGCCGGGTCGGCGGCTGCCACGTGTACGCGCCCGACCGGCCGCTTTCGTGGGAGGCCGACGCGGTCGTGCTGGCGACGCAGCGCGTGTCCGAGGACGCGCTCTGGCGCGGGCTGCGCGCCGCCGGCGACGCCGTCCGTGACGCCGGCATCCGCGGCCTCTACCGGATCGGCGACTGCGTCGTGCCCCGTCTCGTCGCCGATGCCGTCTTCGACGGCCACCGGCTCGCGCGCGAGATCGACACGGACGACCCGGCGACGCCGCTGCCGTTCATCCGCGAGAACCGCGTGCTCGGCGCGAGCTCCGAGGATTACGACGGGACGCTCCGCACGCGCCCCTCCGGGGACTACGTGCCGAGCTCCCGACGTAGGAGGGGCGGGTCATGACCCGCCCCTACGGGGAATGAGCTGCGGGCGGGGCAGGGCCCGCCCCTACGCGAACTGCTCCTGCTCGGTCGAGCCCTGGAGCGCGAGCGTCGAGCCGGTGCCCCCGGTGACCGTCTCGAGCACCGCGTCGAAGTAGCCGGCGCCGACCTCGCGCTGGTGCTTCGTGGCGGTGTAGCCGAGCTCTTCGAGGGCGAACTCGCGCTCCTGGAGGCGGACGTACGCGGCCATGCCCTCGTCCTGGTAGGCGTGGGCGAGCTCGAACATCGAGGCGTTGTTCGCGTGGAAGCCGGCGAGCGTGATGAACTGGAACCGGTAGCCGAGCTCGCCGAGCTCGTCCTGGAACGCGGCGATCTCCGCGTCCGAGAGGTGCCGGCGCCAGTTGAACGAGGGCGAGCAGTTGTACGCGAGCGGCTTGCCGGGGAACCGCTCGTGGATCGCGGCCGCGAACTCGCGGGCCTCGCCGAGGTCCGGCGTGGACGTCTCGCACCAGACGAGATCGGCGTAGGGGGCGTAGGCGAGCCCGCGCGCGATCGCAGAGTCGAGCCCGCAGCGGATGCGGTAGAAGCCCTCGGGCGTCCGCTCGCCGGTCGTGAACTCCTCGTCGGCTGCGTCGACGTCGCTCGTGAGCAGCTTCGCGGCGAGCGCGTCCGTGCGGGCGACGATCACGGTCGGCACCTCGAGGACGTCGGCCGCGAGCCTGGCGGCGACGAGCGTGCGCACGAACTGGCTCGTCGGGACGAGCACTTTCCCGCCGAGGTGGCCGCACTTCTTCTCGGAGGCGAGCTGATCCTCGAAGTGCACGCCGGCCGCGCCCGCCTCGATCATCGACTTCATCAGCTCGAACGCGTGCAGCGGCCCGCCGAAGCCGGCCTCCGCATCCGCGAGGATGGGGGCGAGCCAGCGCGAGTGGCCCGGGCCGTTACCGTTCTGGGAGCCGCCGAGGCCCTCCGCGTGCTCGATCTGGTCGGCCCGCAGGAGCGCGTTGTTGATGCGCTTCACGAGCGCGGGGACGCTGTTGACCGGGTAGAGGCTCTGGTCGGGATAGGTCTGCCCGGAGAGATTAGCGTCGGCCGCAACCTGCCAGCCCGAGAGATAGATCGCCTTCGCGCCCGCCTGCACCATCTGGACGGCCTGCGCGCCGGTCTGCGCGCCGAGCGCCCGCACGAGCGGGCCCTCGGCGATCAGGCGCCGAAGCCGGGTCGCGCCGAGTCGGGCGATCGTGTGCTCGACGAGGACCGACCCGCGCAGCCGCTCGACCTCCCCATCCGTGTACGGCCGTACGATCTCGCCCTGCTCGCGCATCTCCCTCGACCTCCCGTTTCCTCTTGGTGTGTACCGGTCTCGATCCCCGTCTGGATCCCGTTCTCTCCTATTTGGATCCGAGACGGAGACTAACCGGCGATTCCGG
This sequence comes from Thermoleophilia bacterium, assembly GCA_023382435.1. Classification (GTDB taxonomy): domain Bacteria; phylum Actinomycetota; class Thermoleophilia; order Gaiellales; family Gaiellaceae; genus JAHDVS01. Next base: position 18,667 of record JAHDVS010000032.1, read on the forward strand.
GCGCAGTATTGCACATGTTGGATCCGAAATGGAAGGTTGTGCATCCAGCGAGTGAACCCCCGCCGGGGAGGGGGTCAGTAGACTCGCGGGAAGCGTGCCGACCGAGAGCACCAAGGCCGACGAAGTCGCGCTGATTCTCGAGGACGAGATCGTCTCGGGAGCGCTCGAGCCAGGCATCGTGCTGCGCCAGGAGCAGCTGTCGGAGCGCTTCGGCGTCAGCCGGACGCCGATCCGCGAGGCCTTGCGCCGGCTCGCGGCCCTCGGGCTCGTCACTTTCGTCCCCAACCGTGGCGTGCGCGTCCAGGCGCTCTCGCGCGAGGAGCTCCGCGAGGCTTTCATGGTGCGGGCGGAGCTCGAGGGCCTGGCCACCGAGATCGCGGCGTCCCGCATCACCCCCGAGGATCTCGCCGCGCTCGACGAGGCGGAGCGGAAGTTCTCGACGCTCACGGCCGAGCTGCGCCGTCGCGCGCTCGACAACGGCCGGCAGGATCCCGGACTGTTCGGCGAGTGGATGCGCGCGAACCACGCCTTCCACGACGTGATCTACGGTGTAGCCCAGGTGCCTCTGATCGAGCGCGTGGCGAAGAGCGCCCGTCGCACGTTCATGGGCCAGACGATCTGGACCGGGCGGGCAGAGCTCGACGAGCTGTACGCGAAGAACGAGCTCCAGCACCGCGCGATCCGCGAGGCTCTGGCCGCGGGGAGCGTGGCCGGGGCGAGGGCGCTCGCGCGCGAGCACGTGCTGGCCTCGGGGCGCCTGATCGAGGCGGTGCTCGAGCAGGTAGGCGGCGCCCCCGACGCCAGCGAGCGTCGTCTGCGCGAGCCGGCCTGAGCCGGGCTACGAGCGGGCGAGCGCGTAGGCGGCGCCCGCGGCGATCAGGTTCGCCCACGCCGCCCCGGGGCCCCGCAGCGGGCGCCCGTCGAGTGAGAGCAGCACCCGCCGGCGCACGGCGATCCGTTCGCGGGCGAACAGCCGCTCGAGATCGGCGATCGTCGCCAGGTGGATGTTCGGCGTGTCGTACCAGGCGTGAGGCAGCGCCGGCGAGGAGGGCATCCGACCGCGGAAGACGAGGTCGGCGCGCAGGCGCCAGTGGCCGAAGTTCGGGATCGAGACGATCCCCTCCCGGCCGACCCGCATCACCTCGCGCAGCACCTCGAGCGGGTGGCGGGTCGCCTGGAGCGTCTGGGAGAGCACGACGAGGTCGAAGGTGCCGTCGCCGAAGTCGGCGAGGCCCTCGTCGATGTCGGACTCGATCACGGGCACCCCCCGCTCGATGCAGCCGAGCACGTCGTCGGCGCGGATCTCGACCCCCATCCCGGCGCAGCCCCGGTCGCGCATCAGGTGCTCGAGCAGCGTCCCGTCGCCGCAGCCGAGGTCGAGCACCCGGCTGCCCGGGGGAACGAGGCCCGCGACGACGTCGAGGTCGGGGCGCATCAGCGGCCGGTCGCGTCCCGGTAGGCGCGCCGCAGGAACGCGGCGATCGTGCGGTGGTACTCGGGGACGGCGAGCAGGAAGGAGTCGTGGCCGTGCGGCGAGGCGATCTCGCGGAACGTGACCGGCACGTCGTTTGCGATCAGCGTGCGCACGATCTCGCGCGAGTGTGCGGTGTCGAAGCGCCAGTCCGTGTCGAACGAGAGCACGAGGAAGCGCGTGTGGACGTCGGCCAGCCGACGCGCCGCCTCGCCCGGGTCCGGGAACGGGTCGAAGTAGTCCATCACCCGGCTCAGGTACAGGTAGGAGTTCGCGTCGAAACGCTTGAGGAAGCTCTCGCCCTGGTACTGGAGGTAGCTCTCGACCTGGAAGTCGACCTCGAGCCCGAAGCGCGGCTCGTCGCCGCCCTGGATCCTGCGGCCGAACTTCTCGCCCATCCCCCGCTCCGAGAGGTAGGTGATGTGCGCCATCATCCGGGCGACCGAGAGGCCGACGTCGGGACGCCGCCCCGTGTCGTAGTAGTCCCCGTCCGCGAAGTCCGGGTCGCGCATGATCGCCTCCCGGGCGACGGCGGAGAACGCGATGTTCTGGGCGCTCAGCCGCGCTGAGGCGCAGACCGGGATCGCTGTGGCCAGCTCTTCGGGCGCGTCGATCGCCCACTGGAGGGCCTGCATGCCGCCGAGCGAGCCGCCGATCGCCGCGAGCAGCCTCTCGATCCCGAGGTGGCGGGCGAGCGCGCGGTGCACCCGCACGAGGTCGGAGACGGTGAAGAGCGGGAAGCGCAGCCCGTACGGGCGCCCCGTGACCGGGTCGGGCGAGGACGGGCCCGTCGTTCCCTGGCAGCCGCCGAGCAGGTTCGCGCAGACGACGAAGTAGCTCTCCGTGTCGAGCGGCTTGCCTGGCCCGATCAGGTTGTCCCACCAGCCGCGGTGGGTCGGATCGCCGTGGTGGCCGGCCGCGTGCGCGTCGCCGGTGAGCGCGTGGCAGATGAAGACGGCGTTGGCGCCCCGCGCGTCGAGCTTCCCGTAGGTCTCGTACGCGACCTCGACCGGCGCGACGGTCGCGCCCGAGTCGAGCACGAGCGGGCTCGCCTCGTCGAAGAGGACGACCCGCGTCGTCCCGACGAGCCCGACCGACCCTGCCGCCGACTCCGTCGCCGTCGCCATGGCGCCAGCCTAGATGAGTGATTCCGTGTTGGTGGTCATCGGCGGTGAGGTGGCGGCCCGGGGTGTCGAGTTGCCAGTTGCGCCATCTAAACCGAGACCTCCGCGCGCGCCTTCGCGAGAGCGCCGTCCAGGTCGGCGAGAATGTCGTCGACGTGCTCGATCCCGACCGACAGCCGCACCATGTCCTGGGTGACGCCGGCCGCGTCGAGCTCCTCGTCGTCGAGCTGGGAGTGCGTGGTCGTCGCGGGGTGGATCGCGAGCGACTTGGCGTCGCCGATGTTGGCGAGGTGGGAGAACAGCTCGAGTGAGTCGATGAAGCGCCGGCCCGCCTCGCGGCCGCCGTCGATACCGAACGTGACGAGCGCGCCGTAGCCGCCGGCGAGGATCCGGCTCGCGACCTCGTGGTGCTCGCTCGACGGGAGGCCGGGGTAGGTGACCCAGCGCACCTGCGGGTGCTCGTCGAGGTGGCGGGCGACGGCGAGCGCGTTCTCGCAGTGGCGCTCCATCCGCAGCGGCAGCGTCTCGAGCCCCTGGAGGAGCAGGAACGCGTTGAAGGGCGAGAGCGCGGCGCCCGTGTTGCGCAGGAGCACCGTGCGGACGCGGCCGATGTAGGCGGCGGGGCCGAGCGCCTCCGCCCAGACGACGCCGTGGTAGGAGGGGTCGGGCTGCGTGAGCCCGGGGAAGCGTTCCGCGTGCGCCGTCCAGTCGAAGCGGCCGGAGTCGACGACGACGCCGCCGATCGAGGTGCCGTGGCCGCCGATGAACTTCGTCGCCGAATGGATCGCGACGTCGGCGCCGTGGTCGAAGACGCGGCAGAGGATCGGCGTCGCGACGGTGTTGTCGACGACGAGTGGCAGGCCGGCCGCGTGGGCGGCGGCCGCCCACGCGGGGATGTCGACGACGTTGAGGCGGGGATTGCCGATCGTCTCGGCGAAGACGAGCCGCGTCTTCTCGTCGGCGAGCCGGGCCACGTCCCCGGGCTGCTCGGGGTCGGCGAAGCGGACCTCGATCCCGAACTGGGGCAGCGTGTGCGCGAACAGGTTGTAGGTGCCGCCGTAGAGGGTCGAGACCGCGACGATGTTGTCGCCGGTACGGCAGACGTTCAGGATCGAGTACGTGACGGCTGCCTGGCCTGACGCGAGCGCGACCGCCGCGATCCCGCCCTCGAGCGCGGCCACGCGCTGCTCGAGCACGTCCCAGGTCGGGTTCATGATCCGCGTGTAGATGTTGCCCGGCACTTCGAGGGCGAACAGGTCGGCCGCGTGCTGGCTGTCGTCGAAGACGTAGGACGTCGTCTGGTAGATCGGCACCGCTCGCGCGTTCGTCGTCGGGTCCGGTGTTTGCCCGCCGTGCAGGGCGATCGTCTCGGGGCGTGGCTCGCTCACCCGCGTCCTCCCAATACTTTGATTTGTAAAGCGACTTCGGTAGTTGTAGCGGATCCGCCGGGCGGACGCCAGGGTGGCCTCTCACACCGTTCAACCGCAAACCGCCGGCCGGGATCGGTCGCGACGGCGTAGGGGCCGGACCTGTCCGGCCCGCGACCCGTCCCGTTTCCCGGTGCTCGCATCGTCTCGGGCGGGACAGGTCCCGCCCCTACACCTCCTCTGCGTTTCCGGTGCAACGTCGTGAGGCGCCGCGCTAGCTCGGGAGGCAGCAGCCGGGCGGGCAGACGTCGTAGAAGGGGCCGTCGCGGCCGAGCGCGCGGCGCGGGAGGCCCGGCTGGAGCCGCTCCTGCACGAGCTCCCGCACCATCGCGACGAACGCGGGGTGCGTCCCGGCCGTGCCCGCTCGCGCGAAGCCGAGCCCGAGCTCCGCGGCCAGCTCGCGGGCCTCGACGTCGAGGTCGTAGATCACCTCCATGTGGTCGGAGACGAACCCGGCGGGCGCCACGACCACGTCCTCGACGCCGCGCGCGGCCAACTCGCGCAGGTGGTCGAGGATGTCCGGCTCGAGCCACGGCACTTGTGGCGGGCCGCTGCGGCTCTGGTAGACGACCCGGTAGTCGGTCGCTTCGGCGCTCTCGGCGACGAGCCGAGCGGTCTCCGCGAGCTGGCGCTCGTAGCGCGAGCGCCGGGCCATCGCGAGCGGGATCGAGTGGGCCGTGAACGCCACGTGCGCACGTGCGCGGCGCTCGGCGGGCAGCCCGGCGAGCGCTTCCCGGAGACGGTCGGCGTTCGCCTCGACGAAGCCGGGGTGGTTGTAGAAGACGCGGGTCTTCAGTACCTCCGGGGCGGCGGGGCCGACCTCGGCCTGCGCGGCGCAGATCGCCTCGCGGTAGAGGCGGCAGCCGGCGTAGCTCGAGTAGGCGGAGGTGACGAACGCGAGCGCTCGCTCGACCCCGTCCGCCGCCATCTCCCCCAGCGTGTCGGCGAGGAACGGGTGCCAGTGGCGGTTGCCGAGGTAGACCGGGACCCCGATCCCGTGGGCGTCGAGCTCGGGCCGGAGCTCAGCGACGAGTGCCCGGTTCTGCGCGCCCAACGGGCTGACCCCGCCGAAGCGCTCGTAGTGGTGGGCGACCTCCTCGAGCCGCTCCCGCGGGACGTCCCGTCCGCCCGTCACCTGCTCGAGGAAGGGCAGCACGTCGTCCGGCCCCTCGGGGCCTCCGAACGAGACGACGAGGAGCGCATCGAAGTGTCCGTCGGGGTAGCGCGTCTCGAAGCCGTCCGCGGGCGGCTTCGGGTGGTCGAGGCTGCCCGTCACTCCTCGGCCACGGTAGCAACCGCGACCGGCGCTCCCACGGCGCCGCGCTCGGGTGGAAGCCGGGCAGCGAGCAACCAGCCGAGGGCGGTCACGCCGACGAGCACCCACAGCACCGCTGTCAGCCCGGTCGTGTCGGCGAGCACGCCGAGCAGCGCGACCGTGCCCGCGCCGATCCCGATCGCGAGCCCGAGCACGACGCCGGCGGCGAGGCCCAGGTAGCCGGGGAGCGCGTTCTGGGCGATCACGACGAGCGGGTAGAAGTTCATCCCCTCGACGAAGCCGATCGCGCCCATGACGAGGAACATGCCCGTGACGCCGACGAACGGGAGTGCGAGCGCGAGCGGCACGCTGAGCGCGAGCGACCAGACGACGACGGGGCGGAACCCGTAGCGGTCGGCGAGCCGTCCGCCGACCAGCGTGCCGGCGGCGCCCGTGACGAGCATCGTCGCGACCGCGGCGTTGCCGACCGCCTCCGTGGACGCGAGCTCGGCGATCACGTAGAGCGGCACGAACGCCTGGAGCCCGAAGCCGACGATCGCTCTCGTCGTCGCCGCCCCGGAGGCGAGCCCGAACGGGCGCCACTCGTTGCGCTCGGCCTGTCCGGGCAGCACGGTGGCGGTTCCCTTCGCGGGACGGAAGCGGTCGAGGTAGCGCATGCTCGCGAGCACCGCGAGCCCGGAGCCGAGGATGACCGCCGCCACGATCGGGGTGCCGCGCAGGCCGAACGTGAGCACGACGGGCGTCATCAGGATCGGCCCGAGCGCGAACCCGACCGTTCCGCCGACCGCGAACACGCTCATCCCCGAGCCGCGCCGCGTCGCCGAGACGTGGCTCGCGAAGCGCACGGCCTCGGGGTGGAAGGCGGCGACCCCGAAGCCGCCCGCGAGCAGGAACGCCGCGGTGCCGGCGTAGCTCTCGACGAGCCCCGCCCCGGCCAGCCCGACCCCGGCGACGAGCAGCCCGACGGGCATCAGCCAGCCCGCCCGCACGCGGTCGGCGAAGATCCCGAGCAGCGGCTGGAGCAGCGAGGAGCCGAGGCTCGCCATCAGAAACAGCGTTCCCGCAGCCGCGTACGAGTAGCCGCGGTCGCGGATCAGGAACGGGAGCAGTGCGGGCACGCTTCCCTGGAACAGGTCGGCCGCGAGATGCCCGGTCGAGAGCACGGCGATCCCGCGCCGGTCGACGCCGGCGGGGAAGAGCGCCCGGAGCGCCCGCTCGCGCACCGTCGCACCCTAGCGACTGCCGGGGGCGCTACCCCGCGCCTGCCACGGGCGGCGGGGCTGCGAGCGAGGTCTCTACCCGGGAGCGCCGTCCGGCACGAGGCCGAGCTGCTGCATCATCGCCATTGCGTCGAAGACGCCCCAGTGCTCGTGCGCGAGCCCGTCGGCGCCGAAGCGGATGATGTCGATCGCCTGCACGTCCATGCGCTTGCCGGTCGCCGGCATGCCCATGAACTCGCCCGTATGCGTCCCGGTGACCCTGACGCGCGCGACGACCTTGTCGCCGCTCGCGAGGATGTCCTCAGCATCGAAGCGCAGGTCGGGGAAGGCCGCCATGAACATCCCGAAGAACTCCCTGACGCCCTCCCTCGTCGGCTCGAGCCCGGGCGTCTCCTCGTGCTCGACGAAGTCGCCCGCCAGCACCGACTCGAACCCGTCGAGATCGCCGGCGTTGATCACGTCGTACATCCTTCGTATCGCTGGCTCGTGATCCATCGTCTCCCCCTTTGCTCGTTGGCGAAGGGATTGTACGGCCCGGCCGGGCGCGGGCTCAACCGGCGGGGCGGGGGCGGCGTGTGGCCGTGCCTACGCGGCGGTGAGCCGCCGCGTCTTCGCCGCGCTCGCCGCCGCACTGCCGCTCCCGCCGCGGCCGGAGCCCGCGGAGCCGGACGAGATCGACCGCCTGTTCACCGGCGGCCATTGAAGATCGCGCCGCGAACCATGACAATTGGAGACGTGCCCGGTCCGGTCACGGATCCACGCGCCGCCGAGCTCCTCGCCCGCCACGGGGAGCTGTTCGGCGGCTCCGCCGTGCCCGTCCCTGTCGAGTCGATCGCCGAGGACATGCTCGGCCTGCGGATCGCCGAGTCGGACGGCCTCCCCGTCTCGGGACTCCTGCTCCCGCGCGAGCGGGAGATCTGGCTGAACGCCGCCGAGGCCCGCCAGAGCGCCGGCCGCCGCCGCTTCACGATCGCCCACGAGCTCGGCCACTGGGTCTGCCAGGTCCTCGAAGGCCACCGCGCCCCGATCTACTGCCGCCAGGCCGCGATCCACCCGGCCGCGGACGCCGAACTCCAGCAGGGTGTAGGGGCCGGACCTGTCCGGCCCGCGACGACCCCGCCACTCGAGCGCGAGGCGAACGTCTTTGCCGCCGAGCTCCTGATGCCCGAGCCAGCCGTAAGAAGCGCGTTCTCCCCGGACGACTCCGTCGAGGCGACGGCGACCCGATTCGACGTGTCCCAGGAGGCCATGCGCTGGCGGCTCTTCAACTTCGGCCTGGTCGGGGAGCGGCCGGCGTGAAGAGCTACGCGCCCGCTGCGGGGCCGAGCTTCTCCGGGTCGATCGCCACGCGCTCGCGCTCCTCGTGCCAGACCTCGAGGCCGCCGGCCGCGCCCGGCTCCGCCGCGGCGAACCGAAGCAGCGCCGCCTCGGCATCCGCGAACGTCTCGAACTCGCCGAGGAAGTTCCGCGAGGCCCGGTCGAGCAGAACGTACGGCCTCTCACCCACGCTCATCACATTGAACCACCCGTTCGAGCAGGACGCCGGGCGCGGCCGCGAGCGAGTCCGGCGCGTCGGGACGTCCGAGTACTCTCGGCCATGAGAATGACCGAGGTCGCCTCTAGCCCGACACGACTCGAGGACCTGACCCCCGGCGCTCGCATTCGCGGTGTCCTCCCCAGCCAGACGGTGACCGTCGTGCAGACCGAGTGGCACGGGACGCAGGCGCTGACCCTCACGTACCGCGACGAGCAGGGGCGGGTCGACAACGAGCTCCTCTACCGCCCGGACGAGGCGCGCCTCGAGATCGAGGAACCGGGCCGCGCCTGGAGCTTCGACGCCGACGGGCAGCTCTTCCGCCTCGCCTCCGAGGCCCTCAGGATTCGCCTCGCGCACCTCTTCGACCCGTACCTGGCCGTCCACACGTCGAACCTCGACCCGCTGCCGCACCAGATCCGTGCGGTCTACGGCGAGCTGCTGCCACGCCAGCCGTTGCGGTTTCTGCTCGCGGACGATCCGGGCGCCGGCAAGACGATCATGGCGGGCCTGCTGATCAAGGAGCTGATCGTCCGCGGGGATGTGAAGCGCTGCCTGATCGTGCCGCCGGGGAGCCTCGTCGAGCAGTGGCAGGACGAGCTCGCGCAGAAGCTCGGGCTGGAGTTCGAGATCATCACGCGGGACACGATCGAGGCGTCCAGGAGCGGGAACCCGTTCGCGGAGAAGAGCCTCGTGATCGCCCGCCTCGACCAGCTCTCCCGTAACGACGAGATCCAGGCGAAGTTGGAGCAGACCGACTGGGATCTCGTCGTCGTGGACGAGGCGCACAAGATGTCGGCGCATTTCTACGGGCTCGAGACGAAGAAGACCCGCCGCTACGAGCTCGGTGAGCTGCTCGGGCGGATCACCCGGCATCTGCTGCTGATGACGGCGACGCCGCACTCGGGCAAGCCGGAGGACTTCCAGCTGTTCATGGCGCTGATCGACCCGGACCGCTTCGAGGGCAGACCGCGCAAGATCGGGAAGGCGCTGGACGCGCAGGGGCTGATGCGGCGGATGGTGAAGGAGGAGCTGCTGACGTTCGAGGGCAAGCCGCTGTTCCCGGAGCGTCGCGCCTACACGGTCACCTACCCGCTGTCGCCGCAGGAGGCGCTCCTGTACGCCGAGGTGACCGAGTACGTGCGGGAGGAGATGAACCGCGCCGACCGGCTCAAGGCTGAAGGCGAGGGCCGGCGCGGAAACGTCGTCGGGTTCGCGCTGACCGTGCTGCAGCGGCGGCTCGCCTCCTCGCCGGAGGCGATCTACCAGTCCTTGCGGCGCCGCCGCGAGCGACTCGAGGCTCGCCTGAACGAGGAGCGGCTCGGCAGGCGTGGCCGCGAGGAGCGGCTGGACCTGACCACAGGCCTGGAGGCCCCCGAGGACCTCGACGACCTGCCCGAGGGCGAGCTGGAGGAGCTGGAGGAGGAGGTCGTCGACCAGGCGTCGGCGGCGAAGACGATCGCCGAGCTCGAGGCGGAGATCACGACGCTGCGCGGGCTCGAGCAGCTGGCCGAGCGGGTGCGCCGCTCAGGGACTGACGCGAAGTGGATGCGGCTCGCGGAGCTGCTGCAGGACGGCGAGGCGGAGATGTTCGACGAGACCGGGAAGCGGCGGAAGCTGATCATCTTCTCCGAGCACCGCGACACGCTCAACTACCTCACGAACCGCATCCGCACGCTGATCGGGCGGCCGGAGGCGGTGGTGGAGATCCACGGCGGCATGCACCGCGAGCGCCGCCGCGAAGCGCAGGAGTCGTTCCTGCAGGAGCCCGACGTGTACGTGCTTGTCGCGACCGACGCGGCCGGGGAGGGCGTGAACCTGCAGCGCGCCCACCTGCTCGTCAACTACGACCTTCCCTGGAATCCGAATCGGATCGAGCAGCGCTTCGGTCGCATCCACCGGATCGGCCAGACCGAGGTCTGCCACATGTGGAACCTGGTCGCGTTCGAGACGCGCGAGGGCCAGGTGTTCCAGCGGCTGCTGGAGAAGCTGTCGGAGCAGTCGAAGGAGCTCGGCGGCCGCGTCTTCGACGTGCTCGGCGACGAGATCTTCGAGGACCCGCTGCGTGACCTCCTGATCCAGGCCGTCCGTTACGGCGACCAGCCCGAGGTGCGCGCCAGGCTCGACGAGATCGTGGACGCCGCCGTCGGCGACAAGCTGCGGGCGGCCTTGAAGGAGCGGGCGCTGCTGACCGAGATGATGAGCGCCACCGACGTCGAGGAGATCCGCCGGCAGATGGAGGAGGCGGAGGCGCGCAAGCTGCAGCCGCACTACATCCGCTCCTTCTTCCTGGAGGCGTTCCGGCTGCTCGGCGGCCAGATCTCCAAGCGCGAGCCGGGACGCTACGAGATCACCAACGTCCCCGCCGAGGTCCGAAATCGCGGCAAGACGCTCGGCGCCGGCGTTCCGATCGTCCCGCGCTACACGCGCGTCACGTTCGAGAAGGCGCTGATGTCACCGCCGGGGGAGCCGCAGGCGCAGCTGCTCGCACCGGGGCACCCGTTGCTTGACGCGACCGTGGACCTGGTGCTCGAGCGCTACCGGCCGCTGCTCAAGCAGGGCGCGCTGCTCGTCGCCGACGCCGACGAGACCGAAGATGCCCGAGCGCTGGTCTACGTCGAGCATGCGATCCAGAGCGCTCGCGAGCTCGACCACGGGCACCGGCAGGTCGTCTCCAAGCGGCTGCAGTTCGTCGAGCTGACCCAGGACTGGGAGCCGCGCATCGCCGGCTGCGCCCCCTACCTCGACTACAGGCCGATCGAGCCCGACGAGCTCGAGCTCGTGCGGGGGCTCGTCGAGGAGGAGTGGCTCTCCCGAGGTGTCGAGACAGCCGGCATCGACTACGCGATCACTCACGCCGTGCCCGAGCACCTCCAGGAGGTCAAGCAGCAGACCGAGACACGGGTCGACCTGACCAAGGAGACCGTCCACCGGAGGCTGACCCAGGAGATTCAGCACTGGGACCACCGCGCCAACGAGCTGAAGCAGCAGGAGCTGGCCGGCAAGCAGCCGCGCCTGAACTCCGGTCGCGCCCGCCAGCGCGCCGACGACCTCCAGGCCCGCCTGAAGAGGCGGATCGGCGAGCTCGACCAGGAGCGCCAGCTCTCACCACTACCCCCCGTGGTAGCGGGCGGGGCGCTCGTGATCCCGCGGGGGCTGATCGAGCGCCTCCGCGGCAGCCGTCAAGGCGAGCCCGCCGCGCACGCGAAGGACAGAGAGCGCGTCGAGCGGATCGCGGTCGACGCCGTCCTTGCCGCCGAGCGCGCGCTCGGGCGCATCCCGGAGGAGAAGCCGCGCAACAACCCCGGCTTCGACATCCTCTCCCGCCCTCCCGACGGAGGGCGGCTCCTGTTTATCGAGGTCAAAGGCCGCGTCGCCGGCGCCGACACGTTCACGATCACGAAGAACGAGGTGCTGCACGCGCTCAACAAGGCAGACGACTACCTGCTCGCGCTCGTCCGCGTCGACGGCGACGACGCCGACGAGATCCGCTATGTCCGCCACCCCTTCACCGGCTCCGATGAGGTGCTGTTCGGGGTGACCAGTCTCAATATCGACTGGGACGAGATGTTCGACCGCGGGACGGAGCCCTCGTGACCGACGCGGAGGTGCGGGAGGCGATCGAAGGCGGCGAGACGTTCACGGTCGAGTTCAAAGGCGAGGAGAGCGAGCCGATCAACGATCGGGAGCTCATCGAGACGGTGGTCTGTCTCGCGAACGGCGACGGCGGGACGCTCCTAATCGGTGTTGAGGACGATGGTCGGGTCACCGGTGCGCGTCCTCGTCACGAGGCGGGGACCACAGATCCGGATCGACTGAAAGCACTCATCGCGAACAACACGGAGCCTCCCGTTCGGGTCGAGGTAGACCTCATCGCGGTCGATGGTGAGATGGTTCTTGCGATCGGCGTTCCCAACGAAGCGCGAGCCGTCGGCACAAGGGATGCGCGATACATCCGACGGGCGCTCGGGGGTGACGGTCGACCCGCCTGCATCCCGTTGCACGCCACCGAGATGCTGGCACATCAGATCGAGCGCGGAGCGGTCGACTACGCGGCTCTGGAGATTCCCGAGGCTCGCTGGGAGGATCTCGACCCGCTCGAGTTCGAGCGACTTCGCCGGTTGATTCGGGAGAGCGGTGGCGATGACGCGCTTACCGAGCTCTCCGATGCGGAGATCGCAAAGGCGCTCGGTGTCGTCGTCGCGAACGGCGAGATCCGATCGATCCGGGCGGGCGCGCTACTCCTGTTCGGTCGTGAGAAGGCGCTTCGACGCTTCTTGCCGACTCACGAAGTCGCTTTCCAGGTGTTGAGCGGAACTGACGTCGAGGTCAACGACTTCTTCCGGTGGCCGCTCTTCCGGGTCGCCGACGAGCTGCTCTCGCGGTTTCGCGCGCGAAACACCGAGGAGGAGATCCAATCGGGGTTGCTGAGGATCGGGATCCCGGAGTACCCGGAAGCCTCGTTCCGGGAAGCCGTGGCCAACGCGCTTGTCCACCGGGACTACACTCGCCTTGGCGCGGTGCATGTTCAGTGGCAGGACGCCTCGCTTGAGATCAGCAACCCGGGTGGGCTTCCGGCCGGGATCAACCTCGACAACCTCCTGGTTGCTCCCCCGAGACCGCGCAACCCGATCCTCGCGGATGCCTTCAAGCGGGCGGGCCTGGTCGAGCGCACAGGCCGCGGGGTAAACCGGATCTACGAGGGCCAGCTGCGGTACGGCCGCGGTGCGCCCGACTACTCACGGTCGACGTGGGAGGACGTCGTCGTCGTCCTTTCCGGCGGTCAAGCGAACCTGGCGCTCACCCGGTATGTGGTCGAGCAGGCCCAGGCAGGCCGGCCGCTCTCGCTCGAGGCCCTGATTATCGTCAACGAGTTGATCCGAGAACGCCGTGTGACAACCGCGCACGCGGCGACGCTCTTCCAGCGGGATGAGAGCACGGCTCGCCAGCTCCTCAACCGACTGGTCGATCGGGGACTCCTCGAGGCACGAGGCGAGGCGCGGGGCCGAACCTACCACCTGTCCGCTGCGGCGTATCGGGCTATCGGGGAGGACGTGGCATACGTTCGCGTCCACGGCTTCGAGCCTCTCCAGCAGGAGCAGATGATCCTGAGCTACGTTGACGCCCACGGGCAAATCACTCGTGGGCAGGCAGCCGAGCTCTGTCAAGTCGCGCCTCGCCAGGCCAGAGCAGTGCTTAAACGACTGGTAGCGCGAGGAGAGCTTCGTCTCATCGGTCAGAGACGTCGTGCCCGCTATGAACGCCCGTCCTAAGTTATGACATCGTGGTCAATGCCTTGATGCGTAAGTTCAAAACTTTGAGCACCGGGCCAAACCAGGTGCATACGTGCGTTCGCCTTCAGCCGGATTCGCCGTGAGCGCGACCTACCGCAAGAAACTGATCGAGGTCGCGCTGCCGCTCGACGCGATCAACAAGGCCTCGGCGCGGGAGAAGTCGATCCGGCACGGGCACCCGAGCACGCTGCACTTGTGGTGGGCGCGGCGGCCGCTGGCGGCGGCGCGGGCGGTGATCTTCGCGCAGATGGTGGACGACCCGTCGAGCTACCCGGAGCTGTTCCCGACCGAGAAGAAGCAGGAGCAGGAGCGCCAGCGGCTGTTTCGGATCATCGAGGACCTCGTGCTGTGGGAGAACACGACGAACGAGACGGTGCTGCAGGCGGCGCGCGAGGAGATCTGGCAGAGCTGGCGGCGCGCCTGCGCCGAGAATGCCGACCACCCGCGCGCCGACGAGCTGTTCGACCGCCACAGGCTGCCCGCCTTCCACGATCCGTTCGCCGGCGGCGGGGCGCTGCCGCTCGAGGCGCAGCGGCTCGGGCTCGAAGCCTACGCCAGCGACCTCAACCCGGTGGCGGTGCTGATCAACAAGGCGATGATCGAGATCCCGCCCAGGTTTGCGGGCAAGCCGCCCGTGAACCCCGAGGCGCGCGAGCAGAAGTCGCTCATCGCCAAGGAGTTGCAGGGCGCGCAGGGCCTCGCCGAGGACGTGCGCTACTACGGCCGGTGGATGCGCGACGAGGCCGAGCAGCGCATCGGCCACCTCTACCCGAAGGTCGAGGTGACCGTCGAGATGGCGACGGAACGGCCGGACCTGAAGCCGTACGTCGGCCGGAGGCTGACCGTGATCGCCTGGCTCTGGGCGCGCACGGTCAAGAGCCCGAACCCCGCCTTCGCGCAGGTGGACG
>JAHDVS010000033.1:0-22853 GCA_023382435.1 Thermoleophilia bacterium
GGACTCGCCGACGAAGATCCGAAGCAACGTGCCCTCGCCCTCGATCCGCACCTAGACGAGCCTCCCCAGCACGACGCCGACGTACACGGCGACGAGACCGGCAGCCAGGCTGCCGAGAGCGTTCGCCGCCGCCAGCCCCCAGGCGCCGTCCTCGATCAGACGATACGTCTCGAGCGACAGTGTCGAGAACGTCGTGTAGCCGCCGAGGAGCCCGATCGTGAGCGCCGAGCGCAGCCACGGCGCGAGCTCGGCCCGCTCGGTGAAGACCGTGAACAGGAAACCGAGCGCGAGCGCCCCGCTGACGTTGACGGCGAGCGTCCCCCACGGGAACCCCGACCAGCGCCTGCTGACGGCCCCGTCGAGGAGGTAGCGGGCGACGGCGCCCGCGGCGCCGGCGAGCGCGATTCCGAACACGATCGGCACGGCTGCTCCAGGTCGGGAAGGCGCGGAAGGTTCGTACTACCCTACTGGACGAGACCCGCGAGCAAGGAGCCCCGTATGCCAGCAGGCGACAAGGTCGTGATCAACCTCTCGAGCGGCCCGGAGGACCCGGAGGCGGTGACGGTCGCGTTCATCGTGGCCGACTCGGCGCTCTCCTCCGGCAAGCAGGTGGTCATGTTCCTTACCCGCGAGGCGGTGCGGGTGGCGGTGAACGGGGCCGCCGACGAGATCTCGGCGCGGGGGTACAAACCGCTCGCCGACCTGTTCCGCGCGGTCGCCGAGCTCGGCGGCGAGCTGCACTGCTGCAAGCCGTGTGCGCGTTCGCGCGGCGTCGTCGACGCGGACCTCGCTCCCAACGCGAAGATCTCGGGGGCGATGAACCTATTCGCGTGGGCCGGCGCCGACGGGGCCATGGTCTTTTCCTACTAGGGGGACGCGTGGGCGTTCTCGCCGTGATCGGCCACACGACGCGCGATCTCGTCGGCGGAGGCCCGTCGCGACCCGGGGGCGTGCCCTTCCACGTCGCCCGTGCGCTCGGGCCGCTCGGCGAGCCGGCGCTCGTCGTGACGCGCTGCGCGGCTGAGGACGCGGCGCTGCTCGACCGGGTCCGGGCGGAGGGCGTACCCGTCGTCTGGCGGGCCGAGGCGGTGACTCCCGTCTTCCGGCACGTGTACGTGGACGGGCGGCGCGACACGACGATCGATGCGCTCGGCGAGCCGTGGACCGCCGACGATGCCCGTGGCTGGGTCGGCGAGGCGCTGCACGCCGCCGACTGGGTGCACGCGGGCGCGCTCTGGCGGGGCGACTTCCCGGCGGAGACGCTCGCCGTGCTTCGCCGCGGCCGGCGGCTCTCGCTCGACGGCCAGGGGCTCGTCCGGTTGTCCAGGGTCGGTCCGGTCGAGCTCGACGGCGACTTCGACCCGGAGATCCTCCGCTCGGTCGACGTGCTGCATCTCGCCGAGGAGGAGGCGGCGGCGCTCGGTCTCACGCTCGACGAGGGCTCTCTCCGCACCCTCGGCGTGCCCGAGGTCGTGGTCACCCTCGGCGAGCGGGGCGCGATCGTGTGGGCTGGCGGGGTCGCGAAGAGCGTCCCCGCCGACCCGGTCTCGGGTGCCGACCCGACGGGGGCGGGGGACGCGTTCACGGCCGCCTACGTCGCCTCGCGCCGGCACGGGCACGCGCCTGCTGCCGCCGCCGGGAACGCGGCCCGGGTCGTCCACGACCTGCTCGCGGGCGGGCACGCCGCATGATCGCGGCTGCCGCCTGCGCCGATGCGCTCTACCTCGTCGAGCTCGGGGCCGACGCCGACGCTGACGAGCTCGTCGCGCGAGAGCCGGGCGGGTCGCTACCCCCCCGCGAGGCGCACCCGGGGCTCGTGCCGCCCTGGGCGTCGTCACTGCTGGTCGATCTCGACGCCGCCGGCTCGACGGTCGTGCTGGTGCTCGACCGCCGCCCGCCGCTGCTCGTCTCTCACGACCTCGGTGCCACGTGGAGCGAGCGCGGCGGCGGGCTCCCGAAGGGGCGCGCGGTCGCCGTCTCGGACAACCCCGATCACGTGCTGTACGCGGCGCGCAACCGGCTCTACGTCTCTCTCGACGGCGGGCGCTTCTGGCGGGCCGTGGGTGCCGAGCTGCCCGAGGTCCTCGCCGTCGCCTGGGGGTAGCCGGTCAGAGCAGGAACTCGCCGCGGGCCACGATCAGCGCGGAGCCGCCCACATCGACCCGCTCGATCCGCTCGGCCGTTCCGACGGCGCGTGCGTAGAGGGTGCTCGGGCGTCCCAGCTCGGCGCCCTGTGAGATCACGAGCTCGGCTCCGAACGGCGCCAGCCCGTGCCGCCCCAGCCAGCAGGCGAGCGGCCCGGCGGCGGAACCGGTTGCCGGATCCTCGGGGACGCCGTCGGCGGGCGCGAACATCCGCACCTTCCAGCGTGTGCCCTCGCCGGCCGCGCAGACGGCGTGCAGCGCCGGGAGCGGCTTGCCGCTCGTGAGGCGGCGTAGCTCCGCCAGGTCGGGCTCGAGGGCCGCGATCGCCCCCTCGTCCGGAAGCTGGAAGTAGACGTTCAGCGTGCCGTTGTCGTACAGCTCGAGCGGCAGCGGCGAGCCGGCGAGGCCGAGCGCGGGCAGAAGCGCCGCCGCCTCCGGGCAGGGGCGCACCGACGGCAGCGGCTGGCTCATCCAGCCGAACGCGATCCGGGCGCCCTCGCGCTCCAGCGAGACGGGTACGACACCGCCTCCGGTCTCGATCCGGAGCTCGACGAGCTGGAGCGGCCCGCCGAGGACGAACGCGGTCCCGAGCACCGGGTGGCCTGCGAACGGCAGTTCCGCGGCCGGCGTGAAGATCCGCAGGCGCACGTGGCCGTCCCCGGCGGGCGGGTAGCAGAACACGGTCTCCGAGAACCCGAGCTCGCGGGCGAGCGGCTGCAACAGCTCCACGGGCAGGTCGCGGGCATCCGTGAAGACCGCAAGCTGGTTGCCGGCCAGCGGCACGTCCGTGAACACGTCGACGATTGCGTAGCGGAAGCGGCGGGCCATCGCTCAGACGAGCCCGCTCACGCGGCGCGGCTTCCCCTTCAGCCGGCGAAACTGCCACGGCTTGACCCAGCCCGCACGCGGCGTCCCGTCGGGAAGCTGGGGCGGGAAGCCGGCCGCGACCGCCTCGGCGGCCTGGCGCCAGAGGCGGAGGATCTCGAGGCGCAGGAGCTCGGCGGCCTCCCGGTAGCCGCTGCCACTTCTCGGTAGGTCGTCGAAGCGCATCGGCTCGCCGACGACCATGCAGCAGCGGCGGCGGTTCTTGCGGGTCCAGCCGAACGTCTCGAGCCCGACCGGGATCACCGGCACGCTCTCCTTCATCGCGATCGTGAGCGCCCCGGAGTGCACCGGTCCCGGGTAGCCGAACCGCTGCCGCGTGCCCTCGACGAACACGCCGACCAGGTGCCCCGCCCGGACGATCTCGCACGCCTTGCGCAGGCCCTCCCGGTCGCTCTCGCCACGCCGAATCGGGAAACCACCCGTCCACGTGAGCGCCTCCCCGACGATCGGGATGTCGAGCAACTCGGTCTTCATCATGTAGAAGATCGTGCGGCGCGAGAACGAGCCGAGAAACGGCGGGTCGAGCGCCGAGAGGTGGTTCGACGCGACGACGCCGCCGCCCTCGATCGGCATCCGCTCGAGCCCGTAGCCGCACGAGCGCGGCGCGAGCAGCATCGTCGTCACCGGGACGACGTTGTAGCGCATGAACAGCCAGCCCTTCTCGACGTCGGCTCCCCAGAGCCACGGGACGCCGAGACGGGTGAGGAAGGTGGGATCCATGGCGGCCTGACGGGCCCAGCGATCGTATCCCAGGGGGCGGGCTGCGACGGGCGCAAGCGCGCGATCGTGACGCCGCGCGCGGCTATCCTCCCTCGCGGAATGCAGGTCGTCCTCGTCCGCCACGCGGAGGCCGCGCCCGGTCAGCCCGACGAGCTCCGCCCCCTGACTCCGCACGGCCGCGAGCAGGCCCGCGAGCTCGGCGGGCGCCTGCGCCGTGAAGGGGCACGGATCGACCTCGTCCTCACGAGCCCGCTTCTCCGTGCCCTCGAGACCGGCCGCCTCGTCGCCCGGGAGCTCGGCGCGAGCGTGCGGGTGGCCGAGGAGCTCGCCCCCGGGGCGACCACGGATGCGCTCGTTCGGGCGGTGCGTGACGCGGCGCCGGCCGGGGAGGCCGTCGTCGCCGTCGGACATCAGCCCGACTGTGGGCGGATCGCCGCCGCCCTGACCGGCGAGCCGGAGCCGCCCTTCCCGCCCGCGGCGTCCCTCGCCGTCTCGCTCGAGTGAGCGCAATCGAGGTCAGGGGGCTGCGCCGCTCGTACGGGCAGCGGGAGGTGCTGCACGGCCTCGACTTTGACGTCGAGCCGGGCGAGGTGTTCGCGCTGCTCGGCCCCAACGGCGCCGGCAAGACGACCACCGTCGAGATCCTCGAGGGCTACCGCGAGCGCGACGGCGGGAGAGTCACCGTTCTCGGCGAGGATCCGGGGGTCGCCGGCACGGGCTTTCGTGCCCGGATCGGGATCGTCCTCCAGTCGTCCGCGGTCTACCCGTCGCTCACCGTGTCGGAGACCCTCGAGCTGTTCGCCGGCTACTACCCGCGCCCGCGCGATCCCGGGGAGGTGGTGCGTCTCGTCGGGCTCGAGGAGGAGCGGGACGCCCGTGTGCGGATCCTGTCGGGTGGGCAGCTCCGCCGGCTCGACCTCGGGCTTGCGCTCGTCGGCGACCCGGAGCTCCTGTTCCTCGACGAGCCGACCACGGGCTTCGACCCGGCCGCGCGGCGGCGCGCGTGGGACACGATCCTCGGGCTGCGCGAGCTTGGCAAGACCGTGCTCCTGACCACGCACTACATGGAGGAGGCGCAGCGGCTCGCCGACCGGCTCGCCATCCTCCGCGACGGGCGGCTCGTCGCGACTGGCACGCCGCAGGAGCTGCTGTCGGCGAACGGCACGGTCGAGATCCGCTTCCGCCGCGGCGGCGAGGATGTCGTCCTGCGCACGGACGAGCCGACGCGTGTGCTGCACGAGCTGACACGCGAGGCGCTGGCAGCCGGTGACGAGCTCGACGAGCTCGAGGTGCGGCGCCCGACGCTCGAGGACGTCTACCTCGAGCTGACGCGCGAGGAGGGGACGTGAGGCTGCTCGCGCACGAGCTGCGAAACCAGCAGCGGCTGTTCTGGCGCAGCCGCGAGTCGGCCGTGTTCACGTTCGCGATGCCGCTCGCCCTGCTGGGTCTGCTCGGCGCCGTCTACGGCGACCGGGAGATCGACGGGGTCGACGGCGCCTCGTACCTGCTCGCCGGCATGCTCGGCTACGGGATCGTCGCGACCGCATTCGCGGGGCTCGCGATCCACCTCGTGATCCGCCGCGAGTCCGGCGTCTTGAAGCGCGTCCGCGGCACGCCGCTGCCCGCGGCCGCGTACCTCGCGGCCGTGATCCTCTCGACGCTGCTCGTGATCGCGCTCCAGACCGGGGCCCAGCTCCTGATCGGGCGTTTCGCGATCGGGGCCGACCTGTCCGTCGCGGGCGGCGGCTTCGCGGTCGCGGTGCTGCTCGGCACGCTGTCGTTCGCGGCGCTCGGGCTCGCGCTGACGGCCGCCGTGCGCAGCGGCGAGGGCTCGTCCGCGGTGGTGACGGCCGTCTACCTCCCGATGGTGTTCGTCTCGGGCGCGTTCTTCTCCGTGGAGCGGCTACCGGGGTTCCTCGAGGCGATCGCGGGTGTGCTGCCGCTCACCTACCTGCTCGAGTTCCTGCGCGGGAGCCTCGTCGACGGGGAGGGAATCGGGTCGGCCTGGACGCCGATCGGCGTGCTTCTGCTCTGGGCGGCGCTCGGAATCGCCGTCGCGCTGCGCACGTTTCGCTGGGAGCCGCGATCCGCATGACGGGCGCATGCCTGCGGGCGGCCGCTAGGCTCGGGCGGTGAGCTCCGTCACCGTCACCGACCTCGGCGGGGGCGTCCACCGGGTCACCCACCCGCTGCCGTGGGCGCTCAACCACGTCCACTGCTACGCGGTCGCGAGCAGCGACGGGTGGGCGCTCGTCGACGCGGGCCTCGCGACGTCCGAGGCGGAGTCGCTGTGGCGTGACGCGCTCGAGCAGCTCGGCCGGCCGCGGATCCGCACGGTCCTGATCACGCACTACCACCCCGACCACATCACGGGTGGCGCGGGGCTGGTCGCGCTGGTCGAGCCGGACGAGGTGCTCGAGGGGGCGTACGACGCGGCGCTGGCCGCGCGCGTGTACACGGATCCGGACGATCTCGCGAAGCTCGAGGACTACCTGCTCGCGAGTGGGATGCCGCCGGAGCTCGCGTCCGATTCCGTGGAGGATGAGGGCGAGTACATCGTCGAGCCGGCCGAGCCGACCCGGCTGCTCGAGGAGGGCGACCTGGTCGAGTTGGGAGACGAGGAGTTCCGCGTTCTCCACCTCCCCGGCCACGCGGACGGGCACGTGGCGTTGATCGGCGAGCGGACGGGGCGGATGTTCGGGGGCGACGTGCTGCTGCACGGGATCACCCCGAACGTCGGGCTCTGGCACGACACGCTGCCCGACCCGCTCGGGCGCTACCTCGACACGCTCCGGCGGATCCGGGAGCTGGCGCCATCGGTCGTCTACCCGGGGCACCGGCGGGTGATCGACGACGGGCCGGCGCGGGCGGCCGAGATCGTCGAGCACCACGCGACCCGCCTCGACGAGCACGAGGCGGCCCTGCGCGGCGGCGCCGTCACCCCGTACGAGTGCGTGCAGCGCGTGTGGGGGGACGGCCTCGGCCTGCACGAGCGGCGCTTCGCGCTCGTCGAGTCGCTCTCCCATCTCGCCCGCCTCGGCGTGCTCGGCCGGGCCGTCGAGTCCGAGCCGGGCCGCTGGCGAGCCGCGTAGACGGCCACTCGGGCGGGCGCCTGCCGGTCAGGACCCGGCCGGGCGGGTCAGGACCAGCCCCTACGCGGGCGCGCCGTCCGGTCCCGCCAGGTACGTGAGGACGGCGCGGGTGCAGGCGGCACGGTGGGCGGCGTGGGTCGCCTGCCAGTCGTCACCCTGGAGCCACTGGAGGAAGAACCCCTCGACGAGTGCCCGCATCGCGGCGGCGGCCTCGTCGGGGTCGGTCGCGCGGAAGGCCCTCGTCTCCACGCCCGCGCGGATCACCTCCGCGTAGAGCGCGTTCACGGTCTCCCGGAACGTCTGGGAGAGCTCGCCGAATCGGTGCTCTCTGGCCGCGTACTCGACGAGGTCGAGGTAGACGACGTAGTAGCGGCGGTTCGCGTCCGGCTCCGCCCAGATCGCGTCGAGCAGCGCGACCAGGCGCTCGCGCGGCGTCTCCGCGCCCGCGATCGCCTGACGGATTCGCTCCGACACCTGGAACAGCACCCAGCGCATCGTCGCCAGGATCAGGTTCTCCTTCGTCTTGAAGTAGTAGGGGACGAGCCCCTTCGAGACGCCGGCCGCCTCGGCGATCTCCTGGAGCGAGACCCGGTGCATGCCCCGCTCGCCGATCAGGCGGTAGGTCGCGCGGACCATGTGCACCTGCTTGTCGGAGAGCTGCTCGTCGAGGCCCCGCGGGGCCGCTGGCGCGGGCACGCCGCAGCCTCCTAGCCGAGCTCGGTGAGCTCGGCGAGCGCGCGCGTCACGTGGACCTGGACCATCCGCTTACGGTACAGCGGCGTCAGGTCGGTGTTCTCCATCGGCTTCGCCACCGCGGCGGCCAGCTCGGCCGCGGCCTCGATCGCGCCGGGCTCGAGCCGCCGGCCGGCGAGCGCCTGCTCGGCCTCGAGGCAGCGCACGGGCCGCGACGCGACCGCGCCTAGCACGATCCGCGCCTCCTCGCACGCCCCGTCCTCGCTCGTGCGGACGGCCGCGGCCACGCCGAGCAGCGGGAAGTCGATGCTCCCGCGCTGGCGCACCTTCCGGTACGTCGCGCGCAGGCCCCGGCCGGGCGGGACGATCACGTCGGCGAGGATCTCGTCGGGGCGCTTGCCCAGGTAGCGGATTCCGTCGTCCTCGTACAGCTCTGCCGCCGGCAGCATCCGCTCGCCGCCCGCGCCGACGAGACGGACATGCGCGTCGAGGGCGACCGCGACCGGGGCGAGGTCGGAGGAGGAGATCGCCCAGCAGCGCTCGCCGCCCGGAGCGACCCGGCAGACGTCCGAGCCGGCCTTCAGGCAGAAGCCGATCGAGGCCCGCCAGCCCTCCGGCAGGTCGTAGTAGTTGCAGCGAGTGTCGATGCAGAGATTGCCGCCCACGGTCGCGACCGTCCGCACCTGCGGGCTCGACACGAGCGCGGCCGCCCGGGCGAGCGCGGGTGCGTGGCTGGTCACGACCGGGTCGGCGACGAGCTGCCGAAGCGTCGTTCCGGCCCCGATTCGGAGCTCGCCGTCCTCGCCGGCACGGCAGCCGCGCAGCTCGTCGATCCCGCGCAGGGAGACGAGCGTCCGCGGCGTGACCTGGCGGCGCTTCATGTTCGGGTAGAGGTCGGTGCCGCCCGCGACCGCCAGCGTGTCGGTGCCGCTCGAGGCGAGCAGCCCGGCCGCCTCCGCGGCGGTGCGTGGGCGGAGCAGGCGAAACGGGGGCAGGCGCATCACGGCGCCGCCCTCCACTGCGCCGGAGGGTCGACCCGCACCGCATCGCGGAACGGGAAGTCGGGCAGGCGCTTCGGGCCGACGCGGCCCTGGCGCAGCGCCCGGATGACCTTGTCCGCCGTGATCGGGACCTCGTCGACGCGCACGCCGAGCGCGTCGTGGACGGCGTTCGCGACCGCGGGGATGACCGGGAGCAGCACGCCCTGACCGACTTCCTTGGCGCCGAACGGCCCCTCCGGGTCGTCCGACTCGACGACGATCGACACCACCTCGGGCATGTCCAGCGCGGTCGGCGTCTTGTAGTCGAGCAGGGAGGGTCCGAGGTGGACGCCGTCGCGGAACGCGTGGTTCTCGAGCAGCGCCTCCCCGAGCGCCATGTAGACGCTCCCCTCGATCTGGCCCTCGACGAGCAGCGGGTTCAGAGCCCGGCCGACGTCGTGCGCGACCCACACTTTCTCGACCCGCACCTCGCCGGTCTCGGGGTCGCAGTCGACCTCGACGACCGCGGCCGAGAAGCTGTAGGCGGGCGACGGTCCGACGCCCGCCCCCTTGTAGGGCCCGGCGAGGTCGGGTGGCCGGTAGCTGCCCGCGGTCACGAGCGGGCCGCGCGAGGCCGCCGCGATCCGGATCGCCTCGACCCAGGGGACGCCGCTCTCGGGATCGCCGGGGTCGAGGGCCCGCCCGCCGCGCAGGACGAGCCGGTCGAGCGGCAACCCCAGCTGCTCGGCCACCGCTCCGAGCACGAGCGCCCGCATCCGCTCCGCGGCCTCGACCGCGGCGTTCCCGGCCATGAAGGTGACGCGGCTCGAGTAGCTGCCGAGATCGATCGGGGTCAGGTCGGTGTCGGCGCTGACGACGGCGACGTCGGCCGGCTCGAGACCGAGCACCTCGGCCGTCAGGTAGGCGAGCACCGAGTCGGAGCCCTGGCCGATGTCGGTCGCCATCGAGTAGACGGTCACGCCGCCGCCCCGGTCGACCTTGATCTGCACCTCCGACTGCGGCAGCTCGTTTGCGTAGATCGGGAGCCCCGCGCCGGACATGTACGCGCTGACGGCGAAGCCGACGCCGCGCCCGTGCGGCAGCCGCCCGCGCTTCTCCTCGAATCCGGAGGCCTCGACGACCCGGTCGATGCACTCCTCGAGGGCGCAGCTCGTGATCCGCAGGTGGTTGACCGTCCAGGAGAACGGCTCGACGAGGTTGCGGCGGCGCAGCTCGATCGGGTCGAGCCCGAGCTCCTCCGCCACCTTGTCCAGGTGGCACTCGAGCGCGAAGCGGGGTTGAGGCGTGCCGTGTCCGCGCTTGGGCCCGCAGGGCGGCTTGGTGGTGTACGCACGCAGGCCCTCGAAGCGGTAGGCGGGGATCGCGTACGTGGTCGTCTGGAGCGCCCCCGTGTAGAGCATCGAGGCCGCGCCGTAGCTGCCGTAGGCGCCGCCGTCGAGCAGGCAGCGGAACTCCATGGCGGTGATCCGCCCGTCGCGGGCGAACCCGGAGCGCACGCGCATCAGCACGGGGTGGCGGCCCCGGTGAGCGTAGAAGACCTCCTCGCGCGTGAGCGCGATCTTGACCGGGCGGCCCGTCACGATCGCGAGCTTCGCCGCGGTGAGCTCGTGCGAGAACGGGTCGCACTTGCCGCCGAAGCCGCCGCCGAGCGCGGGCACGATCACGCGGATCCTGCTCGTCGGCAGCTCGAGCACGCGCTCGAGCGCGCGCTGCAGGTAGTGCGGCACCTGCGTGGACGTGTGCATGGTGAGCTTCGAGCCGTCCCACTCCGCCAGGGTCGCGTGCTCCTCGAGCGGGACGTGCGTGTTGCCGTGGACGAAGAAGATGTCCTCGCGGACGTGGTCGGCCGCCTCGAAACCCCCGTCGACGTCGCCGAACTCGAGCGCGGCGGCGCGGTGGACGTTCGTCGGGCGCTCCTCGTGCACTGCCGCGGCGCCCACGGCGAGCGCCTGCTCGATCGACATCACCGCCGGCAGGTCCTCGTACTCGACCTCGACGAGGGCGAGCGCCCGCTCGGCCGTCTCCTCGTCGTCGGCTGCGACGGCGGCGACCGGCTCGCCCGCGTAGCGCACTTTCTCGAGCGCGAGCGCGTGCTCGTCCTGGCTGACGGGGAGGATGCCGTAGGCGATCGGCAGGTCGGCGCCCGTGAGCACGGCGTGCACGCCCGGCAGCGCGAGCGCGTGCGAGACGTCGAGCCGCACGATCCGCGCGTGCGTGCGGCTCGAGCGCAGCAGCTTCGCCGCGAGCATCCGCGGCGCGCGCAGGTCGTCCGTGTAGCGCGCTCGCCCCGTGACCTTGGCGACCGCGTCGACCTTCGGCCGGCGGGTGCCGACGACGGAGAGCTCGCTCACGTTGCCCCCATCCGGGCGGAGGCCAGCTCGACGGCCTCGATGATCTTCACGTAGCCCGTGCAGCGGCAGAGGTTCCCGGCGAGCGCCGCGCGGATCTCATCGCGGCTCGGGGCGGGGTTCGCCTCGAGGAACGCGGAGGCGGACACGAGCATGCCCGGCGTGCAGTAGCCGCACTGCGCCGCGCCGAGCTCGACGAACGCGGCCTGAAGCGGGTGGAGGTCGGCGCCGCGCGCGAGCCCCTCGACGGTGGTGATCTCCCGCCCGGCGGCGTCGAGCGCGAGCGTCAGGCACGAGAGCTGCGGCTCGCCGTCGACGAGCACCGTGCAGGCGCCGCACTCGCCGAGCTCGCAGCCGTGCTTCGTTCCGGTCAGGTCGAGGTCCTCGCGCAGGAGCTCGAGCAGCGTGCGGTGCGCGGCGACGGGGACGGTGGCCTCCTCGTTGTTGACGCGCAGCGAGAGCAGCGTTCTTTCGGTCACGCCGCGGCCTCCGCGGGCGCGCCCAGGCTGCGTGACACCGCTGCCGCCGAGGCCACGAGCTCCGGCACGACCGCGCGCAGCCGCCGCTCCGACAGCCTCGAGGCGGCCCCGACGACGCTGATCGTCGCGATCGCCCGCGCCGAGCCGTCGCGGACGGGCGCGGAGGCGGCCCGCACGCCGCGCAGGTACTCGTCCTGCTCGAGCGCGTATCCCTGCCGGCGCACCCGGGCGAGCTCGTCGAGGTAGCGGTCGGGGTCGGTCACGGAGCGCTCGGCAAATGCCGGCAGCGGGCCGCGGCGGACGAGCGCCTCCGCCTCGGCCGCTGGCCGGGCGGCGAGGAGGATCTTCGCCACCGAGCCGGCGAACGCCGGCAGGCGTAGGCCGGCGCGCGCTACGACCTTCAGCTGCGTGTCGGGCTCCGCCCGCTCGACGATCACGTATTCCTCGCCCTGCGGCACGTGCAGGATCGCGGTCTCTCCGGTCAGGTCGCGCAGCCGCTCGAGCTCGGGCCTTGCTGCGGTGCCCAGGTCGAGCCGGCGCAGGACGGGGCTTCCGAGCGCGAGCAGGCCCACTCCGAGGCGGTATGCCCGCGAGCCGGGGTCGCGCTCGACGAGGCCGTGCTGCTCGAGCGTCCCGAGCAGGCCCCAGGCCGTGCTCTTCGAAAGCCCGAGGCGGCGGGCCAGCTCCGAGAGCGGGCGGCCCTCGTCGTCCCGGCCGAGTTCCTCGAGGATGGAGATCGCCCGGGCCACCGCGGGCACCACGTGGCGTGGTTCGATATCGTGAACCGCGTTCATTCAGTCGAACATACGCCGTTCAAGACCCGCAGTCAAGGCAAAGACTGGTCTGGCGATTCGGGCGCCAGGTGGACTAGGGTGGGCCGGTCGGAGACGAAGGGGGAGCGGTGGAGTTCGAGGATCGCGTCGCGCTCGTGACCGGAGGGGCCAGCGGGATCGGCCGGGAGGTCGTGCGCGCCCTGGCCGCCGAGGGGGCGAGAGTCGCGGTGTGCGACCTGAACTCGGAGGGCGCGGGCGTCGTGGCGGCCGAGGTGGGCGGCGGTGCGCTCGGCGTTGCGCTGGACGTGACGGACACGGCGAGCGTCCGGGCCGGCGTCGCGACGGCGGTCGAGGGACTGGGCGCGCCCGGCGTGCTCGTCAACGCCGCCGGCTGGGACCGGATCGTCCGCTTCGTCGAGAGCGACGAGGAGCTCTGGGATCGCGTGATCGGCATCAACTACCGGGGTGTGCTCGCGGTCACGCACGCGGTGCTCCCGCACATGATCGAGCTGGGCTCGGGCGCGATCGTCAGCATCGCCTCGGAGGCGGGCCGGGCCGGCTCGTCGGGCGAGGCCGTCTACTCCGGCGCCAAGGCGGCCGTGATCGCTTTCTCCAAGGCACTCGCCCGGGAGGTGGCGCGCTACGGGATCCGCGTCAACGTGGTCACGCCCGGGCTGACGGACACGCCGTTCCTGCAGCGTCAGGTCGACGAGGGCCACGGCAAGCTGATGGACGCGATGGCGGCCGCGACACCGCTGCGCCGGGTCGGCAGGCCCGAGGAAGTTGCGCAGGCGGTCTGCTTCCTCGCGTCGGAGCGAGCATCGTTCACGACCGGGGAGACCCTGTCCGTGAGCGGCGGGCTCGTGATGGCCTGAGGCCGCCGTGAGCGCGCCGGCGGTGCTCTGGGAGAGGCGCGGCCCGGTCGGGATCGCGGCCCTGAACCGGCCCGCGGCACTCAACGCCCTCACCGTCGAGGCGCTCGCCGGGCTCGAGCGCTGCGTGGAGGAGGTCGAGGGCGACCCGTCGCTGCGCGTCCTGGTCGTGACCGGGAGCGGCGAGAAGGCGTTCTGCGTCGGGGCCGACCTGAAAGCGCTCGCGGCCGAGTACGGGGGAGACACGCCGCCGGCCGAGCTGGCCGCGGCCATTCACGGGGCGTTCGGCCGTCTGGAGGCGTGCTCGCGTCCCGTGGTGGCCGCGATCCGCGGCTACTGCCTGGGCGGCGGGCTCGAGCTCGCGCTCGCCGCCGACCTGCGCGTTGCCGCCGAGGACGCCCGCTTCGGGCTGCCCGAGGCGAGGATCGGGAGCATCCCCGGCGGGGGCGGCACGCAGCGGCTGCCACGGCTGATCGGCCTCGCGCGCGCCAAGGAGTTGATGCTGACAGGCGAGCAGATCGATGCGGCCGAGGCGCACCGGATCGGGCTCGTCAACCGCGTCTTTCCGGCCACGTCCCTGGTCGACGACGCGGTCGCTCTCGCCGCGGCGATGGCAAGGCTCGCGCCGCTCGCACTGCAGCGGATCAAGGAGGCCGCGAACGGGTCGGTCGACCTGCCGCTCGAGCAGGGCCTCGAGCTCGAGCGGGCCTGCCACGACTCGCTCTGGACGAGCGAGGATCGCCGCGAGGGCATCCGCGCCTTCCTCGAGAAGCGCGACCCGGTCTTCCGCGGGCGCTGAGTCGAGCCCGGCCGGCTACCCGTCCACTTCGAGCACGACCGCGGCGCCGCTGTCGCCGGCCGCGCAGCCGGTGAAGAGCCCGATCCCGCCGCCGCGACGGACGAGCGCGTGCATCAGCTCGACGATGCCTCTGGCCCCGGTCGGCCCCTGCGGGTGGCCGTAGACGAGGCTCGAGCCGTACGGGTTGACCTCCCCGGCGTCGACGCCGAGCTCGCGGGCGAGCCAGAGGTCGTTGACGGCGAACGGGTTGTGGGTCTTGATCGCGTGCACGTCGGAGACGGAGAGCCCTGCGTCGGCGAGCGCGGCGAGCCCCGCCGGGACGGGCGCTTTCGGCATCGTCGCCGGCGCGACCCGCGCGAAGCCTGTGGCGCGCAGGTGGGCGAGCGGCCCCTCGACCCCGAGCGCGCGCGCCTGAGCCGGCGACGTCACGACCAGCCCCGCGCTTCCGTCCGCGGGGTGGGTCTGCGCCGCGTAGCTGACGACGCCGCCCTCGCGGGCCGGCGGCAGGCTCGCGATCTCCTCGAGCAGGACCGGGCGGACGCCCCAGTCCTCGGCCAGCTCGACCGGCTCGCGCCGGGTGCCGACCGAGACCGGGATCATCCAGGGCCGCTGGAACGCGCGATCGTCGGCGAGCGCGTCCAGGTACTGCTCGTAGCGGCGAGCGGCGAGGGCGTCGAGCTCGGCCTTGCCGATCCCCGCCTCGGCGGCGACCCGCTCGGCGGTCTCGAGCATCGAGAAGCCGGCCACCGGGTCGCGCTCGAAGTTGTCGAGCATCCAGTGCTCGCAGTCGGGCGCGCCGCCCGGCGCGCCCGGGCGCGGGTAGACGAGGTACGGGGAGTTGCTCGTGCGGTCGGTCGTGACGACGAGGCCCGCGCCCTCGCCCCGTAGCTGCTGGCTCGCCGCCGCCGTGTGGAGGCAGGCGACCGACGTCGCGCACGCCTGGGCGATCATCACCCCGGGCAGGTGCGGCAGCCCGCAGCGGGCGGCCACGGTCGGGCCGCCGAAGAACGACTCCTTCTGCGGGATCGTGAGCCCGAGCACGACCTCGCGGAAAGGCCACTCGACGCCGCCGCGCTCGAGCGCCCGGCGCGTCACCTGGACGGCCAGGTCGAGGCTCGACACTTCGGCGGCCGGTCCCTGCCAGCGCACGAACGGCGACGACCACGCCGCCCCGACCGGGATGCACACTCCTTCGAGCCTCACCTGTCCCCCTTCCTCGTCTCGCCGGGGCCGGCGGCCAGCTCGACGTAGAAGTCGAGCGCCCGCGGGTCGCCGAGCGCCCCGGTGTTCGCGACCCTCTCCGGGTCCTCGCCGGCCAGGATTCGCTTCACCGGCACCTCGAGCTTCTTGCCGTTCAGGGTTCGCGGGATCGCGGGCGCGGCGCGCACCTCGTCCGGCTCGTGGCGCGGCGAGAGCGTCTCGCGCAGCGCCCGGCGCAGCCGCACTTCGAGCTCGGGCGTGAACGGGACTCCTTCCGCCGTGACGATGAACAGCCAGAGCCGGCCCGTGTCGACGACGAGGCTGTCGGTGATCTCCGGCAGCTCCTCGACGACGCGGTAGAACTCGGCGGTGCCCATGCGCACGCCGCCGCGGTTCAGCGTCGCGTCGGAGCGGCCCGTGATCGCGCAGCTGCCGCGCTCCGTGAAGCGGATCCAGTCGCCGTGGCGCCACACGCCCGGGTACGTGTCGAAGTAGCTCGCGTGCATCCGCGAGCCGTCCGGGTCGTTCCAGAGCGAGAGCGGCATCGACGGGAGCGGCTGCGTGAGCACGAACTCGCCGAGCTCCCCCGTGACCGGGCGGCCACCGGGGTCGAAGGCGGCGGCGGCGACGCCCAGGCACGGCGCGGCCATCTCGCCGGCGTAGACGGGCAGGAGTGGCTGGTTCGAGACGAGGCCGGAGGCGACGTCCGTGCCGCCGCTGCCGCAGTAGAGCCAGAGGTCGCCGGCCGCGATCTCGTCGTAGATCCACGCGCAGAGCTCGGGTGAGGCGGGCGACCCGGCGCAGCCGAGCGTGCGCACGCCGGCGAGGTCGGCAGCCCGCCGTGGCGAGAGCCCCTCGCGCTGGCAGGCCGCGAGGAAGGGCGGGCTGGTGCCGAAGAACGTGACGCCCTCCTCGGCGGCGAGCCGCCAGGTCGTGCCCAGGTCGGGCTGAGCGGGGCTGCCGTCGTAGAGGACGGCGGCCGTTCCGGTCAGGAGGCTGCCGGCGAGCACGTTCCAGATCATCCAGCCCGAGCTCGTGAACCAGTAGTGGCGATCGGCGGCGCCGAGGTCGAAGTGGAACGCGTTCGACTTCAGGTGCTCGAGCACGATCCCGCCGTGCCCGTGCACGATCCCCTTCGGCAGGCCGGTCGTCCCGGACGAGTAGAGGATCCAGAGCGGGTGGGAGAACGGCAGCCGCTCGAACGCGGGCTCCGCGTCTCGCTCGAGCAGCGCCCCGAAGCGCACGGAGGGGCCGAGCGCGGCGGGCGCCTCTCGGCCGGGCTCGAGGTAGTCGAGCAGGACGACCGTCTCGACCGACGGCAGCTCGCGCCGCAGCGTCGCCAGCTCCTCGAGCCGCTCGACGCGGCGACCCCCGTAGAGGTAGCCGTCGACGCCGAGCAGGAGCTTCGGCTCGATCTGGGCGAAACGGTCGATCGCGGCGCGGGCGCCGAAATCGGGCGCGCAGGAGGACCAGATCGCACCGATGCCGGCGCACGCGAGCAGCGCGATCGCGGCCTCCGGCACGTTCGGCAGGCAGCTCGCGACCCGGTCGCCCGGCCCGACGCCGAGCGTGCGCAGCGCGGCGGCGACGCTGCCGACCTGCCTCGCGACCTCGCCGAAGGACAGCTCCCGGCGCAGGCCGTCCTCGCGCCGGGCGATCAGCGCCGGCGCCTCGTCGCGGCGGCGCAGCGCCACCTCCGCGTAGTTGAGCCGCACGTTCGGGAACCAGTCCGCGCCCGGCATCCCGCTCCGGCCCAGCACGGGCTCGGGGTCGCCGTCGTGGGGAACGTCGAAGTGGTCGAGGATCGAGCGCCAGAACGCCTCGGGCTCGCCGACCGAGAAGCGCCAGAGGTCGCCGTAGGAGGCGAGCTCGTCCCGGCCGCGCCGCTCGAGCCAGCGGCGGTAGCCGGTCAGCCGCGCCGCCTCCCGGCGCTCCGGGGAGGGCGTCCAGAGCACGGTGCCGGGCTCGACCGGGCCGCGCCCGCTCACCCGCGGCACCTCCCCGCGAGCCGCCGCGGACACCGTGGTATGGTCGCCCGCGACCGATGGGAACGGCGGGGCAGGCGGCGGACGGCTCGGTGCTCGAGGGCATCCGGGTCCTCGACGTCTCCCAGGGAGCGGCCGGGCCGACCTGCGGGGCGCTGCTCGGCGACCTCGGCGCGGACGTCGTCAAGGTCGAGCCGCCGGGCGGGGAGTGGGGCCGCGTGCTCGGCCCGCCCTTCACCGAGGGTGTCGCAAGCGCGTTCCTCGCCATGAACCGCAACAAGCGAAGCGTGGTCGTCGACCTGAAGCGGCCGGGCGGCGCCGACGTTGTGCGCCGGCTCGCCCGCGGCAGCGACGTCGTGCTCGAGAGCTTCCGCCCCGGCGTCGCCGACCGGCTCGGGATCGGCTACGAGGATCTCGCCGCCGGCAACCCGCGGCTCGTCTACGTCGCCATCTCCGCCTGGGGGCAGGAGGGACCGTGGCGCGACCAGCCCGGCGTGGACGGCGCCGTCCAGGCCGTCAGCGGGATCATGAGCGTGACCGGGACGCCGGACGGCCCGCCGGTCAAGGTCGGCACGCCCGCCGCGGACATGTCCGGCGGCTTCGTCGCCGTCCAGGCAGTTCTGGCCGCGCTCTACGTCCGCGAGCGCACGGGCCGCGGCCAGCGGGCGGACGTCTCGCTGCTCCAGTCGCTGCTCGCGTTCCAGCTGCCGGTGCTCGCGATGTACCTCGCCACGGGCGAGCCGGTCGGCAGGCTGGGCAGCGCCGCTCCGTACGCGGCCCCGAACGAGGCCTACGCGACCCGCGACGGGCACCTGATGGTCGCCGCCTACACGCCCGACCGCTGGCCGCGCCTCTGCGCCGCGCTCGGCCGACCCGAGCTGGCCGGGGATCCGCGCTTCGACACGAACGAGAAGCGCGTTCGCGACCGCGGCGCGTTGCGCGAGGAGCTCGAGGGTCTGCTGCGCGCCCGCACGACGGCCGAGTGGGTGGAGGAGCTCGGTCGGGCCGACGTGATCTGCGCCCCGCTCCTCGACTACGGCGCGCTCGTCCAAGAGCCGCACCTGGCCGAGACCGGGGCGCTCTGGCCGCTCGAGTACCAGGCCGGCGGCACGATGAGGACGGTCGCAAACCCCCTGCGGCTCGAGCAGGCGCCGCCCCGGCCCCGCCGGGCGCCGCCGCACCGGCCGGGCGAGAGCACCTGCGAGGTGCTTCGCGAGCACGGACTCGCCGAGGCGGAGCTCGAGCGGCTGCTCGCCGGCGGTGTCGTCGAGGACCCGTCCCGGCACGCCTGAGCTCCTCACACGACACCCTTCGAGCGCAGGTCGGCGATCGCGTCCGCGTCGTAGCCGAGCTCGGCCAGCACCTCGTTTGTGTGCTCGCCGAGGGCGGGCACGCGGGGGCGCCCAGCGTCGGCGAGCGGGAAGCGGACGAGCGGGAGCGGCCCGACCGGCGAGTCGCCCTCGACGAACAGCCCGCGCTCGACGAGTTGCGGGTGCTCGAGCACCTCGGCGAGCGAGCGGACACGTCCGTACGGGAGCCCGGCCCGCTCCAGGCGCGCGATCCAGTCGTCGGCCGGCGCGGTCGCAAGCAGCTCCTCGACGAGGCCGTCGACCTCGGCTCGGTGCTCGCGGCGCGCCGCGACGGTGGCGAGGCGCGGGTCGCCGGTCCAGCCGGGTCGCCCGACCGCGTCGCAGAAGCGGGCCCAGTCGGCGTCGGAGGCGACGACGACGTTGACGTAGCGCCCGTCGGCCGCGAGGAAGGGCCCGTAGGGGCAGAGGTACTGGTGGCGCATCCCGGTCCGCGGCGGCTCCGTGCCCGCGTGCCAGTGGTGGTGCGGGTAGTAGGCGAGCCAGAAGGCGGCCGACTCGAGCATCGCCACGTCCAGGTAGGCGCCCTCGCCCGTGCGCTGGCGACGGTGGAGCGCCGCGACGATTCCGAGCGCGGCGTGGATGCCCGCGACCTGGTCGGTGATCGGGATCCCGATCTTCGCCGGCGCGTCCGGGGCGCCGTTCGCGAGCAGGAGCCCGCTCTCGCCCTGGACGAGCAGGTCGTAGGCCTTGACGTCCCGGTAGGGGCCGTCCTGGCCGTAGCCCGAGAGCGAGCAGTAGACGAGGCCGGGGTTGTCGGCGCGCAACTCGTCGGGGCCGAGCCCGAGGCGGGCGGCCGCACCCGCGGCGAAGTTCTCGACGAAGACGTCTGCGCGCGCCGCGAGACGGCGCAGGAGCTCGCGCCCCTCGGGGGCCTTCGCGTTGACGGTCACGTCGCGCTTGCCCGCGTTGAAGGCGACGAAGCCGGTCGAGAGGCCGCGCACCGCTCCGTCCCAGCCGCGGATCACGTCGCCCCGCCCCGGCTGCTCGATCTTGACCACGTCGGCGCCGAGCGCCGCCAGAACGAGCGTGCAGAACGGCATCGCGACCGCCTGCTCGAGCGCGACCACCCGAACGCCGGCGAGCGCGTCGCGCATCAGGCCTTCGGCACCGGGAAGATGTCGAGGCCCGGCGCGTGCTCGCGCTTCCAGACCATTACGGAGCGCCGGTAGCGGATCACGAGGTCGCCGTGCTGGTTGTAGCCGCGGGTCTCGACCTTGACGATCCCCTGTGTCGGGCGCGAGCGCGACTCGCGCTTCTCGACCACCTCGCTCTCGGAATAGAGCGTGTCACCGGGGAAAACCGGGTGGGGCAGGACGATCTCGTCCCAGCCGAGCGCGAAGCCGTTCTCGCTCACGTCGGCGACGCCCATCCCGGCGACGATCGAGAGCGTGAGGGCGCTGTTCACGAGCATGTTCCCGAACTCGGTGCGCTCGCCGTAGTCGCGGTTGTAGTGGATCTGGTTCGTGTTGTTCGTGAGCAGGGTGAACTGGATGTTGTCGGCCTCGGTCACCGTCCGCCCGTAGCGGCAGCGGTAGACGTCGCCGACCTCGAAGTCCTCGAAGTAGCGGCCCTGCCAGCCGGGCTTCACCTGGCTCATGGGGACACCTCCGGGCTCGGGATTCCCAGCTCGTCGGCGAGCTGGAGCAGGCGCTGCGCGCGCAGCACGATCGGGCGGTCGACGAGCTGGCCGCCGACGGCGACGGAGGCGTCGCCCCGGGCGGTCGCCTCGTCGAAGGCGTCGGCGACCCGGCGGGCGTACGCGAGCTCGTCGGGCCGCGGGCTGAACTGCTCGTTGATCAGCTCGATCTGGCGCGGGTTGAAGGTCGACTTGCCGCCGAAGCCGAGCCGGCGGGCCTGGACGATGTCGGCGAGCAGCCCCGCCGGGTCGTCGAGGTCGGGGAAGACGCCGTCGATCGAGATCACGCGGGCAGCCGCTGATGCGACGACGAGCGCGGAGCGGGCGTACACGAGCTCGGCCGCCTCCGCCTCGCGCTTCGTCCCGAGCCCGAGGTCGAGCGCGTAGTCCTCGGCGCCGAACATGATCGCGAGCACGCGCGAGTGGGCTGCGGCGATCTCCGCCGCCCGCAGCAGCCCGACCGCGCTCTCGATCGCCGCCACGATCCGCACCTCGCCGGCCGGGTCGAAGCGGTCGAGCTCGCCGGCGACCCACCGGACCTGCTCGGCGCTCTCGACCTTCGAGACGCAGAGGCCTTCGAGGCCCGGGACGAGCACCGTCGCCAGGTCATCGCGCAGCCAGTCCGTGCCGACCGCGTTCACGCGCACCAGGCGAAGCGGCCCCGGCAGCTCGCGGCGAAGCAGCGCGGCGACGAGCTCCCGCGCCGCCGCTTTCTCGGCCGCGATGACGCCGTCCTCGAGGTCGAGGAAGACCGCGTCGGGCGGCGTCTCGAGCTCGTAGATCTTGTCGAGGAACCGCTGGCGGTTCCCCGGCACGAACATCCAGGAGCGAAGCGGCCGCGCCATCAGTAGGACCTCGGCATCTTCAGCACCCGCTGGCCGATGTAGGCGAGCACCAGGTTGTTTGAGACCGGAGCGATCTCGAGCAATTTCGCCTCCCTGAACTTGCGTTCGACGTCGTACTCGCAGGCGAACCCGTAGCCGCCGTGCGCGGTCATGCACGCGTTCGCGGCGTTCCAGGACGCCTGCGAGGCGAGCAGCTTCGCCATGTTCGCCTGCGGGCCGCACGGCTCGCCCGCGTCGAACATGGTCGCGGCCTGGAAGCGCACGAGGCTCGCCGCCTCGACCTGCGCGTAGGCCTGCGCGAGCGGGAACTGGACGCCCTGGTTCGCGCCGATCGGACGCCCGAACACCTCCCGCTCGGACGCGTAGCGGGAGCCCCTCTCGACGAACCAGCGGCCGTCGCCGATCGCCTCCGAGGCGATCAGGATCCGCTCGGCGTTCATGCCGTCGAGGATGTAGCGCAGCCCGAGCCCCTCCTCGCCGATCAAGCTGTCCGCGGGGAGCTCGAGGTCGTTCATGAACAGCTCGCAGGTGTGGTGGTTCATCATCACCTCGAGCGGCCTGATCTCGATCGCGCCGTCGGCCTCCCTGAGGTCGACGAGGAAGACCGAGAGGCCGTGGCTTCGGCTCTCCACCTGCTCGAGCGGCGTCGTCCGCGCGAGCAGGAGCATCAGGTCGGAGTGCTCGGCGCGGGAGATGAACACCTTCTGGCCGTTGACGACGTAGCCGTCGCCGCGCCGCTCGGCTCGGGTCGCGAGCTGCGTCGTGTCCGAGCCCGTCGTCGGCTCGGTGACCGCGAACGCCTGCAGGCGCAGCCGCCCCTCTGCGATCTCGGGCAGGTAGCGGCGCTTCTGCTCGTCGCTGCCGTGGCGCAGGACCGTGCCCATCGTGTACATCTGGGCGTGGCAGGCGCCGCCGTTACCGCCCGAGCGGTTGATCTCCTCGAGCACGATCCCCGCCTCGACGAGGCCGAGCCCGGCGCCCCCGTACTCCTCGGGGATCAGCACCGCGAGCCACCCGGACTCGGTCAGCGCGGTCACGAACTCACCCGGGTAGTCGCCGCGCGCGTCGACCGCGCGCCAGTACTCGTCCGGGAAGCGCGCACAGACTTCGCCGACCGCCTCCCGGATCGCCTCCTGCTCCTCTGTCAGCCGGAAGTCCATCTCAGGCCACCGCGCCGACGAAGTCGGCGCTGTCGAGGAAGCGCAGGAGCTCGGCCCGCAGGTCATCGCCGGTCGGGACGCAGGCGACGATCATCCGTGTTGCCCCCGCCCGCTCGTACTCGCGCAGGCGCTCCGCGAGGCCGTCGAAGCTCGAGCCCGCGAACATCGGCACCCGCTCGAGCATCGAGTCCGGGACCCGCGCGCGGGCGGCCGCGAAGCCGTCGGAGCTGTAGGCGGAGCGAATTGCCTCGACCTCCTCGCCGAGACCCATCTCCGCGAGCATCTGGCCGTAGCCGTTCTGCAGCGCGTAGAAGGTCAGCACCTTCTTCAGCGTCCGCCGCGCCTCCGCCGGGTCCTCGTGGAGGGCGACGCGGAGCTTCGGCACGACCTCGAAGCCCGCCGGGTCGCGGCCCGCGGCCCGGGCGCCCTCGTGGCACCAGCCGGCGATCGTGGCGACCCGGCCCGGGTCGGCCATGTTCACGATCACCCCGTCCGAGATCTCTCCGGCCAGGCGCGACATCTTCTCGCCGAGCGCGGCCAGCATCACCCGCAGCGGCTGCGGCGGCTCGAACGCGAGCCTGAAGCCGTTCGTTGCCGAGTACGCCTCGCCCGCGTGCTCGACGCGCTCGCCCGAGTAGGTGGCGCGGACGATCTCGACGTACTCACGCATGCGGCGCAGCGGGCGGTCGTAAGTGGCTCCGTGCCAGCCGGCGATCGTCCCGTTCGCGACTCCGAGGCCGAGCACGAGCCGCCCGCCCGCGTACTCATTCAGCGTCGCCGCCTGGATTCCGAGCGTGACCGGGGAGCGCCCGAACAAGTGCAGGATCGCCGTGCCCAGCGAGATCCGCTCC
>JAHDVS010000033.1:22953-32204 GCA_023382435.1 Thermoleophilia bacterium
GACCGGGGAGCGCCCGAACAAGTGCAGGATCGCCGTGCCCAGCGAGATCCGCTCCGTTCGCGCCGCGTAGGCGGACAGGAGCACGAGCGGGTCGCGGCTGTTCGACTCCCCTTTCCACACGCATCCGAACCCGCGCTCTTCGGCCCGCACGGTCGCCTCGACGCAGATCCCGGCGGGCACCTGCGCCGCGGAGTTGAACTCGGTGTCGATGATCACGTCTCGCCTCCGCGTTCTGTATGGCAGAATCGTGTTCTCGTAAACTGCACGATACTAGAGCGACGACCGACAGGGAGGCAAGCGAGCATGTGCGACGAGCATCTGATCGAGCTGGTGACCGGGGAGAAGGTCGATCTGCACAAGCACGGGCTGCACCCGTCGCAGATCAGGGTGGGGCGGACGCTCACCCTGGAGCGCGTGCTGCAGATGAACTCGCGCACGTACTTCTACGCGATGCTGAAGGACAACCCCGACCTGACGGCGATCTACCCGGGGATCGAGAACGACATCCTCGCCGGCTCGATCGACTGCCACATCCACGCCTACCCGGACTTCGTCCATCGCTCCCAGGACATGATCGAGATCGCCGCCGACGCGGCGAGGGCGCGCATGCGCGCCGTCTACTTCAAGGATCACTGGAACCTGACCGCGAGCGCTGCCTACCTCGTCCAGCGCATCATCGACGACATGGTCGCGGACGGGCGGCTCGAGCAGCGCGTCGAGGTCTACGGCGGGCTCGGTCTCAACCACGGCATCAACCCCGAGGCGGTCAGGATCGCCCTCAAGTACCCGAACTGCAAGGTGCTGTGGTTCCCGACCTTCAAGTCGTACGGCTGGGCACGCTTCGCGGAGATCGAGAATCGCGAGGGCTACGTGCGGCTCGTCGGGGCGAACGGCGAGGTGCTGCCGGAGGTTCGCGAGGTGTTCGAGCTGGCCGCCGAGGCGGGCGTGCTCTGCAGCCTCGGGCACACCGATTTCGAGGAGCTCCTGCCGCTTTGCACGCTGGCGAAGGAGCTCGGCGTGAAGACGCTGCTCGACCACCCGCTGCTCGAGCTGAACAAGCTGCTCGTCGACGAGATGCGCCAGCTCGCCGACCTCGGCACGTACGTCGGCACGTACTGCCAGCCGATGATCCCGTCGCTCTACCAGCCTGTCTGCGACCCGTTCGAGACGGTCGATACGATCCGCGCGATCGGCGCCGATCGCTGCGTCGCCGGCAGCGACTTCGGCCAGGTTCTGCACGTGAACACGGTCGACGGGATGCGGATCTTCATCCGGGCCCTGCTCGGCTTCGGGATCACGCCCGAGGACGTCACGACGATCGTCCGGGACAACCCGGCGCAGCTGCTCGGGCTCGAGCCGCTCCCCGCCTGACCCGGGGCTCGCTCCGCCGGGCGGCTAGGCGCCGTCCGGCGGCGGCGGGCGCCGGACGAGCGACCCGGTCGCGGCGAGCAGCGCTGCGGCGATTCGCGGCACGTCGGCCCCGGTCACCCGCGAGCTGGGGGCTCCGACCGTGATCGCGGGCCGCGGCAGGACGCCGAGGCCGCGCACCGCGGCCGCGACGGCGGAGACGCCCGGCTCGGCGGCCTCGAAGCTGGTCGCGTAGCCCTGCTCGCGCACCTGTTCGAGCTCCCGCTCGAGGTCGGCGAGCCGCGTGATCGTCCGGGGCGTGAGCGCCTCGAGCCTGACTCCCTCGAGGAGCGCACGGACATCTTCCGGGGAGAGCTCCGCGAGCAGCGCCTTGCCGGCGGCGGTCGCGTGCGCCGGCAGGAGGATCCCGGTGCGGGCGCCGACCCGGAGCGTCCGCGTGCTCTCGACCGAGTCGATGTAGAGGACCGAGCGACCGTCGAGCACCGCCAGGTGAACGGTCTCGTCGAGCTCGCGGCAGAGCCGCTCGAGCGCGGGGCGCGCGATCCTGCGGGCGTCGAGACTCCGGACGGCGGCCAGGCCGAGGTCGACGAGCCCGCGTCCCGCCTGGTACGCCTTCGTCGCCGGGTCCTGGCGGACGAAGCCGTGGTACTGGAGCATCTGGAGCAGCCGGTGGGCGGTCGAGCGAGCGATCCCGAGCAGCTCGCCCGCCTCCGAGACCCGCACGAGGCTCCGCTTGCGGAACAGGTGCAGCAGCTTGAGCGCGTTGTCGACCGACTCGATCGGGTAGGTCGGCTTCGGGGTCGTCCGGGAGGGCGCGTCTCTACCGTCGCCGGGCAAAGCCACCTGTCCTCCCTTGCGTGCCGACCTGGTCTGCGTCACCCTACAGCCGGCACGCCCGCGCCGAGAGCGGGAGTGGCGCGCGCGACGACGGCGTGCGCGCTCTCGACGACGGCCGCGGCGACTCGCGCCGTCTCTTTCCTGGTCAGCCGGAAACTGGGGGCGGAGATCCCGATCGCTGCCCGGGGCAGCAGCGCCGGCTCCGGGATCGCCGCGGCGACCGTGGAGACGCCGGCCTCGCTCTCCTCGAAGCTCGTGGCGAAGCCGAGCTCGCGGACCTGCGCGAGCTCGCGCTCGAGGTCGTCGAGGCGCGCGATCGCGCGCGGGGTCGGGCTCTCGAGCACGGCGTCGCCGAGCAGCGCCCGTAGCTCGTGGGCCGGCAGCTCCGCAAGCAGCGCCTTTCCGGGCGCGGTGCAGTGGCACGGCTCCGCCACGCCGGTCCGGGCTCCGACGCGGAGCGCGCGGGTGCTTTCGACCGAGTCGATCGTCGTCGCGAAGCGGCCCTCGAGCACGACGAGGTGGGCGGTCTCCTCGAGCTCGCGGCTCAGCCGCTCGAGCTCCGGGCGCGCGAGGGCGCGGATGTCGAGGCCCTGGACGGCGGCGAGGCCGAGGTCGAGCAGGGCCTGCCCCGCAACGTAGGCCTTCGAGAGGGGGTCCTGGCGGACGAAGCCGTGGTACTGGAGCATCGCGAGCAGGCGGTGGGCGGTCGAGCGAGCGATCCCGAGCGCGTCGCCCGCCTCGGAGACGCGGACGAGCTGGCGCTTTCGGAACATGCCGAGCAGCTTGAGCGCGTTGTCGACCGACTCGATCGGGTAGGCGGGCCGGGGGCCGTGGCCGCCCACGGTTGCTCCGAGCCGGTCGTCGTCCATGGGCGGGAACTGTGTCATCTCGGTCTGTCGTCGCCTCTTGCGGGGGCTTCGGAACGGTCAAGGGGCGTCCTTGACAACGAACCGACCCCCGTACATTATGCGGAATCGTGTTCCGCTGGACAGAATTGGAGTGCGTTGTGACAGAACCACGCTCGATGCGAGCGCCGGCCTGGGCCCGGCGGGGCGCCGCGGGAGCTCCGTCGTGACCGGGCTCGACACCGCGGTTTCCCGTGCCGTCAGCGAGACGGGAGCCCCGCGCTCGCGCACCCTCACCGTCGACATCGACATCGGCGGGACGCTCACGGATGGTCTCTTCAGCGATGGTGCGACGTACTGGACGGCGAAGGTCGACACGACACCGCACGACTTCACGGTCTGCTTCTTCACCTGCCTCGAAGAGGGCGCTCGCCTCGGCGGCTACGAGGACGTGACCGCGCTGCTCGACCACGTCGCCGTGATCCGCTGGTCGGCGACGATCGCGACGAACGTGCTCGCGGAGCGCAAGGGCCCCCGGATCGGCCTGATCGTCGACGCGGGCGAGGCCGCGAACCTGTACGGGGACGGGCCGAGCCCGGCGGTCGGCCACGTCGTGGACACGGCGAGCATCGCCGCGATCGCCCCGGGCGCGCTCGACGAGGAGCTTCTGGCCGTGCTGCGAGCCCTGCTCGAACGGGGTGCGCGCCGGCTGTGCGTGAGCCTCGGCGGCTCTTTCGAGGATCCCTCGCGGGAGCTCGAGCTGAAGCGGCTGGTGGAGGAGCAGTTCCCGGACCACTATCTCGGCTCGGTGCCGCTCGTGCTAGGCAGCGAGATCTGCCGGCATCCGGACGACCGGACGCGCACGCACATCGCGCTCGTGAACGCGTACGTGCACACGCCGCTCGCGAACGCGCTCTTCCGCGCGGAGGACGAGCTGCTCGCGCGCCACCGCTACCGCCGGCCTCTCTACATCGGGCACGTCAACGGTGGTGTTGCGCGGGTCGCGAAGACGCGCGGCGTCGACACGATCGAGTCGGGCCCGGTGTTCGGCCTGCTCGGGGCGGCCCATCTCGCTCGCGTGTACGGGATCGAGCGCGTGCTGGCGCTCGACATCGGCGGCACCACCGCGAAGATCGGGCTGGTCCTCCGCGGCGAGCCGGCCCGCAGCTCGGCGACGGACTTCTTCGGAATCGACGCGAGTATCCCGTGGCTACTCCTGCGCTCGGTCGCCCTCGGCGGCGGCAGCGTCGCCCGGGTCGCGGACGGCGAGCTGACGCTCGGCCCCGACTCGATGGGCGCATTCCCCGGCCCGGCCTGCTACGACCTCGGCGGCTCGAACGCGACGCTGACCGACGCGCTCCTGGTCGTGGGACGGCTCGACCCGGACCGCTTCCTCGGGGGCCGCAAGGCTCTCTCGGCCGAGCGGGCCGCTCAGGCGCTCGCGCAGCAGGTCGCGGAGCCGCTCGGCGTGCCGGTGGCCGAGGCGGCGGAGCGTGTGCTCGCGGCAGCCGTCGAGATCGTGGCCGGCGCGGTCGAGCGTACGCTCGCCGAGGCCGGCGAGGCCGCGGATGGGCTCGCCCTGTTCGCGTTCGGTGGCAACGGGGCGAACTTCGCGGCAGCGGTCGCGGGCAGGCTCGGGATCGGTAGCGCGCACGCCTTCGTGCTCGGTCCGGTGCTCTCGGCCTACGGCTCGTCCGTCTCCGACATCTGCCACGTCGAGGAGCGCTGGCCGCACCTGCGCACCGGTGCGGACACCGCCGCGCGCGTCTGCGCGCTCGTCGAGGAGGCGCGCGAGCGCGTTGTCGCCGAGATCGAGGGCGAGGGCTTCGCGTCCGACAAGATCGAGCTCCAGGCCGAGCTGACGCTTGCCGGCGGCGGTGCCCCGGGCGAGTGGCGAGGCCCCGCCGAGGGGGGCGCGGTCGCGGCGGCGCTCTCGGCTGCCGCGGGCGCCACGGTCGAACGGGTCGCCGTTCGAGGCTCGTGCGCGATGCCCTCGCCGGAGCTCAGGCGCGACCCGAGCGGGGCGGCCACGCGGCCGCGTCCCTCCGCGGAGCGTGCCACGGCGGCGGGGCCGCTCGCGGTCTACGACTGGGACGGGCTGCGGCCCGGCGCTCTGATCGAGGGCCCGGGGCTGCTCGAGTCGGACACGAACACGTGCATGGTGCCGCCCGGCTGGACGCTCGCGATCGACGAGCTGCACAACGCGCGCCTCGAGCCGGGCGGAGGAGGAGCCTGACCATGGAGCGGATCCGCATCACCGAGTACCTCGACCTCGACGTCGAGGCGGAGGCGTGGCATTGCCACCGCTGCGAGCGGCTCCTCGGCCCTGCCGCGCAAAGCTACAAGCAGGGCTGTCTGGTGCACGACCGCGATCCGCGGGAGATCCACCGGCCGCTGATCGAGGGCGAGTACACGTTCGCGCCGGATCCCGAGTGGGTCCGGATCCTCGAGTTCTACTGCCCGGGCTGCGGCACGCAGCTCGAGGTCGAGTACCTGCCGCCGGGGCATCCGGTTACGCACGACATCGAGCTCGACGTTCCGCGCCTGCGCGAGCGGATC
The DNA here is from genome assembly GCA_023382435.1 of Thermoleophilia bacterium. Taxonomy (GTDB): domain Bacteria; phylum Actinomycetota; class Thermoleophilia; order Gaiellales; family Gaiellaceae; genus JAHDVS01. Next base: position 28,563 of record JAHDVS010000033.1, read on the forward strand.
GAGCGCGGGGAGCTGTCGATCAGGGAGAACCGCCTTGTCTACAACGGCTGAGCACGACGCGCTCGAGCGGGCCCGCAACACCGTCGACGTCGACGTCGGCGGCACGTTCACGGACATGGTGATGGTCGTCGACGGGCGGACGATCTTCCACAAAGTCCCGACCACCCCCTACGACCTCTCGATCTGCTTCATGCAGGTGATCGAGGAAGGGGCGGAGGAGCTCGGCACCACGATCGAGGAGCTGGCGCCGCGGCTCGACGCGGTCCGCTACTCGACGACGGTCGCGATGAACCGGCTGATCGAGCGGGACGGGCCGCGGCTCGGCCTGATCACGACCGAGGGCCATGAGGATGCGATCCTGATCGGCAAGGGAGCCCAGTGGATCGACGGGAAGCGCCTCGACGAGCGCCGCGCGCTGCCGCTTCAGGAGAAGCCGGTGCCGCTCGTCCCCCGCGACATGATCGTGGGCGTCAGGGAGCGGATCGACGGTCGCGGCCGGGTGATCCGCCCGCTCGACGCCGACGACGTCCGGCGCAAGGTGCGCCGGCTCGTCGACGGGGGCGCCCGCGGCTTCGTCGTCTCGCTGCTGTGGTCGTTCGTGAACGCCGAGCACGAGCAGCGGGTCAAGGAGATCATCCGGGAGGAGTACCGCGACTACCACGTCGGTCACCTGCCGGTGATCCTCGCGAGCCAGGTCGTCAGCCGGCTCGGCGAGTACGGACGGACGATGACGGCTGTGCTCGACGCCTACCTGCAGCGGGCAATGCGCGCGGAGCTGTCCGCGACGTGGGACAAGCTGCGGGACGCCGGCTATGCCGGGCCGCTGTTCATGGTCCACAACTCGGGCGGCTGCGCCGACATCTTCAAGACGACGGCCGGTCGGACCTACAACGGCGGGCCGGTCGCGGGACTGATCGGCGCGAGCGACATCGCGCGGCGGATGGGGGCGAAGAACGTCGTCACGTCCGACGTCGGCGGCACCAGCTTCGACGTCGGCCTCGTCGTCGACCAGTCGGTGCGCAACTACGAGTTCAACCCCGTGATCGACACGTGGATGGTTGCGATCACGATGCTCCAGTCGATGTCGATCGGGGCCGGGGGCGGCTCGATCGCCTCGGTCAACGAGTCGCTCGGCCGTCGGCTCGAGGTCGGCCCCCGCAGCGCCGGCGCCTACCCGGGCCCGGTCGCCTACAACCTGGGCGGCACGGAGCCAACGGTCACCGACGCCGACCTCGTGCTCGGCTACATCAACCCGGACAACTTCTTCGGCGGGCGCATGCAGCTCGACCGCGACGCCGCCGAGCGGGCGATCCGGGAGCGGATCGCCGAGCCGCTCGGGCTCGGGACGATCGAGGCGGCCGCGCTGATCCGGCGGATCATCGACGACAAGATGGCCTCTGCGATCCGAAAAGAGGTCGTCCTGCGCGGCTACCGCCCCTCCGACTTCGTCGTGTTCGCGTTCGGCGGCGGCGGCCCGACGCACGTGGCCGGCTACATGGACGAGATCCCGCGCGCGGTGATCTTCCCGTTCTCGCCGGTCTTCTGCGCGTACGGCAGCTCGATCATGGACGTCGTCCACGTCTACGAGCGCTCGCACCGGATGGTCCTGATCGAGCCGGCGAGCGAGCGGCCCACGGACGACTACGCGGGCTTCAACACGATCGTCGAGCACCTCGTCAACGAGGCCCGCCGGGAGCTCGTTGCCGAGGGCTTCGACCCGGAGAAAGCGTCGTTCGCGCTCGAGCTCGACATGCTCTACGGCGGCCAGATCCACGCCAAGCGCACCTCGACGCCCCAGCTCTTCCTCGAGAGCGAGGAGGACGTCCACCGCCTCTACGACCACTTCGAGCGGGAGTTCTCGGAGGCGTTCAGCCCGCTGATCGTGAACAAGCCGGGGGGCGTCTACATCGACACGTTCGTGCTCAAGGTCGCGGTGCCCGGGCAGCGGCTCCAGCTCGAGCCGATCGCGGCGAACGGCCGCGGCACGCCGGCGCCGAAGGGCACCCGCAGGGCCTGGTGGCCCGAGACCGGCGCGTTCGAGCAGACGCCGGTGCTCGACCTCGAGCCGCTCCTGCGCTCGCGCGGGCAGCTCGAGGGACCGGCGCTCGTCGAGTCCCCGTACACGACCGTCGTCGTGCCGCCCGGGAAGCGCTTCTCGGTCGACGAGCTCGGCCTCGGCGTCCTCGAGTCGAACGGCCAGGGAGGCTAGATGTCTGTTCCGACCGCAGAAGAGAAGCTGGCGCTGCTCCGGGTCGAGCCGCCGACGCCGGAGGAGCTGGCGGCGCTCGAGACGCTCCAGCCGGGCGACTACGAGATCGGCTTCCAGCGCACGAACGACATCGTCGACGAGGCGCTCGAGCTGTTCGAGCGCTCCTGCCGCTCGAGCATGGGCATCGCCGGCGACGTGATGGTCGCGCTGTTCACCGCCCAGGGCGACCTCGTCAACGGGGTCTCCGGGACGTACCTGCACGCGATCATCCAGCCGGTCATCATCAAGTTCATCCTTCGCAACTACGCGGAGAATCCCGGGATCGCCGACGGGGACGTGTTCGTCGCGAACGACGCGCTGTACGGCGGCATCCACAACCCGGACTTCGTCGCCGTGATGCCGATCTTCTACGGCGAGCGGCTGCTCGGCTGGGCCGGCGCGGCCAACCACACGACCGAGACCGGTGCGGTCGAGCCCGGCGGGCAGCCCGTCTCGGCGACCTCCCGCTTCATGGAGGGCCTGAACCTGCCGCCGGTCCGGGTCGGCCAGAACTTCCGGATCTCGAAGGACTGGCTGGAGGTCTTCAACGCCTTCGGGATCCGGGCCCCGCAGATGGTCACGACGGACATGACTGCCCGCGCCACCGCGGCCGACCGGGCCCGGCGGCGGGTCGTCGAGCTGGCCGACCGGGAGGGCCCCGACTTCGTCGTCGGCCTGTTCCGGAGGATGCTCCAGGTGGCGGAAGAGGGCGCGCGCAGGCGGATCGCCTCCTGGCCGGACGGAAAGTTCCGCGCGGTCGCGTTCGCCGACTCGATCGGCCCCGAGGTCGGGCTCGTGCGCTCGGCCAGCCTCGAGCTGACGAAGGACGGCGACCGGCTCGTGCTCGACTTCGAGGGCACGTCGCCCGAGACGCCGAGCTCCTACAACGCCCACGTGACGGCGGCGCTCGGTCATCTCGCCAACTACGTCTACTCCTACATCTTCTACGACCTGCCAATCTCGAGCGCGACGTTCACCCCGATCGAGTGTCGCTTTCCCAAGGGGACGCTGCTCAACCCGGACGACCGGGCCGCCACGTCGAACTCCGTGATGATCTCGACCGGGATCATGAGCGCGGCCCCGTCCGCGTTCTCGAAGGTGATGTTCTGCACGCAGGATCACCCGCGGGTGTCCGCCTCCGCAGCCAACATGGGCGCCGGCAACGTGATCGCCGGGCGCAGCCAGTGGGGCCTGCCGATCGCGGACCTGCTCGCGTACGCGCTCAACACGGACGGCCAGGGCGGCCGCACGTGGGCGCCCGGGATGAACGCGGCGCACTTCTCCTGGTGCCCGTTCGGGCGGGCGCCGGACGTCGAGTTGATGGAGAACGAGTTTCCGGTGCTGATCCCCGTCTCGTCGCACCTCGTCGACTCGGGCGGCCACGGGATGCACCG
>JAHDVS010000034.1 GCA_023382435.1 Thermoleophilia bacterium
AAGCCGCTCGCTCGTCGCCTATGTCGCCTAACCCCGTGGAATCAACCATCTAGACGCCGGCCGAGCCGCGCCCGGTGGCCACGTTGCATGCGGCCTCCGCCCGGAGCCGTACGATCAGCGCACCCGCGAGAGCGGCCACCGCGAGGGCGCCGAGAACCGGCTGGATCGGCGCGAACCACTCGAGCGCGCCGGAAGTGCCGAGCAGGATCAGCACCGGCTTGTTACAGACCGGACAGCCGACCGCGAAGAGCGCGAGCAACCCGCCGCCGGCGACGGGCCTTCCCGGCCGCAGCGCGGTGGCGGCGAGCAGCCCGGCCAGCAGGGACGACACGATCCAGACCGGGTAGGCCCAGGCGGTCACGCCGATCTCGCGGCCGAACAGCGGCGTGTCGATCAGGTCGGTGGGGACGCCGGTCACCACGGCCACGAGCAGGGCCGCGCCGAGGGCGAGCCCGAAGCGACGAGCGGGCCACGTCGCCAGCGACGAGAGCGCGAGAGCCACGACCGAAGAGTACGGTATCCGCAATGTCGCTCCTCGACCGGCAGGTTCTGATCGTCACGGGCAAGGGCGGCGTCGGGAAGACCGCCGTCGCCGCGGCGATCGGGCTGGCCGCGGCCTGGAGCGGACGGCGCGCGCTGCTCGTCGAGATCGCGTCCGAGGCGCACGTGGCAGGCCTGTTCGGGGAGAGCGGGGGCGCGGAGCCCGGCAAGGAGGTGGCCCTGCACCCCAACCTGACGGGGCTCGCGATCGAGCCCCAGCAGGCACTCGAGGAGTACCTCACGCTCGCCTTGCGCGTCCGGGCGCTCGCCGAGCGCCTCGCGGACAGCCGGGCGTTCGGATACCTGACCGCGGCGGCGCCGGGGCTCCGCGAGCTCGTGACCCTCGGCAAGATCTGGCACCTGACCGAGCAACGCACCCGCGACGGGGAGCGGCGTCACGGGCTGATCGTGGTCGACGCCCCGGCTACAGGTCACGGTCTCGCGCTCCTGCGAACGCCCCGCGCATTCCTCGAGATTGCCCGCGCCGGGCGCGTTCACGAGGAGTCCAGGGCAATCGCCGAACTCGTCGCCGACCAGGCACGCACCGGGATCGTGCTCGTCACACGAGCCGAGGAGATGCCGGTGTCGGAGACGCTCGACACGCTCGAGCGCCTGCGTCCGCTCGGGCTCGAAGCGCGCGTTCTCGTCGTGAACGCGCTGTACCCCGAGCTCGTGACCGGGGCCGACCGGGAGACGCTGCGCACGCTCGTGCCGGCGGGCGAGACGGGACAGGCCGCCGTGCGAGCGGCACGCTCACACCTCGCCCGGCGGGACGACCAGGCCGGAGAGCTGGGCCGGCTCGCCGCCGCGACCTCGCTGCCGCGGGTCGAGCTGCCGTTCCTGTTTCGCGCCGGGCTCGACCTCGACGGCGTCTCGGAGCTCGCGGCGGTGCTCGGGCCGGCATTCGAGGAGCTCCCGTGAACGTCGAGCGCCTGATCGCCGAGGCGGAGATCATCGTGGTCTGCGGCTCCGGCGGTGTCGGCAAGACGACGGCAAGCGCGGCACTCGCCCTGGGGGCCGCCCGTCGCGGGCGTACCGCCTGCGTCCTCACGATCGACCCGGCTCGGCGCCTCGCGAACGCGCTCGGCCTCGAGGAGTTGCCGGACGAGGCGCACGAAGTCCCGCTCCCCGCGGGCGGCGGACGGCTGTTCGCGATGGCCCTCGACGCGAAACGGACGTTCGATCGCCTCGTCGAGGAGCATGCCCCCACGGCCGAGGCGCGCGATCGGATCCTGCGAAACCGCATCTACGGCCAGCTCTCGAGCGCCATGGGCGGCTCGCAGGAGTACATGGCGATGGAGCGCCTCTTCGAGCTCCACGAACAGGGCATCTACGACCTGCTCGTCCTGGACACGCCGCCGAGCCGCCACGCGCTCGACTTCATCGACGCGCCCAACCGGATCACCCGCTTCGTCGAGGGCAGGGCGCTACGCACCCTGGTCGAGGGCGGGCTCAGGGTCGGCGGGCTCGGGCTGCGTGCGCTCGGACAGGCGTCGCTGGTCGGCTGGAAGGCCCTGGAGCGCGTGATCGGCGTCACGTTCCTCTCCGACCTGACGGAGTTCCTGCTGGCGTTCGAGGGCATGTACGACGGCTTCAAGGAGCGCGCCACGGCCGTGCGTTCGCTTCTCGGCGATCGGCGCACCGTATTCCTGCTCGTGACGACGCCCGAGCGGGAGCCGATCGAGGAGGCGATCTTCTTCTGGCAGCGCCTCGTCGAGGCGGAGTTGCCGTTCGGCGGCGTGATCGTGAACAAGGTGCACGCGGACTTCCTGGGCGACGAGCGCCATCGCTCGCCCGCCGCGCTGCGTCGCGCGGCACTCGCCCAGCTGGCCGAGGCGGGCCTCGAGGCGAGCGTCGCCGGGCGGGTGGCGGACGCGTTTCTCGCCCACCAGGTCCTGGTCGAGCGCGATCGTGCGAACGTGCGCTCGCTTGCACGCCGCCTCGGCTCCGAGCCGCTGCTCGAGGTTCCCTACCTCGACGGCGACGTCCACGACGTGCCCGGCCTGGAGCGGCTCGAGCCGCACCTGTTCGCGACGGGAGCATGAGCGCGTCCGGACGCGCGACGGGCGGTCAGGCGCGCCGCAGCGCGAGCAGCGACAGCATCTCGAAGCACGCGTTCGCGGCGAGGAGCGCGGTCACCCCGGACGGGTCGTAGGGCGGCGAGACCTCGACGCAGTCGAAGCCGCGGAAGTCGAGCCCCGCGAGCGAGCGGACGAACGTGAGCGCCTCCCGGCTCGAGGGACCGCCCACCTCGGGTGTCCCGGTGCCTGGCGCGAAGGCCGGGTCGACGACGTCCACGTCGAACGAGAGGAAGCACGGTGCCGCGCCGACCCGCTGGCGCACGAGCATCGAGAACCCGCCCGGCCCCATCGCGAGCAGCTCCTCGCTCGAGAGCGCGTGGATGCCGAGCCCGGCGGGCATGGCGGCGTCCTCTGGGCCGTACAGCGAGCCGCGCAGGCCGGCCTGCACGGAGCGGGCCGGGTCGATCAGCCCCTCCTCGACGGCGCGGCGCACGACGCTGCCGTGGAAGACCTTCTGCCCGAAATACTCGTCCCACAGGTCGTGGTGCGCGTCGAGCTGGACGAGCGCGAGCGGGCCGTGAACCGCCGCCAGGGCCCGGAGCTCGGCGAGCAGAATCGTGTGATCGCCACCGAGACAGAGAGTGACGATGCCCGCGCGCGCCACCTCCTCGATCGTCGCGCGGATCCGGTCGAGCGACTCGAGCGTGTACCCGGGGACAACCGGCGTATCGCCCCAGTCCACGATCGAGAGGCGCTCGGCCACGTTCACCCCGAGCAGGGGGTTGTACTTCCGCAGCATCGACGACGCGCTCCGGATCGCCTCCGGGCCGAAGCGGGCGCCGGTGCGATAGGAGACAGCCCCGTCGAGCGGCACGCCGATCACAGCCACGTCGACCTCCTCGGTCGCCCGCACGTTCGGGACCCGCATGAACGTCCGCACCCCCGCGTAGCGCGGCGTCTCGAGGGCGTCCGGTGGCCCGTAGCGCGGCACGGGGGGCGATTATACGGGGACGCGAGGCACGGTCACCTCCTCTCCCCGGCGTTGCCGCGCTCCGGCCGCCAGCGCGTCCTCGAGCGCGGCGAGCGCGCGCCGGGCCTCTCCGGTCCCGCGCTCGGCCGCCGCCCAGGCCTCGCCCTCGCGCACGAGCAGCCGCAACTCGTCGAGCAGCAGCCCCGGCGCGGCGTCGGCCCGCCGCAGCTCGTCGATCCGCCCGAGCCTCGCCAGTACACGCGCCGCCTCCTCCATGCCTCGACAGTAGCCGGCCCGGGTGCGAGACTCCGTGCCGGAATGCGCCGTATCTCCGTCGCCATCGTCACGGCTCTCGCGCTCGCGCTTCCGGGGGCGGCCGGCGCCGACTCCGGCCTGATCGCGGTCGGACGCTCGATCGGTCCCGTCTCGCTCGGCATGGTGCGCGACAAGGTCATAGAGACGATCGGGCGACCTTCGCGGGTCGACCGCTTCGCGTGGCCCTCCGGCCAGTCCGGCTCGACCGACGTGTACCGAAAGCACGGGGGGCTGTTTCGCGTCAGCTACGCGGCGGGCAAGGTCGTCGGTGTCGAGACCGCGTCACGCTTCTATCGGACGGCGTCGGGGATCGGGCCCGGTGCGCCGTTCGCGACGGCGCAGGCCACGCCGGGCTTCCGCCCGGACGCCTGCACGGGGGGCTTCCTGCGCAAGGCGCGCGGCGCGTTCACGTTCCTCGTCCCGTTCGAGCCCGGCGGCGCGATCCGCCGGGTCCTGATCCTGAAGCTCGGCTACTTCGACTGCTGAGCGTCACCCGGCGGCGACGATACGAGCCGCCGCTGCAATCTGCGGACGCGGGCGTAGCCCGAGCAGTGCGTCGTCGAGCGCCAGCACGAGCGCGTCCCTCGACTCGGCGAGCAGTGTCTCGACGAGCGCGCGGCGTACCACGTCCTCGGCACCCGCGCCGGGACCGTCGCCGTCGATCAGCGAGCGAAGCACCCGCACGAGCTCCGCCCGGTCGGATGCGGTCTCGCCGAGCAGGGCCGCGGCCCGCATCGCGGCCGCCCAGGGGCCGTCGTCACCGCCGAGCAACGAGACGAGCGCCTCCCGTAGCTCCTCGGCGCGCAGCGGGCCCCGGCTGAAGAGCGCGATCTCGAACCGCTCGACCGCCTCGAGCACGTCGGGGTCGACCTGCCCGGCCGACAGGCGCCGCACGAGCTCGGCAGCGAGGCGGCCACGAAACGGGTCGAGCCGGGTGGCTTCCCCGGCGGGCGGCTGGGTCGCGAGCGGAAGCATCGAGCGGATGTCGTAGGGCTGCCAGTCGAGCCGCTCGAAGATCACGGGCCCCGCAGCGATCGCCCCCGGCGCCGCCAGCCGCAGGGCTGACACGGCCCTGGCGAGCTCCGTCGGCGCGTCCGGGACGAGCGGCGCGGCCGCATCCAATCCCCGCTCGAGCTCGAGCACGAGCGTCCGGTCGATCTCCCGGCCGAAGTCCCGCGGCAGCAGACGCGCGGCATCGGGCCAGTGCGCCGTCAGCTCGCCCGTCGCAGCCGGTCGCACGCGCAGGCCCTCGGCCAGCTCGATCTCCCCGCCGGCGGTCAGGCCGACGAGCGGCGCCAGCGCCACGTAGGCGCGATGCTCTCCGAACAGGGCAGCCTCGAGCGCACCGTACGCCCGCTCGAACGCCTCGTCTTCCCAGTCGAAGCCGCCGCAGCGCTCGGCAGTCCGGACGAGCAGGGGCACGAGGATCGTTCGGCGCAGCGCCTCGTCCTCGCCCGCCCGGGCGCTCGCGTGCGCCTTCGCGAAGATCCCGGCCGCGGGCTCGTCCTTCAGGGCGGCGAGCGCGGCCGTCGCGTCCTCGCGAAGCCCGAGCCAGCCGGCACGCTGCTCCACGAACGCCCCCACGAGCGGCCGGTACTCGTACAGGGTCGGGCGCCCCGGCCCCGCGTGCTCCTCGAGCGCGACGGGCAGATCGGCGCCGCCCGCAAGCTCCTCAGCGAGGGCGAAGAACGACCCGAGGCAGAAGTTGCGCAGCGCGCGGTACAGATCGGGAGATCGGACGGCCCGCTGACCCACGCGGACGGTTACGCGCTCGCAGTGCCCGTTCCTGCCTGGCAGGCCGAACACCGGGACGCGTAGGCGCGCTCCCGCCTACCTCGGGCGGCTCCTCGGGGGGTTCCCCCCGGGCACGGCTCAGCCCGCGTTGCGGGCGGGCCGGCGGGCCACGACGAGCGCGTCGATCGCGACATGCTCGCCGTCCTCGTCGCTGACGGGTCGCTCGACCCGCTCCGCCCGCTCGACGGTGAGCCCTTCGAGCTCGGCGGCGATCTGCTGCTCCCTGTAGAGCACCTCTGGGCTGCTCGGCCCGGCGTAGCCGTGCTCGAGGTTGTCGAGGTGGTGGCCGACGACGAGGAGCACGCCGCCGGGCGCGACCGCCGCGGCCGCGCGCCGCCAGATCGCGCGCCGCTGCGCATCGGGAAGCTGGAGGTACGCGACCAGGACGAGATCGAATGCGCCGGCCGGCGGCTCGTACTCGCTCAGGTCGGCCCGCTGCCAGTCGACTTCGACCTCGTGGGCGGCGGCGCGCGCCCGTGCGTGCTCGAGCGCCACATCCGAAAAGTCGACCGCCGTCACCCGCCAGCCGCGCTCGGCCAGCCACACGGCGTTGCGCCCGACTCCGCAGGCGAGGTCGAGCGCCCGCCCCGGCGCCAGTCCGGCCGCGGCCTCGACGAGGAAGCGATTTGGGTCGCGATCGGGGCCCTTCAGGCGCTGGAGCCACTTGCGATCCCAGTCGGATGCCTTCACGACCGAGAGGCTAGCTGCTGCCGGGCCCGGGCACGCGAGGGTCAGACGCAGAGGATCGCCCGCTTCGGCCCGGCGCGAAACCCTGCCTCGGCGAGCAGGGCGAACGCCTCGGACTCGGCGACCGGCGCCCCGTCGAAGCGCTCGACCGCGAGCCTTCGCGGGCCGGTGCGGCGCGCGTGATCGACGAGCGCGGCCAGCGCGGACCCGAGCCAGCTTTCGTCGGTGTCGCGCAGGGGCACGAGCGAGCGGCCGCCACGCTCGACAAACAGGGCCGCTTCCCCGCCGAGGAGGACGACGAGCGCTCCCGCGACGCGGGAGGCCCGGCCGCGGGCCCGCCTCGGCCACGGCAGCGCGGCGCCGTAGGGCTGGGCGGGATCCGCGGCCGCAAGCACGAGCGCGTCGGTACCGTCGCCGTCCCGCTCCGGGCGCTCGCGCAGCCGCTCGACCGCGCCGGGCAGCGCGAACTGGGCGCCGCCGAGCCCCTCGACGAAGTAGCCGCGCCTGCAGACGCCGAGCGTCTCGAGCTTCCGGAGTTCCCGGTAGACGGGCCCGTAGCCACCGGGAACGCCTTCGCCGCGCACCCCGTCGCGCGTCACGATCCCGTGGCGCTCGAGCAAGAGCTCCGCCAGCGCGCGCGGGTCGGGCTCGGCGGCCAGCAGCCCTCCGGCGAGCGACCACCGCCCCTGGGTCGCGGAGGCTCGGGCGGCGCGCTGGCGCGCGAATCGCCGGCCGGCGCGGGCGGCCGCCGGGAGCCGGGACGCCGCGTAGCGCCGCCCGGCCCGGAGGGGCTGCCACGCGTCGTTCGTCACCTCCCCGGCCCAGACGAGATCCCACAACGCCGGCAGGGCCGCCTCGGCGTCGAGAGTGGCCGCCTCCAGCAAGTCGTGCCAGAACAGGGCTCCCGCGTGGAGCGCGGTGCGCAGCCGGTCGTGCTCGTCGCCCTCGGGTGACGGCAGCGCCGCCGGACGGCCGAGCGCGAGCGCGTCCTCCCGGTAGAACAGCGCCACGCGCTCGAGCCCCGCGCCCACCCAGATGAGCTCGCCGCTCGCGCAGAGCTGGTCGAGCTGCTCGGGCCGGTAGCCGGGAACGCGCCGCGGCAGGATCTCCGATTCCCACAGGGGCACCGGCAGCGAGAGGCCCTGGAGCGGTACGAGCGCCTCACGCAGGCCCGCGCGGCGGTCGACGCCCTGCCAGCCCGGCAGGAAGCGGGCGAGGGCGTCCTGCTCGACCGGCTCGACCTCCCTGCGCAGCCGGGCAAGGGTCGCGCGGCGCAGGCGCCGCAGGACGTCCGGGTCGCACCACTCCTGTTCCGTGCCGCCGGGGCGCAGCTCGCCGCGGACGAGCCTGCCTTCCCGCTCGAGCGCGGCGAGCTGTCCCTCGAGCACGGCGGCCGGAAGCCCGAAGCGCTCCGCCGCGTCGCCGGTCGTGAACGGGCCGCGGCCGCGGGCGAAGCGGACGAGGATGAAGCCGAGCGGGTCCTCCCCGCCCTCGAGGAACGCGGCCGGTAACCCGCCGGGCGGCATCGCGCCGAGTGCGTCGCGGTAGCGGCCAGCGTCCTCGGCGGCGAGCAACCGCGGCTCGCCGGCAAGCCGTACGCGCACCGCGCGCCGCTCGCGCTCGAGCTCAATCGCGAGGAGCTCCTCGAACTCCCCCGGGCGCAGGTCGCCGCGGCGCAGCAGCAGGTCATGCAGCTCGTCGGGCGTGCGGGCGCGCCCGCGCAGGTCGCGCTCCACCTCGGAGACCGCGTCCACGTCGAGCAGGTCGCGCAGCTCCTCGGCGCCGAGCAGCTCGCGCAGGAGGTCGCGGTCGAGGGCGAGCGCCTGGGCGCGCCGCTCCGCCATCGGCGTGTCGTCCTCGTACATGTAGGTGGCGACGTAGTCGAACAGGAGCGACGACGCGTACGGAGACGCGGACTGCGTCTCGACATCGACGAGATCGACGCGCCGCGCACGCACGTCGCCGAGGATCCGCCTGAGCGCCGGCACGTCGAAGACGTCGCTCAGGCACTCACGGTACGTCTCGAGCACGATCGGGAAGTCGGAGTAGCGGCGAGCGATCTGGAGCAGGCCCTGGGCCTTCAGCCGCTGCTGCCAGAGCGGAGTGCGCTGCCCCGGTCGGCGCCTCGGGATGAGGAGCGCGCGGCCGGCGTTCTCGCGGAAGCGAGCCCCGAAGAGCGCGCTCGCGCCGAGCTCCGCCACGACGAGCTCCTCGACCTCCTCGGGGTCGAGGACAACGTCGTCGATCGGCGGCGGCGACTCCGCGTCAGGGAGATGCAGCGCGATCCCGTCGTCCGACCAGATCGCGTTGACCTCGAGGCCGAGCGACTCGCGCAGCCGCGCAGCGAGCGCGAGCGACCAGGGCGCGTGCACGCGGCCGCCGAACGGGCTGAGGATGCACAGGCGCCAGTCGCCGATCTCGTCACGGAAGCGCTCGACCACGAGCGTGCGGTCCGAGGGGAGCGCGCCCGTCGCCCGCTCCTGCTCGCGCAGGTACGTGAGGAGGTTCCTGGCGGCACGCTCGTCGAGGGAGTAGGTGGAGCCGAGCCGCTCGAGCGCATCCCGGTCGGGCAGTGCGACGAGCTCGCGCGCGGCCTTGCCGATCGCCTCGCCGAGCTCGTACGGGCGGCCGGTGCCCTCGCCCTTCCAGAACGGCACAGCGCCTGGCACACCCGGAGCGGGCGAGACGAGTACGCGGTCGCGGGTGATCTCCTCGATCCGCCAGGTTGACGCGCCCAGCATGAAGGTCTGGCCCTCGCGCGCCTCGTAGACCATCTCCTCGTCGAGCTCTCCGACCCGGCTGCCGCCGTCGAGGAGGAACACCCCGAAGAGGCCCCGGTCGGGGATCGTGCCGGCGTTCGCGATCGCCAGGCGCCGGGCACCGTCCCGGCCACGGACGACCCCGCGGACACGGTCCCACACGATCCGCGGGCGCAGCTCGGCGAACTCCTCTGACGGGTAGCGGCCGGCGAGCATGTCGAGCACGTTCTCGAGCGCGGCCCGCGAGAGATCGCGAAAGCTCCAGGCGCCTCGCACGAGCTCGTGCAGCTCGTCGACCGCGATCTCCTCGTCCACGCAGATCGCGACGATCTGCTGGGCGAGCACGTCGAGGGGGTTGCGCGGAATGCGTGTCTCCTCGATCGCGCCGCGGCGCATCCGCTCGGCCACGACGGCTGCCTCGAGCAGGTCGCCGCGGAACTTCGGGAAGATGCGCCCCTTCGCGACGGCATCGAGCGTGTGGCCGGCGCGCCCGACGCGCTGGAGGCCACGGGCGACCGACTTCGGGGACTCGACCTGGACGACGAGATCGACGGCGCCCATGTCGATCCCCAGCTCGAGCGAGGAGGTGGCGACGAGGCACGGGAGCTCGCCCCGCTTGAGCAGCTCCTCGATCTCGACCCGCTGCTCGCGGGCGAGCGAGCCGTGGTGGGCACGCGCGACCGTCCGGGGCTTCGCGTCGCCGCCGGCCGACTGCTCCGCGAGCTCGTTCAGGCGCAGCGCGAGCCGCTCGGCGAGGCGGCGGTTGTTGACGAACACGATCGTGGAGCGGTGCTGCTCGACGAGCTCGAGGATCGCCGGGTAGATCGAGGGCCAGATCGAGCGGCTCGACGTCTCGGCTCCGGACCCCATCTCCACGCCGTCGGGCAGAACCGGAGTCGGAAGCGCGGCGGTGCTTGGCAGCTCGCGCAGATCGTCGACGGGGACGACGACCTCGAGATCGAGCGGCTTCGCTCGCCCCGCGTCGGCGATCTGGATCGGCCGGCCGCCGGAGACGAAGCGGGCGATCTCCTCGAGCGGCCGCTGCGTCGCGGACAGCCCGATCCGCTGGACCGGCTCGACGGCGAGCCGGGCGAGCCGCTCGAGGCTGACGGCGAGGTGGGCGCCGCGCTTCGTGCCGGCGAGCGCGTGCACCTCGTCGAGGATCAGGACCTCCACGCCGGTGAGCAGCTGCCGAGCCTGCGACGTAAGCATCAGGAACAGCGACTCGGGCGTCGTGATCAGGATGTCGGGCGGGTGCCGCAGCATCCGCGTCCGCTCGCGCTGGGGCGTGTCGCCGGTCCGGACGGCCACCTGGAGCGGACGCCCGATGCCCGCGAGGGGGCCGCGCAGGTTGCGCTCGACGTCGTAGTTGAGCGCCTTGAGCGGGCTCACGTACAGCACCTGGAGCCCTTCCCCGGGCCGGGCCCGGTCGAGCGCCCAGAGGAACGCCGCGAGCGTCTTCCCCGAGCCGGTCGGCGCCTGAATCAGCGTGTGCGCGCCGCTCGCGATCAGCGGCCAGCCGAGCTCCTGCGGGGGCGTCGGGCGCTCGAACGCCCGCTCGAACCAGGACCGCACGGCGGGACTGAACGGAGCGAGCGCGTCCATTCCGCCAACGGTACACTCGGCCCCGGTGGCCACGACCGACCGCCTCCACTTCACCGGGGACGACGAGGCCGACAGGCTGCTGGTGAGCGAGCCGCTCGCGCTCCTCGTCGGCTTCGCGCTCGACCAGCAGGTCACCGTGCAGAAGGCGTTCTCGGGTCCGCTCGAGCTGAAGCGCCGGGTCGGCTCGCTCGACGCCGCGGCGATCGCGGCGCTCGACCCGGGCCGGCTCGAGCGGGTGTTTCGCGAGCGGCCGGCGATCCACCGCTTCCCCGCCAGCATGGCGCGCAGGACGCAGGAGCTCTGCGCCGTCGTCGCCGAGGAGTACGGCGGCGACGCCGCTCGCGTCTGGACGGACGCAACCGACGGCGCCGACCTCGAGCGCCGGCTGCGGGCGCTGCCGGGCTTCGGCGAGATGAAGGTGCGCTCGCTCGCAGCCGTGCTCGGCAAGCGTCTCGACGTCCGGCCGCCCGGGTGGGAGTCCGTGGCCGCGAGCTACCACTGCCTCGGCGACGTCGACTCGCCCGCGGCGCTGGCCGAGTACCAGGCCGCCAAGCGAGCGCGCAAGGCCGCAGCCCGCGCGTCCGCCGGCGCGTAGGGCTCAGCGCCCGAAGCGGCGGCTTCGCTGCTGGTACGTCCTGAGCGCGCGGAGGAAGTCGAGCTCGCGAAACGCGGGCCAGTAGACGTCCGTGAAATAGAACTCGCTGTGGGCGCTCTGCCAGGGCAAGAACCCCGACAAGCGCAGCTCGCCGCTCGTGCGAATGATCAGATCCGGATCCGGCGCCCCGGCCGTGTACAGGTGCGCGGCCAGCGCCTCCGCGGTCACCCGCTCGGGCATCTCGCCGGGCGCCACCGCCTCGGCGTGGAGCTGGCGCAGCAGCGAGCGGCACGCATCGACGAGCTCGTCCCGCCCGGAGTAGCCGAGCGCGATGTTCAGGCGCAGCCCGTCGTCGTTGCTCGCCGTCTCCGTCTCCGCGCGTCGAATCGCGGCGAGCACGCCCGGCGGAAGCCCCCCGGAGCGCCCGAGCACCCGGATCCGCATCGGGCGACCCGGGCGCACCGCCCGGGCCGTCAGTTCGCCGAGCTTGACCGCCACCACATCGAGGAGCGTCGCGAGCTCGCCGTTCGGGCGGGCGAGGTTCTCGCCGGAGAGAGCCCACAGCGTCACCTCGCGGACCCCGAGCTCGGAGCACCAGTCGAGCAGCTCGTCGATCTTGTCGGCGCCGCGGCGGTGCCCCTCCCCCACGTCGGCGAGCCCGGCCTCCGACGCCCAGCGCCTGTTCCCGTCGAGGATCACGGCGACATGCCCGGGCACGTCCGCGCGGCGCACCTGCCGTCTCAACCGTCGCGTGTAGGCGCGGTAGAGCGGCGCGAGCAGCACGCCGCCCGCCAGTCCGCTCACGCGGGGCAGCACGCCGCGAGCGGACGTGGGAAGCGGCGAAGCCTCGACGCCTTGCGCCATCGAACGGCTCAGGACACGCCGGCGAGCAGGAACGCGCGGCTCTCGCGGAGCATCTCGCGGGCGATCACGAGCCTCTGCACCTGGTTCGAGCCCTCGTAGATCTGGGTGATCTTCGCGTCGCGCATCATGCGCTCGACCGGGTACTCCTTCATGTACCCGTACCCGCCGAGGATCTGCACGGCGTCCGTGGTCACCTCCATCGCGGTGTCGGAGCAGAAGAGCTTCGCCATCGCGGAGGCCTTCGTCAGCTCCGCACCGTCGATCCCCGCGTCGATCATCAGGGCGACGCGGTAGAGCAGCCCCCGGCCGGCCTCGCACTTCGTCTCCATGTCGGCGAGCATCGCCTGGATCATCTGGTGCTCGGCGATCGGGCGGCCGAACGTCTCCCGGCTCTTCGCGTACTCGAGCGCGTAGTCGGTCGCACCCTGGGCGACCCCGAGCGCCTGCGCCCCGATCCCGGGGCGGGAGCGGTCGAGCACCCGCATCGCGATCCGGAAGCCCTCTCCCTCGCCTCCGACGAGGTTCCCGGCCGGCACCCGGCAACCGGTCAGGAAGACCTCACCGGTCGTCGAGCCCTTGATCCCCATCTTCGGCTCGAGCCGCCCCACCTCGAGCCCGGGCGTGTCGGCCTCGACGAGGAAGCAGGAGATGCCGCGGTGCCCCGTCGCCGGGTCGGTCTTCGCGAACACCGTGTACAGGCCGGCGACGCCCGCGTTCGTGATGAATCGCTTCGAGCCGTCGAGAACGTACGCGTCACCCTCGCGCCTCGCGGTCGTGGTCAGCGCAGCCACGTCGGAGCCGGCCCCGGGCTCGGTCAGCGCGTACGCCCCGAGCCACTCGCCCGACGCGATCCGCGGCAGGTAGCGCTCCTTCTGCTCGTCGGTCCCGTGCAGGCGGACGGCGATCGTCGAGAGGTCCTGCATGGAGAGGATCAGGCCGGTCGTCGCGCACGCCTTCGAGATCTCCTCGATCGCGACGACGGTCATGAGCGCGCCCATGCCGAGACCGCCGTAGCGCTCCTCGAACGGCAGCGCCAGGATGTCGTGGTCGCGCAGCACCTGAACGACGTCCCAGGGGAACTCGCCGGACGCGTCGACCTCGGCCGCCCGGGGCGCGATCTTGTCCGCGGCCAGTGTCCGGACGAGCTCCCGCAGCTCGACCTGCTCGTCGGTCAGCGGCCCGAACGTCACGACGCGATTGTACGCGACCCCCGTCCGGGGGCCGGGGCTCAAGCAAACGCCGGCTCGCGCCGATACGCGAGCGGGATGACCCGTTCCACCGCGAAGCTGGTGGCCGTGACCGGAGCGCTTGCACTCGCGCTCGGGCTGACGGGCGCGTCGGCGGTCACGACAGCCTCCTACTCGAGCGGCCCGATGACCGCCGCGATCACCGACGGCGAGACGCTGCACTCGCCCCCGATCATGCTCCCCGCCGACGCCGGCCCGGTTGCGGACGTGGACGTGCACGTCCGCCTCGCCCACGGCAGCGTCGGCGACCTCGTGATCACCATCAGGCACGGCGACACGTCCGTCGTCGTCTTTCAGAACCGGGGTGGGTCGGGCGACGATCTGGGGATCTCGCCGGATACCTGCGACGGCGTCTTCACGAGCTTCGACGACGCCGAGTCGAATCCGCAGATCGGGCTCGGGAGCGCCCCGTTCACGGGCGCCTACCGGCCCGACAACGCCCTGTCGGCGTTCGACGGCAAGCAGGCCGGCGGCGACTGGACGCTCGAGGTGGCCGACACGGCCGGCAACTCGATCGGCGGCACCCTCTTCTGCTGGGAGATCGACATCACGATGACGGAGTCCGATCTCGTCACCGAGCTCACCGACACACCCGACCCGGTCTCGGCCGGCGACGAGGTCACGTACACGGCCACCGTCACGAACAAGGGGCCCGACCCGGCCACGAACGCGCAGGTCGTGCTCACGCTCCCGACCGGAAGCACGGTCGTGACAACGCCCGAGGGCTGCTCGGGCACGGGCGGTGGTCCCGTCACCTGCGCGCTCGGGGACCTCACCGTGAACGCCTCCGCCTCCAGGGACATCGTCGTCGAGCTCGGCACCGCGGGATCGGCCAGCGCGACGGCGGCTGCGAGCTCCGGCTCGAAGGAGCGCGTGCCCGCCGACAACTCGGCGTCGGCGACCACCACCGTAGTGGATGGTGACGTTCCGGGAACCGAGACGATCCGGGTCGACATCGGCGGCACCGGCAGAGGCACGGTGACGAGCGAGCCCGCCGGAATCAACTGCGGAATGACCTGCGAGGCCACGTTCTCGAAAGGCACCGAAGTGACGCTGACGGCGGCCCCGGCCACCGGCGTCGCCTTCGCCGGCTGGGGCGGCGCCTGCACCGCGACCACGATCGCCACGGAGGGCGAGGGTAGCGACCCGGCGACATGCACGCTCGTTGCCGACGGCGTGCTCGACGTGACCGCGACCTTCACCGACTCGGGCTCGAGCAGCGGCGACTCGGGCGGCAAGGGCGGCACCGGCTCGGGCGGCAAGGGCTCCTCCTACTACGTCTGCACGATCACCGGCACCGCGAAGGCCGACAGGCTCCGCGGCACGGCGAAGCGGGACGTGATCTGCGGCCTCGGCGGCAACGACAGGATCTACGGCCTCGGCGGCAGGGACGTCCTGATCGGCGGCCCCGGCAAGGATCGCCTCTACGGCGGCAAGGGCAACGACACTTTCTACGCGAACGACCGCCACCGCGATCTCGTGGTCGGCGGGCCCGGCTCGGACCGCGTCCGGCGCGACTCCCGCGACGTGCTCCGATCCGTCGAGCGCCAGTTCTAGCGCCCGCCCCGCCGGGCCTCAGAGCTCGAGCAGCTCCTCCGGGGCCGACGTCAGCGCCTGCGCACCGTCGTCGGTGACGACGTAGGTGTTCTCGATCCCGACCGCCCCCTCGCCGGGGAACAGGAGCTTCGGCTCGAGCGCGAACACCATCCCGGACTCGAGCGGCTCGTCGTAACCGCGCGCGAGGAAGGGCGGCTCGTCGATCTCGAGCCCGAGGCCGTGGCCGACGAACGAGACGCGCTCCTCGCCGAGCCCCATGAAGCCGTCGTACGGGTCGGCAAGCTCGATCGCGAGGTCGTACAGGCGCGAGGCCGGAACGCCGGGGCGCGCCTCGGCGGCAACGCGGTGGAGGATCTCCCGCGTTCGCTCATGCGCCTCCCGCAGGTGCGCCGCCAGGGGCCCGAGCGAGAACGTGCGCGTCTGGTCGGAGAGGTAGCCGTCCCAGGCTCCGACGAGATCGACGATGACCGGCTCGCCGCGCCCGATCGGCCGCCGGGAGGAGCCCTTCGCGATCGCCGCGTTCGGCCCCGAGCCGACGAGGGGCGTATCGGTGCCGCCGGGTACGGCGCCGCTCGGGCCGGCAACCACGACACCATAGAACATGTCCCCGTTGAACGCCCGCATGCGGCAAAGGCCCTGGTGGCCGGCCCTGCGAAGCTGTCGCTCGAGCTCCGCGGCCAGCTCGAGCTCCGTCATTCCGGGCGACAGCACGTCCGCAACCCACCCGGGCACGTGCGAGAGCATCTCGGACGCCGCTGCGATCCGCTCGATCTCCCACGCTGACTTGCGCAGGCGGACGCGCCGCACCGCCTCCGAGCAGTCGGCGAGCTCGAAGCCGTCGAAGCGTCGCGCGTAGTCGAGGTAGCGGGCGGCCGGGAGCACGTCCAGCTCGAGGCCCAGCCTGCCACCGCGGATCCCGGCGGCCAGGAGAACGCCGGGAAGCTCCCGCAGCGAGCGGAGCGGCTGGATCCGCTCGAGCGGCGACTCGGCCAGTGCCCGCTCGAGCGTCTTGCGGACACACAACACCGGCTCGCCCTCCGCGGGCACGACGAGGTGGGCGTTCTGGGCGGTGCCCGAGAGGTAGAAGACGTCGGTCGTCTGGACAACGAGGGCGGCATCGAGGTTGCCGGCGACGAGCTCGGCCTGGAACGCGTCGAGGCGCCGCTCGATCTCCTCACGCGGGACGGCTCGCTCCATCACCACTAGATTCTCACAGGTGATCCTCGGGAACGGCGTCGTGAGGACGATGGACCCGTCGCTGCCGACCGCGGCGGCGCTCGCGATCGCGGGCGACACGGTCGCGGGCGGAGTCGGCACACACGAGCGGGCGCTGCCGAGCCCGGAGCGGGTCGACCTGCGCGGACGCTGTGTCGTGCCGGGCTTCACGGACGCGCACGTGCACTTCCCGACCTGGGCGCTCGCCCGCCGGCAGGTGCGGCTCGAGGGCACGCGCTCGCTGGAGGAGGCGGTCGCTCGCGTCGGCGCGGCAGCCTCGAGCGCGCTTTCGGGCGGCTGGCTGCGCGGCTGCGGCTGGCGCAGCGCGGACTGGCTCCCGGCGGTCGAGCCGACGAGGCACGCGCTCGACCCCGTCACGGGCGACGTGCCGGCCGCGCTCTGGGCCAGGGACGACCACTCGCTGTGGCTCAACTCGGCCGCCCTGGCGCTGGCGCGCGGAGACCTCGGCACGGGCGTCGTCGAGCTCGACGACGCCGGCGAGCCGACCGGGCTGCTGCGCGAGGAGGCCGCCTGGCGCTTCCGGGAGCGCTACCTCGCCGTCGGCGAGAACGAGACCGCCGACGCGATGCGCGAGGGCATCCGCGTCGCGCACGCGCGCGGGGTCACGGCCGTGCACGACAAGGACGGCTGGCTCGGCGCGCAGCGGATCTGGCAACGGCTGCGCGCCTCGGGCCTGCTCACGCTGCGGGTCTGGCAGTCGCTGCCCCACGAGCGACTCGGGGAGCTCGAGGCGCTCGGGCTACGTTCCGGGATCGGCGACGACTGGCTGCGAATCGGGTACCTGAAGCTGTTCATGGACGGGACGCTCGGCTCGCGCACCGCCTGGCTGCTCGACGGGTCGGGAGTCGCGATCACGACGGGAGAGGAGCTGGCGGAGGTCGTCCGACGGGCCGCCCGTGCCGGCTGGCCGGTGGCCGTGCACGCGATCGGCGACCGCGCCAATCGCGAGGCCCTCGACGCGTTCGAGGCGACGCGGGACGAATGGCACCCACGCGGACTGCGCCAACGGATCGAGCACGCCCAGCTCGTGCACCCGGACGACCTACCCCGCTTCGCCGCGCTCGGCGTTGCCTGCTCCGTCCAGTTCAGTCACGCGCCGTCCGACCGCGACATGGCCGACCGCTTCTGGGCGGGAAGAACGGCTCACGCGTACGCGTTCCGCTCGCTGCTGGGATCGGGCGCCGTCGTCGCGAACGGGTCGGACGCCCCGGTCGAGGAGCTCGACCCCCTGGGCGGCATCCGGGCGGGCGTCCTGCGCAGCCTCGACGGGCGCGACGCCTGGCACCCCGAGCAGTCCTTGGGGGTGGAGGAGGCCCTGCACGCGACGACGGTCACGCCAGCATGGCTCGCCGGCGAGGAGCGCCGCCGCGGCCGGCTCGTGCCGGGGCAACTCGCCGACCTCGTCGTCCTCGATCGCGACCCTCTCGCCGTCCCGCCCGAGGAGCTCGCCGCCGTCACGGTGGTCGCGACCATGGTCGGGGGTCGCTGGGTCCACAACCCCCCACCCTGGGACTAGCCGAAACGCATCAGGGCACCGGCGGAACCCTCGACTAAAATGACACGATGCGCACCGACGCGACCCCACGCACGCTCCGCGCCGTTCACGATGCCGAATGCGCGGTCGCCTGCACGGCGGACATCATCGGCTCCAAGTGGACGGCGGTCATCGTCCACGACCTCTCCGAGGGCCCCCGCCGCTTCTCCGAGCTCGAGCGCGCCTGCCCGGGCATCAGCCCCCGGACGCTGTCGGAGCGCCTCGACATGCTCGAACGCGAGGAGATCGCCTCGCGTGAGAGCTTCCCGGAGTCGCCCCCGCGCGTGCAGTACCGGCTCACCCAGAAGGGAGTGGCCCTGCTACCGATCATCCGCGCGATGAGCGACTTCGGGCACTCCTGGCTCGTGAACGACAGCGAGCACGCGAAGACGCACGCGACGTAGCGACGGTCAGATCGCCGCGAGAGCCCGCCGGGCCGCCGTGACCGCGCGGTCGACGTCGCCGGCAGCGATATCGAGGTGCGTCAGGGCACGCAGGCAGCCGCGACGGCCCGCCGGCGACAGCAGCACGCCCTCGGCGCGGAGACGCTCCGCCGCCAGCTCGACCGTCAGCCCGAGCGCCGCCGCGTCGAGGAGCACGAAGTTCGTCTCCACCTCGGACGGATCAACCGGCAGGCCCGAGTCGGCGAGGCCCTCGGCGAGCCGCCGCGCGTTGGCGTGGTCATCGGCGAGCCGCGCGACGTGGTGCTCGAGCGCGTACAGCCCCGCCGCAGCGACGATCCCGGCCTGGCGCATGGCACCCCCGAACAGGTGCTTCAGGCGCCGCGCACGGCCGATCAGCTCCGCCGAGCCGCCGAGCAGCGCCCCGAGCGGGCAGCCGAGCCCTTTGGAGAGGCAGAGCGTCACCGTGTCCGCCTCACGGCCGTAGTCGGCGGCGCTCGTGCCGTTCGCGACGGTCGCGTTCAGAAGGCGGGCGCCGTCGAGGTGTACGGAGAGACCGTGGCGGCGAGCCTCGGCCGAGACGTCGCGCACGAGCTCGAGTGGCCACGCCTTGCCACCGCCGCCGTTGTGGGTGTTCTCGAGGCACACGATCCGGGTGACCGCCATGTGGACGTCCGGCGGGTTGACCGCATCGCGAACATCCGCAGCGCCGAACAGCCCCCGCTCGCCCGCGATCGCCTTCATCGCCAGCCCGGAGTGGACGGCCGGCCCGCCGAGCTCCGAGCGGAACACGTGCGCCCCGGCCTCCGCGACCACCTCGTCGCCGGGTTGGGAGAGGGCCCGCAGCGCGATCTGGTTGGCCATGGTCGCGGTCGGCACGTAGACGGACGCCTCGTGCCCGAGGAGCGCAGCTGCACGCTCCTCGAGCTCCGTCACGGTGGGATCCTCCCGACGCTGCTCGTCGCCGACCTCCGCTCCGGCCATCGCGCGTCGCATCCCCTCGGTGGGACGGGTCGCCGTGTCGGAGCGCAGGTCGATCACCGCGTTCACGCGAGCCCGGCGAGGGCGAGCAGCGTCTCGCGGGCAGCCGAGACGCCGAGCGGCACGTGCCTGGCGAGCAGACGCTCGTTCGGGGCGTGCACGTTTCCCTCCGGCACGTCGAAGCCGCTCAGGATCGTCGGAATGCCGCGGCCGGCGAGCGCCGGCACGATTGGGAGGGTGCCGCCGATCCGCACGAGGAGCGGGCGAACGCCGAGCGCCCGCTCGAACGCGTCGAGCCCGAGCCTGACCGCCGGCGCGTCCGGGTCGACGAGCCCTGGCGGGTTGAGCGCCCAGCGCTCGACCTCGAGCTCGCAGCCGGGCGGCGCCGCCTCGCGCAGGAGCCGCTGGAAGACCTCGTCGATCGCGGCCGCGTCCTGCCCGGGCGCGAGCCGCATCGAGACGTTCGCGATCGCCTCGACGGGGATCACGGTCTTCTGGATGTCCGCCTCGCCGCCGCGGATGCCGTTGACGTCGACCGCTGGGCCAGCGCCTGTCCGAACATAGAAGTCGGTGGACGCAGCCTCGTCGGCGGGGCGGGCGCCCTGGGCGGTCAGGACGTCCGCACCGGGCTCGAGCTCGCGCCACGCGGCGAGCTCCCCCGCGGTCGGAGCCACGGCGCCCGCGCGCAGCTCGCCCGGGACGGCGGTGACGGCGGCGAGGATCCGCCCGAGCGCGTGGAGCGCGTTCAGGGCCACGCCCCCGAAGAAGCCGGAGTGGAGGTCACGCTCGCCCGTCCGCACGCGCAGGTGGTAGTAAGCGATCCCGCGCGTCGCGACGACGAACGCGGGGATCCCCGGGCGGGGCATGGGCGAGTCGAAGATCACGCAGGCGTCGGCGCCGCGCTCGTCGCCGTCGAGGAACTGGACGACCGAGTCGCCGCCGATCTCCTCCTCCCCGTCGCAGACGACGCGAACGTTGACGGGCAGCTCGCCCGCGGCAGCGAGGATCGATGCGGCCTTGAGCAGCAGGTAGAGGTTGCCCTTGTCGTCGGCCGTGCCGCGCCCGACGATCCACTCGCCGGCGACGCGGGGCTCGAACGGAGGGGACTCCCACAGCTCGAGCGCGCCCGGCGGCTGCACGTCGAAGTGCCCGTAGACGAGCACGGTGGGCGCCGACCGGGGACCGCGGGAGGCCGGGATCTCACCGACGGCGAGGGGCGGGCCGGCAGCGGTCTCGACGAGCTCGCAGCCACCGCCCGCGCCGCGCACGAAATCACACACCCATTGCCCCGCCGCCCGGACGTCGGCCGCGCGGGCCGGGTCGGCGCTGACGCTCGGGATGCGCAGAAACGAGAACAGCTCCTCAAGCCAGGCAGGGTCGGGCTGCACGGCCACGCAGCCTACCCCGCGGGGGCGGGCCGTGACCCACCCGCGCGCCTACGCGACGCCGCGGAGCTTCTGCGCCTCGGCGAGCGCCTGGAGCTTGCGCAGCCCCTGGTGCTCCACCTGGCGCACCCGCTCGCGCGTGATCCCGAACGCCTGGCCGACCTCGTCGAGCGTGCGGGGCCGGTCGCCGTCGAGCCCGTAGCGAAGCTCGAGCACGCAGCGCTCCCTCGGCGGAAGCTGGCGCAGCGCGCGCTGGAGCGCCTCCCGACGCAGCGTCAGCTCGGCCAGCTCGTCGGGCCGTAGCATCGTGTGATCGGCAACGAAGCTTCCGAGGTCGGAGTCCTCCTCGTCGCCGACCGGCTTGTCGAGCGAGACCGGGGCCTGGGCGGAGCGCAGGATCTGCTCGACCTCGTCCGCCGAGAGCTCGGCCTCCCGGGCGATCTCGGCCGGGGTCGGGTCGCGGCCCAACTCGGCCACGAGCCTGCGCTCGACCCGGGTGATCCTGTTCAGCTTCTCGACGACGTGCACCGGCATCCGGATCGTCCGGCCCTTGTCGGCCAGCGCCCGGGCCACGGCCTGGCGGATCCACCACGTGGCGTAGGTCGAGAACTTGTAGCCCTTGCGGTAGTCGAACTTCTCGGCGGCGCGGACGAGCCCGATCGTGCCCTCCTGGATGAGGTCGAGGAAGGGAAGGCCCTGGTTGCGGTAGTGCTTCGCGATCGAGACGACGAGGCGGAGGTTCGCCGTCACCATCGCCTGCTTCGCGGCATGCTCGCCGCGTTCGATCCTCTTTGCGAGCGAGACCTCCTGCGCGGCCGTGAGCAGGGGCACGCGACCGATCTCCTTCAGGAAGAGCTGGAGCGAGTCGATCGAGACCTCGCGCACGGTGCCGTCCAGAGCAGGCCCGGGCGCCCGGCCGATGACCTCGCTCCCGTCGAGGACGTCGATCTGGAGCTCCTCGAGCGTCGAGTAGAGCTCTTCCACCTCGACCGGCTCGAGACCGAGCTCGTCGAGCGCGCGCGAGAGCTCCTCGCTCGTCAGGAACCCGACCTCCAGGCCCTGACGGACGAGCGCCTCGAAGCTCTCATGGTCGAGCGTCTCGCTCACCGCGTTCCCGAACCGACCGTAGGCGTGTATGCGACCGTTGTCAACGCGCCCCTCGCGACGAGCTCGTCACATCGCATGCGCGACTTTCGCACCCGGGTCGGACGGCGAGCGTCCGGGGCTACGGGCCGGCGTCGGGTAGCGCCTCGTCGAGCCGGTCTAGCAGGAGCTGCGCTTCCGTGCCCCACACCGTGCCCCCGCCCCCGGTTTGCGCGCGCTCGAGCTCCGCGCGACCCTCGTCGATCTTCCCCGACCACAGGTACAGGAGCCCCAGGTGGAACGCAACGACGGGAGCGTCGGGGAAGCGGTCGGCGAGCACTTCCACGGCCGCGACGGCGGCGACCGGGTCGTCCTTGTCGAAACCGCCGACCGCCGCCGCCGTGAGGGCCTCGGGGTCGTCGGGAGAGATCTCGACCGCCCGGGCGAACGCCGCTCGCGCGGACACGGGCCGGCCGGCCCGCTGAAGCGTCGAGCCGTAGGCGACCCAGGCAGGGGCGCGACCCTCGCCCTCCGCCCAGCGCCCGAGCTCCTCGAGCTGGCGGAGCACCGGCAGGGAGGCAAGCTCTCCGGGCGGGCTCTCGGCCGCGACCACGGATGGGCGGCCGGCGGGCATGTCGGGGTGGAGCAGGCTCTCGGCGCGAACGGCGGCGCCCGAGTCGGGCTCGGCCTCCTCGGCTCTACGCCATTCCATCCGGGCCAGCGCGTCCTCCCCGCGCCAGTAGCGGACGAGACCGATGTGGAGGCGAACGAGAGCGCTGCCCGGATGCTCGAGCGCGAGCCGCTCGAGCAGGTCGAGCGTCCCCTGCGGCCAGCGGGCCAGGGCGGCTCCGACCGCCGCGGGAACGGATGCGGGATCGGCCTCGAGCTCCGCCTCGAACAGCGTGAGCGCCTCGGCCCGCCGCCCGTCCGCGTACCGGATCGCCGCCTGCTCGAGACGCCGTGCCTGCTCCGGATCCTCGACGAGCACGTCGAGCACGAGCGGCGGCGCCCCTTCCCTCGCCCCCCCGTTCGCCGTGCCCTCTTCCGGCCGCCCCGACCAGGCGACGGCCGCGGCGATCGCCGCGGCCCCGGCGGCGGCAGCCGCGACGAGGAGATAGGCGCGGAGCCGGGAAGACACGCGCCGAGCGTAGCGTTATGTCTCACCGATGGGCGCAGTCCACGCCGCTTTATTCCCGAAAGCCACATAGCTATACTCTTGGAAGCAATGACGAGCTACCGCGAGCTGCTCCAGCAGGTCAAGGCGGAGATCGAGGAGATCGACGCCCCCGACGCGTTGGCCCTGCTCGGGAGCGACGAGCCTCCCCTCCTCCTCGACGTGCGCGAGCGCGACGAGTGGGAGGAGGGTCACCTCCCGCGGGCCGTGCACGTCCCACGCGGCAGCCTCGAGTCGAGGATCGAGCAGGCGGTGCCCGACCGGGACCGGCCGATCGTCGTCTACTGCGCCGTCGGCGCCCGTTCCGCGTTCGCGGCGAGGGCGCTCGGGGAGCTCGGTTACGGGAGCGTGGTCTCGCTCGCGGGCGGCTTCACCGAGTGGAAGCGAAGCGGGTATCCGTTCGAGCTGCCGCGGGCTCTCGACGCCGACAAGCGCGCCCGCTACAGCCGCCATCTCCTGATCCCGGAGGTCGGGGAGGCCGGCCAGCTGAAGCTGCTCGACTCGAGCGTGCTCCTGCTCGGCGCCGGCGGCCTCGGCTCCCCTGCCGCCCTCTACCTGGCCGCGGCGGGCGTCGGCCGGATCGGGATCATCGATCCCGACGTGGTCGACGCGTCGAACCTCCAGCGCCAGGTGCTGCACACGACCGCCAGTCTCGGCGAGCCGAAAGTGCTGTCGGCGCAGAAGACGCTCGAGGGCCTCAACCCCGACGTCCGCGTCATTCCCTACCAGGAGCGGCTCGATACCGGCAACGCCGACCGCATCCTCGCCGACGGCTGGGACGTGATCATCGACGGCGCCGACAACTTCCCCACCCGCTACCTCGTCAACGACGCCTCCGTCTGGCACGACATCCCGGTCGTGCACGGCTCGATCTTCCGCTTCCACGGGCAGGTGACGGTGTTCAAGCCGGGGGACGGCCCCTGCTACCGCTGCCTGTTCCCGGAGCCGCCACCGCCCGAGCTCGCCCCGAGTTGCGCCGAGGGCGGCGTGCTCGGCGTGCTCCCCGGCATCATCGGCTCGCTCCAGGCGAACGAGGCGCTCAAGCTCCTGCTCGGGATCGGCGAGCCCCTGATCGGACGCTCGCTCCTGTTCGAGGCGCTGGAGGGCTCGTTCACGGAGATCAAGCTGCGGCGCGATCCCGACTGCCCGGTCTGCGGGGAGCGTCCGTCCATCACCGAGTACATCGACTACGTCGAGTTCTGCATGGGCGGGGCCGGCGGGCACGCGACCGCGCGGGTGGCGTCGTGACGACGGTCCGCATCCCCCCCACGCTGCGCGCGGAGGTCGGAGGCGTACGGGAGGTCGAGGCAGACGGCTCGACCGTGCGCGAGGTGCTCGACGATCTCACCACCCGCTACCCGGGCCTCGGCGCCCAGATCCTGAACGGCGGCGACATCGCCCCGTTCGTCAACGTGTACCTGAACAGCGAGGACGTGCGCACTCTCGAGGGGCTCGATACCGAGGTCGCCCCCGGCTCCACGCTGATCCTCCTGCCCGCGATGGCGGGCGGGCAGGCCCAGGCTGTACGCCGCCCGCTCGTCGTGTCGAGCCTCCTCGACCTCGTCGGTTCGACGCCCCTCGTCGAGCTGCCGCGGATCTCGCCGAACCCGGCCGTGAAGATCTACGCGAAGCTCGAGGGCCAGAACCCGACCGGCTCGATCAAGGACCGGGTCGCGAAAGCCATGATCGAGGCCGCCGAGACCGCCGGTGAGCTCGTTCCGGGCCGGGAGTTGCTCGAGCCGACCAGCGGCAACACCGGTATCTCCCTCGCGCTGGTGGCGAAGCTGAAGGGCTACTCGCTCACGTGCGTGCTGCCGGAGAGCGCGACGCCAGAACGCGTGCGGCTGCTCGAGCTGTACGGCGCGAAGGTCGTGTTCTCGCCGGGCGCGGAGGGCTCGAACGGGGCCGTACGGCTCGCGCTCGCGCTGGCGGAGGCCGACCCCCGCTACTACATGCCGTTCCAGTACGCGAACGAGGCGAACCCGCGCGCCCACTACGAGGGCACGGGCGCGGAGATCGCCGAGGCGCTCCCCCGGGTCGACGCGTTCGTCGCCGGGCTCGGTACGGGCGGGACGCTGATGGGCTGCGCCGAGCGGCTGCGGGAGACGTTCCCCGACGTGCAGATCGTTGCCGCCGAGCCGCTCCAGGGCGAGGGGATCTTCGGCCTGCGCTCGCTCGAGGACGGCTACACGCCGCCGATCCTGGACGTCTCGAAGCTCGACCGCAAGATCCTCGTCACGAACCCGGAGTCGGTCGTCGGCCTGCGAATGCTGCTCGACCGCGAGGGGATCTTCGCGGGGGTCTCCTGCGGCGCCGCCATCCACGTCGCGCGCCGGATCGCGCGGGAGCTCGAGGAGGGGGTCGTCGTGACCGTCCTCGCCGACGGCGGCTGGAAGTACCTGTCGGCACCGTTCTGGACGGCCGAGCACGGTGACGTCGAGCAGGCGATGGAGGACAAGGTCTGGTGGTGATCCCGTTCGGGGGTGGGTGGTGGGGAGCCCGGTGGTGACCCCGCTCGGGGGCGGGTGGTGGGGGGCCCGGTGGTGACCCCGTTCGGGGGCGGGTGGTGCTGATCCCGCCCGCGGTGCGCTCGGCGCTCGTCGAGCATGCGGACGCGGAGAAACCGAACGAGGCCTGCGGCCTGATCGTGCTTCGCGACGGGGTCGCCGAGCGCTACGTGCCCGCTCGTAACGCCGCCGCGAGTCCCTACCGATTCGAGATCGACGCCCAGCCCGAGGTCTGGTTCCTCGAGGACGAGGGCTACGAGCTCGCGGTGTTCCACTCGCACCTCTCGAGCCCGCCCCGCCCGTCGCGCACCGATGTCGAGAACATCGGCCTCTGGGAGGGGAAGCCCTACGTGATCCTGACCGTTCGCAGCGGCGAGCTCGCCGCGTGGCGGATCCGGGACGGGAAGATCGAGCCCGTGCCGCTCGCCTCGTAGCCGGGGCTCAGGCCATCGTGTCGAGGACGGCGGCGATGTCCGCAGGCGTCGTGCGTGGGTTGACGATCGCGAGCCTGGTCACGGTCTCCCCCCGGTGGACGGTCGGGACGACGAAGGCGAGCCCCGACGCGAGCAGGCGCCGCGACCAGGCGTCGTAGTCGGCCGGCTCCCAGCCGCGGCGACGGACGACGAGGATCGAGAGCTCGGGCTCGAGCAGGAGGTCGAGGTAGGGGCGGCGCGCGATGTCCGCGGCGGCGGCGCGGGCGACGGCGAGCGTCCGTTCGATCGCCTCCGCGTAGGCGCTCGTCCCGTGAGCGGCGAGGGAGAACCAGAACGGCAGGCCGCGGGCCCGCCGGGTCAGGTGGATCGCGAAGTCGGATGGGTTCCACTCGCCGGAGGTCGAGAGCGGCTGGAGATAGCCGGCCGTTTGCGTGTGCGCCGCCCGCGCGAGCTCCGGCTCGCGGTAGACGAGCGCGCAGCAGTCGAACGGCGCGAAGAGCCACTTGTGGGGGTCGACGATGAACGAGTCGGCCCGTTCGACGCCGGAGAAGCGATGGCGCATCGACGGCGATGCGAGTGCGGCAAGGCCGTACGCGCCGTCGACATGAAACCACGCGCCGTGCTCCTCGCACACGTCCGCGATCTCGCCCAGGCGGTCGATCACGCCGGTGTTGGTCGTGCCGGCGGTCGCGACGACCGCGAACAGGCCGTCGGTGCCCTCCCGCCCGAGCGTCCGACGGAGGTTCGCGCCGGTGAGCCGGCCGTCGCCGTCGACGGGCACGTCGACGACGTCGGCGTCCATCACGGCCGCGGCCGACCGCACCGATGAGTGCGTCTCCGTCGTGGCCGCGAGCCGCCAGCGAGCCGGCGGCGAGGCGCCCCCGACCGCCCGGGCCACCTGCCGCGCGGCGACGAGGGCGGAGAGGTTGCCGATCGTCCCGCCCTGGACGAACACGCCGCCGGCCGTGGCGGGGAGCCCGGCGAGGCCGACGAGCCAGCGCAGCGCCTGGTTCTCCGCGAAGACGGCGCCGGCTCCCTCGCTCCAGCTGCCGCCGAAGATCGAGGTCGCGCCGACGACGAGGTCGAACAGCGTCGCCGCCTCGCTCGGGGCCGCGGGAATGAACGCGAGCGAGCGCGGATTGTCGGTCGAGATGCACGCGGGCGCCAGCACCTCCTCGAACAGCCGCAGCGCGGCCTCCCCGCCGAGCCCGTCCGCGGTGATCGTCTGCCCCGCCGCGCGCTCGAGCTCCCCGGGCGAGCGCGGGCCGTCGAGCGGCACCGGGTCGAGGCGAAGGCGCCGGCTCGCGTAGTCGAGGATCGCCCGTGCGAGCCCGTCGGTCTCATCGGTGAAGATGTGCATCGCCGGAGTCTAGGCGGGAACATCGCGCCGATCGCTCCCGTCGAAGGGAAGAACGGGAAACGGACACCTCGGAGGCAAGGGAGGACACGATGGGACGGGCCGGCTACCGGATTGCGCTTCTCGCTCTGGCGCTCGCTCTCACGCTCTCGGCCTGCGGTGGCGGCGACGACGGCGACGGCGGCGGCTCCGCGGCACCCGCGCCCGGTGAGGCGCTCTCGGTCGAGGAGGCGCTCGCCTCGACGCTCGCCGGGCCGCTGCTCGTGCAGGGCTACATCCTCGCGCGCGACGGGGAGCCGGTACGGCTCTGCGACGTGCTCGCGGAGTCCTACCCGCCCCAGTGCGGCGGCGCGTCGCTCGTCGTCGAGGGGCTCGATCTCGACACGGTCGAGGGCCTCACGCGAACGGCGGAGCCCGATCTCGCGCAGGCCGCCTGGTCGGAAGGCCCGGTGTCCGTGCTCGGCGAGGTTGCGGACGGTGTCCTCACCGTCAGTGAGACGAGCATGTAGGCGCCGCCCCGCGGTTGGGTGGATTGACTACACACCTGCGAGACGGCTGATCGTGCCGTCCCGGAGGGTCGTGACGGCAGGGGCGGCCCGAAGCTCCTGAGCCGCGGCGAGCGCGAGCGCGGCGATGGCCAGGCGGCGACGCGACCCGGGGACTGCTGCATCGAGGCTCCTCCCTCCCTCCCGGCCGGCTCGGCCCGTCGGGTCCGGACGGCATACTTGAATCGTGGAGTCAGCGTATCCGCAGGAGTGGGCGGTCAT
Organism: Thermoleophilia bacterium; assembly: GCA_023382435.1. Taxonomy (GTDB): domain Bacteria; phylum Actinomycetota; class Thermoleophilia; order Gaiellales; family Gaiellaceae; genus JAHDVS01. Next base: position 27,814 of record JAHDVS010000034.1, read on the forward strand.
CGACGGAGCGCTCGAGCGAACGTTCACGTTCGAGAGCTTCCCGGCTGCGATCGCGTTCGTGAACGGGGTTGCGAACGAGGCCGAGGCGGCGAACCACCACCCCGACATCGAGATCCACTACCGGCAGGTCACGCTACGCCTCCGTACCCACTCGCGGGACGCGATCACCGACCTCGACGTCGCGCTCGCGCGGCGCGCCGGCGAACTCGCCGGCTAGGAGCCGCACGCGGCGGATGATCGTCGCCCACCTCGATCTCGACGCGTTCTTCGCGGCGGTGGAGGAGCTCGAGCGGCCGGAGCTGCGCGCCCGGCCGCTCGTCGTCGGCGGCGATCCCCGGGGGCGCGGCGTGGTCGCGACCGCCAACTACGTGGCACGCCGGTTCGGTATCCGCTCCGCGATGAGCTGTGCCGAGGCGCTGCGCCGCTGCCCCGACGCGGTGTTCGTGGCGCCGCGCCACCGGATCTATCGGGCCTACTCGGAGACGGTGTGGCGGGCGGTGCGGGAGGTGTGTCCGACCATCGAGCAGGTGGGGATCGACGAGGGCTACCTCGACGTGGGCGAGCTGGCCGGGGGCTTCGCGCGAGCGCGCGCGGTTGCGGAGGCGGTGCAGGCGGCGGTGCGGGCGGCGACGAGCCTCTCCTGCTCGCTCGGCGTCGCGTCCTGCAAGGTGGTGGCGAAGGTCGCGAGCGACCGGCGCAAGCCGGGTGGGCTGACGGTGGTGCCGCCCGGCCGGGAGGCGGAGTTCCTCGCCCCGTTCGACGTCCGGCTGCTGCCCGGCGTCGGTCCGAAGGCGGAGGAGCGCCTCGCCGCCGCCGGGATCATGACGATCGGGGCGCTGGCAGCGCTGCACGACGGCGAGCTGGAGCGGCTGCTGCCCGGCAAGATCGGCGCGCTTCTGCGAGATCGGGCCCGCGGCATCGACCTGCGGCCGCTCGAGCTGGAGGCGGAGGCGGTATCGATCTCGACCGAGGAGACGTTCGAGCGCGACGTGGCCGACCGCGAGCGGTTGCACGACGAGCTGCGGCGGATGGCGCAGCGCGTGGCTGAGCGCCTCGCCGCGTCGGACCAGGCGGCGCGGACTGTCACGACGAAGGTCCGCTACCCGGACTTCTCGATCCGCAGCCGCTCGCGGACGCTGCCGGTCGGGATCGATGACCCCGACCGGATCGGACAGCTCGCGTGCGAGCTCCTCGACCGGGCGCTCGACGACCGTCCCGGCGCGCTGCGGCTCGTGGGCGTGGGTGTGTCGAAGCTCGAGGCGTACCGCCAGCTCGTGCTCGGCTAGGGTGGCTGCTCGCCGCGCCAGCGCCTCCCGCTTGCGCGAACCGTGCGGCTCGGGGAAGCTACGGGAAACCTCGACCGGGAGCAGCCAATGACCGATCCGACCGTCGCCGATCTCGCTCGGCGCTTCTCCGCCCTCTACACCGGCGTCGTCGCCGACAGCCTCGACCGGCTCGGCTACATGCACCAGACGCTGCCCGCCAGCCTGAACCCGCTCCGGCCCGGTATGCGGCTCGCCGGCCCCGCGTTCACGGTCGAGGGGCGCCCCCAGACGGGCAAGGACGCGGACGCGGTGATCCGCCAGATCGTGACGATGTTCGGCGCGGTCCCCCCCGGGCATGTCGCCGTCTACAAGACGAACGACTCGGCGGCGGCGCAGCTCGGTGAGCTGTCCGTGACGTCGCTGAAGGCGCGCGGCTGCGCGGGCGCCGTGATCGACGGCGGGGTTCGCGACGTCGAGCTCATCCTGCGCGAGGACTTCCCGGTCTTCTGCCGCTACACGACGCCGCAGGACGGGCCTCCGCGCTGGGAGGTCGTCGCCTGGGACGTGGTCGTCACGGTCGGTGGCGTCCGGATCGCCCCTGGCGACTGGGTCGTCGGCGACTTCGACGGGGTCGTGGTCGTGCCCGGCGAGGCTCTCGAGCAGGTGCTCACGGGGGCCGAGGAGAAGGCCGGCACGGAGAGCAAGATCCGCGACGCCGTCCGGGCCGGGATGCTCCCGATCGAGGCGTACGACCGCTACGGCACGTTCTGAGATCCCTTCAGGAGCCCTCGTACACGACCGAGTCCGAGAGGCGGAAGCACTCGTGCACGACCGCGACCGCCCGCTCGATGTCGGCAGCTCTCACGACGCAGGAGATCCGGATCGGTGACGTCGAGATGATCTCGATGTTGATCCCGGCGTCGGCGAGCGCGTCGAACATGTCCGCGGCGATCCCCGGATGGGTCTTCATGCCGGCGCCGACGACCGAGACTTTCGCGACCTCCGTGTCGGTCGTGACGGCGGTCGCCCCGACCTCGGCGGCGACGGCGCCGAGGATCGGCTCGGCCTTGTCGAGGTCGGTCATCGGCACCGTGAACGAGATGTCCGAGCGGCCCTCCACCGACACGTTCTGGACGATCATGTCGATGTTGACCGCGGCGTCCGCGAGCGGGCGGAACACGCGCGCGGCGACCCCCGGCTGGTCGGGGACACCCGAGATCGTCACCTTGGCCTCGGACACGTCGTGCGCGACCCCCGAGATGATCGCTTTCTCCATCAAGTCGTCCTCCCTCCTCACCCACGTCCCCTCGGCGCCGGTGAACGACGAGCGGACGTGGACGACCACGCCGTGATTGCGGGCGAACTCGACCGAGCGGGGCATCAGCACCCCCGCTCCCGACGTCGCCAGCTCGAGCATCTCCTCGTACGACAGCTCGACCAGCCGCCGCGCTGCGGGCACGAGCCTGGGGTCGGCGGTGAAGACGCCGTCGACGTCGGTGTAGATCTCGCACGAGTCGGCGGCGAGCGCGGCCGCGAGCGCGACCGCGGTCGCATCCGAGCCGCCGCGCCCGAGCGTGGTGACGTCGTCCTCGGTCGAGACGCCCTGGAAGCCGGCGACGATCGCGACTTTCCCCGCCTCGAGCGCCTCCAGCACCCGGCGTGCCCGAACCTCGACGATCTTCGCCCGCCCGTGGCTCGTGTCGGTGACGATCCCGGCCTGGGAGCCGGTGAACGAGACCGCCTGCCGGCCGCGGTCGATGATCGCCATCGAGAGCAGCGCCATCGAGATCCGCTCGCCGGCGGTGAGCAGCATGTCGAGCTCCCGCTCGTGCGGGCTCGGCGAAACCCGGGCCGCGAGGTCGAGCAGCTCGTCAGTCGTGTGGCCCATCGCGGACACGACCACGCAGACCCGGTCGCCGGCCGCGGCGGTCGCGACGACCCGCTCGGCCACGCGCCGGATCCGCTCGGCCGACCCGACCGAGGTGCCACCGTACTTCTGGACGACGAGGGCCAC
>JAHDVS010000035.1 GCA_023382435.1 Thermoleophilia bacterium
GAGGCCCGGACGGCACTGTCAGCCGTCGCGCAGGTGTGTAGTCAATCCAGCTAGCCCGGGTGCTCGGGATCCTGACCGGGAACGAGCGGGCCGCGCAGAAGCGGCTCGAAGCCCGGATCCGTTCGCTCCGCGGTGCCTGGCACCAGCCTGGCAGCGGGGATGGTGTCAGTGCTGGTGGCCGCCCCCGCCGGAGCCGCCGCCGTCGAGGCGGCCGCCCAGCGGGAGCTCGAGCTCGAGCGGGCGCCCGAAGATCTCGACCTGGCGCGCGTGCTCCTGTGCGACCGGGGAGAAGCTGATGCCATTCGGCTCGCCGCCCACGTGGATCCGGTCGACGACCTTCCGCCGCTCGAGGTCGACCACCGCGACCTCGCCGGCCCAGGTGGCGGTCACGAACGCCTGCCGGCCGGTCGGGTCGACGGCGACACCGTGGGCGCCGGAGCCGACCGTGAGCAGGCCCGTCACGGTCATCGCGGCGGTGTCGACAAACGCGAGCGTGTCGCCCGGCGCCTCCTTCGTGCCCTGGGAGGCGACGAGGAGCGTCGCCCCGTCGGGCGTGACGGCGATCTGCACCGGCCCGGGCGGGACGGCGACCCGGCCCGTGACTGCCGTCGCCTCGAGGTCGATCTTCACCACCTCGCCGGGCCCGTTCAGAGAGACGTAGGCGTGGCTTCCGTCGGGTGCGTAGGCGACCTGAACGGGCGTCGCCCCCACCCGCACGTCGCCGAGCGGGCGGAGCGTCGCGAGGTCGTAGAGCGTGACGGTGTCGCCGCCCATGTTGGCCACGAGCACCGTCCACCCGTCGGGGCTCGGCCGCAGCCCGTGCGGGTACTCGCCGGCCGGCAGCTCCCGCTCGAGCCGCATCGTCTCGACGTCGATGACGGCGACCGTGCCCGCGCCGGCGACGGTGACGAGGGCGCGCCGGCCGTCGGGCGTCACGATCACGTGCGCCGGGGCGTCGCCGACGAGGACGGTGCCGACGACGGTGCCGGCGGCGGGGTCGATCGCGGCGGCGAGCCCTCGCCCGGTGCTGGTTGCCCAGACCGTGCGCCCGTCCGGGGTGACCTGCACGTTGTGGGGCGCCGCGATCCCCGCGAGCACGGTCACGACGAGGTGCGTGTCTGCATCGATGCCGGTGAGCCGGTCGGAGCCTTCGTTCGCGACCCAGATCGTCCCTTCGAGAACGCCGCCGCCGCCGCGCTCCTCGACGAGAGCGAACGAGAGCGCGGCAGGCAGCGCGATCGCGGCAGCGAGAGCGACGGCGACCGCCGCGACGAAGCGGCGACTCATCGGCCCGCGGGGCTCGCGGCCGCCGCCGGCCGCCGGGCCGGGGCAGCGGCGGGCGCGAGCAGGAGGGCGACAAGGGCGACGGTTGCGGCCCAGACGGTGGCGCCGCCGGCGACGTGGAGGATCCGGAAGACGTCGTGGCCGAGCGCGCCGTGGCCGTAGAGCACGATGCCGACTCCGAAGCCGATCTGGGCGGCCGCGGCGAGCGCGGGCGCCGAACCGGCGAGCCGCGGGCCGCGGCCGCGCAGCGCGAGCGCGAGGACGGCGACGGCAAGGGCGAAGACCGTGTAGGCGGTGAAGCGGTGCACGACCTGGAGGACGGCGAGGTCGCCGCCGCTCGCGACGCCGCCGTTGCAGCCGGGCCACTCCTCGCCGCAGGCGTGCATGCCGTCGGTGGTGACGACCGCGGCGCCGAGCGAGACGAGCAGCAGCGCGGTGCCGCAGAGGCCGAGCGCGGCCCGTCTGAACCCGTCGCTCGCGGCCGGGACCTCGCGCCGGACGGCCCGCGCGGCCGCGAAGGTCGCGAGCGCGAGCATCGCCATCCCGACCATGAAGTGGACGCCGACGAGCCGGTCGGGCAGCTCGAGCCAGACCACGATCGCGCCGAGCACGGCCTGGAACGGGACGAGCGCGACGGCAACGGCGAGCGGTACGAGCACGTCGCGGCGCGACCGGTAGCGCCGCAGCGCCCACACGGTCGCGGCCACGAGCAGCGCGATCGAGATCGCCGCTGTCGCCCGGTGCGAGAACTCGATCACCGGTTCCTTGTAGCCGGACGGCACGATCCGCCCGCCGCAGAGCGGCCAGTCGGGGCAGCCGAGCCCGGACTCGGAGACCCGCACGACCCCGCCGACCGCGACGAGCGCCCAGACGGCGAGCGAGGCGGTGACGACGAGCCGCCGGAATCCGGCCGCAAGCTCCGGCGGGCGCGTGTCGGCGTCGGCTGCCACCGTCCCCCAGTATCGATTAGGGCGCCCGTACGGCGCGCCGGTAGCGGACGGCGCCGCGACCGGCGCTACCGGATCACCCGGAGCGCGAGCAGCGCCGACGCGTCGAGCGCGACGGTCACCAGCCGCGTTCGCGCCCCGCCTCGACGCGGCGCTCCGCGATCAGCTCGTCGACGAGACTGACGCCGGCCGGGGTCGCCGCCAGGCGCTCGCGCAGGCGACCCAGGGCAGCGCCCCGGGGCTCGAGCACGAGCCTCACGCCCTCGACGCTCGCGACGAGCACATCGCCGCCCTCGACGCCGAGTTGCCGCCGGATCGCAGCCGGAACCACGAGACGGCCCCGATCGCCGAGCCTGATCGCCGTCGGCTGCTCGTGGGTCATATCCGCACTATCATCGCATCTCCTCTCTTTGCCACCGGAATCGAGTTGTGGGCAGCCTCGCGCCCTCCACCGTAGGGCCATGACAGCAGCAAGACCGCCACGCGGGTGTGACGGATTGCGCCGAAGCCGTCGTAAGAACGTGCCGGCAGTTGCACGACTCACGGGCATGCTGCGCATCCTTGCCCTTGCCGTCCTCGGCGCCCTGCTCGCGCCCGCCTCGGCCATCGGCGTGGCCACCCCGCTCTCCCCCGCCCCCGGGGCGGTGGTCGAGACCTCCCACCCCGTCTTCACCTGGAGCCTGCCGGCGAGCGAGGAGTCGGACGGGATCTACGTCGCGAACGCGCCGGGAACGACGGTCGAGGGCAGGCTCTTCGACGAGAGCCTCGTCGACCTGGACGTCTTCTTCGGCGGCGAGACCTCCTGGTCGCCGAGCTCGCCCCTGCCCGCCGCAACGTACTGGTGGAACGTCCGGTCGCACGACCTGGACTCCTGGACGAGCTACTACAGCGCCCCGGTGTCGTTCTCGATCCCGCCGCGCGTGCGGATCGCGTCGGTCAGGGTGCGCCGCTACGGATTCATCCACAACCTCGACGTCACGGTCGCCTTCGCGGCGAATACCAGCTCCGCGCGCGTCTCGGTCCGCGCCCGGCGCGGCTCGCGGACTGTCTGGAGCAGGGCCGAGACGTACGACTACGTCTCGATCGGCGGCACCGACACCGCCTACTTCTCCTGGTACACCCGCGGCCGGATCCGGCCGGGCACGCCGCTCCGGTTGACCGTCACGATCGACGCGGCCGGCGCGCGGGCGTCGGCGACCAGGACCGTCCGCGCCCCGTAGGCCCGCGGTCTCAGTCGCCCCGGGAGCCCCGCCGCGGCTGGCCGCGGGGAACGGGTCGCGGCGAGCGCCCGCCCGACGAGCAGGCGGCGGTGGCAGCCTGCCGGATCCTCCTCGGCGCACATGATTGCGACACGGGCGCGGCCCGCCTCGTCGAGCAGCCGCTCGAGCCCGGCGGCGAAGAACCGGGTCGAGGCGACTCGTCCGTAGAGGACATGCCCCTCTGGGTCGTAGAGCTCGTCCTCCTCCGGGCGGCCGCCGAGCTCCCCGCCCAGGTAGAGGTAGCGGATCCCGACCGCCGCCAGGGAGCCCCGCAGGTTGCGCCCGCTCATGTGCGGCGCGTGACGCGAGTAGGGGGCCGAGCGCACGTCGACGACGACGTCGATCCCGTGCAGGCGCAAGAGCTCGAGGAACCGCTCGAGCGGGTGGCGCGAGTGGCCGATCGAGTAGACCGCGCTCCCACCCGCGGCCGCGCGCTCCCCGGCGCGCCCCGCGCGCGTCGGCTCCCCGCTTCGCCCACGCTCCGTCACGGTCCCCCGAAGCGTACGCCTCCGGGGCACTTGCAGCCCGACCGGCCCCGCCCGGTTCACACGGAGCCGGGCCGAGTGCTGGTAGTGCGTCCGTAGCTGCGCCATGGATTGGCCGGCTCGCCCGGCCCCCGGCGATCCGGGCGCCCGGGCGGCCGCGTAGGATTCGCGTGGCCGTCATGCGAGGCACGGAGCCTGTCCGGTCGGCGACGATGGGCGGGCACCGATGAACGTTCCACGGCTCATCACGCTCCCGGCCGGGCGACGCGCGAAGTGGATCGTGCTGGTGGCGTGGCTCGCGGCCGCCGCCGCACTGGGCCCGCTCCAGGCGAGGCTCCAGGACTCGACGACGAACAGCCCGCGGGAGTTCCTGCCCGCGGACGCGGAGTCCACACGCGTGCTCGAGCTGCTCGAGAACGAGTTCCCCTCGGGCCGGCAGACACCGGCGATCGTCGTCTACCGGAACGCCGCCGGGCTCTCCGAGGCCAACCGTGCGAAGATCGCAGCCGACCTCGACGAGCTGTCGGAGCCCGGCCGGCTCGCCGGAACCGACGCGATCCAGTCGCCGTTTGCCCCGGGCGCCCGGGAGCGGGGACTCGTCTCCGGGGACCGGACGACCGCGCTCGCCGTCGTGCAGATCACCGCGGAGACGATCGAGGGCATCGAGCCCGTCGTCGACGAGCTCCGGACCGTCGTCGGCGGCCCGGGATCTCCCGGCCTCGAAGCGTACGTGACCGGGCCGGCGGGCTTCGCGGTCGACGCGGTCGACGTGTTCGGCCAGATCGACGGCACGCTCCTCGTCGCGTCGACCGTCCTGATCCTGACCCTGCTCGTCGCGATCTACCGTTCGCCGCTCGTGGCGGTCGTCCCGCTCGCCGTCGTCGCCGTCGCGTACGCGATCGCGGCCGGCTTCGTGTACGTCCTCGTCTCCCGGGCGGGGCTGACGGTCAACGGACAGACGACCGGGCTGCTCGTGATCCTCATGTTCGGCGCCGGCACCGACTACGCGCTCCTGCTGGTCTCCCGGTTTCGGGAGGAGCTCCGCCGCCACGAGGACACGCACGCGGCGATCGCCGAGGCGCTCGGCCGGACGTCGCCGGCGATCCTCTCGAGCGGCGCCACGACCACCCTGGCGATGCTCGTCCTCCTCGTCGCGAGCATGGCCTCGACGTCGGCGGCGGGGCCGGTGCTGGCGCTCGGCGTCGCGATCACGATGATCGCGGGGCTCACGCTCCTACCCGCGGTCCTCGCCGTCCTGGGACGACGGGCGTTCTGGCCGTTCATCCCCCGGTTCGGAACCGAGGTGAGCGCGCGCGTCAGCGTCTGGGGACGGATCGGCCGGCGGGTGGAGCGCCGGCCGCTCACCGCGCTCCTCGCGACGGTTGCGCTGCTCGGCCTGCTCGCGCTCGGGAACCTCGTCTCGCTGCCGGGGCTCTCGCTGGTCGCCAGCTTCCGGTCGGACACCGAGTCGGTGAGCGGCGCGCGAGCCGTCGAGCTCGCGTTTCCGGCCGGGGAGGTCGCCCCCACGGACGTCATCGTCCGCGCCGACGCTCCGGCGCTCGCGGGAGCGGCCCGCGAGGTCTCCGCGGCGCTCGGGCGCGTTGCGGGCGTCGCGGCCGTCGCCCCGGTCGAGGAAAGCGTGGGCGGCGATGCCCTGCGGCTGCGCGTCACGCTCGACTCGGACCCCTACGGCGACCCGGCGATCTCGCTCGTCGACCCCGTGCGGGACGCCGCCGCGGCGGCCGCGACGGGCGCGGGTGCTGATGTCCTCGTCGGTGGCCCGACGGCGGAGGAGGCGGACACGCAGGACACCGTTCGCTCGGACGCGCTCCTGATCGTCCCGCTGACCCTCGCGGTCGTCTTCGTGATCCTCGTGCTCCTCCTCCGCGCCGTGCTCGCGCCCCTCTACCTCGCGGCCAGCCAGATCCTGTCGTTTGCGGCGACCCTCGGTCTCGCCTCGCTCGCGTTCGAGTACCTGTTCGACGCGCCGGGCACGGACGCGAGCCTGCCGACGTTCGTCTTCATCTTCACGGTCGCGCTCGGAATCGACTACAGCATCTTCCTCATGTCCCGCATCCGCGAAGAGACACCCCGCTGGGGGCCCCGGGAGGGCGTGCTCGTCGGTCTCGATCGAACCGGCGGGGTCATCTCGAGCGCCGGGATCATCCTCGCCGGCACCTTCGCCGTGCTGATGACGCTCCCGCTCGAGGTCCTGTTCCAGCTCGGCTTCGCCGTCGCCGTCGGCCTCCTGATCGACACGTTCGTGGTCCGCCCGCTCTTCGTCCCCGCGGTCGGCCTGCTGCTCGGCCGCTACTCCTGGTGGCCGGGCAGGCTCGCCCGCACCGGCGCGACCACCCCCCTCCAACCCTCCGAACGGGAATAGCGCAGGCGCTCGCCCCGGGCCCGCCCGCCAGCCGCCCGAGGCAGACGCTGTCGCGAAGAGACACGTGCGGCCCGACCCGTCCCGCGGCACCCTGTTCGGGTGGAGGAGCGACGCCCGTGGTGGGCCGCCCACGAGGCGCGGATCCAGGAGCTCCGCGCGCACGTCGAGCGGATCAGGGCCGAGCTCGAGGCCAGGAAGAAGCCTGCGTAGGCCCGATCCGCATCCCTTCGCTGTCTACGACCCCGCGCCCGACCTGGGTCTCGCGGTCGGCAGGCGCCGGGTGCATCCACCCCGCCGCTGACGCTCACGCCGGGCCGGGGGTTCCGTCCGGTCGCACCGCTACACTGTTGGCAATTATGGCAACAGCCCTCGGTGTGGATCCTGGGTCGCTCAGCCTCGACGAGCTGGAGGCGGAGCTGGCGACGCTCGCCTCGCACCTGTACGCGGGCACCTGCCGCTGGCTCGAGCTGGTCTCGGAGTTCGACCGCCGCGGCGGCTTCGCCGACTCGGGGCGGGCGTCGCTTTCGGAGTGGCTCGCCTGGCGTTGCGCGCTCACCCCGAGATCGGCGCGCGAGCACGTCCGGGTCGCCCGCAGCCTGCCCGGGCTCCCGCTCATCCATGCGGCGTTCGCCCGCGGGGAGCTCTCCTACGCGAAGGTGCGCGCGCTCACCAGGATCGCGACCGCCCCCAACGAGGGGGAGCTGCTCGATCTCGCCGCGGGCCTGACCGCGGCCCAGCTCGAGCGGGCGCTCAGCGCCTACCGCCGCGTCACGACCGGCGAGGCCCGCGACCTCCAGGAGGGCACCTACCTGGCCGTCTCCTGGGAGCCGGACGGGTCGCTCAGCCTGCGCGGCCGGCTCGCCCCCGAGGACGGGGCGCTGCTTCTCAGGGCGCTCGAGGCGATGCGGGACGCCCGCTGGCGAAAGGAGCGCGGTTCCGCGGAACCGCGGCCCGCCCGCCAGGCAACGAACGCCGAGGCGCTCGTCGCCGTCGCGGACGCGGCCCTCGCCCACGAGGGCGAGAGCCGCCCCGGCGGCGAGCGCTACCAGATCGTCGTCCACACGGACGAGAGCGCGCTTGCCCACGACGGCGATGGCGGCTGCCAGCTCGACGACGGCCCCGCCCTCGCCGCGGAGACCGCCCGCCGCCTCGCCTGCGACGCCTCGATCACCCGAAACGGCCGCAAGACCCGGACGATCCCGCCGCCGCTACGCCGCGCCCTGAAGACCCGAGACCGCGGTTGCCGCTTCCCCGGCTGCGACAACCGCCGCTTCCTCGACGCCCACCACCTCCACCATTGGGCCCGCGGTGGCCCCACCACCCTCGCGAATCTCGTCCTGCTCTGCCGCCGCCACCACCAGCTCGTCCACGAAGGCGGCTGGCACATCGACCAGCGGGCGCGCTTCCACGACCCTCGCGGACACCCACTCCCCGCCGCGCCCCCGCTCCCCCGCGGCCACCCCGACCACCTCGCGCAGCGAAACCGCGACCTCGCGATCGACGCCCGCACCCTCAAACCCGGCACCGGCGACCCCCTCCCCCTCGCCGACACCGTCCACGCGCTACTCACGATCTCGCCATACCGCGTGGCCCTCGCGACATCGAGCTGAAGGGTGCGGCCTCAGCGAGCTCGGCCTCTTGAACGAGATGCGCGACACGCACGGCCGGCAACTTCAACGACCTCTCGCAGGCACGCCGTCCAGCGCCAGACGACGCCGAGGCAATCCTCAACCATGCTCGGCGAAGCCGGCGCGCCGCTCGCGGACGATCCAGAGGAGCGGTTGGCGGTGGGCGGTCGGCAGGAGGTAGTCGAGCATCGCCGTTGCCCGGCTCACCTGGGAGTTCTTGGCGGTGCCGATCCGCGGGCATCAGGGCGAGATCCGGGCCCCGCACCAACGAGGCCTTCGGGCTGGAACATGGAAGAGCTGGCCCCGCTCCCGGAGCTCGGCGCCGCCCGCGAATCTCCGGCCGGGCGGCCTACCGGCCGACGAGCTGCTGGACGCGCTGGTGGGAGAGGCCGAGCAGCGCCGCCGCGTCGCGAACGCTGAGCCCGAGGTCGCCGACGAGGACGCGCGCGGCCTCGCTCGTCGACTCGGTCGCCCTCACCCGCTCGCGCTCGGCCCGGCTGCGGGCGAGCCGGCTGCGGCGGATGTCCGCGAGCGCGCCCTGGGGGAGACGTAGCTCCTCGACGAGCGAAGCTGTGTCGGCATCCTCCACCCAGAGCGAGAGCGCCTCGCGAATGCGCTCACGGGTCTGAGCGAGCGTGCGCCCGTGCGTGTGACAGCCGGCGACGCTCGGCACGTGAGCGAGCCACCGACCGCTCTCGTCGCGCTCCAGCACGACCTCGTAGCGCCCTCGTCTCAACGCAACCACCTCGTTCCGATGCATGGCTCGAGATCCCGCTCGATCGCACGCAGCGTGCCCGGCGGCAGATCCTCACCCACGTACACAGGGACCGTCGTCCGGCACTGGCCGCAGCGCACCTGGACATGGGAGCCGCGCTGTCGCACGACCTCGCAGCCAGTCCGTCGCAGCCGTCGAACCAGCTGCCGGCCGGTCATCTAGCCGTCCCATATCTGTCTAGCATGATAGACGTTCTCGTGTTCTTCGGCGCCGGTGCCACCGAACGGAATCACGCGGAACGTCGCGAAACTCCTGATGATCGTCGCGAGATCGTCGCGAGCCCGAGTCAGTAGGTGCACGCGACCGCGTCCCTCCCCCGGAGGCGACCGCGTGGGTTCTCCCGCAGGAGCGGGTCCTGACCCGCCCGGGTCCCGACCTGCCCGCGCCGAGCGCGCCCGCTCCAGGCGCGGCCGGCGAGCTTCGGGACGAGCGGCGCCAGCTCGACACACTCCCCAATCGGCGCGAGCACACCGATCTCGAGCTCGACCAGGTACGGGTACTCCCGGTCGGCGAGCCGCACCGGCTCCTCGACCCGCCGCGCGGGCGCAGCGACCGGCGCGCAGGCGATCACCCGTCCGCGCTCCCCCGTCGGATTATGGAAGCAGCCGCGGGTCGTGTACAGGAACAGGCGGCGCCGAGCTCGAGCCGGCCCGCGTCGGCCGCCCGATGCTCGGCGAACGCGGTGCACCGCTCGCGGACGACCTAGAGCAGCGGCTCGCGGTCGGCGATCGGCAGGAGGCAGTCAGGCATCGCCGCTGCCCGGCTCACCTGCAAGGCCTCGGCGGTGCTGACGGGTGTGCGGATCGCGGAGTCTGGGCTCCGAGGCGACACGACCTCAGGGATGGAACATGGAGACATTCCCGTTCCCTGGTCTATGCGCCCTGCAATATCGCAATGCAAAGCTCCCTATCACTGGGAAATTCAAGCTTCGCAGCAAGCTGCTTCGCCTCAGGACGCAGGAGATGCCCGGCGCTCGTCGAGTACGTGCCCTTCACGCCGTTGCCGAGATCGTAGTGGCGATGTGAGCCCTTGCCACGCGTGATGCTTGCACCATATGTTGATTTGAGCCACCGCTCAAGCTCTTTGATCGTCGGCCGACGCCACTCTTTCTCGCGAGCCCCGAAGATCTTGAGGTTCTCGTGCTCGCCCATCCACCTCAGAGGAACTTCGGCGCGGTGTGTGCGGGTGCTTCGCCACCAGTCCCCTTCTTCGAGAGCGAACGGGTATCCGAGAATGCACCCTCCACACAAGTCGCAAACGACGGATCCCCGCGTCTTCGGATCTTGCAGCAGCGGCCAGTCCCGGTAGCCGGAAGGAGCTTCACGGGAGAGCATCTCAACGGCCTTCGCATATCGCGAAGACGCAGGCCCGAGTACACCTCGTGTCCGCCGCGCGAAGACAACCTCTCGCCAAGTGGCGATCGCCTCCTCGAGCGGACCGGTCTGCTCGTCCCGCACGCGTAGCGCGTAGCGGCTAAGACAGTACTCCCTGTAGCACGGATCGGCGGTGACGTCCTCGAAGCGCGTCGCGATAACCTCGAAGTCAAAGTGCGCATACTCATGCTCGAGTACCTGGCGAAACACGATGGGTGCGAGTAGATAGGGGCTCTCACACATGGCCTCAGCGATCTGGTGAGTAAATCTTAGGAGGTTGTGCTCATAGATTTCTATGCCCCACTCATCACGGAAGAAGTGCCACGGTCTGTAGATCGCGACAGCGTCCGCGTTGTCGACTGATTCATCCGGTAGTCCGGTGAACAGGCGACCCGGATCAGCGAGGTTTGAACCGAGTTGGGGCAAGGAGTCACCGAGCTCGACAAGCACCCGATCGCGGGGACGCGTCGTGACTCCCGCGCGCCCCGCCTGCGACTCATCTCGAAGCCACGGCGCAGAGATTGGATCACCGGCATACTCCAACTCATCAGGCCAGCTATCGACGATTTGGCGCGGTGGAATATGAGGCTCCTGGTTACGACTCATGACCGCCTCGAAATACGCCGGAAAAGAAGCCATCGATCCCTCCTTCTACGTGGTTCCGAGTTCGTTATCGACAACCGAGGGGGAGATCTCAAGGCTGACGTTCCCCCGCTTCTTCGGACATCCCTCCCACTCGACAGCGGGGGAACTTCAAGCCGAGCGGGGGTAGGCTTCCGGGGAAGCATCTAGCATGTTTGCCCCTTCGACGTCCAGACGAGTATCACGCAGTACCGCCCGTCTGAGCACGATGGCCTATCGTCGCGTGCTGCGCTCGTCGACCTGATACTCGCCGCCGCGCTCGAGGCTGACCGGCACCTCGACTCGCTCGCCGCCTGCCAGGATCACTGCAAGTCGCTCTGGGGGCTCGAGGTCGAGATCGAGGAGCTGCGCGACGTCCTCGACGGTCTCGTCAACACGGGTCGCGGCCCGCAGGCGCGGCACTAACGGAGATCGTCGAGGAACTCGGAGCCCGGCGCCACGCCGGTCACCAGAAGGTGATCCCGCGCTCGCGTGCACGCCACGTACAGGAGATGCCGCTCGGTCGTGTAGACGTCCTCGAGGTCGGCGCTGTCGCCGATGGCGTCGATGCGCTCCTGCAAGGGGAGCACCTCGTCGTCGCACGCCATCATGGCCACCGCTCGGAACTCGAGCCCCTTTGCAAGGTGCATGGTCCCGACGGATGCCAGTCCCCGGCCGGCGCGAACCTGCTCGTCCAGGACGGCGTGCGGGAGACCCACGGCCTGCATCGCTCGCACGGCTCGGTCGAGCTCCGCCTCCGAGCGCACGAAGACCCCGAGCTCCTGAGGGACCAGGCCATTGCCGACGAGATCCCGTATCCACTCCGCGACCGCTTCGATCTCGCCCTCCTCGTCGTCGAGAAGACGGATCGTTGGTGGCGTGCCGTTGAACGCCGAGACCGTCCCGGCGCGGCTTTCGACGACGCCGTCAGCGTCGGTCTGCTCGGGGTCGAGCAGGCGATCGGCGCACTGGCGGATCTGATGGGATGTGCGGTAGTTGACCCGCAGGCTCCGGGAGCGGCCGCGGATGTCGACGCCGAGGGCCAGCCAGCTGAACGGCTGCTGGAAGATCCGCTGCCCGAGGTCACCGGCGAAGAACAGCCCGTTCGGCCTGCCCCCGGCCAGCGCGGCGAAGAACCGGAGCTGGGCGACGCCCATGTCCTGCGCCTCGTCGACGACGACGAAGTCGTACGGGCTCGTGCGCAAGGGCTCCCCGCAGAGCCGGTCGAACAGGCCGCTGTCGGTCAGGAGCCCCTCCCGGCGCAGGCGCACGCGCACCTGCTCGAAGATCGCCCAGAGGAAGGCGCGCTGCTTCTCGGGCAGGCCGGTCTTCCGGCCGAGGCGGCGCACGTCGCGGTAGTCCTCCCACGTGTCGAGCTGCCAGGCGTCGACGACGTGCTCCCATTCACCAAGCAGGAACGACGGGCGGAACCGGTGCTCCCCGGCCCCGGCCGACGCTTCCGTAAGGAAGCCCTCGATCTGGCCGCGAGAGGCGATCCGCGGCTCGCCGCCACTGGCCCGGTAGAGGCGCCGGCCGGCCGCCCCGATCGACTCCAGGTCGATTCGCTCGGCGAGGCGGGGCTCGTTGCGGACGAGCAGGCCGAGCCGGCCCCGCAGGGCGGCCGCGAGCGTGTCGGAGTACGTCGTCAGCAGCACCCGGGCATCCGGATTCGAGCGCGCGAGAAAGACGGCGCGGTGCAGGGCGACGATCGTCTTCCCCGTGCCCGCCGAGCCCGAGACACGGGCGGGGCCGCCGAAGTCGCGCTCGACGATCTCCCGCTGCCCCGGGTGGAGGAAGACGATCCAGCGCTCCCACGGGTACTCGAGCGCCCGTTCGAGCTCCTCGACGTTCTCCACCACCCGGAACCGGCGCTGCGCATCCGGGTGCTCGAACGGGTCGGCCCCCGCCGCCGCAGCCGCCAGCCTGGGCGTCCCGCCCGTCGCGAGCTCGAGCAGCGCCTCCGCCGCCTCGGCGGGAAGGTGGTCGACGAGCGCGAGGAGCCGCTCCTCGCTCGCCTGCCGGACGTCGTCGATCCACTCGACGGGAACGCCGTAGCGCAGGAGCTCCTCGTCGGCGAGGCCGGCGAAGAGCGGCGGCTGCTCAGGCGCCGGCGCCTCCGCCTCGACGTACATGGGAACGACGACCTCCCGCACCGTCTCGCGGAGCTCGACGAGCTGCGCCGCACCGGTCGTCGGGTGGGCCGTCAGCTTGCGCCGCTCCGCCCAGGCGTACGCCCTGTCGTGGTGGTCCGCGTAGCAGAGCACGAGCGTCGAGTTGCTCCTGTGGACGATCAGGCGGATGTCGCGGCCCGCGCGGACAGACCAGAAGCCCGTGTCCTTCGCCTTGTCGAGTCGGTGGAACTGGAGGCCCGGGTGCGCGGGGTTCGTCTGGAGGTCGAAGGCCGTCGTCTTGACGGCCTTCTGCCCATCCGCGGTCAGTCGGGTGAGGCTGTCCGTGAACGTGTCGGCGATGAGGAACTGCATCAGGCGGACTCGCTGCGGAGCGACGCTTCGTCGACGGGGCGTGATGGCCGCGTGCGATGCGAGGACGCAGGGAGCGCCGATAGCGGCGCTATCGGCGCGACTGAGGATGAAGCAGCGTGCGCGGGCAGCGCGTCCCGGCGGCTCAAGGCTTCGTTCTGCAGCGAGTCCTACTCAACACGGAACACTTTCATCACCTCGTCGCCGAGGTGGTTGATCACCTTCACCGCGATCCGCCCCGTCTCCGGCTTGTCGAACGGACGCGAGACGTCGCTCCTGAGCGTCGCCCACGCGTCCTCGTCGATCTCGGCCCTGAGCGTCGTCTTGAGCGCCTTGTACGGGTCGTCGGCGCCGAGGAAGTACGCGTGGCGGACGAAGAAGCTCTCCTCGTTGTACTCGGTGTCGATGAACCAGCAGGCGATCCCCTCCGCGCTGTCGCTTCGCACCTCGCCCGTGCTCGGGTCGAACACGTCGACGCCGTTCAGCTTCACCCGCACCTTGCCGTCCCCCGCGTCGAGCAGCTCGATGTCCGGCTCGCCGAAGACGACGAAGAGGTTGCCTTTGCCGGTCGCCTTGAGGTCGTCGGCCATGTGCAGGTCGGCGTTCATGCGCGCCTTGAGCACCGGGATCCTGCCGAGCTTGGTGAACTCGGTCGCGTGCGCCTCGTAGCTGAACGCGCACGCGATCAGAACGTCGAAGCCCGCGTCGCCCGCCTCCCGCGCAGCCGCGACGAGGTCGGTCCGCTGCACCGTCCCGAACTCCGGCCCGATGAATATCGCCGCCCGCTTCTCGGCCTCGCCCTCGAGGTAGCGGCCTTCGCCGCAGACGAGCTCGCCCGGCCAGCCGGTGAGCGAGGTGAACGTGATCCGGTCCTCCTTGTGCGCCTGCTGGACGCCTCCCGCCTTGAGGTTCTCGAGGATCGTCTCCGTGAACGTCTGCTCGGCGTCGGCCTCGAGCGCGTCCGACTCGAGCGGATCGATCAGCTCGTCGTTCTCGTCGACGCCGAGCACGCGGTGCGGACTCAGGCTCTCGACCGTGAACGGGCCGGCGACCCGCACCTTCCGCCTGTCCTCGTACGGCCTGTCGTAGAGGTACTCGAACTCGGCTTTCGCCGCGATCGATGCGTCGATTTCCTTCTGCCGCGCGATGCGCGCTTCCCACCAAGCGGCGTAAAGCCCCCTCGCCCGGTCTGACCATGCGTCGTCGACTTCGCGCGGGATCTCCCACTCCTCCCAGGCTTCGCCGAGTTCCGCGTTGAGATCCGTGCGTAGGGGCTCAAGGATCTCGTGCCAGCGTGCCCAGATGACGTCGATCTCTGCATTGTTCGCAATCGACTTCAACGTGATGTGGGGCACGCGCTCGTAGACGAAGCCGTGCCGGACACTTCCATGGACGGGCTGCGAGCTCGGCGCCGCCCCGGTGAGCTCGGCCTCCTTGAGCTGACCCTCTCGCGAGTCGGCGAGGAGGTAGTACGGGTAGCGCCCGCCCATGATGCGAGCACGAGCGAGCGCGAGCGCGACGCGCGACGTATCGATTGTGACCCACCGACGTCCCCACTGTTCCGCAACGGCTGCCGTTGTCCCAGACCCGCATGTGGGGTCAAGGACGAGGTCGCCTGGGTCCGTAGTCATCAGAATGCAGCGTTGAACAGCCCGCGTATTCGTCTGCACGATGTAGACCTTGCCGCTGACGCCGCCCACGTCGATCCAGAACGCACCGAGGGGGATGCTCGGCGAGTCTCCGAAGTACCGCTTCAGATGAACCTGCGCCGCGTCGGCGACCAGGCGCCCCGCACGGCCGACGCGGTCGAGGCCCTCCACGACGACGCCCCAGTGACGAGACCTTCCGGGGTGGAACACCCGCCCTTCGAACGTAAAGCCAACGGTTGTGGTGTCACGAAAGCCATCTGAAGTCAACGGATACGAACGCCAGATCCGGTTGGCGTTGACCCTGACGTCGTCTGACTCCTGCAGTTCGCTCAGCGGAACGTCCAAACCGTTCTCCAACGTCGCGTTCGTATAGCCGGATCCACCCGCTCCACCGAGCACTCGATCGCTGAACAGCGGCCGGAACTTGCAGCTTGGGCGTTTCTTCGCGAACCACAGGATCGTGTCGACATTCGATTGGACGAAGTCACCTGTCTGACTTCCCGTCTTCTGCATTGCAATCTGAACGATGAAGTTGTCCTCTCCGAACACCTCGTCGAGAAGCGCCCGTACGCGGTGCACGTTCTCGTCGCCGATCTGGACAAACAGTGATCCGGAGTCGCTAAGAAGATCGCGTGCCACTGTTAGGCGATCACGGAGGTATGTCAAGTAACTGTGAATGCCATCTCGCCATGTGTCACGAAACGCCTTCACCTGCTCGGGCTCGCGCGTAATGTGCGCAGCATTCCCGTCCTTGACGTCACGGCTCGTCGTAGACCACTGGAAGTTGCTGTTGAACTTGATCCCGTACGGCGGGTCGATGTAGATGCACTGCACCTTCCCGCGGAGCCCCTCCCGCTCGGCGAGGCTGGCCATCACCTGGAGCGAGTCGCCGAGGATCATCCGGTTCGTCCAGCCCTGCTCGTGCTGGTAGAAGTCGGTCTTGTCTGCGCCCTCGGGGAGGCGGTTGAAGTCGGCGAAGAGGTCGATCTGCTCGTGCTCGTCCGGGGGCGCTTTCTTCGACTGGCGGGCGAGGTCGTCGATCAGCACCTTCGGGTGCACCTTCTCCTGGATGTAGAGCGGAGGGGCGTGAACGACGAGGTCGCTCCAGTCCTGCTCGTCCTTGCCGCGCCAGACGAGCTGCGGGTCGAGGTCGCGGTTGCGCCGCTCGTAGGCGACGCGGACGGAGGCCCGCTGGTCGGCGGGAAGGACGGACTGGTACTCGGCGGTCGGGATGTTCGTGCGCGTGTCCTCGACGTGGGTGAGCGTCTCGACCGACTTCGCGGCCTTCGGGGTTGTCGTGCGTCGCCTCCCCATGGTCAGGATCGCGCAGCGGCCGCCCCGGCCGCTACCCCTTCGACGATTTCGTTGAACACCTGTGACACCTTCTGCTCGAAGTCGGCCTCGATCTCGTAGACGTCGGTGAACTCGGCGAACGCCCAGCGTCCGTACGCGCCCGCGTGATTGACCGCCGGGACCCAGTACGTCTCCATCGTCGCCTTCTTCTCCTGCGCGTCCTGGCGACGGTAGCCCTTGATCTCGACGACGAGGTGGAGCAGGTCGTCGTCGCCGCGGCCGTCGTCGACGAGGACGACGTAGTCGGGGATGTAGGTGCGACTGTCCGAGCCGTAGCGGTAGGGGACCTCGAGGCCGAGGTTGTGGTTCTTGACGTAGGCGCAGACGCGCGGGTGCTTCTCGACGACGCGGCAGAGCTCGGCCTCCCAGTCGCTGTCGAGGATCACCCAGTTGACGTGGCAGCGCCGCGGATCCGTCTCCCAGCGGTTCGTGCGCGACGTCGTGAAGTTGACGTGCGCGGTCGAGCCTACCGGGTTGTACGGATCGAGCACCGCCGTGATGGGCTTCTCGCCGACGTACGAGCGAACGATCGCCGCCGTGATCCGCTCGGCCGCCATGTCGGCGAGCATCTTGAACTTGAGCTGCGCGGGATACGCGCCGCCCTTGCAGACGAGGTAGCCGTCGATCCAGTCGCGTGCGATGCGCTTGAGCTGCCCGAAGAGGTGGAGCTGCGGATCGCCGTCGGCGTCGCGCCACTTGCTCAGGACGAGGTGCGACGTGAGCTCGTAGACGACCTGAGACGGGCGGACGTCGGCGGTGTGATCGAGCGTCAGGTCGACCGGCGCGCCGATGATCCCCGAGTTCTGGGTCGAGGTCGCGCCGACGAGATCGGGCGTGAGCTCGAGCACCGAGTCGTCGTTGAAATGCGCCGCGAGGCGCTCTCTCGGCAGTTCGACCCGGTAGCCGACGACGCGCGGGAAGCGGATCTCGAGGTGGTCGCGCTCGGGCCGGATCGCGCGGACCTGGATCGTCTCGCGCGGCTTCTGCGGGGGAGCGACGACGGGCTTGGCCGTGAAGTCGAACGGGATACCGAGGATGTCGGCGTATTCGACGTTGAAGAGCCCCTCGTCGTTCAGGTCGTAGGACTGACGGCGCAGCGCCCGCCCGACGACCTGCTCGCAGAGGAGCTGTGTGCCGAACGCGCGGACGCCGAGGACGTGCGTGACGGTCCGCGCGTCCCAGCCCTCGGTCAGCATCGCGACGGAGACGACGCAGCGGATCGACTCGCCGAGCTGCCCCTGCTTGCCGACAGTGTTCATCACCTCGCGGAGCAGGTCCTGGTCGGTGAGCTTGTCCGCCGCGTGCCGGTCGCCCGTCCGCTCGACGATCTCCCGGCGGAAGCGCTCGATCTCGTCGGCGGCCAGCTTGCGGAAGTTGTTGTCGAGAGCCTCACCCGACTCGAGCTGCTCGCTGTCGATCAGGAGCGTGTTCGGACGCGCGAGCGGGTTGCCGTGCTCGTCGTAGTTCCAGAAGAGGCGGTGGCGTCCGGCCGTGAAGGTGGTCGTGCCGTCCTCGTTCGTCTTTGTGAAGCCGGAGAGGTAGTCGTAGACGAGCTTCGAGATCGCGGTGTTCTGGCAGACGACGATGAAGCACGGCGGCACGCGAATCCCGGCTTCCCGCCAGAGGTCGAACGTCTGCTCGTAGTGGCCGTAGAGCGCCTCGATCGCGGTCTGGAGCTGCGGGGGGAGGCTGAGCGGATCGAGCTCTCCGCTCTTGCCGCGTCCCTTTTTCGGCATTTTCTTGCCGATGTGCTCCCAGAGAACACGGAACATCGGCATCTCCTCGCCCGGGATGTTGTCGGCGACCGGGACGCGCGGGAGCTTCACGATTCCGCTCTCGATCGCGTCCATGAGCGAGAAGTCGGTCACCGTCCAGGGAAAAAGCGTCCCCTCGACGTAGCCCGAGCCGCTGAGAAAGAACGGGGTGGCCGAGAGGTCGATCACGCGGGAGACGCCGAGCTTGCGGTTGACGGCTTCGAGGCCGGAGATCCAGACGCGCGCGGCCTCCTTGTTCTTCTTGGCTCTGGCGAGCTCGTCCCCCTTGAGGTCTTCCTCCTCGGGGATCGGCTTCTCCCGGTAGCAGTGGTGGGCCTCGTCGTTCAGGACGAGGATGTTCTTCATGCCCATCAGCTCGGGCATGACCCGTTGGATCATCTGCCCCTCGGTCTCGAGCGTGTCCAGGGGGGCGCCGCGCCCCTGGAGCAGCTTGCGCCCGCCTGACGAGAGCCCGACACGCTCACTGAGCTTGAAGACGTGACGGTTGGTGATGACGATCTTCGCCTTCTTGATCTCCTCGAGCAGGTCAGGCGGGACCAGCTCCGCCGCGATGTAGAGGCTGTCGGGGTCGTTGGGCTGGAGGACACGGAGGCGATCCTTGATCGTCAGGCCCGGGGTGACGACGAGGAAGCCACGGGTGAAGTGCCTGCTCTGCGGATGGCGGACCGCGTTGATCGTCTGCCAGGCGATCAGCATCGCCATGACCGTCGTCTTGCCGGCACCCGTGGCGAGCTTGAGGGCGGTGCGGAGGAGCTCGGGGTTCGCGTCGTTGCTCGCGTTCTGGAGGTGTTCGAGGATGCCTTTGGCTTTCTTTCCGGCGGTCGGAGCGACCTCGGTGAGCCAGATGATCGTCTCGGCGGCCTCGACCTGGCAGAAGAACGGGCGGAGGTTGCTGAACTTGTGGTGCCGCCAGTGCTGGAGGAGGCGCGCCGTCTCGGGTGTCACCTGCCACTGGCTCGGGTTGGGGAGGCTCCGCCAGTCCTCGACGAGCGCTCGCGTCTCGTTGATGATCGAGGTGGGGTCGTACTGCTGAGCCTGCGTGGAGATGCCCTTGCCGTCCTCCGGGATGAGGACCTGCTGCTCGGCCGAGCGCTTGCGCTTCTTCGGCTTCGGGATCGGCGTGACGAAGTCCGCGTGCCGGCGTCTGTCGACGATCTTGTGCGTCGGCTGGCCTGCCTCGTCGAGCTCCCAGTGCCGGGACGGACGCTCGTACGGCGAGTTCAAGATCGGTCGCTCGAAGAACGTCTCGATCGCGCTCGACGCGTCGACCGCGGTCATGGTCTCACCACCCGGCCAGACAACGCGAGGCGCTCATGGCTGATCCGGACATGATCGCGAGCCTAGCGCCGCGGGACGACTGATGTACGCCTCGATCCGGTCGACGAGCCGGGCAAGCTCGGCTGCGAGCGGGCCGGCCGCGTGGGTCGCGAACGCCTCGGCGAGCGAGCGGTAGTACCAGAGCTGATCTTCCGGGCCGGCGTTGAAGCGATCCCGCGGGGGGATGCCGCTGTCGAGGTCGAGCAGGATGCCAGAGCAGCCCCTCGGCAAGCTCGCGATCGACCCGCTCACGTACCCGCTCGTCGCGGATGTGGATGAAGCTCCGCGTGTAGTCGGCGAAGTCGCGGACGAGGCGCTCGCGCAGGTCGAAGACGTTCATCGGAATCCCATCCGCGGTGGAGGTGTCACAGGCTCGTGCCGATCGTGTGACTTCTCATCCGATCGCCCAGCGCAGTCGCCCGGTGCTCGTTACCGTGGGTTCCGGGGCGGAGGGTTGAAATCGCAGGGCGCGATGCGTGGTTGAGACCCGCGCGGCCGACGTGTCGGCTCCGGTTCGAGTCCGGTGCCCTCCGCCCAGACAGCGGCTACACTGAGAGCGGGTCTCAGCCGCGCGCGGGCGCAAGCCCGCTTCACCTGCTGGAGCCCGCCAGGCGCGGGCTCCAGCGTTTTCGGGAGTCGGCCCGCTGTGACACCTCACGGACTCCT
The DNA here is from genome assembly GCA_023382435.1 of Thermoleophilia bacterium. GTDB lineage: Bacteria > Actinomycetota > Thermoleophilia > Gaiellales > Gaiellaceae > JAHDVS01. The sequence goes on from JAHDVS010000035.1 coordinate 19,996, forward strand.
CCCCCTCGTCGCGCTCGCATCCACGTGCGCCTCGACCCGGGCAAGCTCGGCTGCGAGCGGGCCGGCGGCGTGGGTCGCGAACGCGTCGGCGAGCAGATGGGACACGTACGGGATCGCCGTGCCCTTGCGCACGTGGCCGCCGTACGCCTCGAGCGCGTACCCGACCGCGTCGGCGAAGCGCGCGGACAGCGTCACCCCACCGTGCGGTGCCGGCGGCAGGAGGTGCGTCACGCCGGCCTCCGGAGGACGGCCATTCGGGACACGTCGAAACGAGGCGCCATCTCGCCGACGGAATCGACCCGCGCGAGCGGATTCCTTACGGCGGGGGCGCAACCGGGCATGTCCACGATTGTCATGCCTCGGACGGCGATCTTCAAGGGCGGCTTGCTGTTTGCTGGGCGGTAGGCGGGAGCGCGTTCCCGCCGTTCCAGGGATGCCCCGCCGTGCCGCGGGCGGGCGGGCGTTCACGCCGGGCGCTCGTCCACCAGGCCGAGGTTGTAGAGCCGCCAGCGCATCGCCTCCTGGGAGACGTCGAAGCGGGTCGCGAGCTCGGGACTGTCGGCGAGCTCGGCGAAGGCGGCGCGCACGGCCGGGCGGGGCATGAGGAGCTCGGCGGCGAAGACGTTCGCCTCCCGCTCCTCGGGCGGGTTGCGCCCGTCTCCGTCGGCGGTGACGGCGCGGCAGTAGATCGGCTGCCGGCGGCCCTCCTGCACCTGGCAGACCCAGTGGCCGAGCTCGTGGGCGATCGTGAAGCGCCGCCGGCCGGGGCTCTGGCGTGCCTCGTCCGCGTTCACCCAGATCCGCCGCTCGGCGGGGACGAGCACCCCCGAGCAGGGGAGCTCCTCCGACTCCTCGACCAGGAGCCCGAGAAGATCGGAGGCGATCGACTCGACCGGGACCGGGAGCTCCGGGCCGCCGAAGGCGTCGAGGTGGCGGGCAAGCAGCGCGCCGGCGCGCGCGTCCGTGACCGGACCGGGCATGGCCCAATTGTCATCGATCGGGGCGCGGGCCACAATGCGCGCCGGGGCGGCGGCGCGCAAGATCACGGGCCGGGGTCAGCCGCCGAGGAAGAGGCGGTCGACCTCGTCCGGCTCGGACGGGGGCTCGAGCGCGAAGCGGACATCCGTCGGGGCGGCGACGTCGGGGAGGGCGGCGTCGGGGGCGGCGCGGAAGAGGGCGCCGGGGGCGGCGGCTGGGGCGGGGCGCGGCTGCCAGGCGAGCAGGTCATCGACGCGGGCGCGCAGGGCGGCGGCGAGGGCGGTGAAGACGCGGCGGTCGACCGGGCGGGGGTCGAGGAGGCCGGTCTCGAGACGGTGGAAGTAGGCGGTCACCCTGAAGCGCTTGGCGGGGTCGAGACCGAGGCGCTCGAGGAGCTCGGAGACGACGGCGTCCCTCGTCAGGCCGCGCTCGACCCGCAGCTCGAGCAGGGGCGCGCCGCCCTCGAGCCAGGCCCGCAGCATCAGCACCCGCTCCTCGCTCGGCGCCGGCGGCTCGGCGCGGGCGAGGAAGCCGTCGATCAGGGACGCGAGCCGGTCGGCCCCCTCGCCGGCCCGAGCCAGGTACTCGCGCACGTCGGGCTCCTCGCCGCCGCGAAAGCGGGCGGCGTACTCCTCGAACAGGGTCAGCACGTCCTCAGCCATCCGCGACGAGCCACTCCCTGAGGTGCTTCCTGGCGCGGTGGAGCGCCTGGTCGACGGCGTTCGGGGTCATCCCGAGCAGCTCGGCGGTCCGGGCGGCCGAGAGGCCGTCGAGGACGCGGAGCTCGAACACGCTGCGCTCCCCCTCCGGGAGCCGCTCGACCAGCGACTCGAGGTACGAGCTCTCGGTCGGATCCTCGTCCCAGACGCCCCGGTCGTGGACGTCCGGGTCGTACGGCTCCGCGAGCTCGCGCCCCTCGAAATGGGCACCGATCAGCCAGCCGGTCACGTTGTGCACGACGACGCGGAAGGGAACAGGGTAAGCCTTGCCCGCGTGGAGCTCCCGGTAGAGCCGGAGCATGATCTCCTGGACGACATCGTCGGCCGCCGGGCGCCGCACGCGGGCGCGCACCCGGTCATGGACGACCGGCAGGTACATCGCGAGCAGCCTCGCGTAGTCGCCGGCGGCGAGCAGCTCAGCGTCGAGACGGTCGCGCTCATCGTGCATCCGGAGGGAAGTCGCCTCCACCGCCCGGGAATCTTACGGCTGCCTCCTGCTCGCGGTACGCGGCGCGGCTGCGCATCGAGCGGGAGTCGCCCGGGCCGGCGGCCGGCCTTACCCGCGAAAGGCGCCGCAAGGCCGCGACGCCCCGCGGTGATTACCGACCGCAAGCCGACAGGAGGTACGCATGCAGGCCCGGATCCGCCTCGACCACTCGCTCCTCGCCGTCGAAGGCGAGCACACCGTCCACGCGCTGCTCGAGCTCGCCGCGCCCGAACCGCCCGCGGCGGCGGAGCGGGTCCCGCTCGCGCTCGTGATCGACCGCTCCGGCTCGATGGGCGGGCCGAAGCTCGAGGTCGCCAGGCGCTGCGCCGACTGGCTCGTCGGGCGGCTGCGCCCCACCGACGAGCTCGCACTCGTCACCTACGACGACGAGGTGCGGGTGCTCGCGCCGCTCGCCCCCGTCCGGGCGGAGCCGCTGCGGGCGACGATCGGCCGGATCCGCCCCGGCGGGCAGACGAACCTCTCCGGCGGCTGGCTCACCGGGCGTGAGCAGCTCGCCGGCGCCGTCGGCGGGGCCACCCGCACGATCCTCCTGCTCACGGACGGGCTCGCGAACTGCGGCATCACCGACCCGGCCGCGCTCGCCGAGCTCGCCCGCAGCGCCTACCGCGACCGGGTCGGCACCTCGACGGTCGGGTTCGGGGAGGCGTTCGACGAGGAGCTCCTGACCGCGCTGGCCGACGCCGGCGGCGGCAAGGGGCACTACGCCCCCACCCCCGACGCGGCGCCGGCGATCTTCGCCGACCAGCTCGACGGCCTCACCCGCCTCGTCGCCCAGAACGTCAGCGTCGAGATCCGGCCCGCCCCCGAGGTCGAGCTGCTCGCCGTCCTGAACGACCACCCGCAGGCGCCCGTGCCCGGGGGCGTGCGGCTCGGCCTCGGCGACGCCTACGGCGGCGAGCGCCGCCGCGTCGTGTTCACGCTCCACCTCCCCCACCTCGCCGCGCTCGGCCCGGCCAAGGTCGCGGACGTCGTCCTTCGCTACGTCACCGTCGGCGACGAGATCGCCGAGCACACGGTCACAGTGCCAGTCGCAGCGAACCTCGTCTCCGCCGACGAGGCCGCCGCGGCCGCCCCCGACCTCGAGGTGCAGGAGGCGGTGCTCGTGCTCGAGGCGGCGCGGGCGCGCGACGAGGCGATCCGCCTCGCCGACGACGGCCGCCACGACGAGGCCCGCTCCGTCCTCGGCGCGGTCGCGGCCGAGCTGCGCCAGAGCGGCCCCGCCCTCGGCCCCGAGCGCGCCGCCGCGCACTACGGCGCGGCGAGCCGAAAGCAGCTCCACTACGACTCGAACCGCCGGCGCCGGCAGGGGCGGTGACGGGCATGGTCAGGCTCACCGAATACCCCCTGCCCGGCCCGGACGACCCGATCTTCGGGACGGTGACGGCGGGCACAGCGCGCCTCGCGAAGCCGCCCGAGCCCGCCCCCGGCGACACCGGCAAGGAAGCCCGCGGGCCGCACGAGTCTGGCATACTGGCCGGCGCAGACGAAAACCAGGGGCCGCCCGCGCGCCGATAGCAGCGGGGGCCGCGCTGCAACCACGCATGAACCGCACGAGACTCACGTCCGCGCTGCTCGCCTTCGTTCTCGCCGCCACGCTCGCGGCGCCGGCGTCGGCGCACCGCACCGACCCGCTCGACCACGTCCACGAGATCGATCATGCGGTCAAGGACACGAACAAGCTACGCCGGGATCGCGGCCTGCCGGCGTTCCCGAGCGACCGCGCCTACCGCGAGCTGACGGACGAGGCGGCGCTCACCGAGACGCTGCGGCTCTGGAAGAAGCGTTTCAACCGGAACCTGAAGAAGAGCTTCTGGTGGGAGCTCGCGCTCTGCGAGTCCGGCGGGAACTGGTCGATGAAGAACAAGTACCACGGCGGCTTCTCGTTCCACCCGCTGACGTGGAAGGAATACCGGTCGAAGCGGCTCCCGAAGTACGCGTACCTCGCCACCCCGGCCGAGCAGATCCGCGTCGCCCGCAAGGTTCAGGCCGACCAGGGCTGGGAGGCCTGGCCCACCTGCAGCCTCAGAGCCGGCCTGCGCTGACGCGGAGCCGGCGGCGGCCGGAGGTACCGTAGGTCGCATGCGACTGCTCGCCGCCGGGCTCTGCGCCCTCTCGCTCGCCGCCTGCACGGACGGGGAGGCCGGGGAGCCGGCGTCGCAACCGGGGACAAGCGCGACCTCCGAGACCGCAACGACGGCGACGACGCCGCCGGATGAGCCGGCGTTCGCCGTCGCCCGGGTCACGGACGGCGACACGATCGAGCTCGAGGACGGCCGCCGCGTGCGGCTCGTCCAGATCGACGCGCCCGAGCACGTCGACGAGTGCTACGGGCAGGCGGCGACCGCCCGCCTGCGCGAGCTGCTGCCCGCCGGCACGCGGGTGACGCTCGAGCGCGACCGCCGCCTCGACGACACCGACGAGCACGGGCGGCTCCTTCGCTACGTGCACGACGGACCGCGGAACCTGAACCTCCTGCTCGTCCGTCGCGGTCTTGCCGCCCCCTACTTCTACCGCGGCGAGCGCGGCAAGTACGCCGAGCGCCTCCTGCGCGCGGCGCGAACGGCGCGGGCGGTCAAGCGTGGGCTCTGGGGCGCCTGCCCGGGCACGCGGCTCGACCCGCTGCACGCTGCGGACACGGGCCCGGTCGTCGAGAAGCCGGCCGCGGCGTGCCCCGACGCGATCTCCTGGCGTGACGCGCGCGCCCATGTCGGCGAGCGCGTCACCGTGCGGGGGCAAGTCGCCGGCACGCTCTACGCGCAGGACGTCGACGGGCAGCCGACGTTCCTGAACCTGGGGCGCGACTACCCGGATCCCGAGCGTGTCACGGTCGTCATCTGGGGCAAGGATCGCGGTCGCTTTCCCGGCCCGCCGGAGAGCATGTACGCCGGCCGGACGATCTGCGCGACCGGGACGCTCGAGCTCTACGAAGGCGTGGCGGAGCTCGAGCTCTCGGCCTCCACGCAGATCGACGTCGTCAGCTAATCCGGGGCGGGCCGGGCTCCGTAGACCGGGTGATGATCGAGCAACGACCCAGGACGAAAGCAGCGGCCCCCAACCCCGTTTCCGTTCTCGGGACGCTGCGGAGGCTTCCCTCGGCCATGGGCGCGCTCTACGACGCGTACTCGACGAGTCGACAGAGCGCGTTCACGAGCTGCAACTCCTCGATCGTGGCGCAGCGGGCCTCGAGGAGGCGCGGCGAGCAGGCGAGGACGGCGAGGCACTGCGCGCGCGAGATCGCGACGTTGAGGCGGTTGCGCGAGAAGAGGAAGGCGAGGTTGCGCGGGACGTCCTCTCCGCTCGAGGTCGCCATCGAGAAGAAGACGACTGGCGCCTGCTGACCCTGGAACCTGTCGACCGTCCCGACCGGGACGCCCGCGGGTAGGACCCGGCGCAGCTCGTGCACCTGCCAGTTGTAGGGCGCGACGACCATGAAGTCGCACGCCTCGAGCGGGCGGGTCGCGCCGTCCGCGTCGGTGAACGTCGCCCCGAGCATGGCGCGGATCTCGGCGGCGATCCGCCCGGCCTCCTCGGGGGAGGCCGACGCGTTGCCCTCGTGCTCGACGGGCAGGTAGCGGATGCCCGTGCCGAGCGAGGTCGAGCGCGCTGCCGCCGTCTCGTGCGACGAGAGCCGGCCCGCGTAGACGAGGCCGGAGACGAGCCCGCACACGTCGGGGTGCATGCGCCAGCTCTGCTCGAGGAAGACGCCGCGATCCGCGGAGATCGTCGCGGCGCCGTCGAGCAGGTGCTCGAGCACGGAGCGGCCCGATCCGCCCGGGTGGGTGCCCTGCGAGACCTGGGCGAGCTGGAGCGGGTCGCCGAGCAGGATCAGGTTGCGGGCCGAGGTGCCGACCGCGACCGCGTCGGCGAGCGAGACCTGCCCCGCCTCGTCGATCACCAGGTAGTCGAGCGTCGCGTCGAGCTCCTCGCGCGAGAGCACCCACGCCGTGCCGGCGACGAGCTGCACGTCGGGGCCGGTGGCGTGGGCGATCTCGGTCGTGTTCGTGATCCAGTCGCCGGCGTACTCGGTCTCGTCGCCGTCGCCCGACTTCTTCAGCCCGACGAAGCGGCGGCCCTGCCGCGCGGCCTCGCGCTCGATCGCGACGAGCAGGTTGTGGATCACCTTGTGGCTCTGGGCGGTGACGCCGACCCGGAAGCCCCGCGCGAGCAGGTCGACGACGACCTCGGCGCCCCGCCAGGTCTTGCCGGTGCCGGGCGGGCCCTGCACGAACAGGTAGCTCGAGTCGAGCGACCGCGCGAGCCGCGCGAGCCCGGCCGGGTCGATCGTCTGGATCGTGCCGCCGCGCTCGCGGCCGGCGAGACGGGGCGGCTCGCAGCGGAGCACGTCCTCGAGCGCCGGGTAGCGCCGGCTCCCGTCGCGGACCGACTCGGCGAAGCGCCTCACCGCGGCGCGCTGAAAGCGGTTGTCGTACGGCCTGCCGCCGACGAGCGCCCGCGGCAGCGGCACCCCGGCGAGGCTCGGCCCGCGCAGGAGCCGAAGCGTGCGCCCCACTTCGTCGAGCTCGACGAGGCGTCCGGCGCTCTTCTCGGTTGCCGGGTCGTCGACCCCGTCGCCCACCTCGAGCTTGTGCTCCTGCTCGGGGTAGGCGAGCGTCCAGAGCTGCGAGCGCTTGCACGGCTCCGGGCGCGCGACAGCCTCGAGGCAGCCGATCGCCTCCGCCTCGCCGACGAGCTCCTCCGGCGACTTCGCCATCCGCTCGAACCAGCTCCACCAGCCCGGCTTCGACTCGCGGCGGTGGTAGCCGAGCAGCTCCCCGGCAAGCCGGAGCGGCGACCCGTCCTCCTCGCCCGAGGTCAGCTCGAGCCGCAGGAGCTCGCGTGCCTCGATCGCCTCCGCCGTCTCGATCGCGAGGTCATGGCGCGCGATCGGCTCGCGCCAGGGCAGCTTCGGGCGCACGGTCAAGAGCCAGTCGCGCAGCGCGAGCGTCGCCCGGCAGTCCTCCTCGTTGTAGGCCTCGATCTCGGCGAGCAGCGCGCCGTCTCTGGTCTCGAGCCAGCGCTCGAAAGCGACCACGGCCTCCCCGCCCCCGCCGACGTCGGCCTGCCGCGCGAACCCGGCGAGCCTCTCGGTCTCCTTCAGGGAGTAGCTCTCGACGCCGACCACGAGCGCCTGCCGCGTGACCGTCAGAAGATCGACGAGCACGACGCGGCGAAGCAGGTCGTCGACCTCGCTCTCCCGCGTCCCATGCTCCCCCATCAGACGCTTGAGCGCGCCGCTCTCGTAGCCGCCGTAGTGGTAGAGGTGCATGTCAGGGTGACACTCGAGCCGCTCGTGGACGAGGTCGATCGCCCGCTCGAAGGCTGCCTGCTCGCCCGCCCGGTCGTGCGCCCAGAGCGGCAGGTACGACGGCCCCTGCGGGTCGCAGAGCACGAGCCCGAACAGGAACTCGAGCCCGCGCGCCGGCTCGAACACCGGGTGCCCCTCGAGATCGAGCACGACGTCGCCCGGTGAGCGCCGCGGCAGCAGGTGGAACCCGCGCCCCTCCTCGACCGGGCGCGGGCGCCAGACGAGGCGGCCCTCCCGCTCGCTCTCGACCTGTGCGGCGGCCTGCTCGCGCAGCCGGCCGGCCGTCTCCTCTGCCAGCCTGCGGATCCCGAGCGGCGACGGCGCCTCGGCCAGCTGCGCCCGGGTCGTGATCCCGGCGTCGCGCAGCCGCTCGATCTGGTCGCGGCGGATTCCCGCCACCCGCACGAGGTGATCCCGCTCGCGCCACCACTCCTTGCAGACGGGCTGGAAGTCGCAAAGCGAGCAGTGGTCGCAGGGGTACGGCTCCGTCGCCGGCCGCCGCCCGACCGCGTCCAGGAAGCGCGAGCGTAGCCGCCGGTGGTAGGCGCTCACATCGGCGAGCCGGATCGTCGCACGCTCCGACGTCCCCAGCACCACGTGCGCCAGCTCGGGCTCGACGCCCTGGATCCGCGCGACGGCCTCCGAGTAGAAGCAGAGCTGGAGCGCGTGCCTCGGCTTCGGCGTCCGCGCCAGCTTCGTGTCCAGCACCTCGTAGGAGAACGACCCCAGCTCCGACGGCAGCTCGACCCGCTCGAGGAAATCCGCGATCCCCCGCCACCCGTCGAGGACGAGCACCGCCTGGTAGAGGTACGCGGCGCCCGAGCGCATCGCCTCCGCGGTCCGCGCAGCGGCGGCCTCGAAGTCGCGATCGTCGCCGAGATCGAGCGCCACCACCTCGTGCCCGGCGTCGAGCAGCGACCGACGGTACGCCTCCTCGTGCCCCTCGCCCTTGCGCTTCAGCAGCTCGCCGTAGGCGTCCTCGTAGTGCGGCTGCTCGAGCTCCCCGAGCGCCGCCCCGACCTCGAGCTGGGTCAGGTGCTCGCAGGCCGCGAAGCCGCCGAGGTCGGAGGGGGAGAAGCGGAGGCCGTCGTCGGTGAGTCGCATCCGAACCTGAGTCAGCGCGAGGCCGCGACAGTCTTACAGGCGGATCTCGCTCAGTCGAGCGCGGACACGTCGATCCCGACGTGATCGCCGATCCAGCGGAAGCGCTGGCGGGCGGGCCGCCACAACCGCAAGCCCACCTCGATGGCCACCGCTGTCGCCTCGTCGTCCTCCAACTCCGAGATGTCGGCACCGGGCCGTGCGCGCTCGATCAAGAGAACGCGTCGCTCGCGATCGCGGCGCAGGAGCCGAACGGCGCCGCCCCCATCCCATAGAGCGGGCGCGTCTGCCTCCTCCCTGAGGAGGGCTACTCGGGGAAGCGCGCCGAGATCATTCCAGCGGTCGGACGAAGGTATCCTTCGAGCTGCGCGTCGACCTGCCCGACCGCAAGAAGGAACGGCTACGCCTCGACGAGGATCACCAACGTGTCGGCAAGCACGCCGTCATTGTCCATCGCCTCGGCCGCCCCGGCGGTCTGCATCGCGGCGATCAGGGCGTCCATGTCGGGAACGTCCATAAGCACAGCAACATGTGTTGGGTTCTGCGGGTCGACAAACGTTCGGATGTTCATAACCCCGAGCGGCCCAAAGAACTCCTCGCGCTTCGGCGAGGCAAGCCAATGGTCGCTGTCCTTCACGTCGTGGTGGCCGATGATGGTGGGCATCGCGTCTCCTCGGTGTCGTTGGCCGGACGCCAGCCGAAGGCCGGGTTGTTCGGGATCGTACTCCCAGCTCATCGCGAAGGCCTCGGCCGCGAGATGCGAGCGAGACGATGGCTACGTGGGCGAGGTCTCAGGGATGCTCCCTGAGAGCACGGCTGATCGCAACTAGCATCCGCCTGTGCGTGCCTGCTTGGCGATCGTGGTCTTCGCCGCCGTGCTAGCTGGTTGCGGCACAAGCGGCGGCGAGCAGCGTGACGGAGCCACGTCAAGCGACCGAACCTCCGCTGCCGCGACCGCTCGCATCGACAAGTGCGTCGAGCGTCTTCTGGGTCGTTCCACGACGGACGGCGCGAGCGAGCAACAGGTGCGCCGCTACGTCAAAGACACCTACTGCGCGCCGTTCGAACAGAACGGCTGGGTCTACGACGACGGGGCGCTGAGCATCGCGGCCCAGAGTTGGTTGGACAGCGGAGGAGAATGCGAAACCGAGGGCGCAGTGACAGGCGCAGCAGACAGCGACCGCGGGCCGACGCGGACGATCCCGTGCACGCAGACGAACATCATCGACTGCGCGCTCTTGCATCACGTCAGGAGGACGGAGGTGGAGTTCCCCCGCTTTGGTGGACATCTGCTGACTGAGTTCGCTCGGTCGGGAAG
>JAHDVS010000036.1:0-18174 GCA_023382435.1 Thermoleophilia bacterium
TCGCCAACTACGCGAAGGAGCAGCCCGGGGTCACCTTCCTGAACGGCGCCTCGGCGGCGCAGGACACGACGCTGAAGGTGCAGGCGGAGAACTTCTTCCGCTGGGGCACGGAGGGCGCGCAGTGGATGGCCGGTCTCGGCGACTACGCGTACAACGAGCTCGGCTGGCGCAAGGTCGTGACGGTCGCCGACGACTACGATTTCCCGTACACGCAGGTCGCTGGCTTCGTGGCCGAGTTCTGCGCTCTCGGCGGCGAGATCGAGGGGCGCGTCTGGGTGCCGCTCGGAGAGCAGGATCTGACCTCGTACATCGCCCAGCTGCCCGAGGGCGGCGCTGACGGTTTCCTGATGGCGCTCGGCGGCACGGGGACGGTCAACTTCGTCAAGCAGTACGGGGAGCTGCGCGGCTCGCTGGCCGACAAGATGATCGGCGGCTCGGTCACGCTCGACCCGACGGCGCTGGGCGAGCTGGGCGACCGGGTGCTGGGCGTGGTCACGGGGGGGCCGGTCTCACCGGACTCGACCGATCCCGCCTGGATCGAGTACGTGGAGGGTTATCAGGCCGTCTACCCGGACGTGGCGCCGCAGAGCCTGTTCGCCGCGATGTACTACGACGCGGCGGAAGCGGCGCTCCAGTCGCTCGAGGCGATCGGCGGCGATCTCTCGGACGGTCACGCGGCTTTCCGCGAGACGATGTCCGGGCTCACGTACGAGTCTCCGCACGGGACGGTCACGCTCGACGCGAACCGCAACGCGATCGCTGACATCTTCGTGTTCCAGGCGGTCGAGGATCAGAACGGAGACGGTGTCCCAGACCTCCAGACCCTGAAGACGATCCCGCAGGTCGATCAGACCTTCGCGGGCTTCTTCAGCGAGGAGACGCCGACGCCGGATCGCGAGAGCCCGGAGTGCGTGGCGGGCACGCCGCCGCCGTGGACGAGCGGCGGGTAGCCTGACGCCCGACCGTTGAGGCAAGAGGGGCCGGCCCGGCCGCGGGGCCGGCCGGCCCCGGTGTCGGATGTCGAGAAGGGGGAGCCCATGACGAGAGAGCAGGCCCTGGAGCGTCTGCGGGCCCAGGTGGCCGCGGGCACTCCGATCATCGGGGCCGGCGCCGGCACGGGCCTGTCCGCGAAGTGCGCGGAGGCGGGCGGCGGCGACCTGATCATCATCTACAACTCCGGCCGCTACCGGATGGCCGGCAGGGGCTCCCTGGCGGGCCTGCTGCCGTACGGCGACGCGAACGCGATCGTCGTCGAGATGGCGGCCGAAGTGCTGCCGATCGTCCGCGAGACGCCGGTGCTCGCAGGGGTCTGCGGCACCGACCCGTTCCGGTTGATGCCGGTGTTCCTGCGCCAGCTGCGCGAGCTCGGTTTCACGGGCGTGCAGAACTTCCCCACGGTCGGTCTGATCGACGGCGTCTTCCGTCAGAACCTCGAGGAGACGGGCATGGGCTTCGAGCTCGAGGTGGAGATGATCCGCACCGCCCGCGAGCTCGATCTGCTCACGTGCCCGTACGTGTTCGGGCCGGCCCAGGCGCGCGCGATGGCCGAGGCCGGCGCGGACGTGCTCGTGCCGCACATGGGATTGACCACGAAGGGGGCGATCGGCGCGCGCACGGCGAGGACGCTCGACGAGTCGGTCGAGCTGATCCAGGCGATGCGCGATGCCGCCGTCGAGGTCAGCTCGGAGATTCTCGTCCTCTGTCACGGCGGCCCGATCGCCGAGCCCGAGGACGCCGCCTACGTGCTCGAGCGGACGCGGGGTGTCGTCGGCTTCTTCGGGGCCTCGAGCATGGAGCGACTGCCGACGGAGGTGGCGATGACCGAGAACATGAAGCGCTTCAAGGCGATTCCCGTCCCGGCGGAAGGCTGAGGGCGATGCAGGCGATCCTGCTCAGGGAGACCGGCGGGCCAGAGGTGCTGCGACTCGCCGAGGCGCCCGACCCCCAGCCCGGCGCGGGCGAGGTCGTCGTCGAGCTGCGCGCGTGCGCGCTCAACCGCCGCGACACGATCGTCCGCAAGGGCGCCTACCCGTCCCCGCTGCCGCTGATTCCCGGCTCGGACGGGGCGGGGGTTCGACGCGACACCGGCGAGGAGGTCGTGATCCTGCCCTCGCTGCGCTGGGGCGACCGGGAGACGGTGCCGGGCCCCGGCTTCGAGATCCTCGGCGGGCCCACCGACGGCACCTACGCGGAGCTCGTCAAAGTGCCGGCCGAGAACGTGTTCCCCAAGCCGGCGCGGCTCTCGTGGGCCGAGGCGGCGGCGTTCCCGCTCGCCGGGCTGACCGCGTACCGGGCGCTCTTCAGCCGCGCCGGCCTCCGGGCCGGCGAGACCGTGCTCGTGCTCGGCGCCGGCTCGGGCGTCTCGACGTTTGCGGTTTCCCTCGCCGCCCAGGCGGGCGCGCGCGTGCTCGTCACCTCGTCGAGTGCCGCGAAGATCGAGCGGGCCGGGGAGCTCGGCGCCGAGGCGGGCGTCGACTACACCGCCGGCGACTGGGCGGCGGAGGTGCGGGCCCTGACCGGTGGCGCCGGGGTCGACGTGGTGGTCGACTCGGCCGGGGCCACGTGGCCCGACTCGGTGCGCTGTCTGGCGCCTGGAGGACGCCTCGTCGTGTTCGGCGCCACCGCGGGCGCGACCGCCCAGCTCGAGGCGCGGCCGTTCTACTTCGGCCAGTTCTCGCTGCTCGGCACGACCATGGGCAGCCCGCGGGACTTCGCGGCGCTGCTCGCCGCGATCGAGGCCGGCGGCATCGTTCCGGTGCTCGACAGCGTGCGCCCGCTCGCCGAGGCGGCGGCCGCGCACGAGCGGATGGAGGCGGGCGTGCACTTCGGCAAGCTCGTGCTCGAGACCCGTTGATGGCGAGCCTCGACTCTGGAGGAGGGTGATGAACGTGGGTGGTCACGGCGGGACCGTCGTCGTCGTCGGCACGCTCGACACGAAGGGACGGGAGACCGCGTTCGTCGCCGAGCGGGTGCGCGCGGCCGGAGCGACGCCGCTCGTCGTCGACGTCGGCGTGCTCGAGCCGCCGACCGGGGAGGAGCGCGTCGCGTGCGACATCAGCGCCGCCGAGGTGGCGCGCGCGGCCGGCCGGGAGCTCGAGGAGCTCAGGACCGGCGGCGAGACCGCGGGGGCGCGCGCCGCTGCGCTCGACGTGATGGCGCACGGGCTGACCGGCGTCCTCCGCGGTCTGCTCGCGGAGGGGAGGCTCGACGCCGTGCTCGGGCTCGGCGGCTCGTCGGGCACGAACGTCGCGACCGCGGCGATGCGGGCGCTTCCGGTCGGAGTGCCGAAGCTGATGGTCTCGACGATGGCCTCGGGCGACGTCCAGCCCTACATCGGCACGCGCGACATCTGCCTCATGTACTCGGTCACCGACATCGCCGGCCTCAATCGGATCTCCCGGCTCGTGCTCGAGAACGCGGCCCACGCGGCCGCCGGCATGGCGCTCCACCGGGGGGGCGCGACCGCGGGCGAGCAGCCGCCGCTCGTGGCGATCACGATGTTCGGCATCACGACCCAGTGCGTGCTGCGCGTCCAGCAGGCGCTCGAGCAGCGTGGCTTCGAGACGGCGGTCTTCCACGCCACCGGCGCGGGCGGGCGCTGCATGGAGGAGCTGGTGGACGACGGGCTCGTCCAGGGCGTCGTCGACCTCACCACCTCGGAGCTGACGGACGAGCTCTGCGGCGGCGTCCTCAGCGCCGGCCCGCACCGGCTCGAGGCAGCCGGGCGGCAGGGCATTCCGCAGGTCGTCGTCCCGGGTGCGCTCGAGGTGATCAACTGGGGGCCGAAGGACACGGTGCCGGAGGCGCACCGGGTGCCCGAACGGCGCCTGCACGTCCACAACCCGACCGTCACGATCACCCGAACGAACGTCGAGGAGAGCCGGGAGCTCGGTCGGATCCTGGCCGAGAAGGTGAGCCGGGCGACGGGGCCGGCGATCGTGCTCCTGCCCCTGCGCGGGCTCTCCGCGGTCGGCGCGCCCGGCCAGCCCTACGAGGACCGGGAGGCCGACGAGGCGCTGTTCGAGGCGATCCGATCGGGCCTTCGCCCCGACATCCCGCTGCGCGAGATCGACGCCGCGATCAACGACCCGGAGTTCTCCGACGCCGTCGTCTCGGCCTTCGATGAGGTCTGGGCGGGCCGATGAGCGCGGGCGCTCTCGTCACCGAGCTGCGCGAGCGGGCGGCCGCGGGGCCGCTCGTGGTCGTGGGCGTCGGCAGCGGCCTGAGCGCCCGCGGCGCCTGCGAGGGTGGCGCCGACCTGCTCGCCTGCTACTCGACTGCGACGCACCGGGTCGCCGGCCTCCCGTCCGCGCTCGCGTTCCTTCCCTACGGCGACGCGAACGAGCACACCCTGCACGCGTTGCCCGAGGTCGTGGCTGCCTCGAGCCGGCCCGTGGTTGCGGGCCTCGGCGCGCACGACCCGCGCCGGCGACTCGACCGGCTCGTCGCCCAGGCCGCCGAGCTGGGCGCCGAGGGCGTGACGAACGAGCCGTTCGTCGGCATGTACGACGGCGACCTGCGCGCTCAGATCGAGGCGGCGGGGCTCGGTTTCGAGCGGGAGGTCGCGCTCGTCGAGGCCGCGGTCTCGCTCGGGCTCGTTGCGCTCGGCTGGGCGTGGAATGCCGGCGAGGCGCGGCGGATGGCCGCCGCGGGCGCGCAGATCGTCGGCGCGATGCTGGGTGTGACCGCGGGTGGCGCCGCCGGCTCGGAGCCCGCCACCGGCCTCGACGCGGGCATCGAGCTGCTTCGCGAGATCGTCGAGGCGGCCCGCTCGGAGCGAGCCGACGTTCTCTGCCTGATTCACGGCGGCCCGCTCAACGAGCCCGGGCCGGTCGCGCACGCTCTCGCGCGCACCGGCGCCGAGGGGTACGTGGCGGGCTCGACCGCGGAGCGGGTGCCGGCGATCCGCGGGATCGCCGACGCCGTGCGCGCGTTCAAGCGGGCGCGCGTCCCGATGGAACCCTGACGAGAAGGAGCGAGACGTGGCCAAGAGCTACACGCGCGAGGAGGTCCTCGCGAGGGTGCGAAAGGAGATCGACGCGGGTCGCCCGGTGGTGGCGGTCGGGGCCGGCACGGGCATCTCGGCGAAGTTCGCCGAGCGCGGCGGCGCCGACCTCGTCGGCGTCTACAACTCCGGGAAGTACCGGATGGACGGGCACGGCTCCCTCGCCGGACTGATGCCGTACGGCGACGCGAACGGGATCGTGCTCGAGCTCGGAGCGCGCACGGTCGCTCCGGTCGTGAAGGAAGCTCCGCTCATCGCCGGGATCTGCGGTTCCGACCCGACTCGTGACATGGACTCGTTCCTGCGTCAGCTTCGGGAGCTGAACTTCTCCGGGGTGATGAACTTCCCGACGGTCGGCCTGATCGACGCCGACTCGAAGTTCCGCCAGGAGCTCGAGGACACGGGGATGGGCTACGACCGGGAGCTGGCGACGCTCGCGCTCGCCGGCGAGCTCGGGTTCTTCACGATGGGCTACGCGTTCCGCCCGGAGGAGGGCGCGATGGTCGGGGCGGCCGGCCTCGACGTCGTGATCGCTCACATGGGCCTGACGCGCGGCGGCTCGATCGGCTCGCAGCTCGCCGAGGGTTCCCCGCTCGAGGAGGCGGCCGCGCGCGTCAACGCGATCGCGGCGGCGGCCCGGGCCGAGAAGCCGGACATCATCCTGTTCGCGCACGGCGGTGCGATCGCCTTCCCCGACGACACGCAGTACATCTACGAGCACACGGACGCGGTCGGCTTCCTCGGCGCCTCGAGCGTCGAGCGCCTGCCGGTCGAGAAGCCGCTCCAGGAGGCGACCGCGGCCTTCAAGGCGAAGCGACTCCCGGGCCGGCCGGGCTAGCCGTGCCGCACGCGGGCGATCTCCTCGCCGAGCTGCTCGCCGGACACGGGACGGACGTCGTGTTCGGCCAGCCGGGCGGCCAGACGGCGGCGCTCTACGACGGCATCCACCGACGCGCGCCGAGGATCCGTCACGTGCTCGTGCGCGACGAGCGGACCGCCGGCTACGCCGCCGACGCGTACGCGCGCCTGACCGGCCGCCCGGGCGTCTGCGACGTCACCGTCGGCCCGGGGACGACGAAGCTGGCCGATGGGCTGGTCGAGAGCTACAACGCCTCCGTGCCCGTGCTCGCGCTCGTCGGGGAGCTCCCTCGTGACTGGGAGGTGCTGCGCCACAAGGGCGTCGGCTCGCAGGGGTTCGACCAGGTGGGCTTCCTGTCGGCGATGACGAAGCAGGTTTTCACCGTCCCGAGCCTCGAGGCGCTACCCGGGCTCGTGCGCAGCGCCTACCGGTGGGCGACGTCGGGCCGGCCCGCACCCGTCGCGCTCGTCGTCCCCCACGACGTGTTCGACGCCGAGTGGGACGGGAGCGGGGACGATGCCGTTGCAGACGAGCGCTACACGAGCGCGCCCGCGTACCGGCCCGTACCGCCCGCGGACGACCTCGAGGGAGCCGCCGAGCTCCTGCGTCGCGCCGAGCGCCCGGCAATCGTGGCCGGCGGCGGCGTTCACGGCTCCGCCGCGTGGGCCGAGCTCGAGGCGCTCGCCGCACGAATCGACGCGCTCGTCGTGACGAGCTTCACCGGCAAGGGCAGCGTCGCCGAGACCTCCCCGCTCGCCGGCGGCGTGCTGAACCCGCTCGGGCGCGAGGAGGCAGTTGAACTGGCGGGTCGCGCCGACCTGCTCTTCTGGTGCGGCTGCAAGGTCGGCCAGAACACGAGCCTCAACTGGACGCTGCCCGGGCCGGAGCAGGCGACGATCCAGCTCGACCTCGACGCGACCGAGCTCGGACGGACGTTTCGTCCGACCGTCGCGCTCAACGGCGACGCTCGCGCGACGCTGACGGCGCTCGCCGCACTGCTCGAGGCGCGGCGCCGTCCGGGCTGGGTCGAGGAGATCGCCCGCGCTCGCGGCGAGGCGGGTGCCCGGCGCGACGCCGAGGCCACCTCCGGCGACTCGCCGCTCCAGCCCGCCCGGGTGCTGGCCGAGCTCGCGAGGCGCCTGCGCCCCGGCGACGTCGTCGTCAGCGACGCGAGCTTCGCCGCCGGCTGGCTCGCAGGCTGGGTTGACGCACCGGTCGCCGGGCGCAGCTTCCTCTACGCGCGCGGTCAGGGTGGTCTCGGCTACGCGGTGCCGGCGGCGATCGGCGCTGCCTTCGCTCGCCCGGGCTGCCGCGTCGTCACCGTCAGCGGCGACGGGGGCTTCTCCTACGCGGTCGGTGAGCTCGCCACCCACGCCCAGCACGGGCTGCGCACCGTCAACCTCGTCCTCAACAACGGCTCGCTGGGGTGGTTGAAGATCTGGGAGCGCCTGTTCTTCGACGGGCTGCGCCAGTCGGTCGATCTCGAGGCCGAGGGGGTGGTACCGAGTTACGCGGCGGCGGCGGCGGGTCTCGGCTGCGCGGGCTTCTCGGCCGCGGCGCCGGATGAGCTCGGCGACGCGCTCGACGCCGCGTTCGCGGCGGAAGGGCCGGCGGTCGTCGACGTTCGCTGCGATCCGTGGGCGACCCCGGTGCACGGCTACCGCCGGCGGCTCGCCGAGGGCGGGGCGTACGCCCGCCCCGGCACCGTCTACGGGAGCCGCCCCTGGCACCGCTCGCCGGGGTTGCCCGGGTAGGCTCCCCGACGGATGGACGCCGAGCTCGCCTACTTGGACGCGATCGGCCTCGCAGCGCTGATCCGCGGGCGGGAGCTCTCCCCGGTCGAGCTGCTGCGCGGCCTGCGCGAGCGCGCCGAGCGGCTGAACCCGTCCCTGAACGCGCTCGTCACCCCGATCGAGGAGGCGGAGGGGCTGGCACGGGAGGCGGAGGTGGCGCTCGGCCGTGGCGGCGAGCTCGGTCCGCTCCACGGCATTCCGTTCACGATCAAGGACTCCGTCGACACCGCCGGCGTGCGCACGACGCGCGGCTCGAGACTGTTCTCCGACCACGTGCCCGGGCGCGACGCGGAGGTCGTGACGCGCCTTCGTGCCGCGGGCGGGATTCCGCTCGCCAAGACGAACCTGCCCGACTTCGTGCTCTGGTGGGAGACCGACAACCTCGTCTTCGGGCGCACCGTCAACCCGTGGGACCCGGATCGCACGTCGGGCGGCTCGAGCGGCGGCGAGGCGGCCGCGATCGCGGCCGGGCTCTCCCCGTTCGGGATCGGCAGCGACCTTGGCGGCTCGATCCGACTGCCCGCCCACTACTGCGGTGTCGTCGGGCTGAAGGCGACGCATGGGCGGGTGCCGCTGACCGGCCACTGGCCCGACACGCTGCTTCGGTTCATGCACGTCGGCTTTCTCGCCCGCTCTGTCCGCGACGTCGCGCTCGCCCTGTCTCTGACCGCCGGCCCGGACGGGGCCGACTGGCACGCGGTGCCGGTGCCGGTACCCGGGATCCCGGGGGGCGACGTGGCCGGGCTGCGTGTTGGCGTCGTCGTCGGGGAGGCGTTCGGCGCCGTCGACCCGGCGGTAGCGGCCGTCGTAGACTGGGCGGCGGCTGCGTTCGCGGACGCCGGCTGCACGGTCGAGGAGGCCCGGATCCCGGGCCTCGAGCGCCACGACTGGAACGTGCTCACGATGGTCATGTACGGGATCGGCGGTGGCCCCTACCTGGACGGGGTGATCGCCGGGCGCAACGCGGAGCTCCACCCGATGCTCCAGCGCCGCCTCGCCGCCCGCTCGGACTCCCTCTCCGACTACGTCGCCTGCGAGTACGCGGTCGAGGAGCTGCGGCGCGACCTGCTCGCGTTCTTCGCTCGCCACGACCTGCTCCTCTGCCCGACCGGGACGACCGTGGCGCACGGGCACGACGCGGCCGAGGTCGAGATCGACGGCAAGGCGTACCCGGCGCGGGCGACGATGCGCGCGACGATTCCCTGGGATATCTCGGGCTCGCCCGCCCTCACCGTCCCGGTCGGGATGAGCGAGGGGCTCCCGGTCGGCGTGCAGCTCGTCGGGCGCCACTTCGACGAGGAGACCGTTCTGCGCGCCGGGATGGCGCTCGAGCGGGCCCGCGGCCCGCTGTCGCACCCCGTCCCGGCCTGAGCGACTCGCCGACCTACGCCGGCCGCTCGAAGACCGCGGCCATGCCCTGGCCGCCGCCGATGCACATCGTGACGAGGCCGCGCCGCAGGCCGAGGCGCTCGAGTGCGTGCATCAGCTTCACGGTCAGGATCGCGCCGGTCGCGCCGACGGGGTGGCCGAGCGCGATCGCCCCGCCCGAGACGTTGACGGTCTCCGGGTCGAGGCCGGCGTCGCGAATCACCGGCACCGCCTGCGCCGCGAACGCCTCGTTCAGCTCGACGAGATCGATCTCGGCGACCCCGAGTCCGGCTCGCTCGAGCGCCTTCGGGATCGCGAGCGCGGGCGCGTAGCCCATCACCTCGGGCTCGATCCCGCTGACCGCGACGGAGCGCAGCACGAGCCGGGGCGTGAGGCCCCTGCGCTCCGCCTCCGAGGCGCGCATCAGCACGAGCGCGGCGGCGCCGTCGTTGATCCCGGCCGAGTTGCCCGCCGTGACGGTGCCGCCGTCGCGCTTGAAGGCTGGCTTCAATGCGGCGAGCGACTCGACGGTCGTGTCCGCGCGCGGGTGCTCGTCGCGAAGGAACGGAACCTCCGTGCGCGGCGGCGTCACCGGCACGATCTCCCGCTCGAAATGGCCGGCCTCGATCGCGGCGACGGCTCTCGCCTGGCTGCGGCCGGCGAACGCGTCCTGCTGCTCGCGCGAGACGGCGTAGCGCTCGGCCACGAGCTCCGCGGTCATCCCCATCGGGTAGTCCTCGAACGGGTCGGTGACGAGGGAGAGCGTCCCGTCGAGGACCCGGCGGGGACCAAGGCGCCAGCCGTCACGGGCGTTGTAGTCCAGGAACGGCTGGCGGCTCATCGACTCGTCGCCGCCGGCCACGACCACGGCAGCCTGCCCGGTCAGGAGCTCCTGCGCGGCCGACACGATCGCCTGCAGGCCCGACGAGCAGAGCCGGTTCACGTTCAGCGCGGTCGAGCTCGCGGGGATCCCGGCGGCGAGCGCGCAGCGGCGTGCGTTGTAGGCGTCGGGACCGACCTGGCCGACCTGGCCCATCACCACCTCGTCCACCTCGTCCGGCTCGACGCCGGCGCGCGCGAGCGTCTCGCGGATGCATGCGGCACCGAGCTCGTGCGCGTCCACGTCCCTGAGCGCGCCACCGAAGCGGCCGATCGCCGTGCGAACGCCGGAGAGGAGGACAACGGGATCGCCGTTTCCGTTCACGCTCCGATCCTAGCGCGCGGCACGCCGTGTGATACTGGCCTGCGTGCGGCGGCCCGCCCTCGCCATCTACGGCCTCCTGCTCGTCGCCGAGGTCGTGAACTGGGCGATCGTGCCGCTGGCGCCGCGGTTTCGCGCCGAGCTCGTCCTCAGCAAGGTCGAGCTGGGCGCGATCCTCGCGGCAGTCAGCGTGCTCTCCGTCGCCATCTCCGTTCCGGTCGGGGTGTGGGCCGACCGGCTCGGAGCCCGGGCGCTCACGGTCGGCTCGGGCGTTGCGATCGCAGCCGGCGCTGCCGCCCAGGGGCTCGCGGGCGACTTCTGGTCATTGCTCGGCGCCCGGGCGCTGTTCGGGATCGGCTTCGCGACCGTCTGGACAGCGGGGCTCGCGCTGCTCGCGGAGGTCGTGCCCCCCGGGCGGCGCGCGCTCGCGCTCGGCGCGACGACGACCACCGCCGGCCTGGGCGGCCTGATCGGCCCCGCCTCGGCGGGGCTCCTGGCGGAGCGGTTCGGGATCGCGGTTCCGTTCGCTGTCGCGGGAGGCGCTGCCCTGCTGGTCTGCGCGGCCCTGCTCACGGTTCGCCCGCGGGCCCCGGCGGAGCGGCATCACCGCGCCGCCCGGGACACCTACCGACTTGCCTGGCGCGACCGCGCCGTGCTCGGCGCGATCGTGGCGACCGCTCTGGGTGGGCTGACGGCAGGCGCCGTGAACCTGCTCGTCCCGCTCCAGCTCGACGACAACGGCATGTCGGAAGGTCTGATCGGCGTCGTGTTCTCCGCCGGGGCCGGGGTCTTCATCGTCGCGAGCGCGACCGTGGCACGACTCGCCCACCGGACCGCTCGTGTGGAGGTCGTCGGCGTCGCGGCGCTGATGCTCACCGGCGTGCTCGGGATCGTGCTCGCGAGCTCGGAAACGGGGGCCGTCGTCGCGTTCCTGCTCCTGCGGGCGCCGCTCCTGGCCGTGCTGTTCACGGTCGCTTTCCCGCTCGCGGCCGCCGGCGCGCGACGGGCCGGTGTCGGCGCGGGCGCGGTGGTCGGTCTGCTGAACGTGCTCTGGGGCGTCGCGACCGTCATCGCGCCGCTCGGCGCGGGCGCGCTCGCCCAGGTCGCGGGCGAGCGCTGGGCCTACGCGGCGGTCGGGGTCGCGTGCGCGGCGGTCGCCTGCTGGGCTCTTCCCTCGATCCGCGCGACTCGCAGCTAGCCTGCAGCCCGGCGCTTCGGGCCGCCGACATCGAGCGCGCGGGCCACGTCGGTCATCGAGAGCAGGCCGACGAGCCGGCCGTCCTCGAGCACGAGAGCGCGGCCCGCCGACCCCTCGGAGAGCGCCGCAGCGGCCTCGACGAGCTCGTCGTCCCCGCCGAGGACAGGCACCATGTCGAGCGGGAGCATGGAGTCGCGGACGCGTCGAGCGTCCCACTCGGCGCGTGGGACGGCCGCGACCCGCCGGAACGGCAGCAGCCCCACCGCGCTGCCGCCCTCGACCACCGGGTACGTGGTGTGGCGCCGGTTCCAGACGATCTCGTCCATGAACCGGCCGAGCGTCAGGTCGGCCTCGACCGTGACCGGGTCTACCGCCATCAGGTCGCGAACGCGCAACCCTCCGAATGCCTCGCGGGCGGCGAGGTAGCGCTGCTCCGCGGACGCTGCGCCGAGCAGGAACCAGCCGATGAACGCGAGCCAGGCGCCGCTGAAAGAACTCTCGAAGATGAACAGGAAGATCCCGCCCGCGATCATCAGGTAGCCGAACCCGCGGCCGATGTTGGCCGCGATCCCGGTCGCCCAGGCGAAGTCATCCTTCGCGCGCCAGAGGGCGGCGCGCAGCACTCGCCCGCCGTCGAGCGGCAGTGCCGGCAGCAGGTTGAAGGCGAGCAGAAGCAGGTTCAGGTAGCCGAGCCACGCGGCGACGCCGTCGACGGCGTCGGGCAGGGCGGCCGCCCAGGCGACGAGCGTGAACGACAGGCCGAGGGCGAGCGAGACGAGCGGGCCGGCGATCGCGATCCGGAACTCGGCGCCGGCACTCTCGAACATCCCGCGGAACTTCGCCACACCCCCGAACAGCCACAGGGTGATCCCCTCGATCTCCATCCCCTCGTGCTGGGCCTGGAACGCGTGACCGAGCTCGTGGGCGAGCAGGGAGGCGAAGAAGAGCACGGCGCCGATCACCGCCATCGCCAGATACGTGCCGTCCGAGAGACCGGGGTTCTCCGACGGGAAGACCGCGGTCGTCCACGTCCACACGATCAGCGCGAAGATGACGAGCCAGCTCCAGTTGATCCCGATGCGGATCCCCCGGATGGTGAAAAGCTCGAAGCTCGTGCTCACGGAGGAAGCGTAGCTTTCGCCGACACGTCCGGCCGGGCCGCGAGGATACCGGCGTGCCCGCATACCTGATGGATCGGGCCGGCACCGCGGACGTCCGGATCGATCGCGAGCTGCTCGAGCGGCTCGCCGCCCGCGAGGACTTCTACTGGCTCGACGTGCGGGGACCCAGCGCCGAGGAGGTCGTCCTGCTCGGCGAGGTCTTCGGGCTGCACCGGCTCGCAGTCGAGGACGCCATCCACTTCGGCCAGCGCCCGAAGCTCGACGTCTACGGCGACCTCGTCGCCCTCGTTCTGTACGGAGCGGCGCCGGACGACGACAACCTCGTCGAGGTTCACTGCTTCTTCTCGCCGCGCTTCCTCGTCACGGTCCGGCGCGACGCGTGCCCCGCTTTCCGCGAGAGCCGGGAGCGTCACGCCCTCGACCCGGGCGTGTTCGGGCAGCCGGCCGAGGTGCTCCACCACGTCGTCGACGTGCTCGTGGACAGCTTCTTCCCGCTCCTGTCCGAGTTCGACGACTTCATCGACGCGGTCGAGGAGGGCATCTTCGAGCGGGCGGACGAGGATCACGTGCGCCGTGTGTTCCTGATGAAACGCAGGCTCGTGAGCCTCCGCAAGACGATCGGGCCGCAACGTGACCTCCTGGCGGGGATCGCGAGCGGCGTTGCCGTCCTGCCCGGGGTGACGCAGGAGGTCGAGCGCTCCTTCCGCGACGCCTACGACCACCTGATCCGCCTGACCGACATGATCGACAGCTATCGCGACCTCCTGACCGGCGTCACGGACCTCTACCTCTCGACGGTCTCGAACCGCCTCAACGGCGTGATGAAGCAGCTCGCGGCGATCGCGACCGTGTTCCTGCCCCTGACGTTCATCACCGGCTTCTTCGGTCAGAACTTCCACTGGCTGACCGACCGGGTGGGCGGTCTCACCGCGTTCGTCGGGCTCGGGATCGGCACGCAGATCGTCGCGCTCCTCGCCCTCGTCGTCTTCTTCCGCCGGCGCGGCTGGATCTGAGCGCAACGGGCCGGAGCGGCTACGTGGAGACGACGACGCCGAGCACGGGGATCGTCAGCGTGACGGCGAAGCTCCACCAGCCGACCGCTTGCATCGGGCGACGGAGCGTCTGCGGGCGCCCTTCCCGCACCTGCACGTTCAACCGCGGCCCGAGCACGAAGTCGTGGATCGCGGAGCTTGCGACGAGCGAGACGAGCAGCGCCATCTTCGCGAGCAGCAGGTGCCCCTCGCGGGAGCCGAACAGCACGTCCGGGTCGCTCGCGTTCCAGTAGCCGAACGCGAGCCAGCCTCCGCTCGCGACGAGCACGACGAGCGCGCCCCACCCGAGCGGGCGCCAGCGACGACCCAGCCAGCGCATGCCGTCTGCGCGCTGCTCGCGGGGAAACCGGCGCAGGACCGGCACGGCGGTGGCCACGAGGGACACCGTTCCGCCGACCCACATTGCAGCCGCGAGCACGTGGACGGCGACGAGCGCGGTGTACACGCGGCTAGCGCTTCCGGGACTTCTCGATCGCGGCCGCGATTCGCCGGGCGATCACGGGCCCGTGCGTGGCAGCGGCCTCGGCCGCCTTCTGCGCGCCCACCGCGGTCTTCTTCGCGACGGTGGGCCCGTGCGTTCGCACCTGCGTCTTCGCGCTCTCGAGCGCCTTCGCGCGCTTCTCGGGCGGGATCCGGTCCCAGGCGCGCTTGGCTTTGACGGCGGCGCTGACCGTGAGCTTCCAGCGGGAGATCATGCCGGCTTCCCTTCGTGTGCGAGGTGGCCGAAAGCCCGCTCGAACGTCTCGTGCGGGTGGGCGCCGACGAGCAGCAGCCGCTCGTCGAGCACGAATGCGGGGATCGCGTTGATCCCGAGCAGATTCGCCTCGCGCGTGGACTCTGCGATCCGGTCGCGGTAGCGGCCGTCGGCGATCGCCGCCGCGGCCTCTGCCCGGTCGAGCCCGGCCTCGGCGGCGAGCCCGAGCAGGACGTCCTCGTCGCCGATGTTCGCCGCCTCGGACCAGTACGCGTCCATCAGGCGGCGGTGAACAGGCTCGTGCAGACCCAGCTCGCGGGCGAGTTCCGTCACCGCGAGCGCGTTGCCCGAATGCGGGACGACGTCCGGAGGCGGCGCGTAGCGGTAGCCGCATTCCTCCACCACCTCCCGGACACGCTGCTCGTGGTCGGGCCCGTAGCGGCGTGCCAGCTCGCTGCGAGGGATCCCCTCGGGCGGGTACTCCGGGTGAAGATCGAATGGCATCCAGTCGATTGCGGCGCCGAACCGGCGCTCGAGCCACGTCGCCCGCTCGAGGGCGACGTAGCAGAACGGTCAGGTGTAGTCGCTCCAGATGATGACGCTGTGGTCGGGCTCGGACATCGAGATACAGGCTACAGCCGAGCGGTGGGGGAGCGACGACGTTGACAGCAGATTTCTACACACCTAAATTGGTGTTGTGGGCTCGCCAGAATCTGGCACCGTCACCCTGCCGCCGGAGGCGCAGGGAGCACCCGGACCGAGTCCCCTCTCGGTGCTCCGCGCGCGCGGCCGCGTGCGGGGAGCGCTCGCGCTCCTGGGGCCCGCCTTCGTTGCGGCCGTCGCCTACATCGACCCGGGCAACTTCGCGACGAACATCGAGGCGGGCGCGAAGTACGGCTACATGCTCGTCTGGGTGATCGTCGCCGCGAACCTGATGGCGATGCTCGTTCAGTACCTGTCAGCGAAAGTGGGAGTGGCGACGGGCAGCAGCCTCCCCGAGCTCTGCCGCGACCACTTCCCGCGGCCGGTGTCGTGGGGGCTGTGGCTTCAGGCGGAGGCGATCGCGATGGCAACGGACCTCGCCGAGTTCGTGGGTGCGGCTCTCGCCCTCTACCTCCTCTTCGGCATCCCGCTCTTCCCCGCGGGAGTGATCACCGCCGTCGTCGCGTTCGGCATACTCGCGCTCGAGCAGCGCGGGTACCGCAGGTTCGAGCTTGCGATCATCGGCCTGCTCGGGCTCGTGCTGCTCGGCTTCGCCTACGACTTCCTGCGCGTCGGCGGAAATGCCGGCGACGCGGCAGCGGGCCTCGTGCCGCGCCTCGCGGGCGGGGACAGCGTGCTCCTGGCAGTCGGGATCATCGGCGCGACCGTGATGCCTCACGTCGTCTATCTCCACTCGGCGCTGACCCAGCGCCGCGTCCCGTGCCGCGACGACGAGGAGCGCAGGCACGTCCTGCGGTTCCAGCGCATCGACGTCGTCGTCGCGATGGGCCTCGCCGGCCTGATCAACCTGTCGATGCTCTTCGTAGCGGCGGGGCTCTTCAACAAGACAGGGCACACCGGCGTCGACACGATCGAGGCGGCGCACCAGGGTCTCGACCGGCTGATCGGCGGCGGTGCGGCGCTCGCGTTCGCGGTTGCCCTACTCGCATCCGGTCTCTCGTCCTCGAGCGTCGGCACCTACGCGGGGCAGGTGGTGATGCAGGGCTTCATCCGCCGGACGATCCCGCTGTTTTTGAGGCGGGGAGTGACGATGGCACCGGCGCTCGTCGTGCTCGGCCTCGGCCTTCCGGCGACGAGCACGCTGGTCGTCTCCCAGGTCGTGCTCTCGTTCGGGATCCCGTTCGCTCTCGTGCCGATGATCTACCTCACGCGCCGCGTCGACGTCATGGGCGCGTTCGTGAATCGCCGCCTGACGACGGTCGTCGCCGGTACCATCGCCGGCCTGATCATCAGCCTGAACGTCTACCTGCTCTACTCGACGTTCGCCGGCTAGCCCCGGACGCCGGCTGTCCCGCCTACGAGGACTCGGGCCCGTGCCGTCGCCGGGCGACGCCGTCCGCGTCCGCCGCCGCGGCGATGGCCTCGGCGACGGCGGGAACCACGTCCCGGTTGAAGACGCTCGGGATGATGTACTCGGCGCCGAGCGCGTCCTCGGGGATGGTGGCTGCGATCGCGTGGGCGGCCGCGAGCTTCATGCGCTCGGTGATCTGGCTCGCGCGCGCGTCGAGGGCGCCGCGGAAGACGCCGGGGAACGCGAGCACGTTGTTGATCTGGTTGGGGTAGTCACTGCGGCCGGTGGCGACGACAGCAACGTTGCCACCGAACTCCTCCGGTGCGACCTCGGGGGTCGGGTTCGCCATCGCGAACACGATCGCGCCCGGCGCCATGGTGGCGACGGCGGCTGCTGAGACCGCCCCCGGTGCCGAGAGCCCGAGGTAGACGTCGGCGCCTCGCAGGAGCTCGTCGGCGCTGCCGCGCTCCCGATCAGGGTTCGTGTCTTGCGCATAGGCGGCCTTGACGCCGTCGAGGCCGGGGCGGCCGGCCCAGATCGCGCCCTTCCGGTCGCAGCCGACGATCCGGGTGACGCCGGCGGCCCGGAGGATCTTCGTGACGGCCACGCCAGCGGCGCCGACCCCGGTGAGGACGATCTTCACGTCCTCCGCCTTCTTCCCGACCACGCGCAGCGCGTTCAGGAAGGCGGCGAGCACGACGATCGCGGTGCCGTGCTGGTCGTCGTGGAAGACGGGGATGTCGAGCGACGCGCGCAGCCTGTCCTCGATCTCGAAGCAGCGCGGGGCGGAGATGTCCTCCAGGTTGATGCCGCCGAACACGGGGGCGATCGCCTCGCAGGCGCTCACGATCCCATCCACGTCCTTCGTGGCCAGTGCGATCGGGAACGCGTCGACACCGCCGAACTCCTTGAACAGCATCGCCTTGCCCTCCATCACCGGCAGCGAGGCTTCGGGGCCGATGTCGCCGAGCCCGAGCACCGCGGTTCCGTCGGTGACGACGGCGACCGTGTTGCGCTTGATCGTCAGGTTCCAAACGGACTCGGGGTCCCGCGCGATTGCCTCGCAGACGCGGGCGACCCCGGGCGTGTACGCCATCGAGAGGTCGTCGCGCGTCTTCAGAGGCGCCTTGGACGTGACCTCGATCTTCCCGCCCAGGTGCAGCAGGAAGGTCCGGTCGGAGACGTGCTCGACCTCGACTCCGGGAAGTGACCGGACGGTGGCGACGATCCGCTCGACGTGGCCCGCGTCCTGCGCGAACACCGTTATGTCGCGCACCTTGCGTGCGCCCTCGACCCGGACGAGGTCGATCGCGTCGAGCGAGCCCCCGGCGTCACCGATCGCGCGTGCCAGGTCGGCAAACGCTCCCGGACGGTCGTCCAGGTGCACCCGGAGGGTCGCCGAGAACGAGGCGGAGAGATGGGCCATCCCCGGAAAACCTAACGGCTCGCGGCGAGCGCAGTCGCCCGAACGCGCGAATCGCGCGCTGCGCCGCGTCGGCTCCGCCATCATCCGGTCGTGCTCCGGATCGCGCTCGCCACGCTCTCGTTGCTCGCTCTCGTCGCCTGCGGGGGCGCGCCGGTCGCGGGAACGCTGGAGATCGAGACCGCGGGCGGGCCGGTCGAGTTGACCGTCGAGATCGCCGACACGCCGGAGGAGCGAAGCCGAGGTCTGATGGGGCGCGAGTTGCTCCCCGAGCGCTCGGGGATGCTCTTCCTCTACGGGGAGGACACGCGCGGGGGCTTCTGGATGAAGGACACGCGGATCCCGCTCTCGATCGCGTTCCTCGACGCTGGCGGGCGGATCCTCGCCATCCTCGACATGGAGCCGTGCGCGGCCGATCCCTGCCCCGTGTACGAGCCCGGCCTCGC